>JADJCA010000002.1:0-600000 GCA_016703425.1 Myxococcales bacterium
CTCGGACAAACGACTGAAGCCGCTTCGTTCGCGCTGCTAGATCGAGAAGGCGCTGGCCCTCCTGAACTCGCCCGCCGACGTCGTGGAACATGCGTTCGAACTCAGCGACGAACATATCGAACGGCTCCTGGAGAGCCTCATCGAGCGCCCGTCGAAATTCCGTTACCGCGGCTTCGTGTCGGCGCAGACCTTCCGCGCCGCCCAAGTGGCGAGGCACCAAGGCCAGCTCACCCAACCGGACATTGTCGAACGACTGCTCGCGCTGGCGCAGTACCCCTTCGAGCTCGCCGACCAGGAGGCGCATGTCCGTCTCGTAGAGCGCCGTGTTCTCCTCGCACGTGGCGAGAACGTCTTCCTCGCTCGCAGCAACTTGCCGATAGGGGGAGGTTTGCGCGACCGTCGCGAATGCGCCCGGCTCCAGAGCAACAAACACGCTCCCGCCGTAGGCTTGATGCATCTGGTCGAAGCGCCCGCGGATCTCGCGCGCTTGATGGACGAGTGGCAAGAGCGCCACGAATAGGGCAACGTACGCGTCACGAATCTTCGCGCGAGACTCCTCGCCCGTCAGAAGCTCGCCGAGAATCTCTAGGTTCTTGTCGCGAATGCTCGACAAGGTGAGTCGGTTCGCTGCGGTCTCGGACGTGGTGTAGAGCTGCGCGTAGACCCGCTCGCTCGCCACGATGGTGAGGAAGGCCTCGAAGCTGGCGCGAGCGTAGTGGCCTTGTTTGGCGCCCTCGTGCATGTCGACGAAGCAGCGAAGCGCCATGTTCTCGCGCGCCTCCCGCTCCTCGCGCTCTAGCTGTGCGGCCCACTGCTGCTCCGCGACATGCAGCTGCTGGAGCTGAACGTCGAGCTGCTGATGCTGCATCTCCAGCTGTTGCCGCGCGACCTGCAGCTGATGCAATTGCGCATGCAGCTGCATCCGGGCGAGCTCGTTGGCTTGCGCCTGCATGGCGCGAAGTTGGTTGAGGATCTCGGTCTGCCGTCGCTGGGCTGCGAGGACTTGCTGTTGCGTCGCCTCGATGTGACGAATGGACGCCAGCGTCGCCCGCTGCACCTTGAGGCCTTCTGCAAAGCCTCTGTCCAGGCTGGTGAGCGCAGAGCCGATGCGCCCCATGTAGCGACTGATGTCGCCCATCGCCCCGGCCGCCGCCGCGCCGGAGGACGCGGCGCGCTTCTGCGCCCATGCGCCGCGCTCGGCAGCTTGAGCGAGCTGCTCCGTGGCTTGGGCCGTTCGTTGCATCGGACACCAGGCGGAGCCGTGCGGTTGTCCACAGTGGAAGCAGCGGTAGCTCATTGCTCCTCGCTCGCGCGGCCAGCGCCCGCGAGGACGCACCGACCATCATGCGCGCCGTCGCAGCAGTCCCGTCGCTCGGTTCGCCCATGGCGTCGACCGGCATTCGCATCGCCCCCCTCCCCTCGTCGGCTCCGCGCTCAGTCGCACGGAGATCGCGACGAGTCTCGCTCTCGAGCGTGCGGACTGCAACGACGGATTCCTCGGGTACCTCGCTGAGTGCCACTCGCGTAGGAGCGGGTGCGAGTTTTCTACTACCTAGGTAGTAGGAAAGGCTTTTCGCACCTGGGATCGCGAGGCGCGGGAGGCGGAACTTGCGACTGCTTCGACGACACCGGGCTAGCCTCGCTCGCGTCTGCGTTCGTCGGCCCTGCGCCGGACGAGGAAGACGAGGGGGGAACCGATGCGCGCACTTTCCGTGAAGCAGCCGTGGGCGGAGCTCATCGCGGCCGGCAAGAAGAAGATCGAATACCGCACGTGGTCCGTTGACCTCCGCGGCGAGGTACTCATCGTCGCAAGCAAGAGCCGCAACGACGACGAAGTGCGCGCGCGGCGGCTCGACCCGGCCGCGCTGCTCTACGGCAAGGCCATGTGCGTCGTCGACCTCGTGAAGGTGACCGGCGAGCCGGGCGACTACGAGTGGCACCTCAAGAACCCTCGTCGCGTCGCGCCGGTCGACGTTACGGGGTACGCCTCGCTCTACACGGTGCCCGACGAGCGCATCCGGTTCGTGAAGTCGAAGGGAGCGGCGGCGAAGGCCCGGGGCGGCGGTGCAAAGAAGAAGGCGGTCAAGAAGGCAGCTTCTCGTTAGCCGGTCGGACCTTCGATGCCCCTCACCGAGGACAACGTTACGCACTGCTTCACTGGTCCTACGCGAACCTCGCGATGGCCCACGCGGCGGTCACGCAAGGCGCGACGGCGTACTCAGCTGGGCACTACGCCATCCGCAGCAAGTTCAACGCGGGCCTGCGCAGCGGGTCGATCAACGTCCGTCCGCTCGCGGACGATGAGCGCCTCAAGCTCGTTCTGCCACAGGCTTGCGCCTATTGCGGCGCGGGCAAGCCGCTGGCCGCGGATCACATCGTGCCACGGCATCGCGGCGGCGAAGATGTTGGCGACAACCTCATCTGGGCATGCCGAAGCTGCAACAGCTCCAAGGCCACCACGGACCTGCTCGCTTGGTATGAACGCCGAGCCTGTTTCCGCCGCTGCTCTTGCTTCGCCGCTACCTGAAGCTCGCGCTCCAGCTCTGCGAGGCGCGCTCGCTCATGAATGTGCCCGTCGAGACTGTCGCTGCGCTCGATCCCAGGGCTTGAGATGGAGGTGTGGCGCGCGCCCAAGAAGTTCCCCCCGCCCGCGGCGCTCAAGATGTGGGTCGTTTGGTAGCGGTGAGCCCGGCGCACGCCGTCGCCGTCCGGCGCGATGCCGGCATGTTCGCTGCGAAGGCGCGCCCGCTCGCGAGCGTGCATCGGCACGACGCGCATGAACTCGGACCAGCCCTTTGCCTCGCTGCTGGGTCCGCGATCGCCGTTCCAGGGCAGCACGACGCCGTAGACGAGCAGCGGCACGCGTGGGCCTTCGATGAGCGCGGGCACGGCGCGGTTCGGATCTTCGACGGGCAGCGGCCGCGTGATGGGTAGCCGTGACCAGACCGTCGTCCAGCGGCCTCGCCCACCCCATGCCGGTTGGCCGTTTCTCGAGCACACGCCCGGGCCGGGGAGCAGGAAACGCGGCCGTGGAACACCTGGCCCTAAGCCTTGTGGGCGCAGGCCCTCATGGTCGAGACTTCCTTTCATGCCCGACCGAGAATTTCTCGCCAATCCCCGCGCGATTCGCAAGCCCTCCGCGAGGCGCTGGCGGAAGCGGGCTCGCTCGACATGGCGGTCGCATTCGTTGGGAAAGACTGGCAAGACATTCTTGGGGGCTTTCGCGGCCGCGTTCGCCTCGTCTGCTGGCTGTCGAGCACGAATACGAATCCGTATGCAGTCGAGGACATGCTCGCCCGCCGCTCATTCTCCGTCCGGCAACTGGATGCCATGCATGCGAAAGGTCTACCTAGCGCACAGCAACAGGAGCCGCAATCGTCGCTCCGCAAACCTGTCGACGAGCGCGCTGAGCGACGAAGAAGCAAGCGGTCAGTTCGAAACAGCGATGCGGTGAAGCGTCGAGCTACTTTCAAGGTGATCTCCGCGTGGTTCGAGGACCTCTGGCGAGACGCGCACCGATTGCGAGTCGAGATATCGCGACCGCCAAGTCCGCTGGCACGCGTCGCGCCAAGGTCGGGCAGTTCGCGGCGGAGGATTGTTGCAAAGCCCGTCGGCCTTTCACCTACCTGGCGTGCTTCATCCAAGATTCTCCGGATCGCGGGCCGTGTTCGCACCGAGGACCCACGAGCCATTCTCGTAAGGACCGCCTGGCATTCTTCTCTCAGCTCACACCATCACGTATGACCGGACACTCGAGGGCGTGATCGACGAGGTGGCCAAGTGGACCGGGCACCGAGGTGCCTTCCTGCCCGCGCTCAGAGTGCCGCTCAGGTCATCCGCAACACGTTCGAATACGCCTTTGACGAGAACGTTGACCTCGTAGAGCGACTGGAACAGTTGGCGCCTGGAGGCGCACACAAGCTGGACGGCTTCGGCGTTAATGCATGGACCCTTGTGCTCCACTGGCGCAACCCCCATGACTGCGTGCCCCTGAACGCACAAACGCTCGCGTTTCTCCGCGCGGCGAAGCTTGCGCCACTCGTTGGGCGCACGGTAAGCCCCGCCAGCTTCAGGCGATGGCGCTCGGTTGCGCGGGAGCTCCAATGGCGCCTGCGCCTACCTTCGCTTGCTCATGTCGATTTGTTGGTTTGGCGGTTCGCTAGCAACAGCTGAGGGCCGTCGGCCTGCTCATTCCCCGGCGCCATCGGCGGCGAGAGCCCGTTGCCACCGCGCGCCGGACTCGGCCCGGTCTTTCGAATGCGGCTACCCAGGCACCCAGGTCGTCTCGAGCTTCGACATGCGCGGGTTGCTCTCAGAGTCTCGCGTGCTCGTACAGTCCGCGGTCTCCGTTGCGGTCGACCGAGCGCGACGTGCCTTAGTCCGCCGTCGTCGACGCGACCGAGATGGCCACCTCGTTCCGATTCGCCGCCGCCCGACTTCACCAGGATTCCGGGCGATCCCAGCGCCTAGTCGCGGTCAACGGATTGCTTGTTGATGACGGCATTTGACTTGATGAGAACTTGTTCCATCTGATGCCGAAGAGCAGGGTCGGTAACCTCGATGTACGCCGCGACTGACAATAGGCGCCTTGAACCAGAACTTGTCCTCGTGATTGGCGACACGGGTCTTGATGTTCTGTGCCTTGCCTACGAGATCGGCCGGTCGCTCACATCGTAGAAGACGTAGACGCCCGGACATGTGGGCGATCCTGCTTTTCGTGGGGTCGAAGTCAGTAAGTGCGCCCAGCCCCTCGATGGCTTGTTCTTCCTTTGCCTCATCTCCGGACTTCGTCGGGACCTGCGTCTTCAGCGCCTTTTTCCAAACGCTTTCGCGTCCCTTCCCGCGGGTTAGAACTGCGTGACCAGACTCAAGATTGTAGATTTGCACGACAGACACCCTGGACGCCTCAGACAGCTCGATCGCCGAGAGGTCTGCCTTCTCGCAAGCACGCAGCCAAGTTCGAAGATCTGCGCGCTTGCTCAGGGCAGCCGAGTCATCGTCTCCGGTCGCCCCGGTTCGTGCGGGTTTGTAGAACTTCCCGAGGATCTTCTCGAGCTTCTTCAGATCCTCCGCGTCCGGCTGGCTTCGACCCTTCTCCCAGTTGCTGATCATCGGCTGGGACACCCCGACCTTCACCGCAATGTCTGCTTGATTGAGCCCTTGCGCCAGTCGGGCGCGTTTCAGCCTTGTCCCCAGCCGCATCGCCATATTCAGTCTCCCCTCGCAAGACACGCGCGACTGGTGACTGCGGACCGCCCGCAACCGCCACCGGCGACGAGTCGTCGCGAGCCTACTACGGCTCGGTCAGCTAGACTCGGAACTTCAGGGCGAGACCGGACGCCCCGGCCCCAATGCGTGCGCCCCCTGCCACGCACGCACCCGGCTTTATTGAGTTCGACAGCCCCGTCGTCGTCTGAGACGCTCGCCCGTTCGGTCGGTCGCGTTCTGGCGCGTCGGCCGCCGCTGTCCCTCCGACTCTGGCGGCGAATCCGCCAACCCCGTCAGATCCCGCGCCGCCCTGCGTCTTAGTCCCTCGTGCTCCATCCCTCTGCCCTCGATGCGCTTCACCGCTTCCTCGCGGACCCGAGCGGCCCCGCAGCGGCGGGCGCCGGCTCTTCTGGCGGTTCGCCCAGCGCGGCTCCCCTGCCCTCGCGCACCATCCTCGTCCCAACGGAGGCCCACGCGCACGCCCTACGACGCGTCATCAGCGCCTCGGCGCCGCGCGGCCTCATCGGTACCCGCTTCGCTCGGCCCGAGGCGCTCGCCCTTGAGCTCCTTCAGCGTGAAGGCGTCGACTTCACGCCCGGCGAAGAAGCGCACCGCGCCACGCGGCTCCTCGCGCTCTTTCACGAGCGGCGGCTCGGTCTCCGCTACTTCGAGGCGGCGCTCCTCGCCGATGTGCCCGGGTGGGACGTCGCGTTCGCGCGCACGCTCACCGAGCTCGAGGCCGCGGCCTTCACCCCCAACGCGCTCGAAGACCTCGCGGCGAGCCCCCTGCCCGCGGAGGCGCCTTCGCGCGCGGCCGATCGCTTGCACGATCTCGCGCTCATCTGGCGCGCGCTCGACGAACGGGCCGCTCGGTCCTTCACGCCGGCGCGGATGCTCGTGGAGGCCGCCGCGCTCAGCACGCGTGAGCCCGCGGCGTGGCCGGAGCTCGGCCCTACCCTCGCCTTCGTAACCGGGCACGAGACCGCCGCGCGCGCCCGCTTTCTTCGCGCCATCCCGCGCGTAACGCTCGCCCTCGTCCCGTCGCGTCCGCGCCGCCACGCGCACCACGAGCGCTTGGCGCTGCTCTTTCCCGAGCTCGCCGCCGCGGCGGCGACCAGCGCGCCCGCCTCCGGGGCGCCGTCGACACGCTCGACCGTCACCGAGCTCGAGCTCCTGTCGCAATTTCTCTTCGAGTCGCCCGACGTGCTCTCCGCCCCTTCGCGGCCGCGAAGCCGCGGCCCCGACGGCACCGTGCACTTCGAGCATCACGGCGGCGTGGCCGACGAGCTCGAGGCCGCCGCCCAGTGGGTGCACCGCGAGGTGCTCGAGCACAAGACCCCGCTCTCCGAGCTCGCCATCCTCGCGCCGCGCCTCGAGCCTTGGGCGGCGCTCGTCCGCGATCGCCTCGCCACCTTGCCGTGGCCGGACGACGCGGGCGGCGACGCCGCAGACGGGCCCCCTGTCGTCGTCCTCGGCGGCGTGCCCGTCGCGCGCACGAGCGCGGGCGCGCGCCTTCGCGCCCTGCTCGCGGCGCTCTCGCGGTTCCTCCCCATCGACGCGCTCTCGGCGCTCGTGCCCGCCCTCCGCGCCGAAGGCCTCGAGGGCCGTAGCCGCCTCGGACGAAGCCAAGCGATGAAGCTCATCGCCGGTCTCGGCACCGTCGGCGGCGCCGATGCCGCGCCGGAGGCCGCCCTCGAGTGGCTCCCTCGGATGCAGACTCAATCGGCCGCCCTCGAGCGTGAGCTCGCCACCGCGCGCGACGACGACGAAGATCGCGAATACGCGCTCCGCGACGCACGCACGCGCGCCCTGCACCTGCGCGCCATCACGCCGTCGATGACGGCGCTGCACGAGCTGGCCCGCGCGATCGTCGATAAACAGAGCCTCGTCGCGCTCTGGCCGCGCCTCGCCGAGTTCGTGCGCGAGCACCTCGTCTTGCCCGCGCCCCACGGCCCCATCCTCTTGGCGGCGCTCGAGGACGCGGCCACGAGCCTCCTCGCGACCGACGCCGGTCGCTCCGTCGGCGGGGCCACAGCGCTCGGCCTGCTCGGAGAAGCGCTCGAAGGCGCGCGCGCGCGCGCGAGCGCCGCGCGCTTCGGAGAGCCCGCCATCACCCTCACGACGGTGCGCCGCGCCGCGGGCCTCTCGTTTCGCGCGGTCCGCGTCGTGGGCCTCGTCGAGGGCGCGCTCCCTTCGCCGGGCCGCGAAGATCCCGTGCTGCCTGACGCCCTGCGCGCGTGGCTGCCCGGCGTGCCCCGCCTCGGCGAGCGCGCCCCCGCCGACCTCGCGAGCCTCGTCCACGTCCTCGAAGCGACCACCGAGCGCGTCACGCTCTCCGCCTCGTCCGTCGACGAAGAAGGCACGCACCGCGAGCTGTCGCCGGTCTTCACCGAGGCCGGCGTGGCCCTCGCGAGGCCGGGCCGCGATCGCCGCGCCCCGCCTGTGGAGGTGCCGGGCGTGCGCGCGCTCGCCGAGCGCTACTTCACGCCGAGCCGCGAGGACGCGGTCGCCTTCGACCTCCAGCATCCCCTGCGCGAGGCATCCTGGCAGGCTCTCGCCGCCAGCGTCGCGCGCCTGGCGCCAGCCCACTGGCAAGGGCCGACCGCCGTGGGCCTCGAGCGCCTGCTCGCGCTGCTCGACCCAACGCGCGCGCCCGACGCCCTCGATGGCGTGTTCCCCAAGCGCGGCGCGTTCCCCGTGCTCCCGGGCCTCTCGCCGGAGCGCCCCATCTCGCCGACGCGCCTCGGCCGCGTCCTCGGATGCCCCCAGGCGTTCTTCCTGTCGGACGTCTTGGGCTTCCGCGAGGCCGCCGAGCTCCCCGACGGCGACGCCATCGATTCGCTGGCCTACGGCTCGCTCTTCCACAAGCTCGCGGAGGACTTCTACCGCACCCACGGCGAGAGCTTCGTCGCAAAGAAGGGCACGCTCGAGGCGCACCTCGCGACCGCCGAGGCGCTCACCGACGCGCTCTTCACGGAGTTCGTGGACGGCTATCCGCTGGGGGGCGCGCTCGTGCGCGAGGCCGAGCGCGCACGCCTCCAGCGCGACGTGGCGGAGCTGCTCCAATACGATTGGGGCTCTGACGCCCGCGCCTTCGTGAGCGTGGAGCAAGCCTTCGGCAACGACGCGCCCGTGCGCCTCGAGACCTCCAAGGCGGAGCGCGCATTGTTCGTGCAAGGGCAGATCGATCGGCTCGATAGCGTGGGCACCAAGCTCTTCGTGCGCGATCTCAAGACCGGCAAGCCGAAGCTCCGGAGCTCCAAGGGCGCAGGCGACTTCGACCCGGCCGTCGATCTTCAGCTCGGCGTCTATGCGCTCGTCGCCGAGCAGCTCGCGCGCTCGTGGAAGGTCTCGGCGCGGGGCGGCGTCGAGAGCGCGTACGTCTACCCCAAAGGCAACCCTCAGAAGGAGCGGCGCTACAGCGCAGACGAGACCAAGGCGCTCATGACGCTCACGCGCCAGTGGCTCGAGGTGGCGCGCTCGCTCCTCGAAGCGAGGGCACTTCCCCGAACGCCCGACCCGGCCGGCTGCACCTATTGCGCGTTCGCGGTGTCGTGTCATCGAGAGCAGAGCGGCCGCTCGAGGGAGGTGCTCACGCTCGAGCCGCGCACGAAGCCCTACGCGCGCTTCGTTGGGGAGGAGGAGGCGTGATGAGCACCTCGGATCAAGCCGCCCGCGAGCTCGCCGTTCGCTCTCGCAAGAACCTCGTCATCGACGCCGGCGCCGGCACCGGAAAGACGACCACCCTCGTGGCGCGCCTCGTCGAGCGCATCGCGCCGGAGGACGACGGCCCCGCGCTCTCGCTGGACCGCATCGCGGCGATCACCTTCACCCGCCGCGCCGCCGGCGAGCTCAAGCTGCGCGTGCGCGAGTCGATTCTGCGAGCGCTCGGCACAACGTCGCTCAGCGCCACGCGAAGGGCGCGCCTCTTGGAGGCGCTCGGCAAGCTCGACTCCGCGCACCTCGGCACGATCCACTCGTTCGCGGATCGACTGCTGCGGCTCCGCCCCGCGGAAGCGAAGCTCAGCCCGAGCTACAACATCGCGGAAGACGCGGGCGCGCTCGTCCGCGAGGCCTACGAGCGGATGCTTCGCCTGGCGCAAGACGGACACCTGGGCAAGAGCCTGGCCGGCGCCGGTCACCCGACAGAGTTGGTGACACTCGCCGACCGCGCGACGGCGGCCTTCGCGGATGCGCTTCGGTGCGGCGTCCGCGCCCGCGAGCCCGACTACGACTTTGCCCCGCCGAGCCTCGAGGAGCTGTACGCGAGGCTGCTCGAGTGCCGCGATCGCGCGCTGCCCACGCTGCAGACGCTGCCCACGCCGCCCACCTTGGCCGAGCCCACCTTCGACCGCGCGCGGCTCGACGCTGCTGCACGACTCGCGAGAGCGTGCCTCACGCCGGTCGGGCCCGATGACGACGGCGCGCGCGTCTTGCTTCGCTTGGGCCGGAGCCTCGCGGCCATTGACCCTGAGCGCTCGTCGACGCTCCTCGACGTGCTCGACGCGGTGCGCCGCGTGGACGAGCTCGGGCCGAAGAAGAGCTTCGCTCGGGGGAGCTCCGGCGTCGCTGCGCTCAAGGCCCTCAAGGACAAGGGCCCCGCGAAGGATCGCCCCTCGCTCCTCGAGCAACTCGTCGCGCCCATCCACGAGTGGATGGCGAAGCGGCTCGTGAGCCTCTGGCCCGTCGCCGTGACGCTCTACGAGGAGACGAAGCGGCGAAACCAGGCGCTCGACGCCATCGATCTCCTGCTCAAGCTCCGCGATCTGTTGCGCGATGAGCTCACGGTCCGCGGCGAATACCAGAAGCTCTTCGACCACCTCTTCGTCGACGAGTTCCAGGACACCGATCCGCTCCAGGCCGAGGTCCTCCTTTATCTGTGCGAGCAGGGGCCGCGCGCCAAGAGTGTGGACGCCGTGGTGCTCACGCCGGGGAAGCTGACCATCGTGGGGGATCCCAAGCAGTCGATCTATCGCTTCCGGCGCGCCGACATCGGCATGTACGAGCGCGTGCGGAGCCAAATCATGGCCGGCGACCACGACGCCGTCGAGCTCCGCGCAAACTTCCGCAGCGAGCCGAGGCTCCTTCAGTGGCTGAACCACCGCATGGCCGCCGTGCTCGGTGAGCACAAGACCGAGACCTTCGACCCGGCGACGGGCCAAGCCTACTTTCGCGCGCTCGGGCCGGACGCAGCAAGGGCGAAGGCGACGACGTCGTGCACCTCTTGCCCCTCGAGGACCTCGCCGGACTCGCAGGACGGCGCCGACGCCGTCCGCGAGCTGGAGGCGGAGGCGCTGGCGGCCTACGTGCGCGGGCTCGTGGACAAGAGCGAGCTGACGGTCGTCGACGCCGACACGCGCGAGGCGAGGCCGGTGCGCACGAGCGACATCGCCGTCCTGGCGCGCGCGACGACGTCGCTGAAGATCCTGTTCGCGGCGTTCGACCGCGCCGACGTGCCCTATGCGCCAGCGGGCGGGCGACTCTTCTTGAGCGAGCCGGTGCACCAGCAGTTTCTTCTGGGGCTCCGCGCCGTCAGCGACACGGACGACGGCGGCGCGCTGGCGGCGCTGCTCCGGCCGCCGTTCTTCGCCATCGATCCGTGGGATCTTTGGCAGGCCAAGGCCAAGCAGCAGGCCCTCGAGGGCGTCGACCTCGAGGCCGCCGCGCGCGCCGAGGAAGCCGCCGCGTGGGTGATGGAGCTGCGACGGGAGCGTGGGAGGCGGAGCTTCGGCGACACGGCGCGTCGCCTGCTCGACGAGACGGGCTTCGCGCGGGCGGTCGCCCTGGGCCCGAACGGCGCGCAGCGCGTGCGCCACCTCCGGGAGCTCATCTTCGCCCTCGAGCGCGTGGGTGACGCGGAGAAGCTCGACTTCGACGGCGTCGTGATGCGCGCGCGCGAGTGGGTCGACGCGCCGGTCGGCTTGGATCCCGCGCCGCCGGTGGGCAGCGACGCAGTGCGCATCCTCACGGTGCATCAAGCGAAGGGCCTCGAGTTTCCCGTCGTCATCTTGTGGGACGCGGCGGGCGAGCTCGCGCGCGGCCCGCGCGGCAGCGCCTTCGAGCTCGAGGAGCCGTCGGGCGCGTGGAGCATGTCGCTGTCGCGGCTTCACTGGGACGAGCCGGCGGGGAGCGGTCTCAAGGCGCGCGCGGAGGAGATGGCGGCCCACGAGCGCCGGCGGCTGCTCTACGTGGCAGCGACGCGCGCCCGCGACTTGCTCGTGCTCCCCGTTCGCACAGGCGGGAAGTTCTCGGACGCGGACAAGTACGCGCACGCGCTCTTGGCGGCGCCAGCGCTCGCGGGCAAGGCGGCGAATGGCGTGCGGCTCCTCGAGCCGTACCGCGAGGGACGCGGCGCCGCGTGGTCGAAGCCTGCGGTCGCGATGAACCGTCCCCCGAAGCTCGCCAAGGGCGCAGCCGAGCGCGAGCGCGCCGCGTGGGAGGAGGCGCTTCGCGAGTCGATGCGACCGCGGCTCGAGCCGACGTCCGTGACGAGCGAAGCGCACCGAGCCGACGGCCACGCGCCAAAGGGCGAGTTGGCCGCGACAGGCGCCGACGCCGAGAGGGGTGGAGCTCACGCACGCGCCTCGCGAGGCCACGGCGCTCGGGGCGGAGGCGGGCGGGGTCGATGGAGCGGACGGCGGTGATTGCGGAGACGGGGGTGAGCCCGGCGCGCAAACGTGGGCGCGGGCGAAGAAGCAGGGCCGCCACGGCGCGGCGTTCGGATCGCTGGTGCATGCGGCCATTGGGCTGGTGTTGACGCGCGGCCTCGACGCGAAGGAGAGCGTTCGTCGCGTCGCGCGCGCGCTGGCGGTGGGCCCCGCGGTGCCGCTCGACGAAGCGGCGAAGGACGTGGAGCGAGCGTTCGCGGCGCTGCGCAGCGAAGGTGTCCTGCCGGGAGTGCGCGCGAACGGCGGGCCCGGCAGGCCGGCGGGGCCGACGTGGGGCCGGCGCGGTGCCGACGCCGGTGCCGGTGCCGATGGAACCGCGAGCGAGGGAGATGTCGCGCTCCGCCTCGAGTACCCGTTCGCCGAGGCGAGCGCCGATGGCGCAAAGCTGGTCGTGGGCTACGTGGATCTCGTGGCGAGCGGGGCGGACGGGGCGCTCACCGTCATCGACTTCAAGACCGATCGCGCGCCGACACGCAGCGCCCGCGAGGAGTACCCGGCGTACGTGAAGCAGGTCCGCCAGTACGCGGCGGTACTGGCGCGAGGCGGAGAGGGCCGCCCCGCGACGCGGGCGGGGTTGCTGTTTACGGAGACGGGGCGCGTGGAGTGGTGTGAGGAGGGTTGAGGAGCGTCACCCCTCCGCGAAGACCTCCGCAACCGTAGCTGCGGTGACGGCCTTGCGAATCCACCGTGTCAGCAACGCGTCGTCCGTGCACCCGGCGATCGTCTCTTGCTCCGCGGCCGAAACGGCGAGGCCGCGAGCGTCGAGGATCGCAAGCAGTGAAGCGACGCGGCCCTCCGCGCGGCCCTCCTCGCGGCCCTCCTCACGCCCTTTGGCCCGGTGCTTCTTGGCGAAATCGCTTTGAAACTCGTACTTGCGGATGTCCATCTGCTCCTCCAGTGCTGCCTTCGCCGCGCGCCCCAGTACTTCGTAGATGACGTCGGAATATAGCACCCCGGAGTCGCTCGCCAACGTCGCGACGGCCGCGAGCGCGGGCACGGCGAGCCGCATCGGGTCCGGTTCGCGGCCGTGCGCCAACACCGAGAGCACCGCCAACTCGGGGGCGCGTTTGGCCTCCTCCTCGTCGGTGACATAGGGAATCGCGCTCGGGCCGAGCACGAAGGGTGCAAACGTGAAGCTTGGCCCCCAACTCCACCGGCTTGGCGCACCACTTCGCCATCGCCTCCGTGGGCGCCACCACGAGCACGCAGACCGGACACTTCAGTCGCGCTCGCAACGTCGACGCGTAGACCGGCCACGAGTAGCGCTTCCCCACGTCGCGCTTGAACTGCACCTCCACAACGATGCCCAGCACGGGCCGCTCCGCCCGCTCGAGCACCACCACCAGATCCGCCCGGTATTGCGTCGGCGTGATCTGCGTCAGATCGGCCGAATCCGTCCGTAGGCGCGTGCCCGACGGCACGGCGACGCCCAGGAGTCGCAAGACCTCGGCCGCCAGCGGAGGGCGCGTCTGGAACAGCGAGACGAGCACCTCATGCCGACGGAACGAACTCATGCGAGGTCTATCGGCAGAGGCCCTCGATAAGTTGCGTCCCCTCCGCGCGTCCCCTCCCCGCGTGCCCCTTCCCAAGTCGGCCCCGCCTCGTGAACCATCCCGGTTTCGCTCATGGGTCAACGCTCCAGCACGGCCACCGTCGTCGCCATCGTCCAAGCGTTCCTCGAAGAGCGCAGCTGGAAGCAAGCCTCGCTCGCGCGCCGCATCGAGATCGCCGTGCCGGCGCTACGCAAGCGCCTCGAAGAGCTCCAGGCCTACGGGTTCCCGCTCGAGCGCGAGGAAGACCACCCGCACGTCTGGTGGAGCGTGCCCAAGAGCTGGTTCCCCGGCGCCGTCGTCTTCAAGGACGCGGAGGTCGGCGAGCTCTTGCGCCTCGCGCGGCTGCCCAAGAGTCGCTCGCGCGATCAGGTCCTCGAGTCGATCTTGCGGCAGCTGCCGGCGCGCGGCGACATGGCCGCGCTCGTCGGGACGGCCATCGTGCCACCTGACGCGAGCGGCCCGTCGGAGCGCTACCAGTCGGTCCTCGAGGACGCGGCCGCGCAGCGCATCGCCGTGCGCGTCCGCTACTTCAGCGCGGGGCGCGGCGCAGAGGGCGCCCGGCACCTCTCGGTGCACCGCGTCGTGATCGGGCCGCCGGCTCGCATCATCGCGACGTGCCACCGCTCCGGCACGCTCAAGTGGTTCCGCATCGACAACGTCTTTGAGGCTCGACTCGACGAGCACGAGCCCTTTCGCCCCGCGGCGCCGGCCGACGTCGCGACGTTTCACGACGCGAGCCTCGACGGCTTTCACCAAGACGGGCCCTGCCGAGGTCTTGTCGTTCTTCGTTCGCGATCCGGAGGCGCGCTGGGTCGCGCGCAATCTCTTGCCGGGCATGCGGCACGAAGAGACCGACGGCGGCATCCGCGTCACCGCCGAGACGACGGCCATCTTGCAAGTGGCCCGGTACCTCGCAGGGCTCGGCGAGGCCGCGCGACCTGAGAGCCCCAGGCTCGCCTCGTGCGTGCTCGCCCTCGCCGAGGGCACGCTTCGGAGCGCGCGCGCGCGCGCCAACGACTGACGAGGCGTCGGCCAGGCGCACGCGCTCGCGCAACCAGCCGCGCGCCCGCTCGAGCGCCTTGTCGACGCGCGCCCGCACGCGACGCTGGCTGGCCACGCAAGAGCGCTCCTCCGGTCCAAGCTCCGCCGCCACCAACTCGGCGATGGCTCGCCCCTCGAGGTAGACGGCCGACAGCGGCTCGCGGACGCGGCGCGGCGCCGCAGCCACGAGGGCCCGAACAGCGGCGAGCTGCTCATGCAGACGGCGCGCCTCTTCATCGCGAAGGAGGAGCGCCTCGGGATTTTCGACGCCGCCGCTACCCTGGCCCTCGCCTTCGCCTTCCTCGTCCAGCACCTCGAGGGGCACCGCGGCGCGGCCGCGTTGGCGGCGTAGCGCGTCGATGGCGCGGTGCTTCGCGGCGCGGCGCACGTAGGCCGCCTCGCGCCCGTCAGCCACGGCGCCGCCTTCGATACTGGCGACCAGCTCGAGGAGCACGTCGTGAGCCAGATCTTCGGCGGCCTCAAGCGGCAGGCGCATGCGCGCCAGGCTGTTGAGAGCGACGGCGCGCACGCCGCCAGCGTGTTCCGGGCGCTCTCACGCTCCGTCGTGGCGTTGCGAAGGGTACGTGCAGCAGCGGTCGTCGAGGCACCAAGCGACATGGAGTTCCCTTTCTGGGGTGACGCGTTGACGGCGAGAGCGGCTCGGCAAGATCGGGCCGGGGAGACAAGACCGGGGGAGACGGAGCCGCGAGGCGACGACACTATGGGGAGGCGCGACGCCGAAACGGCTCGCGCGATTAGGAGCCACTGGACGAATGGCCACCGCGAGGAGCTTGCCGCGCGCGCCGAAACTGGCGAGCCGTGTTGTCAGAAGAGAGACGAAGCACCGACATCGATGCAAGGAGCCCCGATGTCCAAACAACACACGATGATCTTCACAGCCCCCGCGAGCGCGAGCCCTGGCTGGCAGACCTTTCGGGTAAAAACAGGGTCGAGCACGTATCACGTCGCCTTCGGGCCCCTCGGCTCGCGGCGCGTCGCCGTCCTGCGCGGCGACTCGCACGGCAACGTCATCCACGAGATCGACGGCGATCCTCGCGTGGGCGAGGCGAGCCTCTTCGGCGTTTCGCCAGGAGAGTGGGTCGGCAAGCCGCTCCTCGTCGGCGGCGTGATCACCTCAGCGGTGGTCTCCGTGGCCACCGAAGACGATCCCGAGGTGCTCTCGCGCGTCCCGACGTGGCTCACCCTGCCAAGCACCTCGGCGCCCACGCCCGTGTTCGAGAGCGCGCCGCGGCTCATCGCGCAGCCCGTCGCGCAGCCCGTCGCGCCGCCCCTCGCTGGCGCCGAGCTCTACGTGTCGCTCGTCGAGGCAGCGGGGCGGCGCCTGCGCGCCGTCGCCGACGCCGACGACTTGGTCGAAGCGTTCGCGGCGAGGCCCGAGCTGAGAGAAGCGCTCCGGCGACGAGCTCGCCGCGTGTTTGCTCACGGTGAAGGGCATCGCTCGGCGCATGGGGTGAACGTCGAAGTCCCGGGGGAGAGCCATGTTGCCTAGTTCCACGAGACGCGCACTGTCGGATCGACGTTCCACGTGCTGATTCGCATGAGTTCGCGTGAGGGCGTACCCGCGGATCGCCCTCGGCGCCTTCTGTCTCTGGCTTCTGGCTTGGGCTTCTGGCCTCGACTTCTGCCCGCGTGACCGGTTGACTGCTAGGAAGCTGGTGGCCGCTGCAGCGTCCGCCCTTCTCCATGCCTCTCTCCTTCCTCCACATCGCCGCCTCCCCACCATGGCCGGCGGGCACGTTCGGAAGGCGCTCGGCGAGCTAGGGCGAGACGACGAGGTCGTGGACTTGCGGGATGGGCTGCAGGTCGGCCCTCTGGCCGACGTCGACCGCGGCGCGAAGCAACGCGACGCGTGGTGGCAGATGCTCAGCGCGGGCGTTCCCGCTTGGCAGACGTTCTCAGAGGAGACGTCGCTCGATGACTTCGGCGCTATGGGCGAGGCCCGCGCAGACCCGCGGCCCGTCGTCGTGTGGCACGGCCCGGACCCGGCCGAGCACTTGGTGATGCTCCGCACCTGCTTCCACTTTGCGAGCACACCCGAGGCGCGCGTTCGAGGTTCACATGGGCGGCGGCGGTCCGCGCCGTGCGCTGCCCTCGTTCTATCGCTCCGTCGCGCTCTCCGGCGGCGAGGTGATGGGAGCCTGGCAACACCGGCGTCGGATCCACGATGTTCATGCGCGCGCGGCGCTGGCAACGAATCGTCGCGCATCCCGGCTGCCCTACGTGACCTGCGCCAGGCCGCATCGTCCTTCTCGCTGTCGATGTGCACGATGCGAGGCCTCCGCGCGGCCTGCGTCGATTGGACCGGGAGTACGCGCGTCCTTGGGCTCGTGCTGGCTGACCTGCCCGTTGGCGATCTCTTTCTCATCTGGCGAGTCCGCCGACTGCTCGAGGCCGGCCTCCTCGAGGGGCGGGGCACGAACGAGAAGCTCGGCTTGCCCGGAGAGCTTCGCTCGGGGGGCTAGTCGGGGGATAGGACGACTCCAGCGGTCGACCTCGACCTTCACCCTTCCGCGAAGACCTCCGCAACCGTCGCTGCCGTTGCCGCCTTGCGAATCCAACGCGTGAGGAGCGCCGCGTCGGTGCAAGCGGCGACCGCTGCTTGCTCCGCCTCGGAAACGGAGAGACCGCGCGCCTCCAGAATCGCCAGCAGGGCCGCGACGCGCCCCTCCTCGCGCCCCTCCGCCCGGTGCTTCTTCGCGAACTCGCTTTTGAACTCGTACTTTCGGATGTCCATCAGCTTCTCCAGGGCAGCCTTCACCCTTCGGCGAAGACCTCGGCGACGGTAGCGGCCGTTGCCGCCTTGCGAATCCAACGCGTGAGGAGGGTTGCGTCGGTGCAAGCGGCGATCGCTTCTTGCTCCGCCTCGGAAACGGAGAGACCGCGCGCCTCCAGAATCGCCAGCAGGGCCCCGACGCGCGCCCCCCTCCTCCTGGCGGCCCTCCGCCCGGTGCTTCTTCGCGAACTCGCTCTTGAACTCGTAGTTCCGGATGTCCATCAGCTTCTCCAGGGCAGCCTTCGCGGCGGGGCTTAGCGCTTCTTCTATGACTTCGGAATATAGCATCGCAAAGTCGCTCGCCAACGTGGCGACCGCCTCCAGCGCGGGTGCCGCGATGCGCTCTGCGTTGGGCTCGTGGCCATGGGCCAAGACCGACAGCACCGCCAGCTCGGGCGCGCGCCTCGCCTGCACCTCGTCGGTGACATACGGAATCGCGCTTGGCCCTAAGACCACTGGCGCAAACGTGAAGTTCGGCCCCAGGTCGAGAGGCTGCCGGCACCACTTCGCCAAGGCCTCCGTGGGGACCACGACGAGCACGCAGACGGGGCACTCAAGGCGCGCCCGCAACGTCGCCGCGTAGACCGGCCACGAGTAACGCTTCCTCGAATCCCAATCGAGCTGCACCTCGACGACGACGCCTAGTACGGACGCGCCATTCTCGAGCACCACCACGAGATCGGCTCGGTAGGCCGTCGGCGCCAGCTCCGTCAGATCCGCGGAGTCGGTGCGCGCCGCTCGATGCGCGGGCACCTCCACACCGAGCACCCGCAGCAGCTCCGCCGCCAGCAGAGGGCGCGTCTGGAACAGCGAGAGCAGCACCTCGTGCTCGAAGGAGACCATGCAGGACTCTTCGGCCGGACCGCGGGAGAAGTTGCGTCGCCCATGACGAAGAAGACGGAGAGGCCGAGAGGAGGCTGAGCCTGAGCGAGAAGGCTGAGGCTGGAGCCAGAAGCGATCCCCTCGGGCGCTCGGAGTCCTTCGCCGCCCGGCCGCCACCACCGCACGCTCACCCGATCCCCGGGAGTTCCGGACCATCGAGAAAGTCTCACCGCTGGTGAGACAATTGCCGTGGACGCACCATCTCATCATCCTCAGCCAGGCAAAGCCGCCTGAGACCCGCGAGTTCTACGTGCTCGCGGCGGTCAAGGGGAGGTGGAAGAAGCGCGAACTCGAACGGCAGATCCAGTCCGGCGCAGTCTTACGGAGCGCGCCGCTGCCAAGAAAGTGTCGCCGGCGGTGACACAACTTCATCCGACCGCGATGGACGAGCTGAAGAACGGCGGCCTCCGAATGCCCGTCCTCGCTCGCCCTCCAGCGCGCGCTTTGCGCAACCTCGGGCGCTTCTACGCAGAGTTCTCGAAGCCTCGCGCAGCAGGGCGCCAAGGCACGGAGCCAATGACGACGAAGGTGGAGCTTTCCCCTCCCCCCACCTCGTTTTACCCTCGCTCTCCGTGCCCTCTCCGCGCGTGCCCTTCCTGAGCGACACCTCGAACGAGACCGCGGACGACGCGCCGCACATGCGCGAGGCGCCGCGGCCGGCGCCGGGGCTTCTCCTCGTGTGGTCCGTCGATGCGCCGCAGCATCGGCCCTCGCCCATCGGCGGCGGCACGGCGCCCTGTGAGATCGGGCGCTCGTCGGCCGCGCTCATCGAGTTTCCCAACGACCCGGCGATGTCGCGCCTCCACTGCGACGTGCAAGTCGAGGGCGACGCGCTCATCATTCGCGATCGCGGCGGGCGCAATGGCACGTACCTCAACGGCGCGCGCATCCACGGCACGGTGCGCACGCCCCTCGCAGAGCGCGGCGTCTTGCGCGCCGGGAGCTGCCTCGTTCTCATCGAGCCCGATCTGCATCGCGTCGGCTGGCAGTCGGGTCCCTTTCAGCCAAACCTCCGCTCGACGCTCCTCGAAGACGGCATCGTCATCGGTCCCGCCATGGCGCGCATTCGCGCCGAGGTCGCCGATGCCGCACGGCGCGGCTTCACGCTCTTCGTGCAAGCCGAGACGGGCGCGGGCAAAGAGATCATCGCCTCGCACTACGCCGCCGAGAGCGGGCGCCCGCACATCAAGCGCCGCAACTGCGCCAACTTCCGGGCGACCTCGCCGAGGCCGGGCTCTTCGGCGCCGTCCGCGGCGCTGTACACGGGCGCGCACCGCGATCGGGCCGGCGCCTTCGAGGAAGCCCACCGCGGCGTGCTCTTCCTAGACGAGCTCGCCGAGCTGCCGCTCGAGGTGCAACCGAAGCTCCTGCGCGTCCTCGAAGAGCGCACCATCCGGCCCGTCGGCGGCGACGAGAAGCCCATCGACGTGGCCCTCGTTTGCGCCACGCACGCCGATCTCGAGAAGGCCGGGAGGCAGGGGCGCTTCCGCGCCGATCTTTGGTACCGCCTCGCCCAACACCCGGTGACGTTGCCGCCGCTCCGCGAGCGACGCGAAGAGCTCCCGTACCTGGTGCACCTGTTCTTGGAAGAGTTCGAGGGCGAGCCGCCCGTGTCCGTCCGCTTCATGGAGGCGTGCCTGCGCGGCCCGTGGCGCGGCAACGTGCGCGAAGAGCGCCGTCGTGAAAGACGCGACGGCGAACGTGCGCGAGGGGTCCCCTCTCGCTCGAACCCACGGCCGCGCTCCTGAGGCGTACCGGCGAGCCGACGGGGAGCGCGCGTCAGCGCCGCCAGTGGGAGTTGCGGCAACGGAGCGCGGTGCGCGCTCGTCGGGTGCGCCCTCGGGTGCACCATCGGGTGCGCCCCCGCCGCGGCTCGCGCGTTCGTCGAAGCTTGAAGAGCGCCGCCGCGCGCTGAAGAGCGCGATGCTGACGTGCGACAACAACATCGCCGCCGCCGCGCGGGCGATTGGGATCCCCCGTCGAGCGGCGTACGGCTCAGCGCGGACGCTGGGAAGAGGGAGAAGAGGGTGGTCGCCGCGGCCTCAGCCGCGACCGCGACCCCGACCCCGACCCCGACTTCGACCCCGACCGACCCCGACCCTCGACCTCGACCTCGACCTCGAACATTACTGGACGGAGTCCACGCAGTGGACGGAGTCCAGTCATGTCGACGGGTCCGTAGGACCCAGTCCTCGACCTCGACCTCGACCTCGACCTCGACCTCGACCGACCTGGACCCGACCCGCCTCGACCCGACTCGCCTCGACCGCGCCGACGATCCTGCGGCCTTAACCGACGGACTTTCCGCCCGCTCGGCGGCGCGGTACGGTTCACCGGTGCACCACGTCCTTCCGTTCGTTCTGCCGTCGCGCTCTTCGCCTTCGTGGCCTGTGGCAGCGCCGACGACACGACGCGCACCGAGGACGCGAGCGACGCTGGCGCGACAGACCGAGGCGCGACCGACGCGACGTCGACGTCCTCTCCGGTGGAGTCCGATGCGGCGACAACGGATGGCGGACGCGACGCGGCGACCGCGAGCGATGCGACGACGCCGGACGGGACGCACCGCTCGACGGAGGCGCCGACGGAGGCGCCCTCGCGAGTGACGCAAGTGACGCGGGCGCCGCTGACGCAGCCGACGCTCCGCTCGAGCCGGCAACCACCGTGCGCTTCGTGGCCCTGGGCGATCAAGGCAAGGGCTGCGCGTCCGCGACCGACGGGCAGTGCAAGGTCGCCGCGGCCATGGAAGCCAAGTGCGCGGCGAGCGGCTGCGACTTCGGCGTCCTCCTCGGCGACAACATCTACCAAGCCGGCGCCCCCACGGCGAACGACCCCATCTTCCAGACCATCTTCGAGCAGCCGTACGCGAACCTGGCGTTTCCCTTCTACGTCGCCCTTGGCAACCACGATTGCGGGGGCGACGGCGCCGGCACCAACTTCGGGCGCTGCGAGAGCGAGATCGGCTACACGCAGCTCTCGCAGAAGTGGAAGCTGCCCGCCCGCCACTACCACCAGAAATTCGGCGGGCGCACGCTCGAGCTCTTCGTCGCCGACACGAACGCGTCGATGGTTGGCGCCGCCAGCTCGGTGCTCGTGGAGGACGCGCCGCTCTTCGAGGCGCAAGACAACGCGCAGCGCGCCGATCTCGCGAAGTGGATGGCGGCGTCGACGGCGGCGTGGAAAATCGCCATGGGGCACCACCCCAAGATCTCCAACGGTCCCCACGGCAACGCCGGCAAGTACGACTGCAAGGAGGTCCTTGGCTCGTGCGTCGCACCGCCCGCGCCCATCAACGGCAAGGGCGTCGAGCGCTTCTTGAACGACGTCGTCTGCGGCAAGGTCGACCTCTACCTCTCGGGCCACGATCACAGCCGGCAGTGGCCTCTCGACACCTGCAACGGCACCGAGCTCATCGTCTCCGGCGGCGGCGCCTCGACCGACTCGCTGCCGCGAAGCAACCCCATGCACTTCGCGAAGGCGACCCTCGGCTTTGTCTACGTCGTCGTGGAAGAGAAGACGCTCACCGCCGAGTTCATCGACGAGAGCGGCAACGTCGAGTTCTCGCGCACGCTCACGAAGCCCTGACGCGAGGGGCGCCGAGCCTCGGCATCACGTGGGCGATGCGACTCGCCGCGGGCGACGACCCCCTGTGGGCCTGGGGCACCAGAGGCCGATCCGGCAATGAGCTGCCGCAGCCGCGCGCGTGCGGTTCCCCTGCGCTTGCGGCGGCTGCACACGCACGGTCCATATCGGACCTCGGCGGGTCGGTCTGCGGCGGCTGGGCACGAAGATCGTGCCTCCCTCGGCCGGTCCTTCATTGGCGCGGCGGCTGCAAACGCCGTGGGTACGTGAGGAGGCACTCGTGAAGATCGACCGAAAGCTGCTGCCCGATTCGACTGCGCGTCGCCGCACCGAGAGCCTACGACCGCCCCAGGTCTTGCGTGGCCTCGGAAAGGCCCGGCGGCTCGCCATGCTTCTGGCCCCACGAGGCCGAGTTCTCTTCGCCCCGGTTGCGCTGCTCACGCTCCTCTTGGGATGCAGCTCCAATGACTCTTTCGACTCGAACCAAGGTGCAGTAGGCGCCGGCTCCGCGGAGGTTCCAGCACCGCGCCCGTTGCCGAGTCCGCAACCGTGCGTGCTCGGCGCGGTCCGCCAATGTGCCGTGCCCCACGCGGGTGTCGGGATCTGCGCGTCGGGCACCGAGACCTGCGTTCCCGCAACCGCAAGCGACTCAACGCGCACCGCGTGGGGCCAGTGCCTCGGCGCGACGGTTGCGCGCGCCGAGGTCTGTAACGGCCTCGATGACGACTGCGACGGCGAGGTCGACGAGGGCATCGAGTGTCGCCGCGACGGTGGCACCGACTAGATCTGACTAGATCTTGGCGCAGCCGTTGTGGCGGCATTCCAAGCGGGGCTCTGCGGAAGTCTTTGAGCCATCCGACTCATCTTTCCGGTCCGAGAAACGGGGAGAGCCAGAACCCTTGCGCCGAGGTCTTGGCTCACACGGGAACCATGTCGACACAACCTGTCCGAGCGCCTCCCGTAGCGAGACCTCGAGAGTCCGAGGAAGCGCAGACCCGCGACGCGAACAGCACGATGCTCACTGGCGCGGGCATCGGCGTCTTGGGCGCCGTATCGGCAATCATCGGCGGGGCCGTGTGCCCGCTCTGCGTGGTCGCGGCGCCCGCGCTCATTGGGATGGGTGCCTACCGCCGTTGGCGCGTGAGCACGACGCGCCGTCGGGAGACGAAGCCCCCTGCGTGACTCTCGGACGCGAGACGGACGCTGCGCCTCGCTCTTCAGCGCGTGCGGCCCGAGAAACCCGAGTTGAAGTAGCGGTTCAAGTCGGACACGGGAACCGGCTGGGGATGCTCTCGACCCCAGGGGTTGCTTAGCACCGCGTAGTCGCGACCGTCCGGGTGCCGAAGGACGCTTGCGACTTGGTAGGCGTGCCCGGGCACGAGCCCCGCGCCTTCGAACGCCTGCCGCGTGGCAGGATCCATCGCTTGGAGTTGGCGGTCGCTCATGGTGCCGAGCACCGCGGCTCCACCGTTTTGGTAGTCCGTGATGGCGGCGGTCGGATCGTTGTAACCCCGTGCGTCGGCCCCAAGGCGCTCCATCGCGTAGGCGGGGTTCCCGCCGGGTTGGCCAGGGTGGTAGAGGAGCGAGGTCGCGTTGTAGACGGCCTGGAGCTGCGGGTCCGACGTGGTGGCGCCAGCGAGGCCTGGCTCTTGGCTGCGATCGCCGCCCGTGCTGATGCGCCCGTCGTGCGTGTAGACGTGGTTCGGCTGACCGTCGGGATTCAGCGTCGTGACGCCCCAGATGCCGTCGCGACGCGTGGGTTGCGCGAGCCCGAGCACACCGTCGGGATCGCGCGCCGTCAGGGCGTTGATGCCAGCGACGTTGAAGCAGTCGCCGCGCGTGCCTTGGAACAGCTCGGGCGGGCTGGCGAGATCGCGGTAGTTCTGCGCAATGTCGGCTTGGTAGTTGAACCGATCGAGCTCGGAGAACGTGGACGGCGCCGGGGGCGTCCCGAGATCAGCGGCCGTCGGCGGAGCAAGCGGCGCATCGGGGAGCGGGAGCGCGCGGAGGGCCGCCTCTGGATCAACCGGAGCGGCGGTCGGGACGGCATCGGGTGCATCGGCGCGCGGCGGTACATCGTCGAACGCCTGCACGGGCGGGAACTCGGGACCCGCGGGCGCCGCGGCCGGCGCCCCCGTGTCGAGCGCAGGGTTGGCCCCGAACGCCCCAA
Source organism: Myxococcales bacterium (assembly GCA_016703425.1). Lineage (NCBI taxonomy): Bacteria > Pseudomonadati > Myxococcota > Myxococcia > Myxococcales > Myxococcales bacterium. Next base: position 23,899 of record JADJCA010000002.1, read on the forward strand.
CGCCGGGATCCTGAGCGGCGTCTGGCGTTGCCTCAGGTGCGGTGTAGTTCGGAACTTCGTCGACGGGAGCGTTGTACGGCTCGACCGGCGCCGCCGGCGCCTCCGGCGCTTCCTGTGCGGGCTCCGGAGCGACGTCCATCACCGGCTCGCCGCCCCCGTCGCCACCACCACCGCCGTCGTCGTCGGCACCCCGCAAACGATGTCGAGATTGAGAGCCTGGAGCGAGCCGAACAGCATATCCACACTGGAGCACGCTGTGTGCCAGAGCGGAAACCTGCGTTCTCCCTGTATTTTCGAAGGGTGGCCAGGCTCGTGCGTCTCGGCAATGCGACGCATGGGCATGGCCAAGGCTCTGGGCTGATGTAGGCAGAGCGGTTCCGGTGCGCGGCACGGGAGGGCGCCGTGACGGCACGCGGACTAAGCCAACGGCGGAGCGAGGACGGGACCGAGGCTCTTTGGGGAATGCGCCGTCGCACCGAAGCTCGCTGAGGCCCGAACCGCCCACAGTCCTTCCCGATCGGCGATCTCGATCTGGGAGCGCGCGGCAGATGAACCCAAGATGAAGCGCCTTAAGGGACTTGGCGCGCCTCGTGCCTCTGCCCCGATCATGCTGCGCCATCGCGTCTTCGCCGGGACCGCCCCCCTCCTTCTCCTCGCGCTCGGTGCTTGCGCACCGGCCGCCGCCGAGGACGTCGACGACACCGAGGATGCGATCACCCACTCGGAGGCCGCGGCCCAACACGAGTTCTCGGCGCTGCTCTTCAAGGACGACCAGCGGTCAGTCACGAATGCGACCAGTGCGCTCGGCGTTGCGTCTTGGGCCGGCTACACGATCAGCGACAAGCGGTTCCTTGGCGTGGGCCTCTTCGCTAGCGACGCGGCTGGACAGGTACGTTACGCACTGCTGCTGAACGCCCGCCGCGCAGCCGACGGCAAAGCGGATGTCGCCGTGCTCGAAGTCGACAAGGCCGGGAACCGCAGCCCAAAGATCACCCCAGCCACGTACTCCGCGCTCCTCGGAGACCTCGAACACCTGCAGCGTTCTCTTCGGAGCGCTTCCGACGTCCCCCGAACGGCAGGGCAGCGTTGCGCGGCGGGGCTGACCGTTGCGGTGGCCGGTGCGCTCATCGCCGGCGGTGCCGCGGCCATCGCAGGTTGGGGTGCGGTGACCGGGTGGGCCGCGCTCGGGGCCGAGGGGAGCTCGGTTCTGGCCGTCTTCGAGGCCACCGGACTCGGAGCGAACGCCATCACGTTCGCGACCATCGCCGGCGGAGCGATCGTCGCGACCTATCAGGAGTCGAAGGAAGACATCGCGCAGTGCACGAAGTGAGCGTGGCTCCCGCGCGCTGGACGATCAACGCCCGCGCGCGCACAATGTCGGCGCGATGACCTCGAAACTGTCGACCCCCACGGCGCGCGCCCAGCTCGTCGCTGAGTTTGCGGCGCTCGGCGTGCGCCCCGGCGACGCCATCATGATGCACACGAGCATGCGCGCCATCGGCCCCGTCGAGGGCGGCGCCGCCGGGGTCATCGATGCGCTGTGCGCCGCCGTCGGTCCGACGGGCACGCTCTTGATGGTGCTCGGCGCGGACGAGGACGCGCCCTTCGATGCCCTCCGCACCCCTGTCGACACCAGCGACATGGGCATCCTCGCGGAGGTGTTCCGCACGTACCCGGGCGTCCTCGTCAACGACCATCCGGCAGACCGCTTCGCGGCCATCGGAGCCGACGCGCAGCACTTGCTCGAACCGGTGCCGCTTCACGACTACCACGGGCCCGGGTCGGTGCTTGACCGCCTCACGGCGCTTGGGGGTCGCGTGCTTCGTTTGGGAGCGAACCCGGACACCGTCACGCTGACGCACTATGCCGAGTACCTCGCCGATGTCCCCAACAAGGTGCGCGTCCGAAGGCGGTACGTTCGCGCCGACGTCGGCGAGCTCTGGATCGAGAGCCTTGATGACACAGACGGCATCGCGACGTGGGAGCACGGCGACTACTTCCCGCAGATCTTCTTGGACTACCGGGCCTCGGGCGGCGTTCGCGTCGGTCCCGTGGGTCGCTGCGAGGCGGAGCTGTTCGAAGCGCCCGCGTTCGTGGCCTTTGCGGTCGACTGGATGAATGCTCACCTGCCCCGCTGAATTCGCACGCGGTCCAGCGGCGTGCCTGCCTCGCAGCGGCAATCGTCTGTCAGCGGCGGCAAGCGATCGTCACGGGTTGGAACGGGGCTGCTTCGAACAGTTCGGCCCAAACACCGGCAAGTTGACCACTCTCACTTCGTAGGCCTCGGTGGCACCGCAGCTGCAACTGTCGCTCGCATGCTGAAGACGAAGCTCCGCACCACTCCAACGCGTCCTCTCCCGTCCCGCCTCGAAGAGTTGACGGAGGCCGAGGCGCTGGACGCGACCGGTGGCGACGACTTTGGCTTCGACTTCGGGTTCGACTTTGGCTCCGACACGTTTGGGTCAAGCGGGGGCTACGATCCCTTCGCGTCATTCGATCTGTTCGGTGCCGGCGGCGACCCATCGAACCTTGGTGGCTTCGACTTCGGCGCTGCAGGTACCGACTACGGCGCGTACGTCGAGGGGACCGGCTACGGCTATCCCGACGGCTACCAATACGTGAATCCCGTGGACTCCTTCGACACGGGCGGCACCTTGGACATGGGAACCATCGGCGTCGTCGTATCCCTCGACCCAGGGGGGAACGTGGTGACCTTCGACCCGAACGCTGGCGATGGCTGGACCTTGCCCACCAACGACGGGGCCGGCGCGGATGCGGCGTCGAGCGCCGAGGACGCGGGAGCCGCCGGAGCCTCGTCCCCGACGGACGCAGGCGGCACCTCGACCGAGACCGGCGCCGAAACCAACCCGGCCTCGACACCCACTGTCACAACTCATGACGATGGCAGCACCTCAAGCAGCGATGGCTCGTCGACGCCGAGCCCCATCGATACGGCAGTGATCGAGGATCCGGCAAACGAGGCCATTCGCGCGATGGTGCCGGAGAACGTGTATGGCGGCGATCAACACGGAGCGCCGATTGACGTCGACACGACCGGCGTCGTGACCGCTCAGATGTCGGAGGACGAGGCCGCAGCACAAGACCGGGACCTGCGGCTCAACTATCGCGACAGCGCGAGTCCCAACGAGATCTACCAAGGAAGCGGCCCCACGGGAGGCGCTGACACGGTATCGATCGGCAACTGTGCGACGGTCTCTGTCACCAACAGCATCCTCGCGCAACCGGGTGGTGCCGACTACATCGCGAGCCTCATGACCTCGAACGAGGACGGGTCGTACACGTTCCGGCTCGTAGGCGCCGACGGGCAACCCCAGAACGTGACGGTGTGGGCTGGGCACGATTCGTTTGCCTGGAGCCCCAACGGCCCCGCCGACCCGGCGGTGCTGTTCACCACGGCCATCGCCTACCAGCAAGGTCAGGTGCCGTCGATCGTGGAGAGCAACCCCGCGACGGTCGAGGAGGCGCTCGCGGGGCGCTGGCCCGACGCCATCATGACGGCCGCAGGGTTGGTCGACGTCAACCGAGCCGATGGCAACGCAGCGACGGGCGCTGTGCGCGTGCTCGACGGGGCGATCCCGTCGGCGCCCACGCTGGGCCCCCATGCGTATTCGGCCCTTGATCCATCCTCATCCCCAGCGAACGCAGTCAACCCTTGGGGCTACCAACACGGCCTCTCCGACGCGCCCGGCGGCGTGCGCCTGAGTTTCGGGGGCGAACTCCCCGCTGCGCCGGCTCCCCCGCCGGACGCGCCCACGGATCCGGTGGTGGACCCGTGGTCGGGTCTGTCCGGTGGCGGGGGCTGAGCCTCGGGTAGCCGCGACTTGGAGGTACGCGAACGGGGGGGGGGGCCGGGGCCGGGGGGGGCGGGGGGGGGCGGGGGGGCGCCGGGGGGGGGCGGGCCGGGGGGGGCGGGGGGGGGGGGCCGCGGGGGGGGGGCGCGGCGCGCGGCCCGGGCGGGGGGGGGGGGGGGGGGGGCGGGGGCGGGGGGGGGGGGGGGGGGGGGGGGGGGGGGGGGGGGGGGGCGGGGGGGGGGGAAAACGGGGGGGGGGGGGTGGGGGGGGGGGGGCGGGGGGAGAGGGGGGGGGGGAGGGTGGGGGGGCGGGGGGGGGGCGGGGGGGGGGGGGGGGGGGGGGAAGCGGGGAGGGGGGGGGCGGGGGGGGGGGGGGGTGGGTGGGGGGGGGGGGGCCGAGACTCGCGAGGAACCGCTCGACGGCAAAGCGGATGGTGAAGTGAGCCGCGTACCCCGTCTGCTTCAAACCGCGACACGTTGCGCGTCGCGCGCACGTAGTGGGAGTCGTCCACGTCGAGGGTCACCGTCACGGTCTTCTTGCGGGTCGGCAGCGATCGCCCATCGGCAAGACTATCCGCCCGCGCCGTGTGCCGCAGCGTTCACTTGCGACGCATGCCCACCACATCGCCGTTCGCGTTCACCCACGCGAGGCCTGCGTCATCGGCGACGAGCTGCGAGGGCGCCACCTGCCCCTGCGCGATCGTGACGACCGGACCGCCACCCTTCGCGACGCGCGCGATGGTTCCGTCCGCCGCGTTTGCCCAGTAGACGTAGCCAGAGTCGATGGCCACCGACGACGGACCGGACTGCCCGCTCGCGAGGACGAGCGGCGCACCGGCGCTCGCCCCCTTGTCGATCGCGAGCACGTTGCCGGAGTCGACGACCCAGTAGAGGCGGGAGGCGTCGAGCACGAGGCCGCGGACACCGACCTGCGCGCCCGCGACGACGTCGATGACGGACGGGGAGCCGGCCTTCGCCATCCTCGAGACCTGGCTGCCTTGGAGGAAGTACAGGCTCGACGCGTCGGCGACGGGGAACGTCACCACGCTCGGCTCAAGCTTGACGGCCGGTGCCGACAGATCGGTCGGGATGGAGGCGATGCCTGTCGAGGAGGCGAGGTAGAGCGTCGCGCCGTAGGCGACGCCAGAGGCCCACTTGCCGACACCGGACGACTCCGTCGAGACGACATTGAACGTCGCCCCCGTCTTGGCGGCCGTGCAGACGCTGTGCTCCCCGGTGATGCAGCTCCAGAAGACGCCACCCGGCGTCAGCACGAGGCCGATCCCGTCGTTCAACACCGCTCCCGCGTAGACCGTGAGCGCCGAGCCCTGCGTGCCAGCGGGCCTTCGGGTCGCGCGCGCAATGGCGGCGCTGGCCTTCGCGGTGTTCATCCAGACGACGTCGTCGGCGTCGAGAGCGAGCGACCTCGGAGAAAACTGTGCGGGTGCGAGCACGACGGGCAGCTCGAACAACGGAGCCTGCGGGGCAGCGTCCGTCGCCCCGTCGTCGGGCGAGCCGATCGGCCCGCCGTCGGCGTCCGCAATCGAGACAGCGTCATGGCCTGCCTCAGCGCCCACCGCGCTGCCCGCGTCGCTGGTCGCGCTCCCGCCCGAGAGGCCGGAGACGGACGTCGACAGAAAGCATCCACCGGATATCGCGAGCGTCACGAATGGGTGAAGCCTGAGGATCAGTCGTGAGAAGGCTTCCATCACGCGACCGCCGTAGTGTAGCGCGCGGCCGACCGGCGCACCAAGCGCCACGGCGAGGCGCATCACCACTCCGTCGTGCGAGTGTGGACGTGACGTGCGCATCCACGCCGGGCGGCTGCCATGGTCGCGAGCACCGCAGCGGTGTGCCTCGCCAGGCCGTCGCCCCGGCGCGTGAACATCGGACCTGACGCTCTCGTCGCCACCACAAGCGCGCTGGCGACGTGCGCGGCGCTTCGGCATCATGGCGGCCATGGCAAAAGCGACGAAGCAACGCCCCAAAGACGTGCCCGAATCCGCGGTCTGGTCCGAGAGCGACAACGAGTGGGTCTGCGCCACGCTCGACGCCAAAGGAAGAAAGCAGGGGCTCGTCCGCTACTTTCGTCCCGACGGAACGCTGTGCTGCGAGACCGAGCACGTCGATGGCACGCCGCACGGAGCGTTCACGCGCTACCACGAGACCGGCGAGGTCTCGCGCAAGGGGACCCTCGAGCGCGGGGCGCTGGTCGGGCTCGACACGGCTTACCCGGCCACCCAGGGCCTCACGACCGAGCTTTGCTTTCCGCAGCGAGCCGCGAAGAACGTCCATCGCTACGAACAGAACTGGGAGCGCGGCGTGCTCGTGCGCCGTCTGTTCCTCGATAGGAAGGGCCGCCCGATTTACCCCGACGGTGTCCCCTACCCGCCGCGGCCGAAGGGCGTGCCCGAAGCGGCGCTGCCGGAGAACGACACGTGGCAGTCGGGTGCCGTCGACGGCAAGGGCGTGAAGCTCGGTACGTGGATCACGTTCGACAAGGCCGGCGCGCTCCTCCACGAGGACGACTACGAAGGCGGGAGCGTGCTGCGCCGCACGCGCCCCGCAAAGCTCAAAGACCGTCGCGTCGCCTTCGAGCGGGGCCCTTGGCTCGGCGGCGATTGGTCGGGGCCCGTCGCGCTCCTCGACGCGAAGCGCAAGGTGCTCCGCACCGTCGACCCGACGGGCGCCGACGACGTCAAGGATCCGAAGCTCGCCGCCTGGGCCAAGCGCGTCCGCGCCGTCGACTGGAGCAAGCTCGCGAGCGCGTACGGTCCGGCGACGAGGGTCGGCATCCACCTGCTCACGCTGGGTTGCTCCGAAGCCGCCGCATCACGCGCCGATGCCTTGGACGAGCTGTGGAACCGCACATGCCATCAAGGCTCGATCTACACGGCGAGCGTGAGCGTGATCGTCCCGCTCGTCGAACTCTGCTGGCTCCGGCCCGATGCGATGCGCCAGCCGATCCTGGCTTTGGTGTTCGCCATCGCCTCCTTGCCGGCGCCGGCTTACGACGGCGCTCAGAAGCGCGCGAAGAAGCAGGCGAAGTCGAACGACGGCCCCGTCGAGCTCGCGTGCGTCAAGGCGCTCACGCTTGCTGCGAAACCCATCGTGGCCGGCTTCGATTCGCTCTCGGACGAGGAGGCGGCGACGGCGATTTCGTGCCTCGCCGGTTGTTTCGGTGACGCCAAGGTAGCCGCGCTCCTCAGAAAGCTCGCGAGCCCCAAGAACGAGAAGCTCGCGCTTCGCGGCGCCGCCATCGTGGCCCTGGGCAACCTGAGCGTCGCGTCCAAGGAGCTCGACGTCCCCGTGAAGGCCGCGCTCGACGACGACGATGTGGCGATCCGCGTCGCCGCCGTCATGGGGCGCGCCCTCGGTCACCATCGGCCCGGCAAGCGCGAGGTCGAGATCATCCTCGCGGCGCTGGGCGGCGGCGAGCCGGTGCGAAAGACCTTCGCCACCCTGCCCTTCGTCGAAGACACGCTCGAGGTCGAGCTCGCGCAGCTCATCGCCATCGCCAGCACCGCGTCCAAGAAGGCTCGCGGGCAGGTCATGGACGCTCTTCTCGCGGCGCTGCCCGCACATCAGCGCTTCCGAGCGGTGCCGATCGTGGAGGCCGGACTGCGCCTGCACTTCGATCACGAGGACGCGGTCGAACGACCGAGCCCTGAAGCCAAGGCGTTCGTTCGCGCCATCGTCGACAAGGACGATCTGTGGATGAGCGGAAAGAAGGAGGTCCGCCTCGTCGACCTGGCGACGGTGCTGGACGACGCGGGACTGCCGAGCGACCGCAAGGCGCTCGCGAAGTGGGCTGGGAAGAAGCCTTGAGGCACGGATGGGCCCTGTGCACGTCGTCAGCGGCGCGGCAGGGACGCGCGCCGCCGCTCCGCCGCCACCGCGACCTGCAGCAGCACCCCGACCTTCTTTCGAAGCGTGACGTTGTCGGCGTCGTCGGGCGGCCCGAGCTTCCCTTCCGCGAGCGCGTCGAGCAGCCGCTGCGCCTCCTTCACGGTGAAGGGGACGCCAACCATCTCGGTAGCCGTGATCCGAGCCATCGCCGCGAGGGTGGGCCCCGGCCTCGGGCACGTCAATCCCCAAGCGAAGAGGTCGTCGACTAGCTGCCCCGGTTTGGTTGTCGCGAGCACGATACGTGGCGCACGGACCTCACGGTCACAGTTCAATTCTCGCCGGCCTCGGCGCTCAGCGAGACGCGGCGCGAACCTCGTCGATGAGCCTGCGGAGGGCGAACGCCAAGCTCGACGAGTCGGACACGCCAACGCTTATCGAGACGTCAGGCATCTCGGCGGCCATGGAGCCGAGCGCGTCGTAGACGGCGCGCGGCGCCTCGGTCTCGATGGTGACGCTCACGCCCTGGCGCCAGGTCGGCCCCGCCTCGCACTTCAGCGTGAACGTTTGCCCACCAAGCGCGGCCCGAAGACGCGGTTCGAGCGACCGTTCGACGTCCGCCGCTTGGACGATCGCCGGGGGCGGCGCGCGCTTGCCCTTCGTGCGAGGCGGAGCGTCGCGCCAGAGCTGCGCGTGGACGCGCACCCTGGTCGCGAGGAGCGGATGAACGCTCGCGCCGCTCCGGTAGCCAAGCACCGCGAGGCGCTTCTTTCCGCCCTCGGCGATGACGGAGTTCTGGACGCGCGAGGCGCTCGCCTCGGCCGCGATGGTGCGGGCAAACTCCGCGGCTCCTGCGGCACGCTCCTCGGGCGTCTGCGCCCAAAACGCGAACGTCATCCGCGAGGTCTCGCTCAATCGGTCGCCCAGCCGCTGCGCTTCGCGCGTGAGCGTCGCCGCGTCGACAGGCGCAAAGAAGATCTCGAGTGCCAGCGCCGCACCGCGCGCGACAGCGCGAAGCTGCGCGACCGTTTCGGCCAACGTGTCACCGGCGGGGACGGCGCCCAAGACGAGCTCGCCGTGAGGTAGAGCGATCGCGGCATCGGACAGGGCGCCCTTCGCCGTTACCGCCGCAAGGAGGGCGTCGACGTCGTCGGGGCGCGCGCGGATCACGAAGAGCACCGTGGGCTTGTCGTGAAGGTGAATCCCGCCGCCGAGCACGTGCGCCCCACGCTTCCATGCGAGCGCGCGAAGCTCGGGAAACGCGTCGTCCGCGGCCGAGGTCGCCGCAAAGACCGAGCGACCGGCGACGAGCATCTCCCGCGGCGACTCCGCGTATTCGATGGCCGGCGTCGCGACGCGCTCCCGCGCGAAGAGCTCGCGCCACGCCGCCGAATACCCTTCGTCGGCGACGAAGCCAGGGAGCAACTCGGCGAGGTACTTCTCGGCGTCTTCCGCCGTCTCGAAGCGCGCCACCATGATGCACTCGCCGCTGTTGTTGCCCGAAAACGACTGCCAAACGCGCACGCTCGCGGCGCGCGGTCCGACGCCGCCATCCATTGGGGCGGCAACAGCGCGCGCGCACCCATCGCGCGCGGACGCCTGCGCGAGCGCATCCCGCTCTCGGCTCCAGACGCGCAGCACGTCGGCGGCGCTCTCGATGGGAAACGACGCGTCTTGAAACGAACAGCTCTGGACGCGGCGATCAGGCGTGATGGACACGAAATCGCGACCGGCACCACAATCTCCGCTGTCGTCGGCGCCCGCGAACAGCCTCGGCACCAGAACGCGAGAGCCAAGGCAGACCGAGAGCCGCACCGGGAGCGGACTGCCTTCGATGATTCGACCAAGCTGCGATTCGCCGGCGGAGGAGAGCCGCCGCGCCGGGCCGGCGCCCACGTACGACAAGAGCGAGACGTCATGCGCGCCAAGCGCCGCGAGCTCATCGAGCTTGCGAGGCAGCATCGCCAACGCGTCATCGTCGACGAGAACGTTGGCTCCCCAACGCGTGATGGCGCGCGAGTGGACGGCGCGCGCGAGGGTCACGCCGGCCGCGCGCCAGTCGACTTCGTCGTAGAGCGACAGGCGCACCATGCCGAGCGCTCCGCGGAGGGCCGCCCAATCGACGTCGCCAAGGAGCGTACCGTTGGTCGTGACGTGAAGCGCGAGCGGTGTCGTGTCGCGAAGCCGAACCAGAAGGTCCGTGAACCCTCGAAACGCGAAGGGCTCGCCCCCGCCAAAGGCGACCTCGAGGGTGCCGGCGGCGGAGAGCCCCGCGAGGACGTCGTGGGCCGAGTCCACCGACCACTCGCTGGGACGACCAACGTCTCGCGAACAAAACGTGCAGCGGAGGTTGCACCGGTTCGTGATCCCAAACATCACGACCCGCGGGGCTTGGCGGCGAAACGCGCGCGTGACCGTGCTCTCTACGCGAACGTGAGTCCCCGTCGCCGGCTGAAAGAACAGCGCGGCCCCATCGAGCGTGTGCTCGCGAAAGCGGTGTTGATGCACCGACGCAGCGTACTGTTTGCGCGATCGACGCCGAGGTGATCTTCACCGGGACGGATGAACGAGTCGGAACTCTTCACGCGAAGGCTCGCGCGATCCAGCCCCTGGATCGACGCCCGCCAGGCGAGACAGTGAGACAATTTTCGCGGGCCGGAGCGAAGCTTCCGCTATCGGTGAACGCCAGTTCTCCTCCGACTGTAGCGCTCCAACGCCGTGGAAGGAGCGGCCTCGCCGGGCGAGCGGCACGATGACTGCTAGAGGGGCGACCATGAGCAACCTCTCCCCGATTTCAGAAAGCGACTTGGCCATCACGGTAGGTGGCGAGGACGGCGGTTGCGGAGACGGCGCGTGCGGGATGGGGGACGGCGCCGCGGGGGACGGCGCCATGGGGGTCGTGGGTGACATCGGAAGCATCGGTCTCGACGCATCGTCGATCGATGGCTCGTCGATCGACTGCGGCTCCTGGGGCGACAGCGGAATCGGCGCCGGCGGCGCGCTCTAGGCGGGCAAGCGGTGAACGATCTGGCAAGCGCCGCGTCGCCTCCGAATGCGTTCGGGAAACGCCCCTGCCGCGGCGCGCCCCTCGACCTCGCGCCGGGCACCCAAAAACTGAAACGGGCTGAGCGCCGAAGCACTCAACCCGTCAGTCGTTCCGTCGCTATTTGTAGGCACGGTCGGGCTTGAACCGACGACCCCTACCGTGTCAAGGTAGTGCTCTACCACTGAGCTACGCGCCTAAATAAGAAGGAACGTCGGAGTACCCTTCGCCGAACGGCGTGTCAAGCGTCTGCTCCCAGGCCCCTCCTGGCGCGCGCCGTTAGGGCCGCCTCGCGGCGACGCCGTTCGCCTGGCGAGCCGCGTGCGATAGCCTTCTCCGTGCGCTCCCACGTTCGCGGGGCGAGCCACGGCGGAGATCCTTTTGCAATCGCGGTACGACGAAAAAGAAGCCTCTCGTGTTCGCATCGAGCTGACGTCTCGCGTGGGGGGCCGGCCCATCACCGAGACCCTCGCGGACCGGGTTCACACCTCGCGGCTCATCGGCGCCGACCCGGCCCTTGTCCTGCACGGCGGCGGCAACACCTCCGCGAAGGGCCACGAGGTCGACGGCTTCGGCGACCGCATCGCGGTCCTCTACATCAAAGGCTCTGGCTCCGATCTCGCCACGGTGGGCCCCGAGGGCTTGCCTACGGTACGCCTCGACCCCTTGCGAAAGCTCCGCGCCCTTGCCGTCCTCACCGATGAGCAGATGGTCGCTGAGCTACGCCTCGCCCTCCTCGACCCGAACGCGCCCACGCCGAGCATCGAGACCCTGCTCCACGCTTTTCTGCCGGGCACCTTCATCGATCACTCGCACGCCGACGCGGTCCTCACGCTCGTCGACCAGCCCAACGCCGAGGAGCTCTGCCGCTCGTTCTTCGGCCCTGGCCTCGTCTGGGTGCCCTACGTGAAGCCGGGCTTCGAGCTCGCGAAGCGAACCGCCGACGCCTTCGACGCGAAGCTCGCCGAAGGCGTGACGCCGACCGTGATCCTCCTCGAGAAACACGGCGTGTTCACCTTCGGTGACACGGCGAAGGCGAGCTACCTTGCGATGATCGACGCCGTCACGTGCGCCGAACGCGCCATCGCCGACAGCCGCCGCACCTCGGCGCTCACGGAGCCGCGCCCCGCGCCGGTGCAGCTCCACGATCTGCTCCCTCGCCTCCGCGGCGTCCTCGCGCGCGCCGCGCACGATCCCTCCGAACGAGGCCCCATCCTCACGGTCCGCGGCCCCGACTCGGTGCTCGCCTTCCTCGAGCGGCGCGACGCCAAGAAGCTCGTGGCCATCGGATGCGCCACGCCCGATCACGTCATCCGCACGAAACCTTGGCCGCTCTTCATCGAGAACCCGGACTACGCCGATCTCGACCGCCTGGCGGAGCGCGTGGCGGAAGAGGTACGCGGCTACGCGAAACGCTACGAAGCGTACGTCGACGAGATGTCGGCGAAGAGCGGCGTCGCCGTGAAGCGCCTCGATCCGTGGCCTCGCGTCATTCTTCTCCCGGGGGTTGGCATCGTCGCCGTAGGGCGCACGCTCCGCGACGCCGACGCGGTCGCCGACGTGTACGAACACACGGCCGCCATCATCGCCGACGCCGACGACATCGGCCGCTACGAGCCGGTGAGCCACGAACGGCTCTTCGAGCTCGAGTATTGGAGCCTCGAGCAGGCGAAGATCAAGAAGACGACGCGCGCTCCCCTCGACGGCTGCGTCGCGCTCGTCACCGGCGCCGCCGCCGGCATCGGTCGCGCCACCGCGTCGCGACTCCTCGATCTGGGCGCCCACGTGGGCCTCGTCGACATGGCGCCAGCGCCGCTCATGGTGGCCCACGACACGCTCGGCAAGGGTCGACGGTCTCACCTCTTGCCATTCGTGTGCGACGTCACGCGGCCGGAGAAGATCGACGCGGCGGTGCAAGCGTTGGTCGCCGCCTTCGGTGGCCTCGATCTCGTCGTCTCCAACGCCGGCAACGCACCCGAGGGCGCGCTCGACCAAGCCGATGGGGCGCGGGCGCTGGAGCGCTCGCTCACGACGAACCTCCTCTCGCACAACCACGTGGCGCGCGCGGCGGTGAGCGTCATGCGCGCGCAACAGACGGGCGGGTGCCTCCTCTACAACGCGAGCAAGGCGTCCTTTGCACCGGGCCCGAATTTCGGCCCGTACGCGGTGGCGAAGGCAGGCCTTGTGGCGCTGATGCGACAACATGCCATCGACCTCGGCGCCGAGGGCATTCGCGCCAACGCCGTCAACGCCGACCGCATTCGCACGGGGCTCTTCGGCGGCGGCGTCCTCGAGTCGCGCGCCGCGGCACGCGGTCTGTCGCCTGACGAGTATTTCAAGAACAACCTGCTGCACCGCGAAGTGACGTCTGACGACGTGGCCGATGCGTTCGCGTACCTCGCCAGCGCCCGCTCCACCACGGGCTGCGTCATCACCGTCGACGGCGGAAACCCCGCCGCGTTTCCGCGATGACGCTAGGGCCGAGTGGTCCGCGGCGTCGCACGGTCACGCGGACGACGCTTCGAGGAGCCGCACTTGCGTCGATGACCGCAGGCATCGCCGCCTGCCAGTGGTTGGTCTCGCTCTCCGGCGACCCCCTCGCATCCGTCCCCCTCGACGAAGCGGGCGCCGACGTTTCGGACGCGCCCGACGCGGCAACGCCCGACGCAGGCACTTTCTGCGGACGCGAAGTGGCCCCACGACCGCCCACGACACCGCAAGGGCCGAGCGCCTCTCAACACGTCGTGCTCCGACGCGTCAACCCGTTCCTCGATGCTGGCCGAGGCTTCGACCTCGACTGCGTGAACACGCAATGTGGCGCGCCAGCGGGAACGCCGGAGACCTCACTCTCCTGCGTTCCACGGGCCGGCGGGCAGTGCCAAGACGTGATCGATGACGTGGGCGGCATCGACAACCAGGTCGTTGCCCTCGGCGCGCGGCGGGCCGCGCGACTCGACCAGACCAGGTACCACGAGTTCGTCGACACCGGCCAAGCCGGCATCGTCATCGCGCTGCTCGGCTACTCCGGCGAGGCCGACGACTCCGACGTGAGCGTAGCCATCTTCCCAACCGGTGGCTCTCTCGAGAACAACCGCTGCGAGAACCTCGCCGACGCCAGCGTTGGTGCCCCGAGGGAGCCTCGCTTCAACGGTTGCGACGTCTATTGGGGTGATCCCGATCATGTGAACTCCTTTGGTCTGCCGATCAAGACGTCTCCCGGCTACGTCCGTGGCTATACCCTCGTTGTCCGCGGTCCGGTCCCCGGTTGGGCGTATTACGGCTCGCGCCCCGTCGCCGTGGAGGGGCAGATCCTCGAGGCCGTGCTCTCGCGCGTCGACGTGCCCGACGGCGGCGGCGCGCTGCGATTCACCATGCGAGGAACCTTCGCTGGGCGTGTTGCGCCGGACGAAATCCTACGGGTCTTCGGCGAGCAGAAGAACGCCGACGGCGGCGACAATCGCCCGCTCTGTTTGCAGTCGTCGTGGGACCTCATTCGCCAGGTCGTTTGCATGAATGTCGACCTTCCGGCCCTCGGGGCGAAGGCGACCGACCCGTGCAGCGCGCTGTCGTTCCAGTTCGACTTCGAGGGTGCGCCGATCCTCCTGAGCACGAACAGCACAGCGGCCAAGGTGAGCCCGTCACTCTGCTTGTTCGACGGCGGTGCGCTCGACGCATCGACCTTCACCTGCCCGTAAGTGCCCCCGCCAACGGCGAATCCGCCTCGCCGATACGGCCTCGAACGAGGCGAACCCACCCGACGAGCGTCGCGGCGGACGTGGGGGCCGTCTCCGCGTCTTCGAGCCGCAAGGTCTCGCCACTGGCCAGCTCCAGCGTGAGCCTCGCCGCGGCCCGTTGACCAACCGACCGCCATTCGACGGCGCAGTCTGTCAACTCGGTCCAGCTGATGCGCCGTCGCGCACGACGCCGCTGAAGCAGTAGGCCTTCGCCATCCACGGTAAGGCAAACGCGATTCGTTACCACGACGTGCACCGCGACGAGCAACGCCGCCGCCTTGAGCAACGCCGCCACCACGGCGGCGGCGCCCCAAGTCCCGCGGAGCACCACAACGAGCGCGAGCGGAAGAAAGCCAATTAGCATGACCACTCGGCGCGATCTCTTCCGCAACTCGAGAGAGGCGGCCACCATCCCCTTCGTTGGGATTGCGAGCGATGGCTTCGACTCTAGGACGGTCCGGAGTGCCTCACACCGCTCCGCGAGTCTCGTGAGCTCCGAGGCAGAGTGGCTTGCCACCGGTGCGGCCACCAGCATCGGTGCCTCCTTCTCTTCGGCGGCGTCGCGCAAATCGCGGAACGCTTGGCGCGCGCGCATCAACGCCGCGTGGTGCTCCGAGCGGACCATCGGGGCCAGTGTGACCCACGTTTCGCGTCGTGCCGCCTGCGGAAGGCCTCGTCGCGATTTACTTCTGCACGCCTGCGCCCGCCCTCAGAACCGCACAGTCACTTCCGCGCGCACGCCCGAGTAAGCCGGGAAAACCGCGTGTTGCAAATCGACGCCCGCTAGGTCTCACTCTCGCTCACCGATGCGCGCGCGAATGAGCCGAACCCACCCGACGAGCGTCGCGTCGGACGCGGGGGCCGACTCCGCGTAGTCCAGTCGCAAGGTCTCGCCATCGGTGAGCTGCAGCGTGAGGGTCGCGGAGGCAACTTGACCGAGAGTGCGCCATTCGATGCCGCAGTCTGTCAGTTCTTCGAAGCGCACACGCCGAAGCGATCGAGGTTGCTTCAGAAGTAGGCCTTCGCCATCCACCGTGATGCGAACCCCGCGCGTCGCGACGACGAACACCGCCACAAACATCGCCATGATCATGACGACGGCACCCCAAACCCCGCTGCGGAGCGCGACGCCGATGGTGAGCGGAAAACCGCATATCACGACCATGGGAGGTGGTCCCTTGCGTGAAAACTCGAGCGAGCGCCCCAGCAGGCCATCCTTCGGGACTGGGAGCGACGGCGTCGACTCGAGAAGCGTCCGGAGCGCCTCGCACCGCTCCGCGATCCTCGTGAGCTCCGTTGCAGACGCCGACTTCGTCGGGGCAGCCACCCGCATGGGGGTCACCTTCTCCTCCGCCGCGTCGCGCAACCCGCGAAAGGCGAGGCGCGCGCGGGCCAACGCGGCGTCGTGGTCGGACCGGTACATGCGGAATGAGTCTGCCACACGTCGATTCGTGCCGGTCCACCGCCCGTCCACTGCAGTGGCGCTCACCGCGAGCTTCCCTCGTCAACCGCCGCCCGAGCACATGCGTGGTCCCGCGGCGTTGGACAAACAGATGCCCGTCGGACTGCAGCCAAACACGCACTCGTCGGGCGATCGGCACGGCGCGCCGCCGGGCTTCTTCGCGACGCATGCCCACGCGCCATCGCAATAGGCGCCCTCGGCGCACTGCTGCGTGGGACACGATGCCCCGAGCAAAGGGAGCAGCGTGCAGGTCTCGGAGCCCGGGTGACAGTACATCCCGGAGCCGCAGCCACCGAAAACAAACACATCAGAGGCCCGACACGCGTCGCCGGGAGCGCCGCGTGACCGACATCGCTCCGTTAGAGGATCACAGTAGAGCCCCTCCGCCGAGCAGTCGCGGTAGTGGGCGCCCGGGTCGGCGGCCGCCTCGAAGGGCAAACACCGGTCGCTTGTCAGCGTCGCATCGAAGCGAACGCAGACACCTTCAAGGTCGGACCCTGACGACCTGCACCGCGCCCCCGGCGAGCACTCCGCGTCGGCGCGACAGGGGTCTCCGGCCGGTCGCATGCCCACGAGGACTCCGTCGCACGCGCGGTGGTCCAGCTTCGCCTCGCCCGTCCCACAGGTTGACCATGCCGACGCGAAGGCGTCGATGCATCGGCGCGCACGGCGAGCGTCGTAGCGGGCGCCGGGCAAAGCTAGGATCTCCGCGACTCGCGCCGAATTCGCCTGCGCCGCGGCGTGTTCGCATCGCTCGTGCAGCCCAGCGAGGCCGTTCGTACGGCAGCAGGGCGCGATGGCCGCACAGATGCGGTTGGCGAAGAGTTCCCCAAACGCCTCCGCAGGCACCAGCTCTTCGCTTCCGTCGGCGCCATCGGGAGCGATCGCACCTCCGCACGCCACAAGAACGAGTGCGGCGACCGCAAGAGCCCCGAGCAACCGCTTCATCGTTGCTTTGGACGTGCTGCAACCGGCACGCGCCAGGCGTCACGTCCGAATTTACGCTCAGAACGCAAATCGGTCGCCCAGCCCACCGAGGAGCAAGCCTACGC
This sequence comes from Myxococcales bacterium, assembly GCA_016703425.1. Classification (NCBI taxonomy): domain Bacteria; kingdom Pseudomonadati; phylum Myxococcota; class Myxococcia; order Myxococcales; species Myxococcales bacterium. The sequence continues at coordinate 40,847 of JADJCA010000002.1, forward strand.
CCCCGCCTGCGCCCGCCCTCAGAACCGCACAGTCACTTCCGCGCGCATGCCCGAGTACGCCGGGAAGATGCGGCACACGCCGCTCACGCACTTGAGACCGCCGCGCTGTTGACCGCCGAAGAGCTTCACGTTGGAGTCGCCGGTGAAGCGATAGAGCAGGCCGCCGTTGAAATACGTCGTCGGTTGGCCCACGAGCGTCGTGTACTCGAAGCCCTGGGTGATGACCCACTTGGGCACGATCTTGAGCGCCGCGTAGTTCTCACCTTGGAACCAAGGCTCTTCGCCGCCGGCGACCGAGTCGACGTTCTGGTTCTCTTCGCGCCTGAGGCGATGTTTGCCCGTGATCTCGAAGGAGAAGGGCCCCGACAGGTGTTTGGTGAACGTGTAGTTGCCGTAGAACTCTCGGTAGAAGAGCTCGCCGGTGACGCGTTCGTCGTTGCGCGCCCCGAGCTGCGCGAAGAGGTGCGACTTGTCGTCGTCGAACTTGAGCTCGGCGCCGGCGAAGCCGTCGACGACGCGGTTGTGCGTGTTGTCGGCCACGGCCGCCGTCGTGACGGTGCGACCGCGGTCGTCGCAGCCGCCGCCGGGCACCTCGCTCTTGGTGAAGTAATACGCGCCCGAGCCGTAGACCAAGACGTCGTGCGTCACGCGCACGTCGCTGCGAAGCCGCCCGCCGTCGACGCACGCGTTCAGAAATCCGAACATCGCGTCTTGCGTGATGAGCTCGGTGGTCGGCGGCGCCGAATAGACCACGGTGCTGAAGGCCGAGGCGCGTGAGACGTTCACGCCCCCCGCGAGCGGGAAGAAGTTTCGGTAGCTCTTCATCTCGAGCAGGTTCGTCACGGGCCCGAGGTCGACGTTGAGCGCGCCGTAGAGTGCGTTGCCCTGGTTGTTCCGCTCGAGGGGAGCGTCGTCGCGGACGCGGCGTTGCACGGCACCTTCGACGTAGAGCTTCGTCGTGCCGCCCAACATGCGGGGAATCTCGAGCGACTGACTGGCGACGTCGACCTCGCTCGACTGGAGCACGGGGCCGTTGCCCGACGGCAAGGACGAGAGCCAAAGCGCTGTGTCGCTGGGCGCGCAGGAGCCAATGGGTGCGTCGAAGGTGTTGTCGTTGACGCGGCCTTGCGCGTCGTACGAATAAGGCGCGCAGCGCGTGAGCCTGACGGCGCGCGTGCCGAGCACGACGGGCAAGCCGCGGCCCGCTTCGATCTGCGCGCCGACGAGCCGGTCCGAGCCGAAGAGCGGCTGCGCACCGCGCGCATCGCCTTCGACGGGGCGAGGCAGAAACAACGCGCGCCCCGTCGCCTCGTCGACGCGCGACGGATTCGCGATGCCGGCGACGAGCGTCAGCGCGAAGGGGTCGGCCTGCCAAGCGACCTTCGCGCCGCGCACCGTGTTGTCGGCGCCCAGCTCGTCGATCTTCCGCATCGACAAGACGAGTCCGCGACCGAACTGCACATACGCGTCGCCGGCCGTGATCTCGAGCCCCGGCGCCTTGTACGTGACCCAAAGCTTCGCCGGGTAGATCGTGTTCGGAAACCGCGACGTGCCGTCGCGCCTGAGCCGCGTCGTCTCGGCGGCGCGGGCGTCTTCGCGATCGGCCGCCGTGGGCGCGTCGGCGCCAACGCTGTCGGGCAGCGGGCGATCTTCTGGCTTGAGCCAGTAGACCGACGAATCGAGGCGCGTGCCCAGCGTGAAGCGCTTGTACGAAAGGGCCGCGTTCAAGCGGTTGATGAACGCGCCGTAACCTTGGTCCTCAAACTTTTCGCTGTCGCGCGCGTCGAAGCGCTGCCCCACGATCGCCGTCTCGGTGACCTCGAGGCGAACGGGGGCGCCATCGGCCTTGGCGATATCGACGGCCCACGCCGGCTGGCTCACGGCCCCGACGATGACGGACGCGAGAGCGGTAGTGAATCCGAACCGGCGCATGTCGACCTCGTGCGCAGAACGCTGCGCAGGCCGGCGACCTTACTTGGCAGCGGCAGAGGCGTCGAGCAGTTCGCGCACGTGCTTTTCGAGCGTCACTTCGTCGCCCGAGTTGTACCCCTCGTGAACCCGCGAGAGCTGCCCCGACTTTGAGATGAGCACCGAGAGCGGCGCTGACTTCTTCGGGTTGTAGATGCTCGCGATGCTCGAGTCCTCGTCGAGCACGACGGGGAACGTCATGCCGTTGCGCTTCGCGAAGGAGGGAACCTCAGCGACCGTCTCGGGGCCGTCCATCGAGATGGCGAGCACGACGAAGCCCTTGTCCTTGTGCGCGTCGTAGATGCGCCGAAGGTGCGGCATCTCGGCCTTGCACGGCTCGCAATACGTCGACCAGAAATCGAGGAGCACGACCTTTTTGCCCAAGTAGTCGCTCAGGCGAACGGTCTTGCCGTCGATGTCGCGGCCCGTGAAGTCCTGCGCCGACGTCGTCTGTGTCGACGAAGGCGACGCCGGCCCCGTGCCCGAACCGCCCGCGCCACCGCATCCGATGACCGCGGCGAGAGCCAGCGCGCCGAGCGCCGCCGAGTAGGGCGCGCTCACTGGCCTTGCGCGGGGTTCTGGCTGGCCCACTTGACCCACTTGTTCACGTGGGCCTCGATGTCCTGGGGCGCGCCAACGCCTGCGTAGAGGATCTCCATGCTGCGGAGGTCGACGTCGGCGTTGAAGGGCACGGCGGCGGCATCGAAGAAGCCGCCGAAGTTCTTGAGCGCGGGATCGAGCGCGTGGGGGTAGTTGGCCTTGTGCTTCTTCACCCAGCCGTCGAGGTCGAGCTGCGTGGCGCCGGTGCCTTGGCCAGGGCCGTCAGCCAGAGCCGTGAAGAAGAGCACGCCCTTGGAGGCGAGGTCCGGGACCTTGGTGACGATCTCCTTCGTCTCCTCGTTGCACGGGCCGCACCACACCGACGACACGGTGATGTGGAGGATGCGGTAGGGCTCACCGGCTGCGTTCTTGTTGCGGAGCTCGGGATCGAAGAAGTCCGCGAGGGAGATCTGCTCCACGGTCGCCGAGCCCGGCGTAATGAGGGCGCCCGGCGTGGTCTTGTACCCGCGGAACTTGAAGTTCTTCATGATGTTGCCCGCGACGCTGCCGCTGCGAGCATTGGTGCCCAGGTTGGCCGTCGGGTACGCGACGCCGTAGGGGTTCTTGTCGCCGACCTCTTGGGTCGTGGTGCCGGTGCCGGCAGTGCCCTGTCCACTGGGAGCCGACGACTCCGAAGACGAGCAACCCACGGCTGAAACAATAAGTGCGGCGAGCGCGGCGCGAAGCATCATGGTGTTCCCTCGAGGAGGCGGAGGTTAGTCCCCGGCCCGGGGACGTCAAGCGTCCCAAACGGCCTGCTGATTTGTAGCACGCCGGCGTCGCCTTGGCCCGGGCCTCGAATCGAACGAGCACTATCAAAATGCAGCGAATTTTGGCCGGCCCCATCCGGACCGGAGCGGAGCGCGGGCGCCGCGCTCGCGTCTCGTCCGAGGCACAAGCGCCAGACCGGGCCAGCGGCCCCTCTTGTGGCTCACTTCTCATGTCGCGTGCCGAGAGAAGTGCTAGGGAAGCAGCCGCATCTCCTTATGAAGGGCTTCGCCATGGTCTCTGTTTTGCGTCCTCGGTCGTCTCGCTCGCTTCGCACGTTCGTCGGGGCGGCCCTCGCGCCGGCGGTCCGGCTGGCCATGGCGCTGGCCCTGCCGATCGTCGTGGCATGTTCGTCCGACAAGCCCGCCGATGGGCCCTGCCAGGACTCGCAATGCCTCGCCGGCAACAAGTGTGTCGACGACGGCACCAGCCTCGCCTGCCGCTTGACCTGCAAGACGCAGACGGAGTGCCCACCGAAGTTCCACTGCGTGGCGACGGCCAAAGGCGACGTCACCTATTGCACCGCAGACCAAGGCTACTCGGCGGGCATCACCCCAAAGCCAAAGGGCCAATGGGGCACGCACTGCGATCCGGTCCTCGACGAGAAGAAGAAGCCGCAACCGAGCGGTCTCGACGCCAACCCCGCCTGCGACTCGGAGCAGGGCTTCTGGTGCTACGGCGAGAACCCAACCGACGCCGCTGCATTCTGCACGCAATACGACTGCAAGAGCGACGCCGAGTGCACCGGCGGCTACTGGTGCGCGCCCATCAACCTCGAGCCCAGCATCCGTCGCGCGAACCGCTCGGTGAAAGAGACCACGACGGTGTGTTTGCCGCGTAGCTACTGCGCGCCGTGCAAGCACGACATCGACTGCCCGAGCCAAGACGGGAGCCCGCAGTATTGCGTCGCCGATGACAGCGGCACGAAGTTTTGCACGAGCGAGTGCCAGGGCGACGGCAACTGCCGCCTCGACGCGACCTGCGTAGAAGACGGCGGTCGCAACGTGTGCAAGCCGCGCGCGGGCACCTGCAAGGGCGACGGATCGTTCTGCTCACCGTGCTACGCCGACGGCGACTGCCAGGGTGACTCGGTGTGCCTCCTCGGCTCGTACTCTCGGGAGCGCTTCTGCGCTCCCAAGAGCGCGTCTCCATGCAAGGAGACGGCGAGCGGCGTCACCGCCGAGTGCCCCGCGTCGCCTAAGATCGACGGACTCGTGGGCGTCGGTTGCCAGACCACGAAAGACAACCCGGACGTCCCGAAGGACTACTGCCTCCCGTTCGTGCAATACGGCAAGGAAAAGGACAGCGCGGTGCCGGGCTGCTGGACCAAGAAGAAGTAGGGGGGCGCCTGGCGCAAGGCGGCTTGCGTGTCGCCTAGCCGGGGGCGGCGCCGGGTTCACGCAGCGAGGGCGTCGCACCTTGCGCCATCGAGAGGGCCGCTGCCGCCGCGGAGACCGCCGCCAGCGCTCGGAGCGGCGCGTCGAACGAGCCGTGCGACACGAGGAGCAGCGCGACGACCGCTGCGGGGGCGCTGTCACGGCCGCCGCGAAGGGCCGAGAGCGCCGCCGCGATCGTGAGCGGGAACGTCGCCGACAGGAGGAACGTCGCCGCCGCCGAGAGCGCGAAGGGCGCTGGCAGCCCCGATGCGTCGGCGAGCGCCGTATGCAACACGGCCTGCCAACGCTCAGCGTCGTGGTGCACACCAAGGGTGGCGCCCCAAGTGATGGCGAAGCCCAGCACGACGGCCGCGCTGGTGGTCACCTGCCCAAGGACGCCGCCTCGCGTCCCCAACCACACGACGACGGCAAGCTGCCCCAACGCCTCGAGCACGACGCCCGCCGTCGCGATGCCGCGGCTCGTCGCGTACAGGCCGCTCGACACTTGTTCGCCGGCGGCGACCGCGAGCTGCCACGCAAAGAGCCGCACGAGCGCCGCCAAGGCGAAGGCCGCGAACACGAGCCCCACTGCGCGCGTCGCGCGCTCGGAGAGCGCTCGCGTCGCCGCCACGAGCACGACGATGCTGGACACGAGCGCGATCACGATGACGGGCTGCGAAGGCAATCGCCTGACGAAGGCCGGCGCAACGAGCGCGATGGTGACCATGACGCCGGCGATGGTCACGCCGCGCAGCCCCCTCAGCGGGTGCTCGCGCCGGAGGAGCTGCGCCGAGGCCACGGCCGATAGCGACGCGAGCAAGAGCGCGAGGCCGTACGACGTCGTCGCAGCGACGACCTGCCACAAGACGACGGCGTGATCGCCGGCGTTGCCTCGAAGCCCTGGCGCGACGATGCGCGCGATGGGCAACGTGAGCGCAGCCCACACGGCCGAGGCGCGTAGAAAGAAAAGGGCCGGGTTGGACTCGCCGTCAGTCGTCATGAGCGCGGGCGTCGAAACATACCCGGTCGTTCGGCCGAGCACGCGAGCAATGTGACGTGCCGCTAGCCTCGCTTGAGCGCCCCACGTGCCGGCCGCGGCAAGCGGCCCTGCCGCGTGTCGAAGGGGCTCGCCGGGGGAAGCTCGCGCTCCTTGGTGGGCGGCACCGGACCGCGCGGCGGCGCCTGCTCCGGCGGCGGCGCGCCCGCCGGGACGTTGAGAATGAAGGGCCGCGCGTTCATCGTCGAGCACGCAAACACTTCGTCGCGATGGAACTCCCAGTGCAGGTACACGCGCCCATCGGGCGAGAGGATTGCGCTCGGCGCCGAGCCGAACGGCGACGCGCGTTGCACCGCGTCGAGGGCGGCGATGTCGAAGGCCGTCATGCCGCTCGTCTTGACGATCCCCATCTTCACGAGCTGACCTTCGCGTGAAAGGACGATCTCGAGCCGGGTGATGAGCTTGCCGTCGTTGAGCGGGTGCGTCTTGGGCAGCGCATCGAGCGAGCCGAGAAACGAATCGGCGAAGATGGGATGAATCCGGTTGTGGATCGAGTGGAGGTACGTGGCGAAGGGCGAGCGCGCGGCGTTGAGCGCTGTCTGGTTGCCGGCCTTCACCGACGACACGTAGTTCTCGATGGCGCTTCGCCAACGCTCAAAGCTCGAAGCGACCCACGAGCCGCGGTGCTCGCTCTTGCGCCGCTCGCCGTCCGCCACGCGCTCCTTGTGGAGCTGATCGTGACCGACTGTGGCGACGACGCCGTGATGGTTGAGGTTCAAGTTCACCTGCCCCGGCCCGGGCGTTCCACCGAGCCCGAGGATGGGCATCGGGCCTGTGGGGGCGCGATCGTTTTGGGCGGTGGCTTGGCCGTGGGCCGGCTGCGGCGAGAGCCCGCCGGAGGCGCCGGGCCGAATCGGATTGAAGGACCAGCCGCCCCTGTTCGCTTCGGCGACGGCATCGCTAGGAGCCACCGGGGCCGGCGCAGGCTGGGGCACGTCGCTCGCCGGCGCCGGTGAAGCGCGGCGATCGCCGCCGGAGGGCGCCGTCTTCTGCGTCGCCGTCGTGGGCGCGAGAGCGGCCATCGGGAGCTCCGTCTTCTCGACACGGAACTCGGTCCCCTTCTCGCCGGGCGCCTTGTCCTTCTCGCCGGGGCTCTCGTCGTTCTGCGCGATCTTGGTGCGATCGCTGTCGCCCATCTTCGGGTCCGAGCCGGCGCGGTTGCCGCCCGGCGTCGGGTCGGGATCGTCTTGATCGAGCGACGTCTGCGTGGCCGCCGTCTCCTCTTTGACCTTGTTCGCTTGGTCCGCGATGAAGTTCGCGTTGGGGTTGTCTTCTTGGTCCGCCTTGGACCGCTGCTTGACGGCGATGCGCTTGTCCTGAAGCGGCGGCGGTGGCGGCTGCGGCTTCGAGTCTTTCTCTTCGAGGATCTTGATGAGGCGCTTCTCTTCCTTCGCGACCTTCTTCTCCTCTTCCTTCTTCTTCTCGGCCTCGGCCTGCTCCTTCTTCTTCTTCTCGTCGAGGACGCGGATCGGATCGTCGGCGGGCTTCGACTCCTCGAGCGTCGGCGCGTCGATGCCCTCGATGACGAGCGTCTGCTCGCTGGCGCGGACGCGTTCGCGCACGACCGCGCCGAGGCGCTCCAAGGCCGAGCGGTCCACGTGAACTTTGCCCACGACGTCTCCACCGTCCGCAGCTCCCAGGTGAAGGAGGATCGCGGCGGGGAGCCAGAGCAGCAGGGGTACTTCGAAGCTGCGTCTCATCGGTAGGGTGCGGTTCGGAGCCGACTATGGAGACTAGGTCCGATGGGCTCCGTGTGCCAGCCCGGGGCGGCACGTCACGGGGGCGAAGCGAGATCCAGTTTTGTCCGTAGTTTCAGACGTCTGCGCCCCGTCCCCCACACCTTGGGACGCCGATAAGGCGCGGCCCGTGGTAGAAAGCCACCGATGGGAGGCGCGGCGGGGTTCGAAATCCGGTCTGCGGGGCCCGCCGACGAGGACGAGCTCTACGCGCTGGCTCGGCACCTCAACACGGTGAACTTGCCCAACGATCGTGACGAGATTCGTCACATCTTGGAGGTTTCCCAAAAGAGCTTCACCGGCGCCATCAAGGACGCCAAGCGCCGCGAATACGTCTTCGTCCTCGTCGACCACGAGACCAAGCGCATCGTCGGCACGTCGATGATCTTCGGACAGCTCGGTCGCCGCGACGCGCCGTACATCTACCTCGACGTCATCGACGAGGAGCGTTACTCGGCCACCCTCGACCGGCACTTCAAGCACACGACGCTCAGCATCGGTTACTCGTACAACGGTCCGACGGAAATCGGCGGCCTCGTCGTCGACCCCACGTTCCGCAAGGCGCGCCTCGGCCAGTCGATCTCGTACGTGCGGTTCTTGTTTATCCGCATGCATCGCGAGCTGTTTCGCGACGAGGTCCTCGCCGAGCTCTTGCCTCCCCTCGAACCCGACGGAACGTCGCACCTCTGGGATGCGCTGGGGCGACACTTCACGGACCTCACCTACGCCGAGGCAGACCGGCTCTCCAAGAAGAACAAGGAGTTCATCCGCAGCCTCTTCCCCGAGGGCACCATCTACGCGTCGCTCTTGCCGCGGACCGCCCAAGACGTCATTGGCAAAGTCGGCGCGCAAACCAAGGGCGTCGAGAAGATGCTCCGCCGCATCGGCTTCCGCTACGCCGAGCGTGTCGACCCCTTCGATGGCGGCCCGCACTTCACGGCCGCGACCGACGAGATCTCCCTCATCATGCGCACGCGCAAGGTCACGGTGGTGAGCGTCGTCGACGACGAACCGGTCGTCAAAGATCGCTCGCTCGTCGGCGTCGATAAGCCATCGGTGCCCTATTTTCGCGCGGTGCTCGCCGCCGTCTCGGAGAAGGACGGCGCGGCCACCGTCGACCGCGCGACGGCGGCGGAGCTGGGCATCGACGCGGGCGCCGAGGTTTGGCTCTTGCCGCTCGACTGACGTCGACAGAGGCTCGATCAGGAAGAAGCCATGCCCCCCTCGGCCCTCGTGCGCGAAGAAGTCGACATCCGGACCGTCGATGGCGAGCTGCTCCGCGCTACCGTCGTGTCGCCGGGCCAGCGTTCGCCGCGCGTCGTCGTGGTGCTGGCGCACGCGATGTTCGCGAGGCGGTCCGAGTTCGAGAAGCCTACGCCGGAGGAAGGCTGGCTCACGACGCTCGCCCTCCACGGGGCGCGCGCCATCGCCTTCGACTTTCGCGGCCACGGCGACAGCGGCAAGAGCGCGAGCAGCGGCGGCTTTTGGTCCTACGACGATCTCGTCACGCGAGACCTTCCCGCCGTTGTGGCTGCGGCTACGGCGCGAAGCGAAGGCGCCAAGGTCATCGTCGTGGGCCACTCGCTCGGCGGCCACGCGGCGCTCGCCGCCTGCGGCGCCGGGCACATGCGCGTCGACGGCCTGGTGCTCATCGCGGCGAACGTCTGGATGCCGCACCACGAGCGCTCGCTGGCCAGGCGCGTCGCCAAGCGCGCGGTCATGGAGTCCTTGCGCCTCTCGACGGCAAGGGTCGGGTATTTTCCCGCACGGACGCTCCGCCAAGGGAGCGACGACGAAGCGGCGCCCTTCATCCACGACCTGGTGCGCTTCTACGAGAGCGATCGCTGGACCAGCGGCGACGGACGGGTGGACTTCGAGGCGTCGCTGGCGACCATCGCCGCGCCGCTGCTCGCGGTGGCGAGCCAAGGCGATCGCATCGAGTGTCACCCCGAAAGCGCGCGAGCGTTTCTCTCCAACTTTGGTGGAAAGAGCGAGATGTTCATCGTCTCTGAGGGCGACGGAGGCGGCGCCGCTCCCTCGCACATGGGTCTCGTGACGAGCCCATCGGCGCGCCAAGTGCGCGACACGGTCGTGCGTTGGATCCTCGAGCGGTAACGCTCAGGCGCCGGAGAAGGCGCAGCTTTCTCCTTTTATTTCATAAACGTAGTGGCGCCTTGTCGAATTAGTCCTTGCGCAATCCCCTCAACGCGCCATATCCGGCGCTCATGGACTTTTCCGACGCAATCCGAATCCGGCCTGCCGCGTTCGTCTTCATCGCCTTGAGCTGCGGTGGCACCCGCGAGGGCAGCGCGCCGGCGGGCGGCGCAGGCGCGACCGGGGCGGCTCCTGGCGCCTTCCTCGATGGCGGCCAAAGTGGCACGGGCCCGTGTCCTGAGTGCGAGGTCACGACCTGCGCGCAGGCGGCCGCCGACAAGTCGACCATGGGGTGCGAGTTCTTGGCGGTGCCGCCCGACTCCTTGACCATCACGCGCGGGGCATGTTTTGCGGCCTTCCTCGTCAACACGGCCAACACCAACGTCGCCGTCGAGGTCGAATACGCCGGCCAGAAGCTTCAGAAGCCGGGCTTCATGGTCATGCCGAAGGGCCAAGGCGCTTCCCTCACCTACGAGCCGCTGCCGGCCTCGGGCCTGCCGCCGGGGCAGGTCGCGATGTTGTTCCTGAGTCGAAGCAACTCGACCGCCTGCCCTTCTGGCATCACACCGGCCATGTCGGTGCTGACGTCCGTTTCGCGGACCGGCAAAGGTGCCGCCTTCCGCATCAAGACAAGCGCGCCGGTCGTCGCCTACGACATCTATCCCTACGGTGGCGGGCCGAGCGCCATCACGAGCGCCACGTTGCTCCTGCCAACGGCCGCCTGGGACACGAACTACATCGCCGTCAGCGGCTACCAGAAGAGCGCCATCGTCGAGGAAGACGCTCCAACGCTGGCCATCGTGGCGGCGGAAGACGGAACCAACGTCACCATCAACCCCACGGTCGCCATCGTCGGTGGCGGCGGGGTCGACGCAGCGCCCAAGGGGGCGCCAAAGACGTATGCGCTGGCCCGTGGGCAGATATTGCAGTTTGCACAGGATCAAGAGCTGACCGGCAGCGCCATCTCTTCCGACAAGCCCATCGGGGTTTGGGGCGGGTCCATCTGCGCCACGATCAACGAGCAAGAAGGCAGCGCGTGCGACACGACGCATCAGCAGATTCCTCCCGTTCGCGCGATGGGCAACGAGTTCGCCGCCGTGCGCTATCGAAACCGCTTCGACGGCAAAGAAGAGTCGCCGCCGTGGCGTCTCGTCGGCGCCGTCGACGGGACGTCCCTCTCGTGGGAGCCGAGCGCACCACCGGGGGCGCCGACGACGCTCAAGCAGGGCCAAGTCGTCGAGTTTGCTTCGCCCGGCCCATGGGTCGTCCGCAGCCAAGATGCCGCACACCCGTTCTACCTCTCCGGCCACATGACCGGGTGGGGCGCCGTGTCGACGGCCGGCGACAACCGCGGCGATCCCGAGTTCGTGAACGTCGTGCCCACGGCGCAGTTCCTAAAGTCCTACGTCTTCTTCACCGATCCGACTTACCCCGAGACCAACCTCGTCGTCGTGCGCGCGAAAGAAGCCGACGGCTGGAAGGACGTGGCGCTCGACTGCGAGGGCCCCCTCAAGGGCTGGCAGCCGCTCGGTCCGAGCGGCAAGTACGAGTTCACGCGCGTCGATTTGATGCGAGGCAACTTCCAGAAACAAGGAAGCTGCGACAACGGCCGCCGACAGATGAAGAGCGAAGGCCCCTTCGGTCTAACCGTGTGGGGCTGGGGAAGCGCCGCTACCGGCGGCGCCTTCGGCGGCGGCCTCTTCAGCCAAGCGGTGAGTTACGCCTATCCCGCGGGCGGCAGCCTAAAGCCGATCAACGACGTCGTCGTTCCCGTCGCGGTCCCCAAGTAACGCCGAAACGCCCGGGGCCCGTCAGCAGCTTCCGTGGCCACTTGGCGCGAAGATCTTGCCGGGGTTGAGCAGGCCCTTCGGGTCGAAGACGCGCTTGATCTCACGCTGAAGGTCGATCAGCGCAGGGGTCTGCTCAAGGGGCAAGTAGTCGAGCTTCGTAACGCCGATGCCATGCTCACCGCTGATGGTGCCGCGCAACCGAACGACCTCTGTCATGAGGTCCAGCAGGGCGCCATCCACACGGACGCGCTCCTCGTCGTCGTTCCACAAGAAGTTCACGTGCAAGTTGCCGTCGCCGGCGTGACCGTAGGTGAGATGCATCACGCGATGCCGCTCACCGATCGCATCGGTCGCGCGGAGGAGCGCGCCGATCTGCGAGCGGGGAACGACCACGTCCTCGGAGAGCTTGTGGCGCGCGAGTTTCTTGGTCGCCGGTGAGAGCATGCGCCGCGCTTCCCAGAGTCGCTCTCGTTGCGCTTCGTCCTGCGCGACGAGCACATCGAGCGCAGCGGGGCCCTCGGAGAGCAATCCACCGACCTTTTCCAGCTCCCGCTCGACGCTCGCGGCGTCGCCGTCGAGTTCCACGAGCAACATGGCGTTGGCGCGCACGTCGACGGCGACCTTCTGCGCGCGCACGGCGCCGAGCGTGCGCGAATCCATGAGCTCCATGCAACGCGGCACCGCGCCGCTGGCGAGGACGCGGTTGACGGCGGCGGCGGCGGCGTGGACGTCGGCGTAGAGCGCCATGGCCGTGACGACGGCCTCCGGGGCTCGGCGCAGGCGGAGCGTGAGTTCGCTAAAGACTCCGAGCGTGCCCTCGCTGCCAACGAGGAGCGCCGTCACGTCGTAGCCGGCGACGCCCTTGATGGTTCGGCGGCCCGGCCGATGCACGTGCCCGCCCATCAAACACGCTTCGACGCCGAGGACGTATTCGCGCGTGACGCCATACTTGAAGGCCCGCGGTCCGCCAGCGTTGGCGGCCACGTTACCGCCGAGCATGCACCACTTGAGCGAATTGGGATCGGGCGGATAAAAGAGACCCTCGGCCTCGGCCGCCGCATGAAGGGCCGCCGTCATGACGCCCGGCTCAACGACGGCGACGAGATCGACGGGGTCGATCTCCTTGATGGTGTTCATGCCATGCGTCGCGAGTACGATGCCGCCGGCCACCGGCACGGCGCCGCCAACGCGGCTGCTGCCGCCGGCGCGAGGCGTGACGGGAACGTCGCACTCGGCGGCCACAGCGAGTGTGGTCGCGACGTCGCTCGCCCGGCTCGCGAAGACGACGATGTCCGGCGTGTGCGCTTCGACCTCGCTCTCGTCCGCGCCGTACGCGGCGCGACCGTCCCCCTCGGCCATCACCTTCGACTCGCCCAGGCGGCGACTCAACTCGAGGGCGGCGCGCTCCACGGAAGCGGGCGCCGGCATGCGGACCTTTGGTGCGGCGATGAGCACGGCATAAGCGTAGTCTCCGGCGCGATGAACATGAAGACTCGAATGATCCGCTCGGCGGTCCTCTGCGCTTCGCTGGCAGCCGCAGCCCTCACGACGTCGACGGCGAGGGCCCAACACCCCATGACGCTCGCTGGCGAGCGGGGTCAGCTCTCCGTCGACACGCTCGTAGGCTTGCGACTCTCGGGCTCGGGCGTCGCCTACGCGGGCCCCATCGGCTTTCTCACGAGCAGCGCGTCGGAAGACAGCGCCAACAACAACCAGACCCTCACGACGACGTCGTCGAGCCGAACGCTGTGGCTGGCGCCCTCGGCCGACTACTTCGTCATCGATCACCTCTCCGTCGGCGGCTTCATCGAGGTGGCCAACACGGCCACGAGCATCGAGACCAAAGGCGGCCCCGTCACGACGACCGTCGACCTGCCGTCAACGACCAGCTTCACGCTGATGCCGCGCGTCGGGTACCTGATCCCGATCGGCGAGCGCTTCGGCGTCTGGCCGCGCGGCGGCATCGGCTACTTCTCACGGCAAACGGTCTCCGCGAACGTAAACAACAACGCGAAGCAGACGTTCTCCGCCGTGGGCACGCAGATTCAGGTCCCGTTCCTCTTTCGCATCACCGAGACGTTCTATCTCCACGCGTCGCCCGATCTCATCTTCACCTTCGGCGGCTCGTCGTCGACGACGAACAACGCGAACACGACCGTCTCCTTCGACGCGCGAGCGTTTCAGTTCGGGCTCTTCTCGGGCCTCGGCGCGCTCATCGACCTTTAGGTGAGCGAGCCCCTCGCCGCGGCCCGTGGTAAACACGGTACGTGAGCGACTTCCGACGTTTCAACGGCACGCCCAACTACCTGACCAACGACGCCCTCGAGGCGGCCGTCAACTGCGCCCTCGTGCTCGAGCGGCCGCTGCTCGTGAAGGGCGAACCGGGGACGGGAAAGACGCTCTTGGCCGAGGCCGTCGCCGAGACCTTGGGGCTCCCCTTGATTCACTGGCCCGTGAAGTCGACGACGCGCGCCGACCACGGCCTCTACATCTACGACACGGTGCAGCGCCTCTACGACGCCCGCTTCGGTGAGGGCGACGTCAAAGACATCCGCCGGTACATCAAGCTCGGGCCCATGGGCCGCGCGTTCTCCAGCGCGCAGCGCGTCGTTCTTCTCATCGACGAAGTCGACAAGGCCGACATCGAGTTTCCCAACGACCTGCTCCACGAGCTTGATCGCATGCGCTTCGTCGTCGGCGAAACGGGCGACGAGGTTGTGGCCAAAGAGCGCCCCGTCGTCATCATTACGTCGAACAACGAGTAAGAGCTGCCCGACGCCTTCTTGCGCCGCTGCGTGTTTCACTTCATCGATTTCCCCGATCGCGACCTCATGCAGCGCATCGTTCGGGTACACCACCCGAAGATCGACAGCGAGATCGTCGACCAGGCGGTGGTCGCGTTCTACGAGCTTCGCGAGTTGCCGCGGCTGCGCAAGCGCCCCTCCACGAGCGAGCTCGTCGATTGGATCGCCGTCCTGCAACGCTCGAACGTTCACAAGGAGCGGCTCGTGAAGGAGCTCCCGTTCTTGGGCGTCCTGCTCAAGAAGGAGCAAGACGTCGAGCTCGTGAAGAGCTCGAAGAAGTGGAAGAGCTGACGCGCCTACCTAGAGGCGCGGAGGCGTTGACTTCGGGGGCGTGGACTTCGGCGGGCTCGACTTCGGCGCCACCGACGCAGGCACGGGCGTGATGGAGATCGGCGGCAACGAAATGGCAGGCGCCACCGGTGTGAGCGACGGCAACGGCGGCAGCGAAGCCCCGACGCGCGGCGGACTCGGTGAGCGTGTCGGTACCGAGCCGGGCACCGACGCAGCCCGGCTCGCCGGAGGGGTCGTGGGGTGTTGCGAGCGCGGTACCGGCACTTGGCTCGGCGTGGTGAGGGCCGCGAACATCGCCGGCTGCGAGAGCGGCCCCGCGCGCGACGGCCGACGCTCCGCCGGAAAGACGCGAGAGTAGAGCTCGAGCACAGCGTCGAGGAGGGCCGTGGCCTGTACCTCCGAAGGCGTCCGCCCCGCCAAGTTGAGGAGGCCGCGCTCGAAGGTGCCGAGCCTCGCGCGAAGCTCGCGGGACCGCGGCGACGACGGCATCGCGCCCAGGGCGTGCTTGATTTCGCGCAGCACGCGCTCCACGCGGACAATCTGAGCTTGCGGCGTCACGAGGGCATCATAACGGGCTCGACGCCCTCTGTGCACGTCCTCGCTGCAGCGGCTCGGACCGCACGTCAGCAAAACCCATCAGGGTAGCCCTATCGCGACCGCTCCACTATAGAAGCCTGCCTCCCATGACCAAGAGTGACGCCGCTGGTTCGCCTCTGTCACGCGTCAGCGACCGCGCGTTCTTCGCGTTCAACGCCGTCGTCTCGGCGGCCGCGCTCGCGCTCCTCGCTTACCTGTTGCTCATCCGCCGCGGCGCGGCTGGCCAGACTGACCTCTCCTTCATGCCGGCCGTCAACGCCACCATGAACGGCGTCGCGGCCACGTGCCTGACGCTCGGCTGGTTCGCCATCCGCGCGAAGAAGCCCCGCGTTCACAAGTTCTTGATGGTGTCAGCGTTCGCTGCATCGACGATCTTCCTCGTCGGGTACTTGGCCTACCACGCGGTGCACGGCGACACGCGCTATCAGGGGACCGGCGCGATCCGGACCGTCTATCTCGCGATCCTCGCGTCGCACGTGCTCTTGTCGATGGCCGTCGTGCCGCTGGTGCTGACGACCTTCTTCTTCGCCGCCAAAGGCGCCTTCGCGCGCCACAAGAAGGTCGCGAAAGTCACCCTGCCCATTTGGCTCTACGTGTCGGTGACGGGCGTCGTCGTGTTCTTCATGCTGCGCGGCAGCCCCACCGCAAGAGACGCCGCGGCGCCGCTTTCACCCTCACCTTCCGCCACCGCGACGGTCCGCTAGCCAAGCTACACAAAGCCAGAAACCGTCAGTGCGCGATGGGGAGGCGCTTCTTCCCGGTGCCGCCGCTGCGATCGATCTCGGGCCCTGCGTCGGCCACGTCGCCGCTCTGGGCGCGCGACTCGATGACGTCGACGAGCGCGTCGGCCACCCCCATGAAGGTGCGCGCGATGCTCGACGACGGCGCCGCCTGCACGACCGGCGTGCCCTTGTCGCCCCACTCGCGGACTTGCGACTCGATGGGCACCTGTCCCAAGAGCGGCGCCTCGGCGAAGGCCGCCACGGCTTCGCCGCCGCCCTTGCCGAAGAGCTCGTGCCTAACGCCGGCCGTGTCGATGAAGAAGCTCATGTTCTCCACGACGCCCAAAATGGGAATGTTGACCTTCTTGCACATCGACACGCTCTTGTAGACGTCGTCGGTGGCGACGTTCTGCGGCGTCGTGACGATGACGGCCCCGGTCACGGCGACGGCTTGCGAGATGGAGAGCGTCACGTCGCCGGTGCCGGGCGGCAGATCGAGCACCAGGAAATCGAGGCTGCCCCAGTTCATGTCCTTCAGGAACTGGTTGAGGGCGCCGTGGAGCATCGGACCGCGCCACACGATGGCCTGCTTCGGGTCGTCGACGAGGAAGCCGATGCTCATGAGCTTCACGCCGAAGCGCTCGAGCGGCTCGATGGTCTTGCCGTCGAGCGACACCGGGCGGCCTGACACGCCCAGCATCGTCGGGATCGACGGGCCGTAGATGTCGGCGTCGAGGAGGCCCACGCGATAGCCGGCCCGCGCCAAGGCGAGCGCAAGGTTCGTTGCCACCGTGCTCTTGCCGACGCCGCCCTTTGCCGCTCATGACCAGCACGACGTTGTGCACGTCCTTGACCGGATCGGTCGGCGCGACGACGCGCGACGGCGGCGTGTCGGCCCAGCGCACGTCGATGGCGCCGACGCCCTCGAGGCCGCTCAGCGCCTTGCGAATGGCGGCGCCCAACTCCGCGTGCGTGCCGCCCCCGAGCGCGGTGACGCTGACGTCGCTGCCGAGCACGTGCACGGCGCGGATGGCATCGGCCGGGACATGAGCCCCGAGCGTTTGGCGAACGAGTTCTTCGGTGATCGGCATGGCCGATGAGGTAGGCGCCCCCTCGAGCCGCGTCAATGTCGCGGACGCTTGAGCCGGCTAGGGCGACCTAAGACGGCGGACGGGCCCAAACCACGAGCTTCGGCTCGGTCATCTCGGCCATGGCAAACCGCACGCCCTCACGGCCGAGGCCTGAGTCGCGCATGCCCCCGTAGGGCATGTTGTCCACTCGAAAGGTCGGCACGTCGCCCACGATGAGCCCGCCGACGTGGAGCCGCTCGATGGCCGCGCTGATCCGCTCGAGCGAATCGGTAAAGATGCCGCATTGCAGACCGAAACGCGTCGCGTCGGCGAGGGCGAGCGCCTCATCCCAGGTGTCGTAGGTTTGGACCGTGAGCACGGGCCCGAAGACCTCGTCGTCGAGCACGTGAAGCCCGGCGCCGGCGCCCTTGGCGAAGCGAACGACGCTCGGCGCGAGGCGGTTTCCTTCGCGCCCGCCCGAGAGCAGGATCGTCGCGCCGTGCGTGGCGCGCGCCTCGTCGACCCACGCCGCCACGCGCACCGCGTTGGCTTCGTCGATCATCGGCCCCATCAGCGTCGCCGCGAGCATCGGATCGGCCGGCGCGAGGCGAGCCGCTCGGTCGACGAGCATGCCCACGAACCGCTCAGCGACGGCGCGATGGACGATGACCCGCTGCACCTTGATGCAAACCTGCCCCGCGTAGGCGAAGGCGCCGGTGGTGATGCGATCGGCGGCGTACTCAAGCGGCGCGTCTTCGTGGACGATGGCTGCCGCGTTGCCGCCGAGCTCGAGCGAGACGCGCTTCTTTCCGGCGATGGCGCGGAGGTGCCAGCCGGCGCGATCGCTCCCGGTGAACGACAAGACCCGGAAGCGGTCGTCTTTGACGAGGCGCTCCGCCACGGGGAGCTCGCACGGAACCACCTGGAGCGCGCCCTCGGGCGTTCCAACGTCGCGCCCTACGTCGCGAACCAACCGCACGAGCCTCAACACCGAGAGCAGGACTTACGACAACGGCTTGACCACGACCGTCGCGCCACACGCGAGCGCAGGCGCCACCTTGTGCGCCACGAGGTTGAGAGGAAAGTTGAAGGGCGTGATGGCGAGGACGGGGCCGCTCGGCACCCGATGAAATTGGCCCTGATACCCCGCCGACGCGGGCGTTACGTCGAGGGCCATCACCTCGCCGCGATCGCGCGAGACCTCTTCGCTCGCCAAGTCGAAGGTCGACGCGGCGCGCAGGACCTCGGCGCGCGCTTGCGTGATGGGCTTGCCGGCCTCGCGCGCGATGAGCTCGGCGAACGCTTTCTGCTCCGTCGTGAGGCGCTCGGCGATCTTGCGCAGGAGGTCGCGCCGAACGTAGCTCGGCAGGCGCCGCGTCAGTTCGAAGGTCTCTGCCGCATGAGCGACGGCCCGCTCCGCAACGGACTCGCCCGAAAGGGGCACCTCGGCGACGACCTTGCCCGACCAAGGCTCGCGGATGACGCCACGGGCCGCGCCGACGACGACTTCCCCACCGACGACCACTTCGAACGAGTCCATGGCCGAAGAGAAGCCCGGCCACCGAGACGACGCAAGGCCCCGGCCTGCGCGCCTTTGCACCCAAGGTTGGCTTGCGTTGGGTTGCCGGACACGTCGCCGCGGCAGCGGTGCGGCAGCGCGCTGCCATGAGCGGCAAGGGTAGGAGAAGAGCGGACGGGTAAATGCGGTGCGTCGAGGCAAGAAAGGCCGCGCGCCAAGGCAATGGCCCAGCGCGTGCCTGCCCTACCTCTCATGCAACGACCTCGCGCGTCTTGGTTTGCGTGCGCCGGGCTTCTCGCCGCCGTCGCCTGCGGCACGAGCAGCAACGAATCGTCGAACGGCGGCGCTTCAACGCTTGCCGACGGCGGCACCGATCCGCGAGGCGTCGCTTCCAACGGCGACGCCGCGGCGACCGGCGGCGGATGCGCCACCGCGGAGGCCGTCGCGGGGAAGCCTCCCGTCGACATCGTGGTGGCCGTCGACTCGTCGCCTTCGATGCAAGACGACGCACAAAACGTGCAAGCGAACCTTAACCGCCTGTCGGACACGCTCAAGAAGACGGGCCTCGACACGCGCGTCGTGCTCATCGCGCTCCATTACGAAGGGCCCGGCAACGCGACGAAGATGTGCGTGCCCCCGCCGCTGGGCGGCGCGACGTGCGGGGCCTCGAACCCTCCCCTGTTTCGCCACGTGGTCCAGACCATTGAATCGAACAACATGCTCCGCGTGATCTTGAGCAGCTACGACCACGCGCAGAGCCCTGGCGCGCCGTGGAACGATTTCTTGCGCCGCGACGCGCTCAAGGTCTTCGTGCCCGTCACCGACGACGACTCGACCCCCGGCACCAACGCCTGGGACGGCATCACCGCCAGCGAGTTCGACACATCCCTCCTCGGCAAGGGCGCCGGCAACTTCGGAACGGCCGCGAACCGGCGCTACGTGGTCTACCCCATCGTCGGCGCACCGACGTTCCCAAGCGAGGCGCCGAAGTGTGGCGACAACGCGATGAACACGGGTGCAGAATACATTGACCTAGCCAAGCGAACACAGGGCAAGTGGTTCAGCATCTGCCTCACGGACTTTGCCCCTGTCTTTGACGACGTGGCCGCCCGCGTCGCCGATCGGCTGGCCTGCGAGGTCGCGCTCCCGGCGGCGCCCGCGGGGCAGAACCTCGACCCGAGCCGCGTCAACGTGGCCCTGCTACCGAGCGCTGGCGGCCGGGAGGCGATTCCGCAGGACGCCAGCAAGCCCTGCGACGGCGGCGCCGACGGGTGGCAATACACCGCAGGCAACGCGTCGGTCGTTCTCTGCGGCAAGACCTGCGAGCGTGCACGCAGCGACCTCGGAGCGAGGATCACCGTCGAGCTGGGATGCACGACGAAGATTCGGTAGCGGCCAACGCGAGCGGGAGGACCGGCGCGAGCTTGACTCGTGGTAGCTTGCTGGCCCCATGCAGCCCCTCATTCAAGAGCTCGTCAGCAAGGCCGATCTGTCCCCCGAGCAGGCGGAAAAAGTCGCGGGGGTGATGCGCGACTTTCTTCTCGCACGGGTTCCGGAGGCGCTCCGCGGCACCGTGGAGAGCGCGCTCACGGGAGAACACATCGACGGGGCCCTCGATGCAGCGCGCTCGCTGCTTGGCGGGTTTCTCAAGTAGGGTTCCGTCTCATGTGACGCTGCGCGCCCCCAAGAGGGGCGCCGCGCTGCCCACCTACTTCGGGATGCCGCCCTTCACGGCGCAGCCGAAGAAGACCTCGACCTTCGTGCCCGGCGACTTCATCGCTTGATCGCAGCTCGCGGGGCACAAGAGGATGCGGGAGGGCGACGCGACGTTGTCGTAGTGCCAACCCTCGCCGGTGCAGGCCGCGTTGTAGGAGAGCGTCGCGCCGGCGCCCGTCTTGGGCGACTGACGGACGTTGACCTTCTGCGGGTCGATGGTTTGCCCGTTGGGCGGCAAGGGGATCTTGTAGTCGCACGTCATGGCCTGCGCCGCGATGCTGCCGAGGGCCGCCTTGAGATCCGAGGCGATCTTCGCGGGGTCCGTCGTCGAGACGAGGATCGCCGCGCCGGTGCCGCCAGCGGCGGCGATGGCGTTCAGGTTCTTGAGGTTGTCGCCCACGCCGACGACGTACGTCTTGACGCTGCCAGCGGCCGCCGCGGCGACCTTCGAGACCGACGCCACCGTGCTGCCGCATTGATTCGGCTCGCCATCCGTTACGAGGACGACGGCGGCGTTCTTCCCCGAGGCCTCCACCGACTTCGCGTAGGCGAGGGCGCCGGTGAGCGCGGGCAGCGTCGGCGTCGGCGCCTTGCTTTGGACCTTCACCCCGTTGATGGCCGACGCGAACTGTTGCGCGTTGGGGAGCTGGGTCATGGGAACCGCTGGGGCTTGGTACGCGTTGGCCGCGCACTCAGGCGAGTCGACGGCTCCCTGCGGAAAGAACTGGAGCGAGGCGCTGAGGCCCGTACTCGCCGCGTCGGTGAAGAACGATTTGAGGGCCGACGAGCTCTCCACCCACTTGTTCGCGTCAAGCATGCTGCCGGAGCGATCGAACATGAACACCAGCGACGCGGGCGAGCCTTCGCCGAGCGCCGACGACGTCGCACACGCGGACGACGGGTCGACGTCCGTGGGTGTGACGCTGCCGCCGCCGTTGGCGGCCGGATCGGCGAACGCCGCGGCGGGGCCGCCGTTGGTCGGGTCGACATCGGGCTCCACACTGCTCCCACAAGCGGCGAGCACCGAGGCGATGGAGGCAAACGCTAACGTGGACGTGCGGGGGGAGGGCATGGCGGGCACATACGCAAGCGATGGTCCAAGAGGCGCGGACGCGATGATCTCCTCCCGCCGCACGGTGGCCGAGCGCCAACGCGGCGTCACCACGACGGCTGCGGGAACGGAAAGGAGCGCCCTTGGTGCACTGACTCGCCTCGGATCGGAAGAGAGGCCTGGTGTTCACTTGATCCATCGGGGCAGCGCCGCGACATCGACGCTCGGGTAGGACGTGTGCGCGTCTTCGGCGCGCGACAGCCTGAATCCATCGCGCCCCGGCGCGGATGTAGGACGCGGCCCGATCCTCCGAAAATTCTGACAACTCCGACTGCCAACGGTCGCGGTCCACCGCTTGCTGAGTAGGAAGTCGGAGGCCGAGGACCATGCGAGAAGTGAACTTCGACGATTTGGATGGCGTGAGTGGTGGCGTCTCGCTCGGCGCGCTACCGGTCTCGCAGCAACAGCAAGAGCCCGCTGCGGGGTTTACCTTCGACCCCACGCAGCAGGGCCAGTTTCAGGGGCTCGGTCAGGGCATGTTCCCTGGCTTCGGCGGCATGGAGCACGGCGGCTTCCACGAAGGCCGCATGGCGATGCGCGAGTTCATCCACGATCCAACGTTCCAGGGCGCGCTTCAACAGTTCGAAGCGCAACACCCCGAGCTCGCGCAGGCGCTCGCGCCGCTCAACGAGGCCGGCCAGCAAGGCGGCGGCTTCCACCACCCGCTCGGCGCCGTGATGCACGACCCGAACGGACGCGCCGCGCTCAATCAGCTCCTTGGTGATCAAACGTTCCAGGCCGCCGTTCAGCAATACTCGGCGACGCACGCGGACATCGCGGGGCCGCTCCAGGGCGCCCTCGCACGCCTCGACGCGCGCCTCGACAACCCGAACTTCGGTCAAGGCTTCGGAGGGCATCACGGCTTTGGGCCTCCGGGCTTTGGGCCTCCGGGCTTTGGCCCCCCCGACTTCGGCCCGGGGGGCATGCCGCCGTTCGGTGGCGCGTTCGGAGCGCCGCAGGGTGGCCCGTCGTTCGGCTCGCCGCTTCAAGGGATCTTGGGCCAGAACGCGAGCCCGTTCGGCGGCGCGCCCGTCAACTACAGCGTGCAGGGCACACCCAACGGGTACAGCTACCAGTACACGTACGGGGCGCCCGCGGGGAGCCCGCTCGGCGCGGCGAGTCCGCTCGGTGGCGGCGCCGTCGCCGCGGGGACGTTGCCGACCTAAGAGGGACGCGCGTCGTCGCGTGCAGAGTGCACGCGGATGGTCGAAGGGGATTTGGCGAATCGAGGCGCTCGGCGACGGGCGCCTCGACGCGCTTTGTGGGGACGAGAGGAGAGGAGAGGAGAGGAGAGGAGAGGAGAGGAGAGAGAGAGGAGAGAGAGAGAAAAGGAAGAAGGCGAGGGACCAGCCCTCGCCTTCTTCGCAGTCGGTGCGAAGCGCGCCGCTCCGTTAGAAGCAGACGCGCCGCGCTCGGGTCGTCACTTGACGGCGCCGACGATCTTGACGGAGGCCTCGACCGAGGACGTCATGTCCTTGATCGCAGCGGCAGCCGCGGCGCCGGCGGCGACGAGG
This sequence comes from Myxococcales bacterium, assembly GCA_016703425.1. Classification (NCBI taxonomy): domain Bacteria; kingdom Pseudomonadati; phylum Myxococcota; class Myxococcia; order Myxococcales; species Myxococcales bacterium. The sequence goes on from JADJCA010000002.1 coordinate 63,640, forward strand.
CAGGCGGTGCCCTTCACGTCGAGCTTGCCGGAGCCGGCGATGCTCGCGCCACCTTCGGCAACGACGCCGGTGGTGGACAAGAACGCCTGACCGCGCGCCTGAGCGACGACGATGAGCTTCGGCAGGTTGACCTTGAGGGTGTCGATGAGGGCGTTGATCTTCACGTTGCCCTGGGCGCTGGCGTTCGCGACGATCTTGAGCTCGGGCGGCGTGCACTCGGCCTTCGCGCTCGCGCTGGCGTTGCAGTTGCCTTCGCACTTCGCTTCGACCTTGCAGCCACCCTCGAGCTTGCCACCGGTGCAGGAGACGGGCTCGAAGTCAGCGTCGCACTTGCCGTCGCACTTCACGGAGGCGCCCGCTTGCGCCTTGCAGCTGCCGGAGCACTTGCCTTGGCAGGTGCCGCTGCACTTCACGCCCGGGGGCGTGACCGAGCAGGTGCCCTTGCAGGTTCCCTTGCAGGTACCGTCGGCCTGAGCGCCGCTGCCGTTGACGCCGGCCTTGGCTTCGCAGGTGCCTTCGCACTTGCCCTGGCAATCGACGCCGCCTTGCGCGGTGCAGGAGCCTTCGCAGTTGGCCTCGCAGGAGCCCTCGCACTTCACGGAGGCGCCAGCTTCCGCCGTGCAACCGCCCTTGCAGGAGATCTCGAGCGTGCCGCCCGTGCACTTCGGCGGAGTCGCCTTGATGTCGCACTTGGCGTCGCCGCTGCACTTCGCTTGGCAGTTCGCTTGCGCCGAGATCGACGCGCTGCACTGCGGCGGCGCAAACTCGATGCTGAGCGAGGCCTTGGCCGAGCCGGAGGCGCTGGCGGCGGCGTTGATGCTGGCGAGGGCCTGGTCACACCAGAACGACATGAGGGCCCCGCCCGTCTTGCCGTTGGCGCCCGGGTCGCTCGGGTTCGCACCGAGGTCGACGGCGATCGCCTGGCAGGCGTTGGTCACGTCGGTGACGGCGGCGGAGGCGGTGACGCTGAGGTCGCCGGCGGCCTGCGCGAACGCCTGGAACTGACCGTTGACGGCGACGTCGCCGGTGAACTTTGCGTCAAGCATCGCCTGACCGGGCTTGAAGTCGGTGCAGCAGAGATCACCGGCCGGGTTGGTGAGGTCGCTGCTACAGGCCGTGATGGCGGGGATGGCAACCGCCGCGCCGAGGATCGCGGCACGCTTGGCAAACGAAAAGTTCATTAGAAGTTCCTCCACAGTTGATGCGCCTCGGTGGGGGCGCCGGACGAGATAGCCAAACAAGAGAGAAGCCCAGCGACAATGGAATCGGCGACAAAGGCTCGGCTCCGTTGGACGCTAGGTTCACCCCTTCGATTCATCGTTCTTGTTTCGAACAAACCGAGGGGAGAGTCCCCCTTCAGGCGGCGCGAGACTACATGAAAGAACCGAGCCGCGAGCTATTTCTTGCGAAAGGCCCTCTGGGTCCGGCGCTTGGGCCGCGACCGCTACGACATCGGTGTCATGGCAACGCGGGGTTGCGTGGCTTTCCGGATACGCGGCACGCGCGGCGCGAGTGAGCGGCGCGCGGGGGCGCCGGGCTGCCGAACTCGATGGTGTGCATGCTAACCAATCGAGGCTCGCGCCCCCATCGCCCGCGGCGGTGCGCGGTGACCGCGGACAGGCGCGGCCGGGGGCGGCCGGCCCCGCGAGGACGACAATTAGCATGCGAACTAGTCGCCCGGCCCCCGCCTCCGCCCTCCCCCACCCCGGCCCCGGTGTCCCTGTCGCGCGGCCCAGCGTGAAAAGAGTCGTGCTAAGAAACGTGCATGCGCTTCACTTCGCTCCTTGTACTTGGATGCTTGGTGCTCGTCGCCTGCGGCGCTGACAACGACGAAGCGTCCACCACGGGCACCGCGCGACAGAGCCTCACCTTCGACGAGAGCTGCGCGAAGATGGCGGCCTGGAAGCGCTCGCCCGAGCTCAACTGCCAGACGTGCATCGCCGGCGCAAAACAAGGCTGCGAGTGCGCTCGCGAGAAGCCCTGGAACGGCAAGTGCGAAGCGGAAGCGAAGGCCCGCGCCGCCGAGACCGACTGCTCCAGTGAGCTGCTCAACTGCCTCGTGCTGTGCGTCTCCGACTGCACGTGCAAGGCGAAGTGCGTGGCCGGTCACGACGCGTGCGTGGCGAAAGAAGCGCCGCTGCAAAGCTGCCTCGCGGACATCTGCCAGAGCACCTGCGACTAGCGCCAGGCGCCTCTACGAGAGGACGGCGCGGATGGCGGCGAGCGCGGCCTGGATGCGCTCGAGGCTGACGGCGTAGCTGAGCCGCAAGTGTCCCGGCGCGCCAAAGGCCCCGCCGGGGACGCCGACGACGTGGGCCTCTTCGAGCAAGAGCATCGCGACGTCGGCGTCGGTCGTGAGCTTTCGGCCCTTCTTCTCGGTGCCAAGGAGACCGCGCACGTCGGCGAAGGCGTAGAACGCGCCTTCGGGCTTGCGGCAGCGAATGCCCGGAATGGCGTTCAAGCCGTCGACCATCGCGTCGCGACGCGCTTGGAACGACGCGCGAATCTGGGCGAGGGCGTCTTGCGGGCCCGTGAGCGCCGCGAGCGCCGCGTATTGTGCCACGGCCGTTGGGTTCGTGGTGCTCTGGCCTTGGACCATGTCGCACGCCTTCGCCACTTCCTTCGTGGCGACGAGCCAACCGATGCGCCAGCCGGTCATGGCGTAGCTCTTCGACACGCCATCGACGAGGATGAGGCGCTCGCGAAGCTCGGGCGCGAGCTTCAGCGCGGAGACGTGCTCGAAGCCGTCGTAGACGAGCTCGGAGTAGATCTCGTCGACGATGATCCAGCAATCGTGGGGCGCGAGCACGTCGAGGAGCGCCTTCATCTCGCTCGCCGAATACGCTGAGCCGCTCGGGTTCGAAGGCGTGCAGAACACGACGGCCTTGGTGCGCGGCGTCAGCGCCTTCGCGAGCGCCGCCGGCTCGATGCGGAAGCCCGTGCTCTCGTCGCTCGGCACGAAGACGGGCGTCGCGCCCATCATGCGAACCTGCTCCGGGTAGCTGACCCAATAGGGCTCGGGGATGATGACCTCGTCGCCGGCTTCGAAGAGCACGAGGGCGAGGTTCATGAGCGCGTGTTTCGCGCCCACGGTCACGACGATCTCTTCGGGCGCCGGCGCGTAGCCGCGCGTTCGCTCAATCTGCGCCGCGATGGCTTTCTTGAGGGGCGCGATGCCCGAGACGGCCGTGTACTTCGACGACTTGCCTTCGTCGATGGCGCGCTTCGCGGCCTCGAGGACGAAGGAGGGCGGCTCGAAGTCGGGCTCGCCGACGCCGAGGTTGTAAACGTCGACGCCGCGCGCGCGAAGATCCGCCGCGCGCGCATTCATCTGCAGCGTGACGCTCGGCGCGACGGCCTTCAGTCGATCAGCAAGCTTTCGTGCCATCCCCGCCCGTTGTACCAGGTTGGTGGAACCTTCGCAGGTTCCCTCGTGAGCTAACGCTCACGAGCCTCCCTCCGCGCCCTGGCAGACCAGGGGCTTCTGCTTCGGTCTGCGCCTCGCAGAAGCGGTCAGCTGCGAGGTTCGCTGGGCAAACGCTAACTCAGCTAGCTTCCTTCGGCTTGGGCGGCTCTTTGTCCTTGGCGTCGGCGGACTTCTTGTCGTCGCCGTCGCCCTCTTCTTTGAGGCCCTTTTTGAAGTTCTTGATGCCTTGCCCAAGGCCTTTGCCAATGTCGGCGATGCGCCCTGCGCCGAAGAGCAAGAGCGCAATCAGCGCGATGATAACGAGCTCTCCGGGGCCGATGTTTCCCATGGCGTTCTCCCTATGAAGTAGCAGTGGCCCTGATTCGTCGCAAGCCTACGACTAAGAGCGCCCCCAGGGCGAGCGCGGTGAGCGTCGCGACGGGCACCAAGCCGAGGAGCCAAGGGCGGTCCCCGACGCCCAGGCGATCAAGCCCTCGCAGCGCCCCAAAGCCCGCGAGGCCCGCAGTCCCAGCCAGCGAAATCGCCCACAACCGCCGATCTATCGCGAGGTTGAGGACCAGCCACGCCACGCCCCACGCGGCCACGAGCGTTGCTGCCGAAATCGACGCGGCCCGGCCCAAGGGCCCAATCGTCGCGGAAGCGACGAGCGGCGGGAGTCGTTTCAACTCGAGCTCGCCCACCTTGAGCGACGCACGGCCCATCTCAACGTTGGCGCCCGTGAGGCGAACGCTTCGGACATCAGGCGAGACGTAAAGGGACGTGGCCGTCGCGAGCGCTCCCTCCGGCCGCGGCAAAGGCATGTAGAGACGAGGCGGAACGCCCGGCGAACAGAGCCAGTGCGCCGACAAAAACGGAATGGGGATCGCGCGGGCGGCGAGCGCGCCCTCCGACTCACAGGCGGAACGACTCGCGACGACAAGATCCGCGAGGACACGGCCCGGGCGCTCGGCGTCGAGCGCCGCGGACCACGAGACGCCGAAGAGGACCGCAGCGATGGCGAGGCCTTGAAAACCGAGCTTTCCGGCCAGCTCCGCCGGCGAAGTCCCGAGCGTCTGGTAGGCGCGCGCCTCGCCCCGCTCGACGAGCGTCGCGAGCGCGAGGCTCCAGCCAACAGGCCACCCAAGGGCGATCGCGACCTCGAGCGCGAGAACCGCGACGGCCCGCGCGAAGAGCCACGCCGCGCTCGTGGGAATGTTGGGATCGATCAAGAGCGGGAGCGTGCGGACGGTGCCGCCAAGCAACGCCACCGTGGCGACCACCGCGACGGCGCCGAGAGCGGCGCGCGCGCTCCTTCGTTGGAACGTGTTGCTCATGACTGATCCGACGTTCCGTGCTTTCGGCATCGTTTCGCCTGGGGTTCGCGGTTCGTCTGGCCAGACGCTACCGGCTCCGCAGCGAATTGGGGGACAAAGGCGGCGTTCGCGCCCCCGCGAGACCCGACACGGGCGCCCAGTCCGGCGCGCTCGCGATTCTGAAAGGCGTCTCTCTATAGGATGGTGCCTTGTCCGAACGCCGTGATAGGTTCGCGCAACCTTCTTTCGTGCAGTCGAACCCTATGGAGAACGAGATGCGGCACGCACGACGCGAGTCCCGAATTTTTACCACTGCCCGCGCCACGCTGCCGCTGCTTGCGGCCTTCGCGGCCCTGACAGCGGCCTCCCCCGCCCACGCTGACGAGGTCTCGCCGACCGGCAAGGGCATCGTCGGCGGTGCGCTCCTCGGCGCTGAGATTGTGACGATCCCCATGGCCCTCGCGAACGTGCAGAGCGGCGTGGCCTACGGCGTCGGCGCCGGCCTCGGTGCCGCAGCCGGTGGCGTCGGCGGCTACTTCGTCGAGCAGAACGTCGACGACGGCCGCGTGCCCGTCTACATGCTCGCAGGCGGTCTCGCCCTCGTGATCCCGGCGGTGGTCATGGTGCTCAACGCCACGACCTACAAGCCCGTCGATGGCGTTCGCGAAGATCGCGCGCCGAGCGGTCCCCCGGCCGATCCGGGAACCGTCGGTGGCAGCGTCGTCATTGGCGCGCCGCCGGCAGGCAGCCCGCCGCCCGCGCCCGCAACGACCCCGGCCGCCCCGGCGACTCCGCCAGCCGCCGCACCGGCGACTCCGCCGACGTCGCTGCTCGATTGGTCGCGCCCGTCACTCCGGTTGGGCCTGCCCGTTCCGGAAGTGAAGCCCGTCTATTCGCTCGCGGAGCAAAAGCGCCTTGGCGTCGCCAGCGCCGGCACCGAGGTCCGGATGCCGCTCGTTCGCGTCGCGTTCTGAGAGCCAGCGCGCGCGACGCCACGCGAGAGCTTCGGCTCCGAAGGTGTGACCAATCGCGCGCGTGGGCCTCTTTCCCCCCTGGTTGGCCCTTGGTTTGGGCCAAGCTCTCCTGTTAGCCTCGAGCCTCACTTTGGGCACGTTGCAGCAAGGGCGTTCCCCGTATCGCGTCGTCAGCGGAGCTCCGGATCACGCGTGAATCAGCAGCAGCGAGTCTCTTCAGGAGGCAAACCCGTCGATCCGATGCTCGGTCGGGTCGTCGCAGGTCGGTACCGGCTCGAAGCACGAGCCGGCGAAGGTGGCATGGGCGTCGTCTATCGCGCCCGTCACGTGCTCATCGAGCGGGTCGTCGCGCTGAAGCTCATTCGGCCCGACCTGCGCGGTGAAACGCACCTTCGTGCGTGGATGCTCCGCGAGGCGCGCGCCGCCAACCGCGTCGACCACGCGCACATCATCGACATCCACGACATCGGCGAGACGGAAGAGGGCGAGCTCTACCTCGTCATGGAGTACCTCGTCGGCACGTCGCTCTCGACGGAGCTCGCGCGGGGGCCCATGCCGCTGGCGCGCAGCGTCGACATCCTCGAGCAGATGTGCGCGGCGCTCGGTCGCGCCCACGACCTCGGTGTCGTGCACCGCGACCTCAAGAGCGACAACATCCTCTTGTCGTCGCGCGGCGGTCGAAAAGACTTCGTGAAGATCCTCGACTTCGGACTCGCCCACTTGGCGATGGATCCGCGGCTCGCGCCCAAGGGCGCCGTCTTCGGAACGCCCGAGTACATGTCGCCGGAGCAAGCGCGCGGCGAAGAAGCAGGACCGCAAAGCGATCTCTACGCGCTCGGAGTCTTGTTCTTCGAGATGCTCACGGGGCAGCTCCCCTTCCGCTCGAACGATCGCGAGACGCTCCTCGAGCTGCAGCGCACCGGGCCCACGCCCAAGCCCCGCTCCATCAAGCCCGACGTGCTCCCGGCGGCGGAAGCGATCATCCTCAAGCTCCTCGACAAGGACAAGCGCAAGCGCCACCAAGACGCCCACCATCTCCATGAAGAGCTGAAGGGCCTGCAGCGCGCCATCCCGAGCACCGCGTGGGACGTGAACAGCGCGTCCGGCGAGGTCGCCGCCCCGCCGCCGCCGCCACCGCCCGAATCGCCCGGCGTGATCGAGTGGGCGAGCCGCGCCGCGCTCTTCTCGCGCATGGTGAGCCGGGCGTACCCGTCGGCCAACGCGCCGGCGGAGATCCAAGCCGCCGTCGCACAAGCGTGGGATCTCGCGTCGCGCGCCACGCGACTCGAAGGCGAAGTCGCGAGCCACACGCGCAAGCTCGAGTCGCTCGAACGACGCGGCCGCGCCCTCCGCGCCGAGATCGGCCGCAAGGTCGAGGAGCTCGCGCACGAAGAGTCGCGAGCGCTCCGCGAGGTCTCGACGGAGCAACACGAAGCCACGCGCCTCCGCGAGCTCGTGCAGCACGCGGAGCGCGCCGCGGCACAGGCCAAGAGCGCCGCCGATCAGGCCACAGCGCAGTCCGCGCCAGGGCCGGCGTTGCGAGCATCCTTCGAGCGCTCCGGTGCCGCGCAAGCGGTCCTCGAGCTGCGCAAGGAGCAGCTCCTCGAGCGCGAAGAAAAAGGCGGCGTGAAAGAAGCTCACGCACGCGATCTGCGTCGTCAGATCGACGAGCTGCGCGCGCAGCTCGCCCGCTATGCGGAGGCCCTCGAAGAGGATCTCTCGCAGGGTCGCGAGAAGGTGGCGACGCGAACGCGCGAAGGCCTCGGTTACGAGAAGGCCTTCAACGAGGCGTCGCTCTTGCTCCTCAACCACCTGAAGGGCAAGGCCGAGGTCCGCGATCTGCTCCAGGAGTTGATGGAGAACATGCACTCGCCGCCGCAGCAGACGCAGCGCACGGGCAACGAGAGCCGCGTCCCCGCCTGACGGCCGCGTAACGAGTGACGCCACCGAGGGCCGCAGCGATTCGGGCGGCGGCTCCGACGCGTCGTGCGCGAGGCGAGGCTTGGTACGGCCCCCGGCCTTTGCTACGGTGGGGCACCATGACCGAAGGCTCTCAAGACGCCCGCTTCCTCGAGCTCTTTCCCAACTGGCTGAAGTCGCTCGGTGAAGACGCGGCCATCCTCGCCGAGGTGCTGAAGAAGGACGTCCCCGAAGAGTCGCGCCGCTCGGTGGCCGGTGGCCTGAACTACATCTTCAAGTCGCTCGATCTCATCCCCGACGGCATCGACGATCTCGGCTTCATGGACGACGCCTTCGTGCTGCGCGTGGCCGCCGCGCTCGCCGTGTCGGCGCACCCCGAGTCCGACGAGGGGCGCCTCCAGCGCCTCGCGGAAGACGCCATGGTCGTTCAGGAGTTTCTCGGCGACGATTACCCGCGCCTCGAGAACTACGTGCAGAATCTCCGCAAAGGCGCGGCCCGCGGCCGCACCGTCGACGACATCGTCGGCGACGGCACCGTCCGCGACGGCTTCCTCCGCGAGGTGCAAGCGTGGTCCGAGGCCTTCGTGCCGCCCTCGTTCACGCGGGACCCAAAGACGCTCATCAAGCTGCGAGCGTTCTTGAGCGCGAAGCTCCCGTAGGTCGACAGCTACCGCGCGTTGCCCAGGAGCGCGGAGGCTTGAGCGACATCTTCCAACGAGCGCCTGGCCCGCTCCGACCGGGGCTTCCTGTGCAGGCACGCCTCGAGCACGTCGCGCGCCTCGTCGAGTCGTAGCTGCATGCGCAAGATGTGGCCGAGCTCTCGCTGCGCGCCGGACGGGTCGCCGGGCCGCCGCATGGCACCACGGAAACGACGCTCGGCCTCGTCCAAGCGACCGGACATCGCGTACGAGGTGCCCATTGCGGTATCGGCCCCGGACCTAGGGTCGACTTCAAGCTGTCGGCCGTACCAACTGATGGCCTCGTCGAAACGCCCCTGTGCGTCGCGTAGCGAGCCCCATGCGGCATAGCAGGACGCACGCGCCTTGCCCGAGTCGTCCACGCGAAGGAGCGAGGCTTCCGCTTCGCTGAAACGACGGATCGAGATCAGCATCTCCGCACGAAGGATCTTGGCCGGCTCCGAGTGGGGGTCTAGCGCATCGTAGCGATCCATGGCCACCAGTCCTGATGCGACTCGATCTGAGCGCCAGCCCTCGATGGCCGCTTTCCACGTGGCCTTCCGCGTCGTCGGACTCTGCCTTCGCGACGCCGCAAGCGCCTTTGACACGTCGGCCAAGGCCGACCGTGCTTCCGGATAGTCGGGGGTGAGTAAGAGGGCCCTCGCGAACGCCTCCCGCGCTTCCTCAAAGCGCGCCTCTGCCCGGAGTACGTAGCCGAGGTTCAAGAACGCCTCGTCCGGATCCCCGTCGCAGACCGTGGCTCTCTGGTGGCACGCCGCGGCCTCGGTGAAACGGCCAGCCAGTGCGTAGGCGCAGCCCATCATGATCCATCCGGAGGTCTCGGTCGGCCTCAAGTCCGTGGCACACCGGAGCCACTCGACCTCATCGAAGTGCCGCCGCTGTTCTCCGCGGAGAACAGCCCAGGAGCGATAGAGCACCCACTGCTGCTCCGCGGATAGGTCGTCCGTCGGCTCCGCCAGCAGGACCGCTTCCGACTCGGCGAACCGCCAGGCTTTCGAAAGAGCCCGAGCCCGGAGGAGCCGAGGAATCAGCGTCTTGTCGCCGCGGAGCAACCGCTCGCTGGCAACGAGTGCTGTGGCAATGCGACCGTCGTCGAGAGCATCGATGGTGACATCGAAGTCTTGAGAACGGGAAGGTTCGTCCGCGGTCATCATGTCGCTCGATGCCTGCCCGGCGCACTCTCGCCACCGAGAGCTACATCGTTCGCCCGACGGCGAGCCCCAGCAAGAACCCGAAGAAGAGCGCCGCCGAGACGAGGAGCGCCGCCATCCACGCGGGGACCACGCGACGCGAGCCACCGCCGTCGACGGTCACTTCGGCGATGCGATCGTGGAAGGTCACGGAGGGAGCGCTGGCGAGCGTGGAGCTCTTTCCGGCAGGCGCCGGGCCCACGGACGCGAGCAACGCCGGCGCACCGCTTAGGCCCGGGGGCGCCGCTGAAGCGCCGGGCGGCCTCAGCGAACCTTGATAGCCCGCCATGACGTGCGAGAGCGCGCCGAGCATTTCGTCCGCCGACTGGAAGCGAATGTTGCGATCCTTGGCGAGGGCCCGCGACACGAACGCCCCAAGCGACGCCAGCGACGGATCGATGCGCTCGAGCGGCTCTGGCTCGGTGGTGAGCACCGCCGTGAGCTTTGCGAACTCGTTGCTCGCGCCGAAGGCCTGACGGCCGGAGAGCATTTCGTAGAAGAGCGCGCCGCAGGCGAAGAGATCGGAGCGCGCGTCGACCTCCTTCGCGTTGCGGATTTGCTCCGGGCTCATGTACGCGGGCGTCCCGAGCAGCATCCCGGTCTGCGTGCGTGCGCCCATGCCGCCGGCGAGGTCCATGACCTTGGCGATGCCGAAATCGAGGATCTTCGCGCGCAGGCCCCCCGAGCCGCCGGGCGTCGTGTCACGCGCCAGGACGACGTTCTCGGGCTTGAGATCGCGGTGGACGATGCCCGCCGCGTGCGCCGCCGACAGGCCCGAGAGGACGCCGTGGAGCACGTTCGCCGCGTCGGGCACGGGGATCCGCGAGCCGCCCTTGAGGTACGCGGCGAGCGGCGCTCCGTCGAGGAACTCCATCACGAAAAACGGAGTCCCGTCTTCGGCCCGGCGAACATCGAAAACTTGAACGACGTTGGGATGGGCGAGGCGCTGACACGCCTTGGCCTCGTCGAGGAAGCGCTCGGTAACGGCCGCGTTGTTCACGAACTCGCGACGGAGGAGCTTTACGGCGCAGCGCGATTGGTTGTCGGTGTCCTGCGCTTCGTAGACGACGCCCATGCCACCTTCGCCGATGGGACGAAGCAGCCGGTAGCGCCGGACCAATACGGCGGAAGCGAGATCTTCCGTGTTCATGAGCCAATCGCTTGTGTACCACGCATGGGCCAAAGGGAGACATCTTGGGCGTGCGCGGTCCCCGGGCCCGAATGTAGCGCACACGCCTGGCGTTACCCGGCGCGGCGACGAGGCGAGGTCCGCGCCGCTCCCTCGACGCCTTCGAGCTGGAACTTGGGCTCCTCTGGGCACGCGGAGCCCCTCGTCCGGCTCACGGTGTCATGGGGAGCGGCGCACGCCGATGAATCAAGTAGTTGCAGTTTCCACCGAGCGTCACGACGCCGCGGTCCGACACGTGGACGCTGAGGGTATGAAACTCCCCCACGGCGGAGTGCGTCTCGATGAGTTCGAGCGACCAGTTCTTGCCCCCGTCGACGGACAGCAGAACGGCGTCCATCTTCGGGGCTGCCGCCACGACCCAACGACCGCGCACGGCGACCCTCCAAGACTGCCACCCATGAGGTACCGAAGCGGCAGCCCAGGTCTTCCCCTGATCCTCGGAGTGCATCAGCCGGTACTGGCTCGCACCACCGGAAGCGTTGTAGCGGTCGATGGCCCAAACCCTTCCGTCGTTGCCGCGGGCGAAGTCGTCGAGGTTCGCGACGGCGCGACCGCGCGCGAGTTCCGTGACGGCGATGCCGGGACACGAGACCCGGTAGACGGCGCCTAGCTCGCCTGAGCTGTGGCGAAAGGTCCGAACGAGGAAGCCATCATCGGTACCTACGACGCTCTCGATGACGAGCTCGCGCCCGTCCTTCGGACGCGGAATGGGGGCGGTTCGGAGAGCCCCTTCCCCGGGCGACCGCACGACGAGCTCATCGCCGCGGCGCACGGCGACGCACCCGTTGTCCGACGTCGCCATGGGCGCGGAGATTCCGGTGCCCAAGCTCGTTCGCGTCGCCGAGGCGCCCCCGAACTCAATCACCTCGCTGCCGCCGAAATCCACATAGACAGCATCGATGCCGCGATGAAGCGCCCGGACACCGCCCACCTCGGTCGGCCGCCCGCCAAGGGGGAACGTGGCGTTTGGCTCCGGCGCCGCGAGGCGGAAGACGCCCGCCCCGGTTCCGACCCAAAGGGCTCCGCCGGGCCCATCCGTCGCGCCCATCCACGAGGCGCAGAAGCCGCCGCCCGTGTCGATGAGCCAAGGGTGGCCGTCGTTGGGGTCGGGGCGTGCAGCCGCGCGCGAGGGCGACGACGTGCAAGCACCCGCCGCGTTGCAGGTCTTCACTTCCATCGTTTCGACGCATGCGTCGTCGTTCTGTGGGCAGACGCGGCACGCGGCGCCGGCCTTTTTTCCGGCGCATGGCGCGTACGTGTGGTCCACGCAACCAGCCGTGGCCATGACCGGGAGGGCGGCCGCAAGTACGGCGACCACCATGGCGCGCGTGAGGAGGTGCGCTCGACGCGTTGTGGCGACGGTGGCGGGGCTTGCCGGCGCCGTGGGGGGCGCGATTCGCTGCTGCTGCATGGTCGACCTCGAAGCCGTGGTGTTGGCTCAAAGGTGGCCGAGGCGCGGCGAGATTATGAAACGGGCCGATGGTGCTGGAAAAAGTCCACCTGGGATGGGGCCGCCGCGCGAAGGCCCTCGCATCGAAGGTCCGCGGCGAAGCGCCGACCTAACTCACAAGGCGGTGCATTCGAAGAGCTTCGGGAATTCGGTGCTCGGCAGGCAACGCTTGCCCAGGGCACACACGGAGCCCTTGGGATCGCAGAGCGTCGACGACGTCGCGTCGCAGCTCGACGCGCACTTCGTGAGGTTGAACGCGCCCTTTACATGCACAGCGCAACACAATACGTCCCCGAGCCCCGCGCCGGCGCAGTCGCGCTCACTCGTGCAGCCGAAGAAGTCACCGCTCTTGCACAGGTCTTTGGTGGAGCAGGCCCCGTTGGCGATGTCCGGGTCGCCGAAGGTCGTGGCGCAACACACCTCGCCGGGGGGCGTGCAAAAGGTCTTGCCGCACGTGAGCCCCGGGTAGGGCTCGGCCCCGTCGGCCCCGTCGACGACGCCCACGACCGCATCCGAAGACGCGCCGCCATCACGTGCCGCGGCGTCCACAGCGGCACGCTCGAGGAGCGTCTCGTCGACATCCACGAAACACGCCAGCAGGCCGAAGCCGAAGAGCCCTGCGCCGATGGTCCAAGAGGCCAGCCTCACGGCAGCGAGAATCTCCGCCGACGCCACCTGGGGTCAAGCGACGTCATGCGAGTTCTCGCCGTTCCCAGCGGGTTTTCGCGGCGTGCTAGCCTCGCAAGGATGCGGACGGCGACGGCCGATGTCCCTAACGCCGCGAACGCCACGGGGGCGGAGCCAACGACCGCGCTAAAGCCGGGGGCGCGCCTCGGGGCGTATGAGCTCCTGTCGCCGTTGGCCAGCGGCGGAATGGGACACGTCTGGTCGGCGCTACGACTCGGCGACTTTGGCTTCCGTCGCACCGTCGCCATCAAGGTGATGCGCGAGGAGCTCTCCGCCGACCCGGGCTTCCGCACCATGTTCCTCGACGAAGCTCGGCTAGCGTCTCGCATCTCGCACACCAACGTCGTGGAGGTCCTCGACCTCGGCGAGAGCGGCGGGGTTCTCTTCTTGGCCATGGCCCTCGTCGAGGGCGACTCCTTGGCGCACCTCATCGACGCCGCCGCCGCGCGTGGCACCGTTCGCGATGTCGCACACGAAGTGACAGCGCGCATCGGCGCCGATGTCCTTCGCGGGCTTCACGCGGCGCACTCGCTGCGGAGCGAAGCCGGCGAGCCCATCGAGTTCGTGCATCGGGACGTTTCGCCTCAGAACATCTTGGTGGGCCAGGACGGCGTGGCAAAGCTCACGGACTTCGGTGTGGCCAAGGCCGAGGGCGCCAAAGCGAGCCGTGATCTCAGCAACCGCAAGGGCAAGCTCGCGTACATGGCGCCGGAGCAATTCCGCTCCGAAGCCATCGACCGACGCGCCGATCTCTACGCGTTGGGCGTCGTCCTCTGGGAGCTTCTTGCCGGCGCACGGCTTCCGGAAGAGTTCCGTGGCGAGCGCGCCGGCCAGGGCGTCCCCCATCCGAGCATGGTTAACCCAAAGGCAAGTCGAGCCTTGGGCGACGTGATCATGCGCGCCGTCCGGGCGGACCCCGCCGATCGCTTCTCCAGCGCCGAGGAGATGGCGGACGCGCTCGAGGGCGCGGCCCACGCCGAGGGCATCGCGCTTTCGTCGAAGTCCGTGGCCGCCTGGGTAAACGGTCTCGCCAGTGAGCGAATCCTCCGGCGCCGGCACGATACGGAGGCGCAGCTCGCGCGAACGCAAGCGGGCACGGCGACGACGCTCCCGGGCGACGTCGAGCCCCGCGCCGGCAGCCCCAGGAAGGGCGCGGCCACGGCTCTTCTGGCCGCCGGGGCCGCGGCGCTCCTCTTGATAGGGCTTGGCGGGGTTGCGTGGCGTCGCGCCGCGACGAGCCGCGTCACGGAGACGGCGTCGGCGCCTTCGGCGATGGTCACCGAGGCCCCTCCGCCCGACGTCTCCATGGCCCAGACGCCGTCGTCTTCCGTGGCGCCCGCCGCGCCGCCGACGGCAAGCCATCCGCCAACTCCGACCGCTCCTCTGACCAGCGCGAGCGCGGCGCCGCGCGGGAAGACCAACGTGGCCCGCCCCCAAAGACCTTCGAAACCCAAACCCAAATACGGCAATCCCTACGAAGGAGCGCCGTGAGGGGAAGCCGCTCGCCCGCTGCGCTGCTAGTGCTTGCATTCTACACATGCATCGCCGCCCCCACCTTCGCTCAGACGCCAGGCGCGCGTGAGGCGGACTCGCGTGCCGCCGCAAGCGAGACCTTCCGTGAGGCACAGGCCGCCTTCGCGCGCCGCGACTTCGCGGCGGCGGCGGCCGCTTTCGAGCAAACGGCGCGCACGTTGCCACACGCCACGACGTGGCTCAACGCCGCGGAGGCCTGGGAAAAGCGCGGCGACTGGGTGCGCGCTGCAGAAGACTGCGATCGCGCCCTCGGTGTTCCTGACACGGCGCCGGAGATCCGCCGTGAGGCGGAGCGGCGTCTCGCCGTCGCGCTGCCACGGGTCGCAACGCTCGAGGTGCGGGGACCTCGCGGCTTCACCGCCCGAATCGACGGGAGCGCCGAAGAGGCGTTGCCCATCAAGCGACGCCTTCCTCCGGGCCCGCATCGCGTCGTCGTGACGGAGCTGCGCACGACCCGAGAGCAGACGCATCAAGTGCTCATCGACGCGGGCGCAACGCGGACCATCGAGGTGTCGCCGGAAGCCTCGCCGGCGGCGCCAAGACAAATCGAGACGACGACGCCGCCACCGCGAGAGGCGCGCTCGGTACCGACGGCGAGTTGGATCGCCTGGGGGGCCGGCGGCGCGTTGGCCGCGACGGCTGGCGTCTTGGGCGTGCAGACGCTCAATGCCAAGGCGGCCTACGAAGACGGCCCCACACAGAAGACGCTCGACACCTTCCGACGCGACCGACTGCTGACGAACACCTTTGCCGGGGGCGCTATCGTTGCGCTCGGCGTCGGCGTGGTCGTTTGGCTCGTGAGCGGCACCAACCGCTCGGACCGCGCAGGCCGTTTCGCGGCGGCACCTCTCGTAGGATTCGAGGAACCATGGCGACCGACGACGCGCTGACGGAAGCGGTACCCAAGGGGCAGGCGTCGGTGCGCGTTCGCGCCGCGACGTTGACGGTGCGGTCGGGCCCCGACGCGGGCCTTCGCGCGCGCGTCGAAGCGCCACGCTTCGTGGTGGGGAGCGGTGACGGCGCGGACCTGCGTCTCACCGACACGACGGTGTCACGAGAACACCTAACGCTCTTGTTCGACGCGGACCGCTTGATCGTGAGGGACAACGGCAGCCGCAACGGCACGGTGCTCGGCAGCTTGCGCGTGCATGAAGCAACGCTCACAGGCGACGCCACGCTCACCTTGGGCACGACGTCGTTGGCGATTCAACTCGACTCGGGCTTGAGCGATCTCGTGGTGGCCACGCGGGACCATTTCGGCGCCGCCTTGGGCGTGTCGACGGCGATGCGTCACGTCTTCGGCACCCTCGAGCGCGCCAGTGGAACCGACGTCACGATCCTCTTGGAGGGCGAGAGCGGCGTGGGAAAAGAAGTGCTCGCGCGCGGCGTCCACGACGAGTCTCCGCGCCAGGGCGGCCCCTTCATCGCCGTGGACTGCGGCGCCATTCCCGAGGGTCTCATCGAGAGCGAGCTGTTTGGTCACGCGAAGGGCGCCTTTACCGGGGCTCTTCAAGAGCGGATGGGACTCTTCGAGCAGGCCCACGGCGGCACGCTCTTCTTGGACGAGATTGGAGAGTTGCCGCTCGAGATGCAGCCGAAGCTGCTGCGCGTGCTCGAGCTTCGCACCGTCAGGCCCGTCGGTGGCCGCGACGAGAAGAAGATCGACGTCCGCGTGGTCGCGGCCACGAACCGTCACTTGGCCTCGGCCGTCGCCGACGGGACCTTCCGCAAGGATCTCTTCTATCGCTTGGCCGTTGCCCGCGTGGTCGTTCCGCCGCTCAGAGATCGCATCGACGACATCGAGCCCCTCGCGGCGATGCTCCTCCGTCGCGCCTTGGGGCGCGACGACGTAGAGCTCGCGCCGGACATCGCGGCGATGCTGCGGTCGCATCGCTGGCCCGGCAACGTGCGCGAGCTGAAAAATGTCATCGAGCGCCACGCGCTCCTCGGCGTTCGGGATCGCACGGCGCTCTTTGATGGCGACGGGCCGTTGAACCCGCTATCGGACGACGCCCTGTGGGCCATGCCGTTTCATGACGCGAAGCGTACGGTCCTCGAGGGGTTCGAGCGCACGTACCTGACCCGCGCCCTCGAGGCATCGGGCGGCGTCGTGGTGCGCGCCGTCGAGCAGACGGGCATCGCGCGACCGACATTTTACCGAATGCTCGAGCGGCTCGGGCTGCGGGCCAAAGATCCGACCGCGCCCTGAGCTCGCGGCGCGGTCCCAGCGCCAACGCTCCCCATCCGGCGATTCTCATGGGTACAGACGATTCTCACGCGTGAGACAGGGCTCTCATCGGCGAGACCCCATGCGACCAATTTAGGCCGCAATTTCAGGCACTTTTGTCGGCACGACTCTCGCTGCATCGGGTCTCGGAGGTGCCCTCATGGCTGACTCGATCTCGTTTGGAACCGACAAGCTCGCCCTCTTCGCGTTCTCGCTCTTCCTGTCGACGGGCGCGGCGGCGTGCGCCGCGCTCGGTGACGGCGCTGACGACGCCGACGGCGAGATGGCCGTCAGCCAGGACGAGGCCGAGCTGCGACGGCGAAGGCGCGACGCGGGTGCTGACGCACGGACCCCGCCAGGCGTGCGCGATGCCGGGGCCCCAGACGGATGCCGCGCCATCGCCCCCCACCGTCGACGCGTCGGTTCCGCCGCCGCCGCCGCCGCCGCCATCGGCCTCGCGGTGGATGCCAAAGCCTGGAACGTCGTGGCAATGGCAGCTCAGTGGGACGGGCAACCTCGACACCTCCTTGAACGTCGCCGCTTACGACATCGACCTCTTCGAGACGAGCCAGGCGACCATCGACACCTTGCACGCGGCGGGTCGCAAGGTGATCTGCTACTTCGACACGGCCTACGAGCCAGGTCGCCCCGACTCGGCAACGCTGGCGCCGTACCGACACAACGCGGTCAAAGGTTGGCCCGGTCAATATTGGCTCGATGTTCGTGAGCCGGTCGTCGTCAACGTGATGAAGTCGCGCATCGCGATGGCGGCGCAGCGCCACTGCGATGCCGTGGAGGCCGATGACGTCGACTCCCGCGACAACAATCCCGGCACCGGCATCACCGCCGGCGAGCAGCAGGCGTTCATCCGCACGCTGGCCGCGGAGGCCCACGCCCAGGGGATGTCGTTCGCGCTGAAGAACGACCTCGCGGACATCCCGGCGCTCTTGAACGATGTCGACTTCGCCATCAACGAGGAGTGTTTTGCTTACAACGAGTGCGATGCCCTCGTGCCGTTCATCCAAGCGGGCAAGGCCGTCTTGCAGGTCGAATACACGTCGGGCGCCCTCAGCTCGAAGAGCGGCCTCTGTGCGAGGGCCAACGCCATGAACTTCGACACACTCATCAAGCACCTGAACCTCGACGCGGCCCGATACGCCTGTCGGTAGAGCAAAAGGCAACCCGCCACGCCGTGCGCTACACTCCGCTGTCATGGCTGATCCGGCCCGCGCCGCCGCGACTTACGACGAGCTCCTCGCCCTGCCCCGTCATATCACCGGGCAGATCGTGTTCGGTGTGCTCCACGCGCACCCTCGGCCGGCCCCGAAACGTGCGCAGGCCGCGACGACACTCGGCGAAGAGCTCGGTCCTCCCTTCAAGCGAGGGCGCGGCGGCCCAGGCGGTTGGCTCATCCTGGACGAGCCAGAGCTTCACCTTGGCAATCACGTTATCGTGCCCGACCTCGCCGGCTGGCGACGGGAGCGCATGCCCGAGATGCCCGTCGATAAGGCCTACTTCACGCTGGCACCGGACTGGGTGTGCGAGGTCCTCTCGCCCAGCACGGCATCCCTCGACCGAGGCGACAAGCTCAAGGTCTACGCGTCCTTCGAAGTTCGCCACGTCTGGTTCGTCGATCCCGAGGCGCAGACGCTCGAGCTCCTCTTGCTCGATGGGAAGGGATACCGCGTGTTCGAGGTCTTCTCCGGTGAGGCGAAGATTCGCGCTGTGCCCTTCGACGCCATCGAGCTGGAGCTAGGGCTCCTCTGGGCGCGCTGAGTTCGTCGCGCTCACGCCTCACGCCTGCCGCCGAACTGCGGCCGTCGCGAGCGCCACCATAGCGGGCACAAAAGACGAACCCCGCGCTCGGCGAACCGGCGCGGGGTCTCTTCGCTTGATAGAGCTAAGCTCTAGGTCGCGGCGGTCTTCACGATCTCGGCGAAGGCCTTCGGGTCGAAGATCGCGAGGTCGCTCAAGACCTTGCGGTCGAGCCCGATGTTGGCCTTCTTGAGGCCGTGCATGAGGCGCGAGTAGCTCGTGCCGGCGGTGCGGGCGGCCGCGTTGATGCGGGTGATCCAAAGGCGGCGGAAGTCGCGTCGGCGACGGCGACGGTGGGCGTAGCCATAGACCCAGGACTTCATCACGACCTCTTTCGCGTAAGCGAAGAGGCGCGAGCGGGCGCTATGGAAGCCGGAGGCGTGCTTCAGGATGCGGTTGCGGCGGCGGCGAGCCTTAAATCCACGTTTTGCGCGGGGCATGGGAAACTCCTACGTCAGCCGTTAAGGAGGCGCTTGATGCGCTTCTCCATGGTTCCGTGAACCATGTCGTTGTTGCGGAGGCGACGAAGGCGCTTCCGGGACTTGTTGATGAGCATGTGGTTGCCACCCGCTTTGGGTCGGCGAACCCGCCCGCTTCCGGTGACCTTGAAGCGCTTCGCGGCGCTTTTGTTGGTCTTCATCTTCGGCATGACGTCTTCCTTTACCGCTCCGACAGGCCGGCAGACGCCGGTTTGAGCCTGCAAAAAGCGGGGCGCGACTTATGGCTGAGCGGGCCCGGGGTGTCAAGGGGAGGAGCAGCGCTCTCCATTTCCCTTCGTTTTGACCCAAGGTTCCGTCCTGGGACCGGCCGAGTTCCCGGCAACACGACGGCGCGTGGTCCGCGCTGGACGGACGGGCACCGCCCTCGCGCCGCGACCGTAGCCCGAAACGCAGCCGTCGGAAAAGCAACCCTTTGGTTGCGCTTCCACCCCGTCGGCGCTACTCCATACGCAACCAAGAGGTTGCCCATGGACGACGTCCCCGATCGCATCGAGAAAAGCATCTTCCTTCGCGCGCCGCCGTCGCGCGTTTGGCGCGCCGTCAGCGACGCGAGCGCCTTCGGCGCCTGGTTCGGCGTGGTCTTTGATGGCCCCTTCGTGGCGGGAGCGCCGATGCGCGGACGCATCGTCCCGACGACCGTCGACGCCGAGGTCGCGAAGCTCCAGGAGCCGCATGCGGGAAAGCCCTTCGACATCACCGTCGACCGCATCGAGCCAGAGCGGCTCTTCTCGTTTCGATGGCACCCCTTCGCCATCGACGCGGCCGTCGACTACTCAAGCGAGCCCACGACGCTCGTGACGTTCGAGCTCTCGCCGGAAGGGGGAGGTACGCGGCTCACGATCACCGAGACGGGCTTCCACGGCGTTCCGCTGGCGCGTCGCGCCGCGGCCTTCCACGCCAACGACGGCGGCTGGGCTCACCAGTCGAAGCTCATCGAGAAGTATCTCGCGCATGGCGTCTAGTGTTCGCCACAACAGCCGCGCATCAAGCGCGCAGCGGGCACCGCCAGGCGCGGTTGTACCGGTCTTCGCAGCGCTCGGCGACGAGACGCGCCTCCGCGTCGTGGCTCGCCTGACGGAAGAGGGCCCGCTTTCGATCGCCAAGCTGACGGAGGGCTCGCACCTCACGCGTCAGGCCATGACGAAACACCTGCGCGTGCTCTCCGCGGCGGGCCTGCTTCGAGGTCGACGCGAGGGCCGCGAGAACGTCTTCGAGTTCGAACCGCGAAGGCTCGCCGAGGCGCGCGGCTACCTCGCTCGCATCTCCGAACACTGGGACGCGACCCTCGAGCGGCTGCGGGCCTTCGTCGAAGACGAATAAGACCGCGCTCGCTGTTAACTCCTCTGGCTGATCAGATTGGGCGGGTCATGGTGCCGTCAATCGCAGCCCTGCTCGAGCCCGCCGCGCGTCTGAGCGGCTTTCTCCGAGCAGCAGAGGAGAGCTCATGTCGCGCGCGTTTCTGTTTGTGGTCGCCGCCTTTGGATTGTCGCTCAACACATGCAACTCGGACGAGCACACCGACGAAAGCGACACGGCCGAATCGAAACTGATGGACCTCGCCTTTTCCGACGTCGTCACATCGCTGGCATACGGCAACACGACGACGGTCGCCTCGGCCCCGACGCGACGTTATCGAGCGGTTCGCTTCGATGGCAACGTCGGCGACGCCGTCACGATCTGGGTGCGTTCTTCCAGGACGCCCGAGCGTGGCTCATCGGGCCGGACTTCAAGAAGACGCTCGCGTCCAACGACGACGCCGACGGCACAACGAAAGACGCGCGCATCTCCTTCACGCTCACCAAGACGGGCTCGCACGATCGCCTTCCGCGAGAAGCAGTCGGCCCCACCTCGTTCGAGATTTCACTCGCCGCCGCTTCGTCGCCGCCGCCGGTGCCCCCGGTACCGCCGAGCAGCAACGCCACCGACCCTTGCGTCAAGCACCCCTGGCCCATGGCGGGCGGATGCCGAGATCGGCAGGGGCGTTCCACCGCGACCGGTCCGACTTCGCCGAAGATCGCGTGGAAGGTCGAGTTGCTGAAACAGCTCCCGGTCGACCAGCTCGTGGTCGACGCTGCGGGGACGACCTATGCGACGCAGGAGTCTTTCTTGACCGCGATCGCCGCCGACGGCACGACCCGTTGGTGGCAGCTCGCCGGGGGTAGGCTTGTCGATATCGCCATCGGTGGGGACGACGCACTCTACGCCTACGAGCAAGGTCGGCGACCCACGGTGAGAGGCGCCGTCGTGGTTCATTCGTTCGTCCGGTTCGCGCCGAACAACGGCGCCCGAAGCGTCCTCTTCTCGGAGGAGGTAGGCTCCGACCGACTCCCTAGGAAGGTGACGCCGCTGGCAGATGGCTCGGTGCACTTCGGCGCCCCAGCGGAGCTCGAAGACGAAAGCGCGGTCGTCGGTGGCGTCGCGTCCGCGAAGCGCTACGCGCCGACCACGAAGGCGCTCTCGAACGCGACTGCGCTCTTCTCGCCGTCACGCCGCGCAGACGTGCCGGGCGGAGGCTGGCTGAAGTCCGATTCCAAGTACATCGCGCCAGGCAGCGGCGATCGGGACTTCTGGGTCGATCGCTACAGCGCCTCCGGCGCCCTCGTGTCCCACGCGGCGCCCTTGCAGCTTTGGGGCGTCGCGCCCGGCGGCACCGTGTGGGCCGTCACGCCCGACCCCTTCCACAACTGGGGATCGTTCGGGTGGCCAAGCGTGCTTCGGCAAGACGGAACATCAACCAAGGTCTCCACGGCACATGCACAGACCTCCCCTTTCGGCGTCGCCATCGGCGCCGACGATTCGGTCGTGTTCACCAGCACCGACACGTCGAAGCCCGCGAACCAACAGAGCTCCATTTCCAAGTACAGCAAGACCGGCACGCTCGTCTTCGAGGCCACGGTCCCCTTGGAGGGCGGCGCCATCGTCCTCGACGCTGCAAGCAACATCTACGGCGGCGGCGTGGCTTTCAGCGCATCGGGAGCGCCCCTGTGGACCTCATGGTCGACCGGGAGTTGGCTCCCCGCGCAAGATCTGATCGCGCTGGGCCCGAACCGCACACTGATGGCCACGTGGAGCCGTCCGAGCGCCTTGGGCATCGTCTACGCGCTCCGCGACACCCCTTGAGGCGTCGAGGCCGAAAGCCCGCGGAACCCCGACGGGCAGCGACGACCCAACGGCCGCCGAACCGCGTCGCGGTCTCTTTGCTCCGTTGTCACAGCGTCGACGCACGGGGCGACTAGCCTTGCAACATGGACAGCCATGGGTTTGACGAAACGTGGGCGAACGCGCCCGAGACCGATGCTCGCATCGGCGCCAGTGAGTTCTTGCGTGTCGTCGAGGAGCGCGCCACCGAGGAGGCGTTTGGCTCGGGCGAAGCTCGCCCCTCCGACGACCAAGGTTAAGAGAGGGGGCTGATCAGCGCTCTGACTCGGCGGGCCCCGAGTTTCGGCGGAGCCCCGACACGCGGACGTGTTGCTCGAGGTTGCGGAAGCGCTGGGCGAGCGCGCGAACGAGGGCGCCGCTCCAGCCTTCGAGCCCGAGCCCCTCGTTCATGGTCGCCTTGTCCAAGACGAGCACCACGACGCGGTCCATGGCCACGACGGAGGCGGCGCGCGGCTCTTCGAGGAGCAGCGCCATTTCGCCGAAGACCTCGCCGGGCTCCATCACGCTGAGCGTCTCTTCCTGACCGTCGACGGTGCGGTACGCACGGCACCGACCGTTGACGATCATGTACGCGGCGTCGCCGGGATCGCCTTCGCACATGATGACGGTGCCGGGCTCGAACAACTTGCGCGGCAAGTGGAGGCCGCCGAGCAAGAAGTCGTGGACGTCGCGCTGAAGCTCCGCGACGGTCTGGTAGCGCTCTTTCGGGTTGATGGCCGTCGCCTTCTGGATGATGGCGCGCATGCGTCGCGAGATGCCGACCTTCTGGGCGACGTCGTCGATGGGGCGAATTTCGCCCTTGAGCGCGCGCTCCAAGATGACGCGACCGTCGGGGTGATCGCCGTAGGGACGCTTGCCGCTCACCAGCTCGTAGAGCATCGCTCCGAGGCCGAAGATGTCGCAGCGCTCGTCCATGATGGTCGGGTCGCCCTTGGCCTGCTCGGGCGCCATGTAGTCCGGCGTGCCGACGGCGCCGGGCGCGTTCATCTGGGAGTTTTTGCCCGACGCCGGCTGCGTGCGCGTGAGCCGCGAGAGGCCCCAGTCCATCAGGTAGACCTGACCGAACTCGCCAACCATGAGGTTGGCGGGCTTCAAGTCGCGGTGGATGACCCCGCGGTGGTGCGCGTAGGCGACGGCGTCGCAGAGCCGGAGGAAGATCTCGAGACCCTTCGTCATGCGCTCCGGCGAGCCGACGGGATGTTTCTTGTACCAACCGTCGAGGCTGGACCCTTGCACGAGCTTCATCGTGAAGTAGGGCACGCCGTTGTCGACGGCGAGCTCGTGCACCGGGACGATGTTCGGATGCTCGAGTTGGCCTGCGATCTGCGCCTCGGCGATGAAGCCCTCGACGTGAAGCGCTCGCTGACGAGGCCCTTGTCGAGGCGCTTGAGCGCCACGTGACGGAGCAGGTTGCGATCCGTCGCAGGATGCACGTGTCCCATGCCGCCGCGGCCGAACTCCTTGTAGACGCGGAGGTGCGCCGGCGTGGGGATCTTCTCTTTCGCGCACTCGTCAGGGGTCACCTCGTGCGCCCCTCCGACGGGGATCGACTCAATGACGTAGACGGGCGGCAGCTCTTGGTCGCGGCTGGGATCGGCCATGGTTCGAGAGCGAGTCGTGCCATTTCCACGGCCCCGATGGAACAGGCACGGGCGGGCCCTGCGAAGGACCCCGGCAAGGGCCCCCCGCGTCAGGCCCACATCGGCACCCCTGGCCCCTGAAGGATCGCCAGTCCATCGCCGCCTTTGAGCGGCTGCCGCCACAACAGACGATGCTTGGTGGACGGTACGGACCGGCGCTGCCGACTTGATTTTTCCAGTATTTCCCCTGGCACTCGTGTTGCTCGCGGGCAGGCATGACTCGGCCTCCCTCGGCCCCCCTTCGGGTCCTGCTCCTCGCCGCATGGGGCGTGCTTCCGGCTGTCGGCTACGCGGCGCCCCCTTCCCCCGAGGCGCGGGCCCGACCCGAGGTGCGGGTCGAAGCGGAGATTCGCGGCGCGTTGAAGAAGGGCGACCTCGAGGCGGCGGCGGAGAAGGTTCAAAAGGCCCGCGACGCCGACCCCTCATCGGCGGCCCTCGCCCTCTTGGCGGCTCAAATCAAAACAAAGCAGGAAGAGCCCGCGGGCGCGATGCGCGCCTACCAGGACTACCTGAGGCTCGCCGGCGCGAGCGCGCCCACCAAAGAGCGCGCGGAAGCGGTGATGAAGATTCAAGACCTCTCCGTCGAGGTCGGCTCCATTGTGGTTCGCGCCAAAGCGAAGGGCGCGCGCGTGCTCGTCGACGGAACCTTCGTCGGCGTCACGCCGCTGCCCGAGCCGGTGCCCGTGATGCCCGGCAAGCACGTCCTCGCGCTCGAGGGCAGCAGCGCGAAGGCGACCGTCTCCGTGAAGGAAGAGCAATCGGTCACCGTCGAGCTCGAAGGTGCGGCGCCAGCGTCGGTCGCCACCGCCGGACCAGCAACCGCGCCCACGACCGCATCGTCGAAGAAGGGCGCCAAGGAAGCGCCCGCCAAAGAGCCTGCGAAGGAAGCGGCGAAGGAGACGCCGCAGGAGACGCCCCTCGACCGACGCCCCATCTGGAAGGAGCTGGACCCCTTCGCGCCGGAGAAGCCGGAGAAGGCTGAGGGACCGGCCGCCGCGGCCGCGGCGGCTCCCAAAGGAAGCGCCCGCGCCCGCCGGTGGCGGTGGCTCGCGAAAGCGTGTCGGCTTCGTGGCGGCCGGCGCGCTGGCCGTCGGCTCGGCGGCGACCGCCGTCTTGGCGTCGGCGGCGATCTCCGATTTCGAGTCCAAGAAGGACACGCTCGGCACGACACGCGACGAGCTCGAGAGCGCGCAAGGCAAGGCGACGCTCCTCGCGGGCGTGTCGGTGGCTCTCGGCGTGGGCGCCATCTCCGTCGTGACCATCACGCTCCTCTCGGGTCGCGGTGAGGCGAAGGCAGACGCAAGCCCGGGCACCAAGCCGGCGCCGACGCTCGGGCTCTTCATGGCGCCGTCGTTCGTGGGCGCGCGAGGGACGTTCCAATGAGCGCCCCCGCGACCCCGGCCGGGCGCGCGTTCTTGTTCGCGGCGGCGGGCCTCTTGGCAGCGTGCTCGGCGCTCTTCGAAGAGCCTGCACAGTGCAAGACCGACGAGGACTGCGGGAGGTTCGCCGGCACCGTCTGCAACACCTCGGGCATGTGCGAAGCGCCGGGGTTGGCGCGCGAAGGCTCGATCGCCCCGGCGGCGCCGGCCGGCAGCGGCGCGGCCGCACCGGCGGAAGGAACGACGCCCCCCGGCACCCCACCACCGGTCGTCGTCGAGACGTGCCCGGCGCTGGCGACGAGACCGGAAGTTGCGCTCGCGGGAGGCGCTGCGGCGACCGCCACGGACATCACCGCCGACGTCACGCTCGACTGCAACACGACGAGCCTCCTTCGCGGCACGGTGACGGTCCAAGCCGGTGCCACGTTGACGATCAAAGCCGGCACGGTGATCAAGGCGGAACAAGACGCGGCGCTCGTTATCGCGCAGGGCGCGAAGCTGGTGGTGACGGGCAACCGCGAGCAGGCGGTGATCTTCACGAGCGCGGCGGCAACGCCCGGCCCGGGACAGTGGAAAGGTGTCGCCGTCCTCGGCAAAGCGCCGCCGGCCGGAAACGTCAATGGAGTCGACTACGGCGGCGACGTCGAGGCCGACTCGTCGGGCTCACTTCAATACGTTCGCGTGGAATACGCGGCGCAGGGCCCTCTCGCTCCTTGGCGTCGGCAGCGGCACCTGGTGGACGGCGTCCAGGTGCGAAAGACCACCGATAACTGCTTCACCATCAACGGCGGCCGCGTCGACCTCAAGCACCTTGTCTGCCAATACCCGGCCGACGAGATGTTCGAGCTCAACGCCGGCTACCAAGGGCGAGCGCAGTTTCTCGTGGGACAGCGTACCCCCGACGCAAGGAGGCGGCCACCACGGGCTCCTCGTCGACAACGCGAAGCTCGTCGCGTCGAACGTCACCCTCTGCGGCGCCGATCAGGCGAATCAGGGCCGCGGGCTCATGTTGCGCAACAACGCCGCGCCGGCTCTCTCGAACGTGATCGTGCGCGGCTTTGCCGTGGGCATGGACGTCCGGGTGCCCAAGGCGCGCCCTTCGAGCTCAAGAGCTCCGTCTTCAACGGCAACACCGCGGACAACGTCGCCACCGACGAGAACTCGACCGATCCCCAGAGTCCGCTCTTCGACGACGATCAGGGCTTCAACGAACGGACGTTCTTCTCCGACGCGGCGCGCAAGAACGTCGAGACTGATCCGGGCTTCGCGTGCTTCTCCCCGACCGGTCCGAGCTTTGCGCCGCCCACGCAGCTCACCGGGGATGCGCCGCCCGCCGACGCGTTCTTCGAAGCGACGGCCGCCTACGCCGGCGCCGTGCGCGACGGGACTGGCGATTGGACGAAGGACGCGTGGCTGCGGTGGAGCGCTGACTAGCGCGCCTGAGCCGCTCCTGAGCTACGAGACGGCGCGGATGAAGTCGTCGCGCACGGCCGTGAGCGTCGCCTTGGCGCGGCTTCGCGCCGCGTCGATGGCCTCACCGGGACGGACCGTTTCGCAGACATCGAAGTAGAACTTGATCTTCGGCTTCGTGCCGCTGGGGCGCGCAATGACGCGACTTCCACCTTCGAGCTCGAAGGTGAGGACGTTGGAGGCCGGCAGCGTGAGGGGCGTCACGGTGCCAGAGCTCTGGTCGGTGCGCGTCTTCGCCTCGTAGTCGCGAAGCGCGGTCAACCCGAAGGGCCCGAGTCGCGAGGGTGCCTTCTTCCGCAGGCCGGTCATGATGGCCTTGATGGCCGCGGCGCCATCGGCGCCCTTCTTCGTGACGTTGACCTGCTCGCTCACAAACAGCCCGTATTCCCGGGCGAGCGCGTCGAGTTGGTCCAAAACGGAGCGCCCCTGTGCGCGAAGCTCGGCCACCATGTCGGCGAAGACCGTCGCCGCCGCGACACCGTCCTTGTCCCGCACGAGGGTACCGACCGTGTACCCAAGGGCTTCCTCAAAGCCGAAGACGAAGCGCGTTTGGTCCGACGCAGCGAGCGCGAGCGCCCGTGCAGCGATCCACTTGAAGCCCGTCAACGTCTCGTCGTAACGGGCGCCGAAGCGCGCCGCCATCACGGACAACATCGGCGTCGACACCACCGTCGTGATGACGAGCTGCGCGCCCATGGGAAGGCCCGCCGCCTTGGCCCGGGTGAGCAGGTGGTGCCCGAGCAGGACGCCCACCTGATTACCGGTAAGCTGCACGTATTCGCCATCTCCCCCACGCACCGCCACCGCGAGCCGGTCGGCGTCGGGGTCGTTGGCGAGGACGAGCTCGGCGCTCTCCTGTTTCGCGAGGGCGAGGGCCAGGTCCATGGCGCCTTTCTCCTCGGGGTTGGGGAACGCGACGGTCGGGAAGCGGCCATCCGGCGTCATCTGCTCCGCGACGGGGAAGACCCTCCCAAAGCCCGCTTCCGCGAGGGCCTTCGTGGTCAGCGCGCCGCCGACGCCGTGGAGCGGCGTGTAGACGATGGAGAAGTCCCGGGGGGACGTCCCGGGAGCGAGCTCACGAACCCTGTCGAGGTACGCGCGTTCGACGGCGCTGGGCACGTCGCGAACGAGGCCTAGACGGCGCGCCTCGCCGAGGTCCATCCGCGCGATGGCGTTCGGTGCGGGCGCCTTCTCGATGAGCGACTCGACCTCTTGATCGATGGGCGACACGATCTGGGACGCCGTGGGACCGTAGAGCTTGTAGCCGTTGTATTCGGGCGGGTTGTGGCTGGCCGTGACGACGACGGCGGCGGCGGCGCCGAGCTCGGCCGCGGCGAAGGCTACGAGCGGCGTCGGTTGGCAGGTGTCGAAGAGGTGCGCTCGGATGCCCATCGCCGCGAGCACCGCCGCTGTGTCTTCGGCAAAGGCGCGGCTCATGCGGCGCGCGTCGTGGCCCACGACGACGCCGTTCGCGAGCGCCTCCGGCGTCATGCGCGCCTTGAGCCACTGGCCGAGGCCGTAGGACGTCATGATGACCACGGCGCGGTTCATGCGATTCGGGCCGGCGCCGATGACGCCGCGAAGGCCTGCCGTGCCGAACTCGAGCCGCATGGCGAAGCGGTCGGCGAGCTCTGCCTCGTTGGCCTCCGCGATCAGCGCTTCGAGCTCGGCGCGGCTTTCAACGTCGGGATCGGCATCGGCCCACGCGCGAGCCTTGGCCAGGAGATCAGTGGGTAGTCTCATCGTCTGCCACCTTCGCTTTTCGCGGCGCCGATCGCAAGAACCCCCGCAAGCGGCGCTCGCGGTGTCGCGCGCCGTGCTTTTCGTGCCCGTGGCGGGCGTTCGAGCCCATAATCGCGGGCCGTGCTTCGCTACGCGCTCCGGCGAATACTCTGGGCCATCCCGGCGCTCATCGGGATCAGCCTGGTCGTGTTCCTTATCTCGACGCTCATTCCCGACGTCGGGCCAGGCACGCTCGCGGCGCGCATGGCGCTCCTCGCGAGCGATCCGGCGGCCTACGACGCGTTTACGGAGAACCGCCGAGCGCGCTCCGCGGACCTGCCGCGATTTTTGACGTCACGCCCGACGACGTCCGTTCGCGCGCCGACGCGGCCGTCAAGCACGTGATCGCCAAGGATGCGGAGGCGCCGCTCGCGGCCTACGAGCTCGGAAAGTTGGGCGGCGCGGCCTTCCCCTACATCTTGCCAAAGCTCGACAACCTGAGGCCCGACGAACGCGGGCTCGTCGCCGTGGCGCTCGCGCCGGCGGCAGAGAGGATGGGGCTCGGGGAGGCCGAGGTGCTCCGCGATCCGGCGCGCGCGGCGACCTTCTGGACCCGCTTCTGGGAGGAGCGGAGCCTCGACTTTCGCGAGCCCGCCGCGCGGCGCGTCGTCGATCGCTACCTTCGCGAGCCCACGCCCGCGCGCGAGCATGATCTCGTGGAGCTCGACACCTTCGTGGTGCCGCTGCTCGTGGCCGCGCTGCGCACGGCGACAACGACCGCGGAGCAGCGCCTTGTCGTCAATCAGCTCGCTCGCGCGGCGGGCCGTCCGAAGGCGCGCTTCCCCGACGAGGAGACTGCCCGCACGACCGCACGCGACATCGCGAACGAGTGGGAGAGCTTCTGGTTCGAGAGTCACACGTATTTCGAGCCGCTCGAGGGCGCGTCGCGCGTCGCCGCCACGATCACCGAGACGCGCTACGGCCGCTGGCTCGGCAAGACGCTGACGGGCCGCTTGGGCTTCAGCGTCCGTGACGGAAAGCCGATCCTCGAGAAGCTCATCACGCGCTCACCGATCACGGTGGGCCTCGCTGCGATGGCACTGGCGCTGGCGCTAGCGCTGGCCGTTCCCGTCGCGCTGGTGTCGGCCACGCAACGGGGACGCGCCATCGACCACGGCCTCGCCATCGGCCTCTTCGTTCTCTACTCGGCGCCGACCTTCTGGCTCGCGCAGCTCCTCTCGAACTTTGCCCCCAAGACCTCGGGAGAGCTCGTCTTGCCAGTGCTCGCGCTCGCCGCTCCCGTCACGGCGCTCACGGCCCGCTACCAGCGGGCCGCGCTCCTCGAGGTCTTGAGTCTCGAATACGTGCGAGCGGCGCGCGCGCGCGGCGCCGGGGGCCTTCGCCTGCTCTTCCTCCACGTGTTGCCCAACGCCATCGCGCCGACCTTGTCGCTGGCCGGCGTGCTCTTGCCCCAACTCTTCGGAGCGGCGTTCGTCGTTGAAGAAGTCTTCGGCCTCGAGGGACTCGGCTTCGAGTCGGTGCGCGCCGTCGAAGCGAGCGACCACGCGTGGCTCGTGGCCGTCACGATGCTCAGCGCGGTTATTTGCTCCGTGGGTCTCATCGCCAGCGATCTGGCGGCCGGCATCATCGATCCTCGCGTCCGTGAGCTGCTCCGCCGCCGCGGGAGGGCTGCATGACGACCGCCGGCACCCGCGAGCGCGTGTCGCTCCACGACGCGCGTCCGGCATACGTGCTGCCCGCGCGCGAGAGCTCGGTGCGGCGTGCCCTCGACCAGCTGCGCCGCAAGCCAGCGGCGTTCGCGGCGCTGGTGTTCCTCGCGTCGCTGATCTTCGTGTCGGTATTCGCCGAGCTCCTGGCGGCCGACCTGCCGCTCTTTGCTCGCATCGGCGGCAAGACCTTCGTCCTCCCCGCCGTCACGCGGCCGCCGGAGCTCGCGAACCAGAATTGCCAAACCCTCGAGCGGTCGCGGACGGCCGCCGACACGATGGTCTTCCCGCCGGTCCGCTACGGCGCGGAGACGCGGGCCGAAGGAGGAGCTGGCCATCTTCTCGGCACCGACGCCAAGGGACGCGACGTCTTCGCGCGGGCCGTCTACGCGACGCGCACGACGGTCACGTTGGCGCTCGCCTGCGCCCTCGCTTTCGTCTTCATCGGCACGCTCTTCGGCGCCGCCGCGGGCTTCTTTGGCGGCATCGTCGATGGCGTGCTCACACGGCTCATCGAGACGCTCACGGCCTTTCCGCCGCTGGTGCTCGTCTTGGCGATTCAGGCGATGTTGCCCAAGCCCACGCTGCTCACGATGCTCGCCGTCATCGGCCTTATCCGCTGGCCCGAGATCGCCCGCGTGGTCCGCGCCGAGATGCTCAGCGTCGTGTCGCGCGACTACGTCACGGCGGCCCGTGCCCTCGGCGCATCACCGCTCCGCATCCTGGCCTTGCACGTGGCCCCCAACGTCAAAGGGCCGGTGCTGGTCGCCGTGACGTTTGCCCTCGGGTCGGTGGTGCTCGTCGAGGCGTCGCTCTCGTTTTTGCACGTCGGCGTCCCCGAGGGCACGCCGTCGTGGGGCGCGATGCTCAGCGACGTGAGCCGCACCGGCGGCTCGCCGTGGCTCTTGATCCTTCCCGGCGTGCTCTTGTTCTCGTGCCTCGTGTCCATCAACGTGGTGGCGGAAGCGCTGCGCGACCTGCTCGATCCGAGGCTCGCCTCGGAAGCGCCGCAGAAGTGAGGGCGCGTCGCGTCGACGCGGTCAAATGCCGGCCGCGGCGTCGCAGCCCTCCGCGCAGCCGATACCCCACGCGCCAACAAACGCGATGAACACGAAAGGCAGCAGCGCGTTTCGCGCGAGCACGGGGGCGCGGTCGATGAGAATCGACAGGAGCGCTATGCCGCCGAGCAACATCCACAAGTGCCAGAGGGCGGCAAGGGGCGGCTCCTGCCGGAGGTGGCGGGCACTTGGCATGAGAACGTCTCGGAGCAAGGCCCAGACGAAGACGGGAAACACTGCGAGCGCTGCGGTGCAAACCGACTCCCGGACGCCGCGATCCTTGACCCTGCAGGCGTAGACGCCGCCCACGACCATGGCGGACGTGCTCGCCAGAAAGGCCCGCAGCTCCCAGCTCGGAATAAAACCACCGGCTCTCCTCCCTCGCCTCGCATCGCGGCCGTCGCGTGAAGCGAGGCCTGTGGCCGTAGGCAACGCCTGACGTCCAAACGGCATTCGGGTTCGAGTGAGGAATCCTCCCCGCCCTCGCCCCCTCCCCGCCCCGCCAGAGGCCGCCAGAGGTGGACACCCGGCAACCTGGTCCTTATGTTGCCAGCCCCATGATCATCGGTGGAAACGCAGGACGGCCTCCGGCGGGCGGCGGCGCGAGCAATTCGGACATCGTCAACGTCAGCGAGCGGGAATTCGAGAAAGAAGTCCTGCGCAGCCAGACGGCCGTTCTCATCGAGTTTTCGGCCGAATGGTGCCAGCCGTGCAAGGCCATCGCGCCGGAGGTCGAGGCCCTGGCCAAGGAGCTCCGCGGCAAGCTCAAGGTCGTGAAGGTCGACGTCGACAAGTCGCCGGTCATTGCTCAGCAGCTTCGCGTGCAATCGGTGCCCACGTTCATGGTCTTCGCGGAAGGCCGCATCGTGGACGCGCAGGTCGGTGCGCTGCGCAAGAAGCAGCTCAAAGACATGGTCGAGCCGTTCTTGCCGCGCGCGGAAGGCGCCATCAAGGCGCGCGAGCTCGCCGAGCTGCTGAAGGCCGGCGCCGTCGTCCCCGTGGATACGCGTGACGCGAGCGCGTACGGCCGCGCGCGCATTCCCGGCGCCAAACACCTGGACGGCACTGAGCTCGAGACCCGGCTGGCGGAGCTCTACATGATCGCGGACCGGCCGGTCCTCTATTGCCGCTCCGGCGACAAGACCAAGGAGCTTGCCGCGCGGCTGGCCGAGCAAGGCGTCCCCGTCGCGTTCGTCGAGGGCGGCTTTCTCGCGTGGGAGGCTGAGGGCCTGCCCATCGAGCGCCCCTGACGCCTCCGATTTGCGCACGCATCGGGCACGCGCGTTGCTGTCGCACGAGCCATGACGCTCCGATCGCTGTCGCAAGGCCTAGTTGCGCTCCTGCCCTTGTTCGCCCTCGCGTGCGGTGACTCTCCAGACGCTGCGAGCGCGGAGTCGCACGATCCTTTGTCGTTCAAGACCGCCGTCGAGCGCTCGCTAGCGGAGCCCATGGCCGTTCCCACCGGCACGCCCATCGGCCGGGAGCTCGACGCCGTGGCCGCCGAGAAGGTCGTCTCCATTTCGCCGAAACGCAGCGAGTCCCGCGATGGCGAGCGCGTTTGCACCACGCTCGACTACGTCGCGGCCGCTGGCCGGTGGCAGCGACTTCGATGCACGGCGCCCGCGGAGGTCGATCGCGTGGACGTCCTTAGGCTCTACCCGGCGGGGAGCCGGACCCCCACCCTCATTTACGCCGACGGCAACGGTGACGGGCGCGTGGACCGCTTCTCGGACGATGGCGAAGGCGCGAGCTTGGTCGCGCTCGAAGACGAAAACTACGACGGCCGCGTCGACCGCATGATTGAGTCGGTCGCCTCGCTTCCCGATTTTGCCTTCGACCGGTATCCCGGCTGCGAGGTCATCGGCGAGCTGGCCAACCGCATTCTCGAGGACCGAAATCGAGACGGCCGCTTCGAAACCGAATCGGTCACGGCCAAGGCCAGCACGCGCTCGTGGCTCCGCTGCTATTGAGCTCGAGCCGGACGGGCCGCGCGCTCCAAACCGTAGAAGAACGCCGCGATGACGAACCACACGCCAAGGTGTGTGGCCACGAGGGCGCCGTCGCCGAGGACCACGGCGCGAATCGCCGACGCGAACGTCGCGCGCGCCGCATCGGGCTCCGGCGGATCGATGACGAGCATCACAAAGGTGCTCAGCAGATCGGTGCCGAAGAGGACCAACCACGCGAACGCGCCGGCCCACAGGCTCGAGTCTGAGTCTCGACGTTCGTGTTCGTCGAACCGGTCCATCGCGCGATGGGTGAGCCGATGGCCAAGCGACACGAAGAGCCACGGCGAGAGGATCAGGAGCAGGAAGCCGGCCATCGCGACGCGCGGTGACTTATCGAGCCAATCGATGAGGCGAGGAACAACAGCTGCGGCGAGAACGCCGAACGCAAAGCGGCCTCCAAGCAGAAGGCCCGCGCTAAGGAGTGCGGCGGGCAGAAGGGATTTCGGTCGCTCCATGGCCCGCCGAGCATAGCGGACCGCGGCGCCTCGCGTTCTCTGCTCAGAAAGCGCCCCCCAGTGAAAAGCTCGCGGGCGAGGGCGCGGCCGTAGGGCCGCCGTCCAGGCTGGGCCGATGAAAGAGGTAGGGCACGAAGACGCCGATGGCAGCGCCCATCGCCGCACCAACGAGGACGTCGCTCAGGTAGTGCCGGTCGGCGGCGATGCGCAGCCCTCCCGTCAACGCCGCGAGCGGCAGGCCTGCGCCGAGCACCAGCGGTGCGAGCTTGGAGCCGTGCATAGCGAGAACCGTCGCGCTCGCACCCACGGAAGAAAAAGCTAGCGTCGTGTGCCCCGAATAAAACGAGAGGTTGTCGTCGACCTTCGCGAGCAGCGCGCGCTCGGCGGGACTCCGGAAGTGCGCATACGGCCGCTCCCGCGCGACGACGAACTTCGTGAGCTGATTGACCGCGAGCGAGAGCATGACCGCCTCCGAGACCACGAGGGCATCGGCGCCCACTCGCGCTTTGGAGGCCGTGTCGTCGGCGCGAGCGGCAGCGATGTTGGTCCCGAGCGCGGCCGCCGGCAGGGCTCCCGCCAAGACGGTGCTGAGCACGTGCGCCGTCTCTTGAGCCGAAGGCTTGAAGACGAGCGCGCGCCGAGCTTCGCGGTCGATGGCGTTCAACGTGTCTCGCTCACCGTCACGAGAGCAGAGCCGGCACGCGCCGGGGCCCAGGCGATCCTTCCCGAGCTCGGAGACGGCGACGGCGCCGGCCGCCGCCAGGGTGACCGTGAGATCGAGCCCGAGGTCGTACGTCAGCTCGCGATCCGCCGCGGCGGCCGGGCGCGGGCTCGCCACAACCAAGAGCACGGCAAGCCCGCCCCCCACCCAGAGGGCGCTGCACGGCTGGGCCGACCGCAACATGGCCGCATCGTAGCGCGGAGGACGATCGAGGCGACACGGGCGGCTCGTTTGCTCTACCCTTCGTCCTTCGCCAATGGTCACCGGCAAATCCAAGAGCACGAGCGATCCGCCGCGCGCCCCGCGGGCCACCGAAGGGCGCAAGGCGGCCCACGAAACGCCCGTCGATCGCGAGGCGGTGCTCGCTCACTTCCGCGAGGTCTTGATGGCGCACATGGCCAAGCAGGGCCTGCGCTCCACGGACCAGAGACGTGCCATCGTGGAAGCGTTCTTTCGTGCGCCCAACCACGTCTCCATCGAGGAGCTCTTGGCGCAGGTGCGGGCGGAACAACCGGGCGTCGGCTACGCCACCGTGTATCGCACCCTCAAGCTGCTCGCCGAGTGCGGCGTCGCGCACGAGCGCCAGTTCGGAGACGGCCTCACCCGCTACGAGCTCGCCGACGACTCAGCGCACCACGACCACCTCATTTGCGTCGAATGCGGCGACATCACGGAGTTCGAGGAGCCGAAGATCGAGGCCCTCCAAGAAGACATCGCGCGCCGCTATGGCTACGCGCTCCGCACCCACAAGCACGAGCTCTACGGCGTCTGCCCCAGCTGCCAGCAAAAGAAGTCCTGAAACGGCGACGCGGCTCGGCGGACGCGGGT
The DNA here is from genome assembly GCA_016703425.1 of Myxococcales bacterium. Classification (NCBI taxonomy): domain Bacteria; kingdom Pseudomonadati; phylum Myxococcota; class Myxococcia; order Myxococcales; species Myxococcales bacterium. The sequence continues at coordinate 98,710 of JADJCA010000002.1, forward strand.
CATCGCGCCGTTTCGACGGACACCGCGAGGACTCGCTTGTCGGTGACCACGTAGTCGCAGGCCACGTCGGTCGGCGTAGCGGGCACCTCCATCAGCAGTTGATACTCGAAGGCCACAACGACGGCGCTCGCCGGGGGCCGAAACCGCGGGAGCGTTCGATCGTAGTAGCCCGCGCCGTAGCCGAGGCGATGGCCCGTAGGCGCGACGGCAAGCGCGGGCACGACGACGAGGTCGAGCTCGTCGGCTTCCGGCGCGCTGACGGGGGGCTCGGAGAATCCGAACCCGGCCTCCTCCAACTCGTCGGGACTCGCAAAGCGAAACGTCATGACGCCGGTATCGGGATCGATGGCCGGATAGGCAATCTGAACACCGCGGCCGCGGAGGGTCGTGTCGAGGGGTCGGAGGTCGACCTCGTGCTTGTCTTCGATGGGCCAAAAGAGCGCGACGCGCTGCGCGTCCTTCACGACCTCGAGCGACGCGAGCCGTTCACGAATCTCTCGGGAACGCTCCTGGCACGCAGCGAGCGGCGCCGTCTTGCGCAGGCCACGCATGCGCTTTCTGAGCTCGGCCTTCACGCGCCGCGCAAGCTGCTCATCCGGTCCTTCGTTCATGATGAGAGCACCTTCGACTTCTCGGACCAGGTCATGACGATGAGCTCGGCGGCGTCGCCGCGCTTCATCGGATCGCGATTGATGTGTCTCCGCATCTGCACGGTGCGCATGGAGAGGCCGTCGTAGAGCCTGCGCGTCTCCTTCGTATCAGCGTTGGAGAGCAGCGCACGCACACCACGCGTTTTGAGGGCACGAAGCTCGGCCGACAAGCGCTGTTGTTCGGCGGGGCCAAACTTTTCGGCTGAGTAGGCGGTGAAGTCGGCGGTCTTGGACACGGGCACGTAGGGCGGGTCGAAGTAGACGAAGTCGCGGCGTGTTACGCCGGCCGTCGCCTCGGAAAAATCCGCGAGGAGAATCTCGACGCCCGCGAGAAGCTTCGACGCCTCACGCAGGTGCTCCGCATCCAAGATGGTGGGGTTCGTGTGGCGACCAAAGGGCACGTTGAACTGCCCCTTCGAGTTGACGCGCCAGAGCCCGTTGTAGCAAGTCCGGTTGAGGAACAAGAGCCGCGCCGCCCGGGCGGCGTCGCTCATCGCCTTGGGGTCTTGGGCGCGCGTCGCGTAGTAGAGCTCCCGATCGTAGCGATACGGCTGGAGCGCCTCGACGACGTCCTCGACGGAGTCGCGCACGGCGCGGTAACAGGTCACAAGCTCCGCGTTCCGGTCCGCGAGCCGTGCGTGCCGAAACTGACCGGCGCCGTCCTTGTCGCGGGTGCGTCGCGCGAGCTCGAAGAAGAGCGCGGCGCCACCGGCAAACGGCTCGACGTACGTGTCGATCGACTTCGGCACGTTCTTCAGAAGCTCGGGCAAGAGCCGCGACTTCCCGCCGGCCCACTTGACGATCGGCTTCACGGGCCGGGAGTACCCGGAAGCCGGGATCGCGGCAAGCTCGAGTGCAGCCTCTCAGCGAGCTACGCCCGCGTCGGTCGCCTCCGAAGCCTCGGCGAACGACGCACCAAGGAGGGTGGCCAGGTCCAAGGGCAGCGTCATCGCGCCGGCGTCCACCTTGCCGACAACGTCTCCCGGCGCGGCGTCGCCCTCGTGCGGCGGGGCGGCGAGCTCAAGGACGAAGTCGGAGGCTCCCGCATCGGTGCGCCACGAAACGACGTACGTGCAAGAAAACGCGGGGGCCTTGCCGGTGCCCGCGGGCAGCGATGCCGCGTGCCCGCGAGCCCGCTCGATGGCTTGCAAGAGCGCCATCACGCGCGCGCCATCGACGCGCGCACGGGCCTTGGGAGCTTCGAAGACGAAGCCCTGGTCGACGCGCACCATCGTCTCAACGAGGGTCCCGCAGCGAACCGCGACGCGCGTGACGGCCGCGGCGCGGTAACTCTCCGGCGCGAGCGCACTGACGCGCATGCCGGCCGGTGGCGCTGCGAGCGCCCGCCGCGCAGCCGCGGTGATGCGGAGCCAAGCGCCGTCGGAGAGGCGGTGAACGTACGACAAGCCGTCGTGGTCGACGACCATCACGGCCTCCTCCTCTTGATCGCTACCCGCTCGCACCATGGCAATTCGGTGCGCGGGAGTCGTGACCGCTGGCGGCGCAGCCACCAGTTCGCCGCTTGTTGCCAAGAGGCCCTTGATGAACGCCGCCGCGACGTCCGACTCGTCGGCGTCAAGCACACGGGACTCGGGGCGCCGTTCGCGGAAGCCGGCGCCGGCGCGCGCCAAGGACAGACCCGGTTCACCGCTCACCACCACCTCGGCGACCTCGTCGATGCGTAGCGAAAAGGCACGGGTGTCGCGTAGCGTCGCTTCAGCGGAGAAGACGAAGGCCTGCGCGATGACCTTCGGCACGCAGCCGATGATCCGGGCTCCGTCGCGGTCCGTCGATGCCACGACCTCGCGGTCGTCGTCGGGACACGCTCCTCCGAAGATGACGCGCGCCTCTTTGCCGTCGCGACCGCTCACCTCCAGTGACAACCAAGGCGCCGTCGGCCTCAGAGCTTCCGCCACGAAGCGCGAGGCACGCAGCTCCGGCACCGCCCGAAGCCAACCTTCGCTCAGCTCGCGGCCCACTCGCAACCCGCCCGCGCCGGACAAGCGAAACGCTCCGTCCCGGGTCCGCTCGACGGAAGCCGCGCTCGGTCCAACGATGCGCATCTTCACGATCTCGGTCGGCGGAACGGCGACGAGCGAGCGGTCGCGGTACACGTCAAACGAACGCATCAGTTCGAGCGCGAGCTCGGCCCGCACGACGACGGCGGCGCGACCGTCGAGCGCGAGGTACGCAGCACCCTCGGGGACCGGTGCGCGGGGTCCCAGAACGAACCTCTGTGGCGGAGCCCCTAAGAACGTCAACGTGCCCCGCGCCAGCGGCGCCCCCTTGGGGACGTCGTCTTTCAGCTCGCGCGCGACGGTCGCCATCTCGAGCGTCGCAAACAGTTGCTCGACGGCGGCGGCGTCCACGGCGGCCCGCTCGGGCGACGCCATCGAAAACCCGTCCTGCACGCGCTCGCGCGCCAGAACGAGCGTCGCGCCTCCGCGCTCCAACTCGAAGCGGAGGAGCTTCCCGCGATCCAACATCGGGAACGCTCGTAGCTCGGCGTCGCCACGCGGTCGCCAGCTGGAGCCCCGCCGCGCATCGAAGGCCGCAAACGCCGCGCTCGCCAGAAGGCCGGCGATGAAGAGCAGGGAGCCGATGTGTTGACGAAGCTTCACGCAGGCCCCCCTCGAGCCGCGCGGCCGCGGCGACGCGACCACGTGACAAGTGCGCCAAGGAACGCAAACGTCAGCGGGATGAGAAAGACGACGTAGCGGCGGACCTCGGCGATGGACTCAGAGGTCAAGCGGACGGCCGTCGTGACGGTGGGGCGCTCGGGGACATCAAGCACGAGGGGATTGGCCGTGAGCCACGCGATGGCGCCCTCGGCGAAGACGGCGGCTCCGTAAGCAAGCGGATCGCCTCCACCCTTGGAGGAGAGCACGCTGTGCGTGCCGACCACGACGAGGCGGGGTCCGTGATGCGCCGAGTTGGAGAGCTTGGCGCGCTCGCTCGCGGCGGCGATGAGGAGCGGGCCTGGCAAGTCCGTGGGACCTTGCACCGGGACGTCGTTCCACGCGGTCTCCTCGGTGAGGGCCGTGGGCGCGAACGCCCGATCGCTCGTCGTGAGCAGCGGCACGGGGGCGGCGGCACCCGGCTCGGTGGCGAAGCCCAAGGGCCTCACCAACTCCACCACGATCGGCGGCGGTGCGCTCTTCTCCGCGCCTTCATCGGCCAAGGGTGCCGTCACCGGATGAGCCCGTACGCCAGCCAAGAACCGTGTCCCGCGCGACTCGGGAAAGGCGAGCTTCGTCTCCCCTTCGACGACGAGCGCGCTCTCAAGCCGGAGGCCGAAGGGCGCGAGCACAACGTCGAGGCCGACCGTCGAGACGCCCGCCTTCGTTGCCGACGGCGAAATGGCGACGAGCGCGCTTCCGCCTTCAAGCAAGTAGGTACGAAGGCGCTCCGCTTCCGTCGTGGTGAAGGCGCGCCGCGGCGTGGCCACCACCACGGCGCTGCAGCCCCGGAACGGCTCGTGGGCCCCTGGCAAGGTCGTGTCGACGCGAGCCACTTCGTAGTTGTCGCGCCGGAGCACCTCGGCAAAGGCGCCCACGCCGCGCGCGCTCATGTCGTCGGCGCTTGGCTCGCCGTGCCCATCGGTGAAACACAGCCGCGTGCGCTCGCTGCGGAGCACCGACCGAATCGCTGCGGTAAGCGCGCGCTCTTCGCGAGGCCGCACGCGCCCCGCCGCCACCGAGTCAACCTCCATGAGGTCGCCTCGCTCAACGAAATGACGACGTTCGCCGCGCTCGACCACGAGCGCCACGTCATCCATCCCGTGGGCTGCGGCGCCGCCTTCAACGCTGCCGCCGTTCAGTCGAAAGCGCCGCCGCAGTTCCTCGAACTGAACGAGGTCTCGATCGGGGTCGACCACGTGCAGACGCACGAACTGGTTGTGACCACGGTACGTTTCGGCGGCGTTCCTTATGCTCTCGAAGAGCGGCTCGCCCTTGCCGAGGAGGATCCACAGCTCGACGGGCCCCGGCAACGTGCGCAGCGTCTCGAGGGTCGCCGGCGAGAGCGCGTGGCGCGTCGTCGTCGTGACGTCGAAGCGGCGGTAGTGACGCATCGCGAGCGCGTTCACGACAATGGTGAACGCGACGGCGGCCACCACGCCGGCGGCGGGCAGGAGCCGCAGTTTCGCGCTCACGACCACCTCGCGGCCTCAACGGAGCGAACAGCCCCGTAGAGCGAAACAAGGATGAGCGATGCCGCGAACACGACGCGGCGCGTGTCCACGATGCCGGCGGCAAAGTCGTTCATGGTGGCCCACGCGGACACGTGAACCGCCACGTCGTGGAGCGCCGTTCCATCCTTCGCGAAGGACTCGCCAACAAGCCCCACGAGAAAGAGGCCCAGCAGCACGAGGCCCGAGAGCGAGAGCGCCACCAGTTGGCTCGACGTGAGCGAGCTCATCAAGATTCCGACGGCGAGGTAGGTGGCGCCGACGAGGAGCGCCCCCGCGTAGGCCGATGCGGTAGCGCCGAAATCAATGGAACCGCTGCGTCCCAAGACGACGACGTAGAGCAACGTGGGGACCCACATGGCGGCGTAGGTCAAGAGGACGGCGAGGTACTTCGCGACGACGATCTCGGTCGTCGAGACGGGGCTCGTCACGAGCGCTTCGAGGGTGCCACGCGCGCGCTCCTCGGCGAAGGCGCGCATGGTGAGCGCCGGCACGAACAAGAAGAGCACCATGTAGAAGAAGACCGTGTTCCCGAAGAACGCCTGGAGAGGCGTTTGGTCGCTGAGGAGCCCGTTTTGCGCGAAGTGCTCGATGACGAGCTGAAAGTGGAGCCCCTGCGCGACGAGAAACACAACGAAGAGGACCCACGCCAGCGGCGTGACAAAGAACGAGAGCAGCTCTCGCTTGCAGATGGCGACGAGCCCGCGCACGGCCTACACGTCCCTCGAGGCTCGGGCGTCGACCGCGTCGGTCAGTTGGCCGAAGACCTCCTCGAGGCCACCTCCGGTGGCGCGAAGCTCGCGGAGCTGCGCCCCCGCCGACTGCACCCGCGCCGCGAGCTCTTCGGCGACGAGCCCCGCTTCGGCGCCTTCCCGAAGGACGCAGCGGAGCGCCACGAGCCCTTCGCCCGCGGCATTGATCTCGATGCGGGCCACGCCGGCGACGGCGCGCAAGTTCTCCGCGAGCGACGACGGACCACGCGCGAGGACCTCGACGGCCTCCGGCGAGGCCTTCGCGCGGATCGACGCCGTAGGGCCCTCCGCGAGGAGCTTTCCTTTTCCGATGACCACGACGCGATCGCACGTCGCCTCCACCTCGCTCAAGATGTGCGTCGACACGAGCACCGCGCGCTCCTTGCCGAGCGACCGGACCAAGGCGCGCATTTCGCGGATCTGGTTCGGGTCGAGGCCCGCCGTCGGCTCGTCGAGGATCAGGATCGGAGGTCGCGCGACGAGCGCGTCGGCCAGCCCCACGCGCTGGCGAGTTCCCTTCGAGAGCTCACCGACGAGGCGCTCCTTCACGTCGGCGGCCTTCACCAAGGCGAGCGCTTCTTCGACGAAGGCAGCGACGCTCTTCTTGGCCACGCCCTTAAGCTCCGCGCGGAAGCGGAGGTACTCCTCGACGCGCATCTCGGGGTAGAGCGGCACGCCCTCCGGCATGTAGCCGATGGCTCGCTTCGCGCCCCGCGGGTCGTCTTCGAGATCGACCCCCATGACGCGTACGTGGCCGCGCGTAGGGGCCAGGTATCCCGCGAGCATCCGGAGGGTGGTCGTCTTGCCGGCCCCGTTGGGTCCGAGGAACCCTACGACCTGCCGCTCCCGCACCTCAAAGGTGACGTCGTCGACGGCGGAGACGCGCCCGTAGCGCTTCTCCAGATGGCGAACCTCAAGAACGGGCTTCACACGCGGGCGCTCAGCTTCGGAGGCGCCAATTCCCGACGACAGTCTTGCCGACATCGTCGAAGGTCGGGTCGGTGACGATCAACTCGGGCCGGGCGTTCTTGCAATAGAGCACCGAGTTCTGACGAAAGACGCGACCGAAGGCCACAGCCTCATCGCGGTCCATACCGTGCACGAGCCACGACGGCTCGCGCCAGGTGCCCTCCGGTTCGTCGTCGTAGCCGACGCAGGCCTCCACGCGATAGCAGCCGAGGATGAGCAGATCGCGGAGCACGATGTGGCGCGCGTCGTTGACCTTGCGCGGCAAGAGCATCGAGCGCGGGTTGTACGCGGTGAGTACGGCAAACGAGCGACGCAAGAGATCGGGCAGCGTCATCGGATCGCTGACGACGTCGCCATCGAGGGATACGCGCAGGGGTCCGGCCTCCGTCGGGAGCTCGTAGACCGTAGCCAGATATTGGCGAAGCAGGGTCTGGTCCATGCGGCGTCGCTCATAGCACGGAACGTCAGGAGAACTCGAGTCGCGCGCCCGCGAGGCGGCCGGGCGAGCAAATTTCGACGAATGCGCTTTCGTCGTGTCGACGGAGCGATGGGGCGCGCCTCAGGCCTCGAAGCGATAGCCCACGCCGCGCACCGTTTGGAGATGCGCCGGAGCTTGCGGGTCGACTTCGAGCTTTGCGCGGAGCTGTTGCATGAAGTTGTCGACGGTACGCGGCGTGCCGTGATGGTTCGGGCCCCAGACCTCGCGGAGGATCGTCTCGCGCGACAGGACGCGCCCCTTCGCGCGAAGGAGGCAAAGGAGGATGTCGAACTCGGTGGCGGTCATCTCAACGACCTCGCCGGCGCGACGCACGACGCGCGCGGAGACGTCCACCGCGACGTCACCGAATCCGAACTGCTCGGCGCTCAGGGTGGCGCCGCCCCCTCGGCGTAGCGCGGCGCGGACGCGCGCGAGGAGCTCGGCCAGGCTGAAGGGCTTGGCCACGTAGTCCTCTGCGCCGAGCTCGAGGCCGGCGACCTTGTCCATCTCGCCGCTCTTCGCGCTCAGGATGATGATGGGCATCGTCCGCCCTTCGCGGCGGAGCGTGTCGAGCACCTCGAGGCCGTTCAATCGCGGCAGCATGACGTCGAGCACGATGAGATCAGGCGAGAGACGCCGCGCCACGTCGAGCGCCGCTTCGCCGTCCTCCGACACGATGACGCGGTAGCCCTCCTTCTCGAGGTTGATCTGAAGGCCGAGCGCGATGCTCGAGTCGTCCTCCACGACGAGAACCGTTCTTGCGGCGCCGTCGGGCGCACCGCGGAGCCTGGGCCGCGGACCCTCGCGCATGGGCCGGGTGTACGCGAAGCCCCTCGCGCGCGCAAACGTCAGAAATATTTCTGTGACCTGCGAGTTCACAGGAGCCCGCTCGAGGATGAAAAGCGATGCCTGCAGGTGGCAGGCGGGCGGCAGGTCGAACAGGCTCACGGCAATTCGATCAGCGTGCCCGGAACTCCCGTCGCTGCCCCGTGACACTTTCGGAGGAAGCGTCCAACTGCGGAGACATGCAGGTGATTTCGAGCACGCGTCGGAGACGTGAGGGAGGGGCCTTTTCCAGACAGAGTCCCACACATGAGAAACACGTTCTCGATGGCGGTGCTCTTCGCGCTCTCCGTTTCGCTCGTCGCGTGCAGCGGCGTGGGCGCGGAGGGTGAAGAGGAGCTGGGGGACGAGGCGGCGGCTCTGACGTCACGCCTCACGGCGGGAACACGAGCCGTCACGACGACGCGACTTCGCTTGCGCGAAGAGGCGTCGACGGACTCACGCATCATCCGGGTGCTCGACGCGGGCACCCAGGTCACGCTGGTCGATGGTCAGCCCGACTCGAGCTTCTACAAGGTGAAGCTCGCGAGCGGCCAACAGGGCTATTGCCACGGCGCGTACCTGACGCAAGCGGGCGGCGGGGCCACCGAGCCCGACGCCACGGACCCAGGCAGCGGCACCGGCACGGCCTTTCCGACGAGCGGCGACATCTTCCGCTCGCGAGGCACCGGCTACTATCCCGACGACTCGCCCATGGAAGGCGGCTTCGTGGACCGGCAAGGCGCGCGCCTTAGGACGCTCCAGGACTACCTCGCGGGGCGCGCCGAATACGTGTCCGTCGCCATGGACACGTCGGCGTTCCGTTACGGTCAGAAGCTCCGCATCAAGGAGTTTGAGACCCGCTACGGTCGCAACATCGAGTTCCGCGTGGTCGACACCGGGGGCGCGTTCCAGGGACGCGGTCGTTCCCGCATCGACATCTGCGTCAAGAACGCCAGCGCGTCGGTCGACGCGACGGTGAACAGCATGTTGACCATCGCCGTCGTTCGCTGATCGCTGTTCGCGCCGGTGCGCCTCACGGCGGGGGCAGCACCGAGCGGCGGCTCCCCTGGGGCAGCGGCGGAAGCACCACGATGAACTTGCTCCCGCTCCCCTTCTCACTCTCGACGATCACCTTGCCGCCGTGGGCGCGCACCGTGTGCTTCACGATGGCGAGGCCGAGACCGCTTCCTTGCTTGGTTCGTGAGAGCCGGTCGTCGATGCGATAGAACTTGTCGAAGATGCGGCGTTGCTCAGGGCGGGGAATGCCGTCGCCGTTGTCGGAGACCGCGAGCGCGACCTCGCCGCGAGCGTCGGCCGTCACCGAGAGGCGGACGCGGGGCGGGGCGCCACCGTACTTTTGCGCGTTCGACAGCAGGTTGACGATGACGTCGACGAAGGCCGCGCGGTCCACGAAGACCGGCGGGAGGTCCTTCGCGACCGAGCTCTCAAAGTCGATGTCTTGGTAGCGCAGCGGCGAAAACGCGAGGATTGCCTCGGCCACGACCTCGCCGATCTTCTCTTCACGCAGGTCGTAAAGCTTGCGCCCCGCCTCCATGCGTCCCCAATCGAGGAGCCGCTCGATGCGCTGCGAGAGACGGCTCGACTCCTGGAGGAGCATGCTGACGCACTTGTCGAGGGTGTCGGGGTCGTCGCGTGAGCGATCGATGGTCTCGGCGAAGAGGTGAATGGCCGTCAGCGGCGTTCGGAGCTCGTGACTGACCTTCGAGACGAAGTCCGCTTGCAGCTCGCTCAGATTGGCCTCGCGTCGCACGAAGACCAAGACGAGCACAACGCCGGTGCCGACGACGGCGACGAAGCTGACGACGAGGATGCCCATGACGAGGTTGATCCACGCCTTCGCGTCGCCCAGAAACATGAGGACGATGCCGAGCGAGAGCAGGAGCACCGTCGGGATGATGACGAGGTACACGAGCAGCTGGACGATGCGTCGGTAGCCGAGGCGCTGAAGGTTTGGCGACCGAGGCTTTTCCATCGACCGAGAGCTTACCCGCCGGCTCTTTCGGCGGGGAAAGGCGATTTGCCTGACGAGGCTTGCGGACCGGCGGCCGCCGTGGAATCGGACGGTGGTCTCCGGGCGTTCTTGGATCGCCCACCTCGCCATGACCACCCAGGTCCCCGCTTCCCTGCCCGCTACCGATGTCGACGGGGCCTCGAGCGGCCTCGCAGAAGCGCTCGCGCAGGTGGGGCGCGGCGAAGAGCTCTCGGAGGCGCTCGCGGAACGACTGCTCGCCTGGGTGGGCCGTCACGACTGGCAGCAGGCCGAGGGCCCCGGACCTTACGCGCGGCACGTGGTCTCTCTCGGCGACGCCGGCGAGGTGATGGTCGCCACCTGGCGCGTAGCGGCGCGCGCCCCCTGTGCTCCCCATGACCACGGCGACGCGTCGGGCGTGGTGCTCGTGGCCCGAGGCACGTTTCGCGAACGAACCTTCGTTCTCGACGCGACCGGGCTCACGCGGACGCGTGAGCGCGTCCTCGAAGAGGGCGCCGTTTTGTCGATCGGGCGCGGCGTGATCCACGACATGGCGTCGATCGGCGACGGCCCCGGCGTGACGCTTCACCTCTACGCGCCCAGCCCGGCGGCGACGCGCCTCTACGACGACGTCAAGAGGCGCACGCTTCTCGTGGGTCCTGGCAGCGGCGCGTGGCTGCCGGCCGACCAAGTGCTCGACGAGACGCCGTGGGCCGCGCCGAAGGCGACGGGTCGCGTGATTTGGATCGGCTACACCACGCTTTACCGAGACGGAGGACCCAAGTTCGCACGAGCAGCGCACACCCTCGGTCGCGAGTTGAGCGCAGACGCTCATGCGAAGGTCGTCGTGCAGGCGGTGGAGTCCAAAGCCGAGTTCGTCGCCGCCATGAGCGGCTTCCGAGAGCGCGGGGAAGCGCTCAGCGAGCTCCACTTCATCGGTCACTCGGGCCTCTACGGCCCGATGTTTCGCACCACGTCGATGCCGGAGCAGTTCAGCCCGCACGAGTGGGCAAACCTCGCGATCCCGTTCAGCCACGACGCAGCGGCGTATTTTCACTGTTGCCGCAGCGCGCGCTGGTTCGCGCCGTTCTTCGCGCGCACCTTCGGCGTGCGAGCCCACGGCTACCACCTCTACACGACGTTTTCGCGAAGGAAGGACCGGTTCCGTTGGGACCTCGCGTTCCTCCGCACGTCCAAGGACCGCGCCGCTCCGCTCTACGTGGTGGCGCTGCCGGGAAAGAAGTCCCACGGCCTGTTGGCGTCGCTCGCCAAGTATTCGCACCTCGCGCCGACGGAGAAGATGACGCGTTTCGACGCGGCGCCCGACGCTCCCGCCGAGGACCGCTCCTACGATGCCGTCGCCGACCTCTACGACGCCGCCTTCCAAGACATCGGCGTAAGGCGCGCCGAGGTCCGATGGATCGAGCGGCACCTGCCGGCGCGCGCGAGCCAAGGCGCGTCCTTGCCGCGTGTCCTCGAGCTCGGCGCCGGCAACGGGTCGCTCTTGGCGCGGCTCGCCCCGCGCATCGAGTCGGGCCTCGGCGTCGACGCTTCGGCGGGCATGGTGGAGCGTGCTCGGCGGCGCTTCGGGCGCCTCAAGAACGTTGCCTTCGAGCCGATCGCGGGCCCCTCGCTGCCTTGCGACGACCACTCGATCGACGTGGTCGTGTCGATGCTCTCGTGGCGTTACCTCGACTGGGATCCCATCATGGCGGAGATTAGGCGGGTCCTTTTGCCCGGTGGCCGCCTCTTGGTCGTCGACATGGTCGCGCTTCCGGTGCGCGCACGCGACGCCCCGCGCTTCCTAAAGACGAAGCTCGACCAGGCGCGTGTTCACGCGACGGACGCGCGATTTCGGCGCGATTTGCGGCGCCTCGTCACCCACCGCGACTGGGCCACGATGCTCAAGCACAACCCCATGCGCGCCGAACACGAGTACCGCTGGTATTTCGAGAGCCGCTTTCCCGGCCGCAAGCTCGAGCTATTGACCGTCGCCTTCGCCTCGCGCGTCGTCGCCTTCGACTCGGGTCCATTGGCACGCGACTTCGCGCTGCCCCAGAGCTACCCGTGAAGCTCGCCGTCCTCGATTGGGGCATCGGCGGCTTCGGTCTGGTGCGTGAGCTCCTCGTGCGCGAGCCGGCGATGCCGCTCGTCTATTTCTCCGACGCCGGCACCACGCCCTATGGCCTGCTCTCACGCGCGGCCCTGCGCGCGCGCCTCGGCGTCGTGGCGCGCTTTCTGCGCGACGTTGGGACGACCGACCTCGCCATCGCGTGCAACGCGGCGAGCAGCGTCCTGGGAGAAGAGCGTCTGGCACCGGATCTCGCCCTGTCCGACGTCGTCAGCTATGGCGTGGACCTCGTGCTGGCGAGCGGCGCGCGCGAGGTCGGGCTCGTCGGCGGACGCCGAACCATTCGCTCGGGAGCGCATCGGCGCGCCATCGAGGCGCGCGACGGGCGAGTGTCTCTCGCGTCGCGCGTCGCGCAGCCGCTCTCGGCCTTCGTCGAGCGCGGCGACCTCACGTCCGACGCGGTTCAGGACGCCGTATCTCGTGTCGTCGCGCCGCTCCGCCATGTCTCCGTGTTGCTCCTGGCGTGCACGCATTACCCGGCCATCGCGCCGCTCTTTCGCGAAGCGCTTCCGAAGGTCGCGCTGCTCGACCCGGCGCCCGCCATGGCCATGGCGCTCGTCTCGCGCAAGCGGCCGCGACGCGAGCTGGCGGACGCCGCCAACGTTGTCGCCCTGACGACCGGTGACCCGCGCGCCCTCGAGCGCGCTGCGCTGCGCGCCTTTCAAGTCGCGATCACGGGAGCGCGACGCGTCCCACCGGGCCTGGCGGCGAGCGCGCTTAGAGCCCCAGAGCGGCGCGCATGACCTCCACCGGTGCCGGCCTGCCGACGAAGCGTTCGAAGGCGAGCGCCGCTTGGAGCACGAGCATGCCGAGGCCGCTCTCGGCGACAAGTCCCTCCCGCGCGCGCGCGAGACGAAGGGCGTAAGCGAAGGGACGTAGACCAGATCGTAGGCGACGGCTCTTCGCGGCAAACGCTCCCACCGGACGGCGTTCGCCACGTCGTCGCCGGGCGCCGCGCCGAGCATGCCGGCGCTCGTGGCTTGGAGGACAACCTGAAAGTTGTCGGTGGAGCGCGCCTCGAGCGACTCGACGGTGACGGACGGCGAGAGCGCCAAGAGCGGCTGCGCCCGCGCGACGTCGCGCGCGCGAACGACGACGGTGCGTTCACCGCGACTCAAGAGCGCGATCACGGCGGCGCGCGCGGCGCCGCCGGCGCCGAGAACCAACGCGGGCGCGGCGGCGCTCGCGCCGAGGCGGTCCAACTCGCTCGCGAGGGCCGGCACGTCGGTGTTGTCGGCCACGACGACGCCTTGCTCGACGTAGAGCACGTTCGCCGCGCCGACGCGCAGCGCCTCTACGGTAGCGCGCCCGGCAAGCTCGAGCGCTCGAACCTTGAACGGCAAGGTCACGTTCATGCCCGCGAGCGAGCCGCCTTCGAGCTCGGCCACGAGACCTCGGAAGCCTGCGTCATCCACGAGCGCGGCGTCGTAGCGATGGGAGAGACCGAGGGCGTGGAACGCCGCGGCGAACATCGCGGGGCTTCGCGAATGACTCACGGGCTGACCCGCGACGACGAAGCGCTTCACGTCTCGCTCGCGCCAGAGCCGCCGGCGCCGCGGTCGCCGGAGCCGGGCTTGGTTGCGCTAACCGCGACGACATCGACGACGAGCCGCGCAGCCTGCGTGCGAATGAGGATGCGCTCGCCAGCTTTCACGTCGGTGGCAAGGCGAACGGCCCGTCCCTTGGACGTTTGAGCGATGGCGTAGCCGCGCGCGAGGACCTTGAGCGGGCTCAACCCATCGAGGCGGCCCGCGACCGTTTGGAGCGACGAAACGCGCCGCGCGAACGCCACGTCGAAGGCGGCACGGAGCCGTTCGGCGCCGCGCGCGAGACGCGTGCGTTCGGCCGCCAGGACCACGAGCGGATCACGGCGCTCGAGCCGCGACGCGAGACGCGCACGCTCCTCGCGACTGCGCACGAGGCGCCGCTCCGTGACCGTCGCGAGCCGCGCGCGACGGTCGTCGAGCCGCTGCTGATGCGCGGCCATCGCGAGGCGCGGATCCCCGAGGCGCGTGCGCGCGCGATGGAGCGACGCAGAGGCCGTCTCGACGCGGGCGCGAACGCTTCGAAAAAGGCGCTTTTGGAGCTGCTCGAGCATGGCGCGCTTCGCCGCTCGGTCGGGCACGACCAACTCGGCCGCCTGCGATGGTGTGGCCGCGCGCGCGTCGGCCACAAAATCGGCGAGGCTTACGTCGACCTCGTGGCCCACGGCGCTCACGACGGGAACGGGACAACGTGCGATGGCGCGGACGACGGCCTCGTCGCTAAAGGCAAGCAGGTCCTCCAGCGAGCCGCCGCCGCGGCCGATGATGATGACGTCGACCTCGGGGACCTTCTGCAACATTTGAAGGGCCCGCACGATGGAGGCGGGCGCCGTGGCGCCTTGCACCGTCGCTGGTGACAAGAGGATGCGCGCGCCGCCGCGGCGAAAGGCCACCTTGCAGATGTCGTGGATGACCGCGCCGGTGGCGCTCGTCACGACGCCGACGACGCGCGGATCGGCGGGGAGCTTTCGCTTCCTAGATGCGTCGAAGAGCCCCTCCGCCGTGAGCTTCTCCTTGAGCCGCTCGAGCGCCTCGAGGAGCGCACCCTTGCCGGCCGCTTCGACGCGATCGACGACGAACTGCAACCGTCCCCGCGGCGTCCACATCGTGGGCTTGCCGCGGAGCTTCACGCGCGAGCCGTCGACGAGCAGGCCGCGGGCGCGCGGCGTGAGGCTCGTTCGGTACATGACCATGTCGACGGAGGCGTCCTCGTCCTCGTCGCGCAGCGAAAAGTAGTGGTGGCCCTTTGGCGCGGGGCGCGCGCCGGTCACCTCACCGAAGACCCAGACGGGCATGGGCCAACCGGACTCCACGGCGCGCTTGAGGGCGCGCCCGAGGTCGCCGACGGAGAGCGCTGGATCCTTTTCGGCGGGCGCCGCCGCCTCGGGTCGCGCCGGTTCGTCGCCCAAGAGGAAGCGCGGCGGCGGCCTCGGCGGAAAGAGATCGTCGTCGTCCACGGGAGCTCCACGGTAGCGCAGTCCCACTCCCTTTTCGGGGAAAGCAGTGGTACGCGTCGAGGCGCGATGCACAAGCCGATCCGAAAAGTTCTCGTGGCCAACCGAGGCGAAATCGCCGTTCGCGTCATGCGAACGCTGCGCGAAATGGGCATCGCCTCGGTGGCGGTCTACTCGGAGGTCGACCGGGCCGCGCTCCACGTGCGGTCGGCCGACGAGGCCTTCCCCATCGGCCCCGCCGCCGCCTCCGAGAGCTACCTTCGCGTCGACAAGATCATCGACGTCGCCAAACGCGCTGGCGCCGACGCCATCCATCCCGGCTACGGGTTTCTCAGCGAGAACCCCGCGCTGCCAGAGGCCTGCGAGCGCGCCGGCATCGTCTTCATTGGTCCGCCGGCCAGCGCCATGCGCCAGATGGGCTCAAAGACCGCCGCGCGAACGCGCATGGAAGCGGCCGGCGTGCCCATCGTCCCCGGCGCCATGTGCGACACAACCGACGAGGCCATCGCCGCTGCGACGAAGATCGGCTTTCCCGTGATGCTCAAGGCCGCATCGGGTGGCGGCGGCAAGGGCATGCGCCTCGTGGAGAAGGCCGCCGACATGGCGACGGCGTGGGAGCGGGCTCGCTCAGAGGCCAAGAAGTTCTTCGGCGATGACACCGTCTACATCGAGAAGGCGATCATCAAGCCGCGGCACGTCGAGATCCAGGTACTCGGCGATCAACACGGCAAGGTGGTGCACCTCTTCGAGCGCGACTGCTCGATTCAGCGCCGCAACCAGAAGGTCGTGGAGGAGACGCCATCGCCGTCGCCCGTCGCGTCGCGCGACCTCATCGAGAAGATGGGTGCCATCGCCAAGAAGGGCGCCGAGGCCGTCGGCTACTTCTCCGCCGGGACCTTCGAGTTTCTCCTCGCCGAAGACGGCAGCTTCTACTTCCTCGAGATGAACACGCGGCTCCAGGTGGAGCACCCCGTCACGGAGCTCATCACCGGCACCGACCTCGTTCGCGAGATGATCCTCATCGCCGAGGGAGCACCGCTCTCTTTTTCCCAGGCTGATCTCGTCCCTCGCGGCGCCGCCATCGAGTGCCGCGTCTACGCGGAGGATCCTTCGAGCGGTTTTTTGCCCTCGCCGGGGACCATCGAGTCTTTGGTTGTGCCCGCCGGCCCCGGCGTCCGCGACGACGGCGGCGCCTACCCGGGCTGCACGATCTCGAGCTTCTACGATCCGCTCATCTCAAAGCTGAGCGTTTGGGCCCCCACGCGCGAGCGAGCCCTCGCGCGCATGCGGCGCGCGCTCTCCGAATACGTCGTCACTGGGATTCGAACGAACCTCTCCTTCCACGAGAAGCTCTTCTCGCATCCCGACTTCGTGCGCGGCGTCTACGACACCGGCTTCCTGGACCGCCACAAGGACGCGCTCCTCGGCTACCCGGCGGTGCCCGAAGAGTCGCGCGAGAGCGTGGCCGTGGCTGTTGCCATCGCAGCCTCGCGCCTCGAACGAGCGACCGGCGTCCGCGACGCGTCGCGCGGCGAAGAAGGCTCTCGCCTCTCGCCTTGGATCGCGCAACACCGGGCCGATCGGCTGCGCGGCTAACCAACCGGTCTAGCCAACCCGATCTAACCAACCCGGTCTAACCAACCCGATCGCTAAGCTAGGGCGGAGGCGCCGGCGCGTGGCGTCGCGTCTTCGGCACTTCGTCTTCATGGATGACGATGCGGGTGCCAGGACGCGCGTCGCCGGAGAAGACGCCGTGCCAACCTTCCGGGAGCGGCGGATCGCTCCAGAAGAAGAGAGCGCGCGCGTCGTCGGGCGCGAGGTTCACGCAACCATGGCTCCGAACGCCGCCAAAGTTGTTGTGCCAGAAGGCGCCGTGCAGCGCGAAACTTCCTTGGAAGTACATGACCCAAGGGACGTCCTCGATGGAGTAGGGCCCGTCGGCGGCGACGTCACCGTCCATGGTCGTCGTGACATGTTTCTCACGAATGCGAAACGTGCCGGTCGGCGTCGGGTGATCCTTCTCCTTGTCGACGGCGTTGCGCTTCCCCGATGAGATCAACGTCGCGAACACGGGCCGCGCGCCTTCAAAGGCCACGAGCGCTTGGCGCGTGAGGTCGACGTCGATCCACTTCTCCGCGGCAGCCAAATCGGCGGGAAGCGCCGCCTTCTTGGCGAGGCGGACGTCTGCCTCGCGCACAAAGAAGCCCTCGGTGGTGCCGAGCACGGTCACGCCGCTCAGCGTGACGCGCTCTCCCGTGAGAAGGACCGCTCGGCGCTTGGGCAACGCCTCGGCCCAGCCGAGCTTCTGCTTCGCGCGGTCGTAGACGATCTTCACGGCGACGCCGCTCGTGACGAAGGCCGCCCCGGGCTCGCCGAGCGCGGCAACCTTGGACGCGCTCGCTTCCGAGGCCGCGTCTTGAACGGCACCCTCGAGCATGGCATCGCCAAGGAGGGCGTCACCCGACGCGTCGAGAGCGCCAGCATCGAGGCTCGGCGGCGCGCCCACACCAGCCAACGAAGACGCATCGGGCAAGAGAGACCACACGCCGTGAAAGTCCGAGAGCTTCGGCTGCAGGGCGACCCGCTCAAAGGGCACCGCGAAGCCGTACGTCGTGCGCCACCACCGAGCGCCAGCCGCCTTGAAATCGCGATCGAGCGCGAGGAAGAAGCCTCGGACCATGCGACGCACGAGGACGCCTCGCCCCTTGAGCTCGCCGAGTCGCAGGTCGGCTTTGCCCGCGTCGGCGCGCAAGAACCACGGTGACGCGGACGCCGACGGCGCGGCGGCGGCGCGCGCTTCGGGCTTCGGCTTGGACTCGCTCGACTCTTCTTCCGACGAAGTCGTCGTCGTCGTCTCGCCTTCTTCGGCGGTCGGCTCCGGTGGCTTGGGCGCGAGCCACGGCTCGTACTTCTTCCGATCCTCAATCGAGAGCACACGACGATAGACCGGCGTGCCGTTGGTGAGATTGAAGCCGTATCGGTAGGGCAACCCGGCGTCGAGATCAGGCCCCTTCGGCGCGAGCTTCACGCGCGGGCTCTTGAGATCGGTCGTCACGGCTTTGCCGCAGACGAAGCCGCCCGACACGAGCTCGTACCACCCGTCGCTGCACTCCTCGTTGGGCATGACGCCGTCGAGCACGGCGGCGCGAGCGCCGTGCCTCAGGTAGCCCAAGCGCTCGGAGCCCGCGTCGCTCTCGGGCCACACCGGCTGGCTCAGGACCGAGACCACCATGTTCGCTGCGCCCACCACCGCGCCGTCGTAGGTGCCCGCGTCGAGGCGCGCGAATGCGAGGTCTCGCTCGACGCGCCGAGCATCCACAAAGGCGCCCGCTTCGAGCGCCGCATCCCCGAGAAACGTCGACGCAGGAAGCGTCGACGCCGCGTCAAAGCCGCCCTCGCGGGGCCGGTGACAAGCACCAAGCCCCACGAGCACGAGCGCCACGCCCATTGCTCCGGCGAGCCGAGCGGCGAGGCGTCCGGGGTTCAACCGCCGCCGGCAGCGTCCGTGGGTACGGCCGCGTCCACGCCAGCGTCGGCGGGAGGCGGAGGCGCCGCGGCGTCGGGTGCGCAAGTCGCCGCGCACCCTGAGTTGAGAGCGCAAAGGCCAAGAGACGTCGCTGCAGAGCCGGCGCTGAGGAGTCCGGCGCCGCAGGCGGTGAGCGCCTTGCCTTGACCGACGCACGCGAAGACGCCGATGACCGTCTCGCGGCAATCGCAGTCGGCCTGGCAGCCCTGCAGTTCCGAGGTGCAGTTGGTCTTGATGCAGCCCACACAGGCTCCAACGTTGACGCCGGAGTCCCCCGCTGCGGCGTCGGGAACTGTGAACTGCGTGATGTCGGCGTCGAGGCACTCAATGGGGGCCGCATCGGACTTGGCGTCGCCGGAGGCCTTGCCGTCGGTCGTCGCGTCACTGGAGGTCGGGGTCGCCGCCGCATCCTCCGTGTCGCCACATCCCGGGGCAGCCGTCACGATCCCGAGCAAGGACAAGGACATGGTCGAGGCGAAGGTCAGATAAAAACGTGCGCGCATGAAACCTCCAGAAGAGAAGCGCCCGGCCCCGGGTTCAACCGAACTCGTTGAACCGAAAGCGAGCGCACTCACCTTACCGGATGTCCAGCGGATGGGAAGTCGCGCGGCGCCGCTCGAAGCCCCTGCCGGGACCGGCGGGGGATGCTAGGGTTTTAAGTCCTCGCCAAACGGCGCCGAGCCAACGGGGCGCGTCCGTTCGAGTCGAAGGTTTTGGTCCCGATGAAGCCCTCCGAAAGCCTTCCCCCCGACGCGGACGCCCGGGCTCTTGGACCGGGGCTCTTGAGACCCGGGCTGTTGAGACCAGGGCTGTTGAGACCGGGGCTGCCGAACTCGGGGCACGGCGCCGCTTTTCGTTGGGCCAAGCGACCGACCTACCCAAAGACGATCGGCGGGGCCTTGCCATCGTGCTCGCCGTGCTCCTTGTTGCAGCGCTCGTCCTGCCGATCGTGACCTGGCAACGTGTGGCCTTGGCGCTCTTGTTGGGCGCCGGACTTCTGCGCGTGCTCTTGACGGCGCGACGTCGCGCCCCCGGCCTCGGCGAGGTCGTGGTCGACGACACGCGCATCGAACGTCGTGGCCGACGTGGACGCACGGTGCTCGCGATGTTTGCCGAACCCTTCGGCCTCGCGGTCTTTGCTGACCCTCGCCGCACCCGCGCGATCCTCGCCTTCACCTCGCCGGCGCAATCCCGATACCTGACGGCGCGGCTCGGCGAGGCAGAGCAGGGCGACGCGGATCGCGCCCTCTTGGCTCGGTCCGCCGCCGTGGCGGAGAGCGACGCGCTAGGCGCCCAGCTCGACGACTCAACCTTGGCCGCGCGGGATGCGGAGGCGCTCATCGCCTACGTTCAGGATCGCGCGCCCGACGCCGTGGGACGCATCGTGGTGTCGGGCGCCAACGGGGAGCCCGTCGTGCTCGATCGCCAGTCGCTCCGCGTCGGCCCACAGACCTTCGACCTCGCCGCTTCGCTCGACTGGAAGGCGTTCATGTTCCACGAGACCGTGGGCGCCATGGCGATGCTCTATCACGCGACCTGGGTGCGGCAGAACGACGCCGAGGTCGTGCTCGTCTCGCCGATGCCGCCGGAGGTCTCGTCGCTCTTCGCCGAGGGGCCCGACGAGGTGCGCTCGGTGGTGGAGCGGAGCAGCGAGATGCAGCGCGCCGTCGCGAAAGACCTCCGCGTGATGCAGGCCACCGCCGACACCCCGCCGCCCGTCGAAACGCGGGTCGCGGTCGAGCGCTTGTTCATGTTCCCGCTGCGTCGCGCGCTCGACACCGCACCGCGTGCGCGCGTCAGCATCCCGCCATTTCGCACGGGCACGCGAGAGCGAACGTCGGCGGGCCCGAAGCCAGCCTAGAGGCCCGTGAACGTGCCCATGCCCGTGGACCTGCGTGCGGTCGCTGAGCGCGCCTAGAGGTCGGCGAGTTCTTGCGCCAGACGCACCGCGTCGAAGGGCTTGTGAAAAACAGGGATACCGCTCTCGCGCGCGCGCACCATGGCGTCCGCCGCGAGGCCGCCCGAGGCCAAGGCAAAGCGCAACGCAGGAAGCCGCTGATGAAGGCGCTCGAAGAGCTCAAGGCCGGAGCCGTCGGGCAAGTGAAAATCGCACAAGACGAGCGCGACGCCGCCCCGTAGCACGCGCGCCTCCGCCTCCGAACACGAGGTGGCGATCTCCACCTCGAAACGCGGTTCAAGCGCCGCCGCGAGCGCGCGAGCGAGCGGCACCTCGTCGTCGACGATGAGCAGGAGGGATTTTGCCGTTGGCACGACGTCGCCCGGGCTCGGCGCCGCCGACTCGGTCCCGCTCGTCGCGTCCGCGGATGGATGGCTTCGAGCCCCCACGAAGGCAGCTCCCTCCACGCCGCGCGCCGCCTGACGCAGCTCGGTCAAGAGGTCCGCCATCTTGCGAACGCTGTCGCCGAGCTCCGACGCGTAGGTGCGCGCGACCTCCGTCTCCACGGTGCGAGCGAGCTGCGCCGTCGCGAGCGTGGCGTAGGCGAGAGGGTTGCCGATCTCATGAAGCACGCGCGCCGTGAGCCGCTCCACGGCCTGCGCCTCGCCGCGCGAGTCGGGCCGCGCGCTCGCCAGCTCGCCGATGCGAGCGGCGGCGGCCACGGCGTCGAGGGGAAGGTCGACGATGCGGCCCGGACCCGCAAAGTAGAGACGACCGGCGCGCGCGAGCTCGATGACGACGCGAAGTTGGCCCTCGCGCTCAGCCGCCCGCACCGACTTCAAACGCTCGATGGTGCCGGTGCCGAGGAACGTCGCGGGCGCGTCGCTGGCTTCGCCGGGCACGATCGCGTCACCCGCCGCGTCAAAGGCCGCGTGGAGCGCGAGGCCCGTCATGGACGCGATGGCGTCGGCCACGAGCCGCAGCTCCGCGCGCCGATCGTCGCTCACGGCGGCCAACTGCTCCGCCAGCAACGTCAGCCGTGGGAGGATCAAGACGCCTCGATGCGACCGCGGACCAGGGGCGCCGGCGGCGGCGCTTCGTCCCCCACGACGAAAGCGTCGCGGACACGTCCCTGGACGCGAAGCGCATCCTCCGGACGACGTACGTAGAGGCGCGCGAGCAGGTCGCCGCTGTTCACGCGGTCTCCAGGCCGGATCGGCACCGTGATGCCAACGGCCGCGTCGACGGCTTGATCGCTCCGCGTGCGTCCGGCCCCCAAGACGACCGCCGAGAGCCCGATTTCGAGCGCATCGACGGCCGTGACGACGCCGCTTCGTTGCGCCACCACGTCGTGCGTGGCGGTGGCGACGACGAGCCGCTCGGGCTCGGCGACAACGCGCGGATCGCCCCCCTGCGCTTCGATCATTCGTTCGAAGACGCGGGCCGCGCGCCCCTTGGCGATGGCGTCTTTGAGGTGAACGCGGGCGTCGCTTGTCGTCTTCGCCACGCCGCCCATGACAAGCATCTCGGCGCCGAGCACCATCGTGCATTCGACGAGATCGTCGGGGCCACGGCCGTGCAGAACGTCGATGGCCTCGCGCGTTTCGAGGGCGTTGCCGATGGCTTCACCAAGAGGGGCGTCCATGGACGTGAGCAGGGCCACCACGCGCTTGCCAGCGCGCGTGCCGACGCGGACGAGGGCATCGGCGAGCGCGCGAGCCCGCGCCTCGTCCTTCATGAAGGCGCCGCGCCCCACCTTGACGTCGAGCACGAGGCCGTCGATGCCTTCTGCGAGCTTCTTCGACAGGATCGACGCGACGATCAGCGGAATGCACTCAACGGTGGCTGTGACGTCGCGCAAGGCATAGATGCGCTTGTCAGCAGGCGCGATCTCCTTCGTCTGGCCGATCATGCACGTGCCAACATCACCGACGATGCGCGTGAAGGCCGCGACGTCGAGATCGGTCCGAAAACCGGGGATGGCCTCCAGCTTGTCGAGCGTTCCGCCGGTGTGACCGAGGCCGCGACCGCTGACCATCGGTACCGGAACGCCGCAAGCCGCCACAAGCGGCGCCAGGCAGATGGAGACCTTGTCTCCCACGCCACCGGTGGAGTGCTTGTCGACCTTGAACCCCGCGACGGAGGACAGGTCGAGCACGCGGCCCGAGTGGAGCATCGCCTCGGTGAGGGAGACCGTCTCCTCGTCGTCGAGGCCGCGGAAGTAGACGGCCATGAGCCAGGCGGCCATCTGGTAGTCGGCTAGCGTGCCGTCACCAAAGGCGGCGATGACATGAGCGATCTCGGCGGGCGAGTGCTTGAAGCCATCTCGTTTGCGGGCAATGAGCTCGACGAGCGAACGCTCCATGAGTCGGGAGAGGCTATCAGAAGCGCCGATCGAGAGTATCCTTCCGCGGTGCGACCGTCCTTGGCCACACCGGCTTGGCTCTTCCGCGTCGGCGTGATGGTCGTCTTGGCGACGGCGACCAGCGGAGCCCTGCTCGCGGCACCACCTGTATTCCTGCCGCGACCGCCCGCGGCAGCGAGACCCGACGCTCGCGCCGATGCGCACGCCGAGCCGGGGCCGCGCCCGTGCGGCACCGATGGCGGCGACGACTGTCCCCTCCAAGGATTCATGAAGCAGTCGGCGGCGCCGCCGTCGAAGGGCACCGACGCGGAGGCGCTCGCCGAAGCCTTCGACAAGATCGCGGCCTTGGCCCCCCACGTGAGCGCCTACCCCTATTGGGGATCCATCGCCAAGGACGGCGCGAACGTCGCGCGTCGAGGCCGCATCGATGCGGCCCGCGTCGCGTGCGTGTCGTGCCATGAGCAGTACCGCGCGCGCTTTCGGAAGGAGCTCCGCACGCTGGGCCTCGCCGAGCTCCCCGACGCCGGCGATCTGGAGGCGGGCAGCCCCGGCGCGAGCAAACCATGAAGCCCGCTCCGCCCTCCCGTGACACGCGTCCGCCGCCAACGCCGTCGCCGAGTCGTGCGCCGGGCGCGCTCGTGCCCGCGCGCGGCGCCCAGCTCCCGCTCGCGACGAACGCGGCGGCGACGAAGCGCGCTGGCGAGCGCGCCGGCGAGACGGCCCGACGACGAGGCCAGCGGCGTGGACGACCGAGCGGCTCCTTCACGCAACACCGAAGGCTCGACCGGCTGCGCGCGGTCTTGGAAGCCAACCCCCGCGGACTGCGCCTCGAAGAGCTCGCGGTGATGCTCCACGTGACGACGCGTTCGGTGCGGCGCTACTTGAAAGAGCTCAGCCGCCTGACGGAGCTCGAGTCCGTTCCCCTCGGCCCCGGCTCGCCGCACGAGTGGCGCATCAAGCCCAGCGAGCGCGGCCGCGCCGTCGCGTTGCGACGAACGCAAGCCTACGGCCTCCTCGCGACGCGAGGCCTCTTCGACGTGTTTCGCGGCTCGGCGCTCTTCGACGAGTTCGACATCGGCCTCGGCATGGTGGCGACGCTCGCGCAGAGGCCCACGCGAGGGCGCGCCGGCGGCGACATCCCCCTCGACCAGAAGCTCGAGGAGCGCTTCCTCTACGCGCCGTTTCCCGCTCGCTCCTACGCGGGCCGCGGCGAGCTCACCGACGAGCTGTTTCGCGCCGTCGCCGAGTGCCGCGAGACGCGATTGCGGCTCCTGGATCGCGCGGAGCCTGTCGATGTGGAGCCCTACGCGCTCGTGGCGCATCACGGCGACCTGACCTGCGTCGTGCGGGACGTCGCCTCGGGCCGCCTCGAGGTGCACGCGCTCGAGGCCATCGCCGAGGCCGTCTCCAACGAAAGGAAGCGCTTCGTCGTGCCCGCCGACTTCGATCTCAGGGCCTTCCTGCACGGCGCGTTTGGCGTTTCGGCGCCGGGCCTCGAGCACCGCATCATCGTAGAGTTCGACAAGGCGGCGGCGGCCGAGGTTCGCGCCCGCAAGTGGCACGCGTCCCAGAGGATCGCGACGGCGCCCGACGGGCGCGTGCGCCTTTCCCTTGTCTTGCCGGAGCTGGAGGCCGTGAAGCGCTGGATCCTGGGCTTCGGGCCGCGGGCGCGCGTCGTCGAACCGCCGGAGCTGGCGCGGGCCCTGGCGGCGGACCTGAAAGCAACGCTGGCGCGCTACGGGGCCTAGCGC
Organism: Myxococcales bacterium; assembly: GCA_016703425.1. Lineage (NCBI taxonomy): Bacteria > Pseudomonadati > Myxococcota > Myxococcia > Myxococcales > Myxococcales bacterium. Next base: position 123,231 of record JADJCA010000002.1, read on the forward strand.
CGTCTCCAGCGCGGCAGGGCCCGATTATTGTGCACTGCAACAATGCCGTGTGCTCGAACTTGAACGGCGCTCAAGGCCGTGGGAGAAGCAGGGCATGTCGACCGCGCTCCCGATCGTCCAACACGAGCCCATCGTCCCCAAGAAGCCGCCGGTCGACCCGTCGACGCTCAAGCATAGAGACCTCCTCCGGGGCCCATTCTGGCGGCGAATCCCAGCCTACGCCGAGGTCGACGAGAAGACCTTCCTCGATCACAACTGGCAGGCGAAGCACACGATCACCAACATTCCGAAGCTCCTGAAGGCGCTCGAAGGCCTCGTGCCCGAGACCTTCACGGAGGACGCGGCGGCGGGCTTCAAGCGCGCCCCCATGAGCGTGCGCGTGAGCCCGTACCTGATGTCGCTCATCGATTGGAGCGACCCCTACGCCGATCCGTTGCGGACGCAGTTCGTGCCCGTCGCGTCGCGTCTCTTGCCGGATCATCCGAAGCTCAACCTCGACTCGCTCCACGAGCAAGAAGACGCGCCGGTGCCGGGGCTCACGCACCGCTACGTCGACAAGGCGCTCTTTTTGCCGCTCGACACCTGCCCCGTCTATTGCCGCTTCTGCACGCGGAGCTACGCCATCGGGCTCGACACGGAGGAGGTCGAGAAGGTGCAGCTCAAGGTCAACGAAGACCGCTGGCGTCGCGCGTACCAATACATCGCGTCGCGGCCCGAGCTCGAGGACATCGTCATCTCCGGCGGCGACGCCTACCAGCTCCGCGCGCAACAAATCGAAGACATCGGGATGGCCCTGCTCGACATGCCGAACGTGCGCCGCATGCGGTTTGCCACGAAGGGCCCGGCCGTGATGCCGATGAAGATCCTCACCGACGCCCCGTGGGTCGACGCGCTCACGAAGGTCGTCGAGCGCGGCCGCAAGCTCCACAAGGAGGTCGTGCTGCACACGCACTTCAACAACCCCAACGAGATCACCGGCATCACAGAAGACGCCATGGGCGTCTTGATGGAGCGCGGCATCGTCGTTCGGAACCAGTCGGTGCTCCAGCGCCGCGTGAACGACTCGGTCGAGACGATGACGCTGCTCGTGAAGCGGCTCGGGCACGTGAACGTGCACCCGTACTACGTCTACGTGCACGACCTCGTGAAGGGCGTCGAAGACCTGAGGACCACGCTCGAGACGGGCCTTTACCTCGAGAAGCACGTGCGCGGCTCGACGGCCGGGTTTAACACGCCCACCTTCGTCGTCGATGCGCCCGGCGGCGGCGGCAAGCGCAACGCCCACTCCTACGAGTATTACGATCGCGAGACCGGCATCAGCGTCTTCACGGCGCCCTCGGTGAAGGCCGGGCAGTTCTTCCTCTACTTCGACCCGCTCGATCAGCTAAGCGAGACGATTCGCCGCCGCTGGGCCGATCCGGTGGAGCAAGAGCAGATGATCCAAGCGGCCATCGCCATGGCGCGCAAACACGTGCGCTAGAGCCCTCTGGCGAATCGGTTCGCGCTTGAGTTTCGGGCCGCCGGTGTCGCACCTTCACCTGCCTATTTGGGGGTTCGGGCGAGTCGGTGAAACCAGGAATCTTGTTCGCGCGTCCATGGTTCTTAGGCACGGGGCGGAGAACTTCCCCGCCCCGTCCTCCTTAGAACCATGAAACTTCAGGCTGCACTCTCCGGCTTCTCCTCTCCGGCGCCCCCCGCGGAGCCGGCGCGGCCCCGTCCTCAGTCGGGCGAATACCGAGCGGCGGCCCACGTCGCCGATCTCACGCTGCCGCTGACCTGGACGCGTGTATCGCTTCTGCCGGGCGCAGCGCCCGCGGCCGTCGATGGCGGCGCGCGACCCGTGACCGCGTATTGCGAGACGGTGATCCTGGAGGACGACGCGTTCGATGCGAGCGTGCACCTCGTCGACGGCGCCATCGGGTGGGTCGAGTCGAGCGCTCCGTTGCCGACGTTCCTGGAGCGCCTCGTGTATGGCGGCCTCGTGACGGCCGCCGAGATCGAGCTCGTTTCAACCTTGTGCCGCCTCGACGGCCTCAGCGTCTCCGACGCCCTCTTCCGCCTCGAGCTCGTATCGCGTACAGCGCTCAATGAGATCGTGCGCGAACACGTGAAGGAGCACGTGCGCGCGATCTTGGCCTACCGCAGCCGTGCGACCGGCAGCACAAGAGGAGCCACGCCGCGCGCCCAAGTGCGCACGACGACGACGCCGCTCGTGTTCGATCGCTCCCTCGTCGTTCCCGTCGCGTCGATCCTCGACCTCGCCGAGCGGCGCGCCTTCCGTGAGTTCGTCGGCGCCGGCGGTCCGTCGTTGCCAAGCAGCCACGACGATCTGCGCGTACCGCTCCGTCGCACGGCCCGCGTCGAGACGACGCGGGGCGCGCTCATGATGACGACGCTCGACATTTCCCTGGTGGGAGCGCGACTGCGGCCACCCTCGCTCTTGCCCGCCGGCGCCGAGCTCGTCGTCCACATTAACATCGCCGGCGAGACGCTCGAGCTGCCGGCACGCGTGGTCGACATCGAGAGCCCCGGCGGCGAGGCGCCCTTGCTCGTGGTGGCATGGCACGATCTGTCGGCGCAAGCGGAGGCTTCGCTCTCCCGGGTGCTCGGCGCGATTTATTAAACAGGCGCTTTCGGAGCGCTGAATTTGCCGTGAACGTGGCGGCGGCCACGAAAGGTGAACCGCGGGGCGTCCACGCAGCGCCCGGAGATAGCGCTTCTGCGCGGCATTTCTTGCCGAATCCGCGCGGCACGACACGTGCGTGAGAGGTCGTTCATGAATGACCTCGTCGAACTTTCCGCAAGCGACCTCGAAGTCACCACCGGTGGTCTCAACTGGGAAGGCAACCGCCTCTCCGACAACGTCGAAGACCGTCGCACGCCCATCGACACGACCGGCGAGTTTGCTCGCTACGACCGGGCCCTCGACGCGGAGATCGCGGACTACGGCTACGGGTTAAGCACGGACATCACCACGCCGGGACAGGTTCGGGCCTACGACGACATGATGGTCGCACTCGACAAGGCCAACGACGACTTCGTGTGCAGCAACCTCTTCGGCGCCGACTTTCCGCGCTACGACATCGACACGCCGGGTGAGTTCCAGCGCTGGGACAAGACCGACTCGCCAGGTGGATACGACGGCGCGCGCAACCAAGAGAGCGAGCCGGTCGCACCGGCCGACTTCAGCGTGTGGGGCGCCGACGCGAGTGACGTGCTCAATGACGGCGGCATGGAGCTCGGCGGCGGCAACTTCGCTGGCGAGACGTTTGCTGCCGAGAGCTTCGCTGGCGGTGGCGGCGGCTTCGGGGGCGGCGGCGGCGCCTCGCTCGAGACGTACGCGCAAACCGAGCAGTGTTAGCCGCCTGCTTTCGCACCTGATCCGGGCACGCGCGTCTGGAGCTTCTGAAAGTTCTCCTTGTCGCTGGCCTTCTCGTAAGCCTCGGCGAAGGTCACGCGCTTGTCGAGAACCAGGCGCTCGAGCGCCATGTCCATCGTTTGCATGCCCTGCGCTTGGCCCGCCTGCATCACGCTAGGAATCTGGAACGTCTTGCCCTCGCGAATCATCGCTGCGATGCCCGACGTGCCGAGCAAGATCTCCAGCGCCGCGACGCGGCTTTTGCCGTCAGCGGTCTTCACGAGCTGTTGGGCCACGATGCCGGCGAGGCTCTCGGCGAGCATGCCGCGCACCTGCGGCTGCTCGTCGGCGGCGAACACGTTGATGAAGCGATCGACGGTCGCCGGTGCGCTGTTCGTGTGAACGGTGGCGAAGACGAGGACGCCGAAGCTCGCGAGCTGAAGCGCGAGCTTCATGGTCTCGTTGCCCCGTAGCTCGCCGATGAGGATGACATCGGGATCCTCACGGCCGGCACTCCGAATGGCGCTCGGAAAGCTGTCGGCGTCGCGCCCGATCTCGCGGTGCGTCACCTGCGCCTTGAGCGGCTCGTGGACGAACTCCACGGGATCTTCGACGGTCAAGATGTGGCAGGGGCGCGTCTCGTTGATGTGGCGCAACATCGCGGCGAGCGTCGTCGACTTGCCGGAACCGGTGGGGCCCGTGACGAGGATCAAGCCGGCGCGGCGCTCCGCGAGCTTGCGAACGATCTCCGGGCAGCCCAGATCCTCGAGGGAGCGAATGCGCGTCGGGATCGTGCGGAACACGGCCGCGATGCCCGTCTCCTTGGTGAAGTAGTTGCAACGAAAGCGCGCCTTTTCCCCGAGCGCGTAGGCGAAGTCGAGGTCGTGCTCCGTCTCGAAGCGCTGCCGCTGGCCTGGTTCGAGGATCTCGAAGAGGAGCGACTCCATGTCATGCGCCGTGAGCCGCTCCGGGCGGAGCGGAACGAGATCGCCGCGGGCGCGGGCGAGCGGCGGATACCCCACCCCGAGGTGGAGATCGCTGGCGCCTTGCGCGAGGAGCAAGTCGAAGAGTGCGTCGATGCGAGCCAAGCGTTACCTCCCGAAGTCCGGCGACTCCGCGACGAAGCGTGCAGAATCCATAGAAATGCGACCGCCCTTGACCATGTCCATGAGCTGATCGTCGAGGCGAATGATGCCGAGCTGCTTGCCTCGCTGCTGCAAGCTCGGGATTTGAAACGTGCGGTTCTCGCGAATGAGCGCCCACAAAGGCACGTTGCCCGGGAGCATCTCCGTCGCAGCGACCATTCCGCCTTGCAGCGAGGGAATGAGGCGCTGACCGACGATGAGGCGCAGGCCGCCGGCGAGCGTCATGCGCACCTGCCCCTGGTCGGCGGGCGGGAACAGATCGATGAGGCGCTCGATAGTCTTGGCTGCGCTCGGCGTGTTCATGGTGCCGAGCACGAGGTGCCCCGTCTCGCTGGCCGTGAGGGCCATGCGCACCGTCTCGGTGTCGCGAAGCTCCCCCACGACGATGACGTCGGGGTCTTCGCGGAGCGACGCTTTGAGCGCCGTCTCAAAGGAGCGTGTATGCAAGCCGACTTGGCGCTGACTGATGAGCGCCTTCTTCGGCACGTGCACGTGCTCGATGGGATCTTCGATGGTGACGATGTGATGCGTCGACTCGCGGTTCAAGATGTCGACGAGCGCCGCCAGCGTGGTCGACTTCCCCGAGCCGGTGGGGCCCGTCAGCAGAATGAGGCCCTGATGGTGCTTGGTCGACTCGGCGATGGCGAGGGGAACGCCGAGCATCGACAGCTGGGGAATTTCCCTTGAAATGAGCCGAAAGCAGCCCTTGAGGCCGCTCCGTTGGCGCGCCACGTTGACCCGGAAGCGGCCGAGCTTCGGGTCCTCGAGTGCGAAGTCGCACGAGCCGGTGCGCTCGAGCGTCGCCACCAAAAGCGGCGGCACGATGGGCATGAGCATCGCGGAGACTTGCGCCGCCGAGAGGTAGCCGCTCTCGGCGGCGAGGGCACCGAGCATGCGGAAGGTCGCCAACCGATCGGCCACGATGTGCACGTCGGTCGCGTGCTTGCGCCGCGCCGCGGAGAGCAAGTCGAACAGCTCGCCTGGCAGGGCCACGCCAGCGGGCGGTCGCGCCGATGGAGCCCGCACCCCGAGGTCGACGGGCGCCGGGTCCGGCGCGATGGGAGAAGACACGAGGCGCCCACCTTCGAGGGACACAGCCACGTCGGCGATGCCGCCGAGCGCCGGCGGTGACGCTGACGCGCGCGAGCTTGCGCTTGCGACAGCCTCGCCGAGGCCGATGCTCGCGCCCGCGCCAATGTCTAGATCGAGCTCGAGCTCGAGCGCGCCGCCAAGCGTCGGCACCGGCGCGGCCGGCGGCGGCACGACGGAGGGCGCCGAGTGAGACGACGGGCCGACGGAGATGGCCTTCGGGGCAGCAGAGGCCGGGCCCGTCGCTGGCGACGCATCGAGCTCGAAGTCGAGCGGGCCTGGTTGACTCGCGCGTGGCTCCTCACGTTCGCGAAGCGTGAGGCGCGCTTGTACGCTCCCCCCGCGCCGCACAGCCATGATCGCGACGAGCCCCACGCCGGGCTGCCGATGGGTCCACGACGACGGCTTCTCGCTGAGCGCGCCGACGAAGGCTTCGCCACCGATGGTGGCAAGGGCGCGCACAAGCTCGGGCTCGTCGACGGCGGCCCTGTCGACAGGCACGTACGTGCCGCCCTCCTTTCGACAAGGAAGGCGACCGCTCGCGAGGGCAACCTCCGTCACGTTGGGGCGATGAAGCTCCCGGACCAAATCGACAATGGGCCTCACGTGCCTCCCAGTTAATGGAGTCCCCAGAATGGCACGGAGCCAAAGGTTGCGGCCAGCTCGCGTCAGTCGCCCGGCGGACGCGCCAAGCGCGGAGCCGGCGGTGCGCGGCCGCCCCGCTTCGTCGGACCGGTTATTGAAGTGTGAGACACCGACGCAATCGCAAAAACCTCCCGGCCCATGAACTCTTTGCGATGTGGGGAAGGCGGTGTCGTCGTCGGCACATGATGGAACCGTGGCGATTTCCTGGTCGACGGTACGACCATCTTTGAGGCATGACTCGTGCTCGCGACCGGGGGGGTTGCTGCGCCTTCTGGCGCGGGGAGAACACGAGCGAATGAAGAAGCTCCTCGTCGGGATCAGATGGGCCACGGTGGCGCTGCTCACAGCCGGGTGGTTTGCCGCGTGCGCCGACAACGGCCCTGGTGAGGGTGTCGTGAGCAGTGGAGACAGCCCCGCCCCGCGACCGACGGGCACCACGGAGCCCGGCCCGGGACCTGGGCCTGGGCCCGGCCCCGGCCCAAGCGGCGACGGCAGCGTCGTGTTGCTTCCCGACGGGGCGCCGGCTCCCACGCTCGACCGCGACCTGTCCACCCAGGGCCCCCCCGCGGAGCAGATCGATGGCGTGCTCTGCGCCAAAGACAACTCGGCCTACAACCTCATGGAGCTTGTCCCAAGCACCGCGCCCCTCGCGGTGCAAACGGCGTGGACACAAGCCAAAGCCATCACCGGAACCCACCCGGCGGCGGTCCTGCGCATCAGCGGCGCCGTGGCTGGAGCTCCCCCGACGGTGACGCTCGGAGGCGTCCACCTCGTGAGCCCTAGCGAGTACGAGTTCGACCCTGGCGCCGCTACGACCGCTCTGCTTCCCATCGACCTGACGGCTGGCGACCCGGGGCGCTTCGCCTACCAGGGCCCGGCCAATTTCGTCTTCGCGTTCTCGCGCAACTCGCTCAACGGCTTCCAACCCGACCACACCGTCATCGACGGCAAGGTCGACCAGAACTGCGACGTGTTCACGGGCAGCGTGACGCTCCGCATCCCGTCGGCCAATGCGGCGTCGCCCTTTGGGTCGACGACCGTGGGCGCGGCCTTTGGCGCTCCCAACCTCGACTTCGACGGAGACGGCAACATGGACGGCTGGACCTTCACCCTCACCGGCGTCGCCACGACGACGTCCATGAGGTTCGAGTGAAGACTGTGGTCTCGACACGCCTCGCCGCCCGAGGCCTGAGCGCGCTCATCCTCGCCTTGGGCCTGTCGGCCCTCGCCGCATGCTCCACCGACAAGCCGAATGGCGCCGAAGACACCACGGCCAGGCCGTCGGGAAGCACCGCGCAGAACTGCCAAAAGAACGACCCCGGCTGCGCGTGCGCCAACGAAGGCAAGCGCATCGCGTGCGGCAAGGTCACCAGCAAAGATCCGAGCGGCCGCGTGGTCTGTGGTCTCGGCGGTCAGGTCTGCAGCGGCGGCAAGTGGAGCGAGTGCGCCATCGACTCGTACGCGCCCGGTCACGACGGCATCGCCACGCAGGCCCTCGGCAGTCCTGGCGCTTGCAGCGACGCCTGCGATCTCTATTGCAAGGCGACGCAAGACGTCCCCGATCCGTCCGTCAATTTGCTCAACGGCGGCGGCCTCTCGCCCGACGGTGGCGGCTCAAGCGGGTCGAAGCTCGTGCTCGGCGACGCGGGCATCACGCTCCCGCAGACGAACCGCCTCCCGGATGGCGGTCCCACGCCCGAAGACCTCGCGATCCTCCTCGATGCCGGCGGCATTCCCGACACGGGCCCCGACGGCCCAGGCTTCATCTTCCACGAGCTGCTCCCCGGCGAGACGGCCCAAGATCCAGTGGCGCTGCCGCCCGGTGAAGTGCCCGGCGCCGACATCTACTTCCTCCTCGACGACACGAACTCGATGTCCGAGGAGACGACGAAACTCACGCAGGCCATCCAGGCGTCTCCCAGTTTGCTCGACGGCATCCGAAGCATCTTCAACAACCAAGCCAGCAAGGTGCAGTTCGGCTTTGGTCGCTTCGAGGAGTACAAGCAGAACCCCTACGTCCCGGGCTCGACGCCGGAGCTCCCGTTTCAGCACTTGCTCTCGATCACCGGTGACGACAAGGCGGCAGGTGCGGCCGCGCTCTGGGTGCAGACCGACGCGTACACGCCACCGATTTCGAACCGCCCCGGCGGTTCGAACCCTGAGTCGCTCAGCTCTGCGCTCTACATGATCGCCACCGGCGGCATGTCGGGAGCGAGCTACCAGGGGTTGTTCAAGGCCGTGCCGAGCACCTGCGATCCCACGAAGTGGTGGGTCTCCCCGCGCGATTGTTGGGGCGGCACACCCGTCCCGTCGGCCTCGTTCACCGCCGCCGGCGCAGCGATCCCCCTCGACTACCCGGTTGCACCGGCGATCACAGTCCCCTGCCCGGCCGTGGCAAACCCGCCCTCGGGGTACAGCCCCGGTTACCCGTGCTGGCGACCGAGCAAGACGCCGATCGTGATCGTGATGACCGACGCGCCCTCGCACAACGGGCCGAACGGTCACTACAGCTATGTGCACTCCACGGCGGCGCCGAACCCGTCGCTCCAAGGCGCGCTCATCTTTCCGAACGCCCAAGCGGCTCCGGCGGCGGTGGCCCCCAACGACGGCTCCACGTTCTCGGCCGCGGTGCCCCTCACGTTGCCGGCCTATGGGTCGGGCGCCATCTACTACGGCACCGTACCCTCGCGCGCCTCGAACTCGAGCGTCGGAAGTGGGTTGGCCTTCGACGAGGCGACGCTCACACCGCCCGGTGATCGAAAGCTCGTAGCCACCTTCCCGGGCGTCTACCCGGCGTATGCCACCGAGGGGTCGCGTCCCTATCACTCGACGCTCCGCGACTGCACGCTCAACCAGACGTACCAAACGTGCCTCGCCTACGCGAACATCGCCCCCAAGCCGCCGAACTATCGCTACGTCCCGGCCACGATCACGGATGTCGACACGGCGGAGGTCACGCGAAACTGGGTCAACGACACGCGCGCCAACTATTTGACCCTGCCCTACACCACGACGAACCTCGGAGCTCCGGTGGCTCCAGCCGCGACCTGCACGCAAACTAGCCCCAACGCCACGGGCTGCGCGGGTGCGTCATTCCCCGGCCTCGCCACCACCGTGACGGGCGCCTCCGCGTCGCTGCCCACGGCGCCCGCCGGCGTCAACGCCTTCGGCTCCGCGACGGTACCGACCATCGGTCAGCGCATCTACGCCTGCGTCGATCTCGTGTCCGATGGCCAGATCACCGTCTCGGCGCGGCTCCTCGCGAAGGTTGGCTCGGCCTCGGCGAACACGGGCGACTACACCCTCCGGTCGAATTCCATCACCAACACCACCACCACCAATTGCGTGACGCTCTACGCCACCGCGGCCAACCAGAACTTCTACTTCGCGGTCGAGCGTCAGGTGGGCGATCCCACGTTCCCGATCGTGCGCGTTCGCTACGGTATCCAGAGCCCCACGTGCGGCGGCACCCAGATTCAAAAGGCACCGTCCAACAACACGTCCGCGCCCCAGTGTTGCAACTGCGCCGCTGGGTACACGAAGGTGGGCAACTGCTGCAACGGTTCCCCGCCCGCGACGTGCCCCGCCGAGAGCTACCTTTCCGGCGGCGTGTGCTATCGCTTGGGCTGCTCGGATACGTCCTACGCCCTCTTCAACAACGGCTCGGCCACCGCTTCCCCCTACAACGCGAACCGGGGCGTGGCGCCCACTGCCACGACGGCGTGTGAGAAGTGTCCTGCGGCCGCTGTGGGCATGACCGCCGTCGGTCTCGCCTCGAACCCACCGCCGATCTCTTCCGTCGGCCACCATACGACGACGAACGCGTGCCGCTTCTGTCCGTCCACCGGAAACACGCAGTGGCACCAGGGCACGTCGACCTGCAACCAACCGTGCACCCCCGCAGCCGCGCCTGTACCGGCGGGGTACACGCAGAGCGATCTCTCCCGACACCTCTGCTACGTGCCGTGCGCGGCCGGGTTCTCGTCGTACTACGCGACCGCCGCGACGGGCGGTTGGCGCTGCTCGCAGACCGCCTGTCCCGCGAGCTATCAGGCCACCAACAACGCGCAATGTGCAGCCTCCGGCTACGGCGCCAACTGCTGTCGCGCCTACAGCTGCAACACGGCCGCCGGCGGTACGGGCGGCGGGTGCGCGTTTCCAGCGCCCCCGTCACCCGCTACCGTCCCCAACAGCGCCTACACGTGCTCGGGCGCCGATAGCACCTCGTCCTTCAACGGCTGCGTCCCGCAGTGCACGCCGGGAGCGGCGTGCAGCTACCTCGCCGCCGCGGGCTCGACGGCCTGCACGCAGGGCGCCGCCCCGGCCACCGCCACCACGCCCGCAGTGGCGGCCAACAACGCGCTGTGCCACGGCTACCCGGCTGGAACGGCGTGTGCGTCGGGGTTCACGAACACGACCGGTGGCGATGGCCGTCGGTGGGCGGAGATGATCTATCGCTTCACGGTGCCGGTGCGCGACAGCGCGAAGCCGAACACCGATCCAGCGAACCGCTACTTCTACCACTTCGCCCTCTTGAGGAATGCCCCCGGCACGGCGCTCACGAGCGATCCGAACGCGTTCCTCTACCTGAAGAGCGCCAACAACCTCTATGGCGCCGGAAACGTCGCCAGCGACGCCACCCCCCATGGCCCGGTGCTCGACTGCAACCGCGACGCAAACAAGTTCAACAAGATCGGCTCGAGCGTCGACGCCGACCGTTACGTTCGGTCCGAGATCAACTCCTACCTCTACCCGGGCGACTACTTCCTGATCGTCGACAAGCTCGGCGACTACGTCTCAGGGTCGGGCACACCGAACACTCCCGCGTACAACTACGTGCTCCAGGTCGGCACCTTCGACGACGACAACTACGCCGCCCCGAGCTTCAAGCAAACCGTGGCGGCGCTCAACGCGGCCGGCGTCAAGACCATCGGCGTTGACAGCTCAGGCGTCAGTTGCCAGCAGGCCAACACGGCCGCCATCTCGCAGTACCAGACCCGCGACTACCTCGAAGAGGTCGGTCGAGCGACGGGCTCGGTCAACGGCATCACGGGCAAGCCCTTCGTCGTCTCCATCCGGCGCGACGCCTCCGACTGCGATCCGCTCAGCGGCAGCACGAACGGGCTAAAGGACGCCGTCCAGCAAGCCGTCAGCGATCTGACCACCACGCTCCGCCAGGACATCACCATCCGCGCCGTCCCGGCGAACATGCCCATCGCGCCGCCGGTATTCGCGCCCCCGAGCGCTGCGACGGCGTTCATCCAAGACGTCGTGACGGTCGACAGCGTCGACGTTCAGAACAACTGCGGCTCGGTGTCAGCGCCGATCATCACGCCGATGGCCACGGAGCCGGCAGCGGCGGGGCTCCCCTATTCGAGCCAGAAGTTCCAGGTCTGCCTCCCGGGCACGGGGGTCACGTTCCAAGTCACCTTCGTGATGCCTGTCACGATCCCGCGCACGTCGGTGGATCAGTACTTCCGGTTCGACCTCGTCATCCTCCGAGGCCTCGGCGAAGTCTTCCGCATTCCGGTCGTCCTGAAGCTCCCGAAAATCCCTGAGGTCGGCAACTTCTTCCGCGACTACGACATGACCGGCGTTTGCCCCGGGGGCACCCTCATCGTGTGGGATCGGCTGGCTTGGGACACGGACGACCCGCTCGCGAGCGTGGTCATGCCTCAACCTACCGGCTCAAAGATCGACATCTCGGTCATCATGGGCACGAGCATGGCCGATCTCGTGACGAAGACCGGCAACGCCACCTACGAGAAGAGCATCGGCACGGCGCGGGCCTCACCCACACCGAACACCGAGGTGTCCTCATCGTTGCTGGGCCCGGCCATCAACTACCAGCGGGAGAACTTCCTCCGAGTTCACTTCCAGCTCCACCCGTCCCCACAAGGTGCGTATCCCAATAGCGCCATCTACGTCCCGACGCTCCGAAGCTGGCAGCTCTACATCTCCTGCCCCCCGACGGAATAACTAAGCTACATTGAAATCTGGGGCGCGTGCACAATGCACGTGGTCCATGACGGGAGGCCCGCGTGCGTTCGAGCAGTGTTGCGCGTCCGAATCGGTTGTTTGGTGCGGCCCTGGTGGTCACCCTTGGTACCGCGATCTTCGCGGGCTGCGGGAGCGACAACGCCGCGAAGTTCCTCGATGACGGAACGTCAGGAAACGCCGACGGCGGCGGCGCCGGCAACGGCGGTGACCAGGACGGAAGCGGCGGCAAGGGCGACGGCGCGAACGGCAACGGTGGCGACGGCTCCACCGGCAACGGCGGCGACGGCTCCACCGGCAACAGTGGCGACGGCTCCACCGGCAACGGTGGCGATGGCTCCACCGGCAACGGCGGCGACGGCTCCACTGGCAACGGCGGCGATGGCTCGGCGGGCAATGGCGACGGATCGAGCGACGGCGGCGCTTGCGTGCCGGTGCCACGTTCGAAGGCGTGCGCAGGCAGCTGCGGTCCCGCGCCCGACGGCTGCGGCGCAACGTACTTCTGCGGTGGCTGCCCGGTCGGCACGGTCTGCGACGCATTGACGCGAGCCTGCCGCGTTCCTCGCAAGACCTGCGAAGACCTCGGCGCCGACTGCGGCACCGTGCTCAACGACTGCGGCGAAGCGCAAGAGTGCGGCTCGTGCCCCGTCGGCCAAACGTGCAACCTCAACACGCGTCAGTGCCAGACGTGTCAACCGCTCGACTGCCTCGACCTTGGCGTCGGTTGCGGTGAGGTCGACAACGGCTGCGGGACGAAGATCAACTGCGGGGCGTGCGCGCCCGGTCAAGCGTGCGATGCGCTCACGCACTCGTGCAAGGCATGTGTCCCGCGCTCCTGCGCCACGGCGAAGGCCAGCGGCCTCGAATGCGGCATTGTTAGCGACAACTGCGGCGGGCTCATCGATCTCGCCACCTGCGGCGGCGTCTGCGCGGCGGGCAACGGCTGCGGCGCCGCGGGCGTGCCGAACAAGTGCGGGCCCCTCGAGACCGCACCCGAGTGCGCGCAAGCCGGGGTCCAGTGCGGCGAGGTGACCACGGCCTGCGGGAGCAAGGTCTTCTGCGGCACGTGCCCGACGGGTCAGCAGTGCAACGCCAACAACACGTGCGGCACGCCGTGCACGCCGAAGAGCTGCTCGCAGATCCTGGCCGGCCAGCCCGGCGGCACCGCATGCGGCGTCTTCGACGACGGCTGCGGTGGGCAAGCAACGTGCGCCAACTGCGCCGTGTCCCAGACCTGCAACGGCGGCGCCTGCTGCACGCCGAAGTCATGCGCGGCCGACTACCCGGGTCAGTGCGGCCAGTTCGACAACGGATGCGGCGGGCTCGTGCAGTGCAACTGCGGCCCGAACCTCTTCTGCGGCGGCGGCGGCACCGCCAACGTCTGCGGCTGCACCCCGAAGGACTGCGCGTTCTACAACGCGAACTGCGGCTCGTTCCCTGACGGCTGTGGCGGCACCCTCAAGTGCGGCAGCGGTGGCGGCATCGGCTGCTCCGCTGGTCAGGTCTGCAGCACCCTGAACAGCACGTGTTGCACCAAGAAGAGCTGCGCGGCGGACTACCCTGGCAAGTGCGGTCCCGTCTCTGACGGGTGCGGCGGACAGCTCAACTGCCCCGGCAACTGCAACTCCGGCGAGACGTGCAACCCCAACACCAACGCTTGCTGCGCGCCGAAGACCTGCGCCGACTACCCGGGCAAGTGCGGCGCGCAGTCGAACGGCTGCGGCGGCACCATCAACTGCGCCGGCAACTGCAACTCCGGCGAGACTTGCAACGCGTCCACCCAGAACACGTGCTGCGCGGCGAAGACGTGCGCCGACTACCCGGGCAAGTGCGGTCTCCAGTCGAACGGCTGCGGCGGCCTCATCCAGTGCAATGGCAACTGCGGCTCCGGCGAGACCTGCAACCCCAACAGTCTCTCCTGCTGCAACCCGACGACCTGCGCGCAGATCAGCACGCAGTTCGGAGGGACTGTGTGCGGCTCCTTCAGCAACCAGTGCGGCGGCGTCATCAACTGCGGCTGCAGCAACTCCACGGACACCTGCCGGCCGAAAGAGGGCGGCGGCTTCACCTGCTGCCAGAAGAAGGCTTGCAGCGACTTCCCCGGCAAGTGCGGCTCCGTGGCCGACGGTTGCGGCGGGATCCTCCAATGCGGCTGCACGGCGCCGAACTACTGCGGTGGCGGCGGCAAGGACGGTGAGTGCGGCTGCACCAAGCTCACCCCCAACCCGGGCACCTGCGGGAACAAGTGCGGCACCGTCTCCGACGGCTGCGGCGGCACGATGATCTGCCCCTGCTGAGGCGGCTCGTTAGCGCGACCATCTTCTACACTCCGAGTTCGAGAGGACGATGCGAACACTTCGCTGGGTTGGGATTGTGGCTTCCTTGGGTGCCGCGACGCTCGCCGCCTGCAGCGGCGACACCGCAGGCAACGACGACCCGGTCTCGCGCAAAAAGGACGCGGGGCCGGGCGACGGCGAGGTCAACGGAGACGTTCAGATCTCGCGGCCCGACGAGGATGCCGCGGTCAACGCTGACGGGCCGTCGAGCTGCGCGGCCACGTCGTCGAAAGCGAGCGTCTCCGACATCGACATGTACGTGATGCTCGACCGCTCGACGTCGATGACCACGCAGAACCGGTGGGCTGCCGTCGTGAACGCGGTGACCAACGTGGTCTACGACAAGCGGTTCTGGGGCATGGGCATGGGCGTGCAGTACTTCCCGCTCCAGGCCTTGTGCCGCGTCTCCGCCTACGCGGCGCCCGATGTCGCCATCGGCACGTTACCGGCGCCCGCGCCGGCCATCGCCAGCTCGCTCGGCAACAACGAGCCGTTCGGCGAGTCGCCGATGGTGCCAGCCCTGCTCGGCGCCGTGGAATACGCGACCCAATGGCAGAAGGACCACCCGCAACGCACCACGGTCATCGTGCTCGCGAGCGACGGCTTGCCCGACAACACGTGCCAGACCGTGGCCGACGGCGGGGTGGTTAACGACCTCGCGGGCATGATCAAGATCGCGCAAGAGGCCGCCAATGGCTCGCCGCCGGTCCGCACCTTCGTCATCGGCGTCGGCGATGAGCTGACGGGGCTGAACCAGATCGCGGCCGCCGGCGGGACTCAAGCGGCGGTCTTCGTCGACACGCAGGCAGGCGTCGAGGCCCAATTCATGGACGCCCTCAACAACGTCCGCAAGAAGGCCATCTCTTGCGACTACGTGATCCCGCCGCCCACGACCGGCAAGATCGACTACGGCAAGGTCAACGTGCAGTTCACGCCCAACAACGGCCAAGCGGCCGAGTCGTTGGTGTACGTGAAGAGCGTTCAGAACTGCGCCCTCGCGCCCAACGGCGGCGGTTGGTACTACGACGACGAAGCCAACGCGACGCGCGTGCTCCTCTGCCCCGACGCGTGCACCCGCGCGAAGGCCAGCGACAAGGGCCAGCTCGACGTGGCCTTCGGCTGCGCCACGCAAGCAGCGCCGACGATCCCTCCGCCGAAGTAGTCAGCCCGCGGTGAGCATCGCGTCAATGACGCCGCGCACCTTCTCCATCGTGAACGGCTTCATGAGGATCGGCTGGCGAACCTCCTCGATGAAGGCTCGCGACTTGCTGGTGACCGCTCCGGCGGTCACGAAGATGAAGCGCTTCGCGAGCTCCGGTTCGCGCCGCAAGACCGCCGCAAAGAGCGCGTCGCCGCCGGCGCCCGGCATCATGAGATCGCAGACAATGACGTCGTAGCCAGTGCGGCGAAGCTCACGCAACGCGGAGGGCGCACTCTCGACGCTGACGACGTCGTGCTCGACGAGCGCGCGTCGCAAGGACTGCCCAATGGCCGGCTCGTCATCAACAACGAGGACCCGCGCTCGGCGAGCCACGCCGGAGCTGGGCGGCGCCTCCTCCGGTGTGGCTTCACCGCCGCGCGGAACCAAGACACGAAACGTCGTCCCAAGACCGACCGTGCTCTCCACCTCGAGCTTGCCCCCGAGCGACGTCATGATGCCGTGACAGATGCTGAGGCCGAGGCCGGTGCCGCCCGAGGCGGCTTTGGTGGTGAAGAACGGCTCGAAGATCTGCGACAGAAGGTGCTCAGGGATCCCGGCGCCGTTGTCGGAGATCTCGGCTCCGACAAACTCGGAGCGCTCGAAGCTCCGCACCACGATGGTGCCGTTCTTGTCGCCAACCGCGTCGGCCGCGTTGTTGAGCAGGTTCACGAAGACCTGGACGAGTCGCCCTTCGTTGCCAAAGGCCGAGGGCAGCGGCCGAAGCTGCCTTACGAGACCGGCGCGATGCCGAGTGATGGCCGTGGACAAATCCATCGCCGTCTCCAGGACACCGTTGAGTGACAGGTGCCGACGCTTCTCATCGTCGGGTCGCGAAAATGTCTTGAGTGCGGCCACGATCCGCTCGACGCGGCGCGCACCCACCGACGCGTCGCTGAGCGCCTCGATGCACTCGCCGAGGGCGTCGCGACGACCGTGCTCGGCGAGCGTCGCCGTGGCGAATTCGAGGTTCGTGAGGACGTAACAGAGGGGGTTGTTGATCTCGTGAGCCACGCCGGCGGCGAGCGTCCCTAGAGCCGCCATGCGATCGGCGATCTGCACGCGACCCTCGAGCTTCCGCTTCTCGGTGACGTCGGTGTAGACGACGAGGCTGACGGCTTGCCCTTGAAACGACACGTCGTCGACGAGGTCCCGCTCGACGACGACAAACGGGCCACGGCGCGCCACCAAGTGGTACTCGCGCGCCGGCGCGCCCCAAAGCAAGTCGTCCACGGTGCACTCCGTCGCGACGAGCTCCACCATGCGCCGGCCTACGAGGTCGCTCGCCGCGTCGCAGGCGAGCAGTCGGACCGCCGTCGGGTTCGCGTAGACGATCGTGCCATCTCGCACGAGGAAGACCGCTTGCGGCAGCATCTCGATGATCCGCGAGAGCTCCGCCTCGGCGCGGCGCTTCTCGGCAAGGTCGTGTCGAAGGGTGCGGTTGCTCTCGAGCAGGTCGGCGGAGGTCAGCTCGAGCGAGCGCGTCATGGTGGCGCGGTCGAGATCGGCGGCGGCGTAGGACGCGTCCACGAGCTTGAGCAGCGCCGCCCATTCAGGCCGCAAGTTTTCCTTAGGATCGATGCCAGCACGCGAGAGCTGACGGGCGAGGAGTCTGTGCAACGGAACCTCCGGGGATGCGGGGTGAGCAGACGGGCCGCGACGCACGCGCGCGAGCCGCACCACAGTCCATAGGGCAACCCGACCGGTCAGTCGGGCGACCAGAAGCGATTTCGGAAATTTTTGTGGCAGCCTCCCCGCGCCTCTCACGCGCGGTGGCCGCTGGCCGCACACGGCTGGCCCGTCATGACGAGGTCCGCGTTGACCCTGGGTCAACGCGCACCCGCCCCTCGAGACTGGCCCCGCGACTGGCCCCGCGACTGGGCCCCCCGCGCCTGACCCCTCAGTCCTCCGCCGCGACGCCCTTCGCGTTGAGCCATTCGCGGAAGGCGTCCTTGTCGACGGCCTTCTCGAGCGCGTCCTCCCAGGACACGATCTCTTGCTCGACGAAGCGCTGCAGCGTCTCGTCCATTCCGATCATGCCGAGGCCCTTCCCTTGCGCGATGACGCCGGGGATCTGGTGCGTCTTGCCCTCGCGGATCATGGCCGAGAGGCCGCTCGTGCCGAAGAGGATCTCGATGGCGGCGATGCGGCCGCCGGCCTTCTTCGGCAGGAGCTGCTGCGCCACGACGGCCTTTAGCGTGGCCGAGAGCGTGTTGCGCACGCCCGGCTGACGCTCCGTGGGGAAGACGCCCACGAGGCGGTCGACGGTCTTGGCCGCCGAGTTGGTGTGGAGCGTGCCAAAGACCAAGATGCCCGTCTCGGCTGCCGTGAGCGCCATCGACACGGTCTCAAGGTCGCGCATCTCGCCGACGAGCACGATGTCGGGGTTCTCGCGCAGGGCCGCGCGCAAGGCCGCCGCGAAGGACTCCGCGTGGGCCCCGATCTCTCGCTGCGACACCAGCGCCGCCTTGTTCGCGTGAACGAACTCGATGGGATCTTCGATGGTGATGATGTGGCAGGGCCGCCGCTGGTTGATCTCGTTGATGATGGCCGCGAGGGACGTCGACTTTCCTGAACCCGTCGGCCCCGTCACGAGCACCAACCCCTGCTTGAACTCGACGATCTTCTCGATGGACTCAGGGAGATTCAGCTTCTTTAGCGTGACCAGCGACGCCGCGAGGTTTCGGAAGACGCCGCCCATGCCGCGCTCCTGACGGAAGAGATTCACGCGGAAGCGCGAGATGCCCGGCATCTCAAAGGCGAAGTCCACGTCGCCGGTCTCGACGTATTGCTTCCAGAGGTGCGGCGGCGTGATGGGCTCGACGAGCGTGCGGAAGTCGCCGTCGGTGAGGGCGCGATAGCGGATCGCGTCGAGCTTTCCGTTGACGCGGAACATCGGCGGACGGCCCACGGAGAGGTGCATGTCGCTGGAGTTCCAGTCGCGCATGAGACCGAAGAAGCGCGCGATGCGCGTGTCGACGTTCGTGGCCTTGGTGGTCATGCGCCACCTCCTTTCGGCTTCGTGCCGGGTGGGGCGGCGCCCTTGGCGGCGGGCGTCGCTGCCGGGGCCGCGGCCTTTGCCGCCGCTGCGCCCGCTGTCGCCGCCGCGGCAGCGGGCTTTGCGGCGGTCGCGGGCGCCGCTTGCGCTGCGGCCTTGGGGGCGGCGGCGCCAGCGGCTTGAACGCCAGCCCTCGGTGCGGCAGCGGGCGTCGCGTTGGCTTGCGCGGCCGCGGCCGAGAGATCGGCGCCGGAGGGGTTGGGCGACTCCTTCGTCGCGCCCGTTGTCGCCGCGTTGGGATCGGAGCCGGGCGCTTTCGGCGCCGCCTCGGCGCGAGCCTTCTTCTCGAAGGTGTCTTTCTTGTCGGCGAGCGCGTGGGCCGTCTCGAGCGAAAGGGTGCCAGCCGCGAGGAGCTCCTCGAGCGCGGCGTCGAGCGTGAGCATGCCTTGCTGACGACCGATCTGCATCGCGTTCGGAATCTGGAACGTCTTGCCTTCGCGAATCATCGCGCGCACGCCCGGCGTCACCTTGAGCACCTCGAAGATCGCCACGCGCGACTTGCCATCGGCGCGCGGCGCGAGCTGTTGCGAGATGATCAGCTTGAGGCTCCCAGCGAGTCCGATGCGCACCTGGTGCTGCTCGTCGGCAGGGAACGCCTCCACGAGTTTGTCGAGGGTGCCGACGGCGCCCGTCGTTTGCATCGTGCCGATGACAAGGTGGCCCGTCTCGGCAGCCAAGAGCGCGAGACGAATGGTCTCGGGGTCGCGGAGATCGCCGACGACGATGACATCGGGATCTTCGCGGAGCGCACCTCGCATGGCCGAGGCAAAGCTCTTCGAGTCGCGGCCGATCTCGCGCTGATTGACCAGCGCGCGCTTCGACGAGTGCAGGAACTCGATAGGGTCTTCGAGCGACAGCACGTGCGTTGAGCGCGTCTCGTTGAGCAGGTTGATGAGCGACGTCAGCGTCGTCGACTTGCCAGCGCCGGCGGGCCCCGTGACGAGCACGACGCCCTGGTGGTACGTGCTCAGCTCTTCGGCGGTCTTCGGGAGGCCTAGCTCCGAGAGCGTCGGCGCCATGTTCGGGATGACGCGGAAGGCGGCGCTCACGCCGCGCGCTTGTCGAAAGACGTTGGCGCGATAGCGGCCCACACCCGGGAGCGAGTAGCAGAAATCCACGTTGCCCACGCGCTCGAGGACCGGCTTTCTGACCGAGTCGAGCACCTCCTCGAGGAGAGCCGTGACGTGCGCAGCCGACAGGACGCTGGACTTGATGCGCGTCAAGACGCCGTTGAGGCGCACCACGGGAGGCTCGCCCGGCGTGATGTGGAGGTCCGACGCGCCAGCCTCGCGGGCGTAGGCCAAGAGCTTGTCGATGGGCCGCGTGAGCTGACTGCTGGAGACGGTGCCCATGGCGGCGCCGCCGCCCTTGACCTCGCGCACCGCCTCGACGGCGCGAAGGCGCACCTCCGGCGCGGCGTCGGTTTTTGCGACGTCTTCGAGGTACCCCACGATGCGCGGGTCGGTGAGGTTCTTGGCGGCGTTGACGGCAGCGCTGCGGACCTCTTGCGACGGGTCCTTCAGAAGCGAGAGGACCGTCGCGAAGGCGCTCTCGCCCCCGATAGCTCCGATGGCGTCGATGGCAGCCCACTTGCAGTCCGGATCGGGGAGCATCTTGTCGAGGTAAGGCAGCGAACGGGGATCTTTCACGCGCCCCAAGGTCTCGCAGGCCATGATGCGAACCCACCAATCGGCGTCCTGAAGCAGCTTCACGACGATGCCGACGGTGCGTGGGCCCTTGAAGTTCTCCACGAGGAGCAGGCACTGGACGCGGATGTCCGGGTCCTCGTTGCCCAAGAGGCGCATGCCTGCTTCGAGGACCGGATCGCCGAGCTCCGCGAGCGCCTTCATGACCCTTGTGTGCGGCTCACCGAGCACGCCTTTGCAGAACGTGAGGACCTCGAGGAGGAGCTCGCTCACCTGCCCCGTCGCGAAAAGCGCCTTGAGGAGCGCCCCCTGAACCTTCTCGTCGCTCGCCAAGAGGAGGCGCCCCAAGATCGCGGGGCGCATCTCTCGCGGCGCCGAGACGACGTATTTTTGGAGGTAATTGCCGGCGATCTTGCGAATCTCGGCGTCGTCATCGAGACCAAGCCGGTCGAGCAACACCTCGAAGACGTCGTTGCCCTCGAGCTTCGCGAGCGCCTCGACGGCCACACGCCGCACGCGCACTTCGCGGTCGGACGCTGCCTCGGTGACTTTTCCGCGGATGTCCTCGATGGCCCGGTTCTTCAAGAGCCGCTGCAGCGCGGCGAGGCGCGCCGGCGGCGGCCCCTCGACGAGCGCACGCTCGGCGTAGCTGTCGCTGATCTCGGCGGGGAGCGCCATGACGACCTCCCAGCACGCGCGCTTTCGCTCGGCTTGCGGCTCCTTGAGCAGTCGCTCCACGGGCTCGCGCAAGACCTCACTTTTGCCACGACCAAGCGTTCGCAAGGCGGCGCCGCGCGCGTCCGACTGGTCGACGGCCGTCGCGAGCAACGCCGCCCACGCGCCGGCGTCCGCTCGCGTGACGAACATCGTCGCCACGCGCTGTTCGATGGCGCTGTCATCGCCGGTCAAGAGCGGCATGAGCTCGACGGGCTTGACGCCCGTGTCCGAAGCAAGCGCCTCGAGGAGCTCGCGCTTCTCCGCGTCGTCCTTGAAAGACCGCTCCAGCAATCGTTGCAGCGGGGAAGCCTTGCGCCCGAGGGCGCCTTTCATCCAGTCGAGCATCTTGATCGGCAAGGATTTCACGGGCCTCGGGGTGGAGGAAAGCAACATCTCCCCGCGGCGAAGCAAACGTGGTCGCTCCGCTCACATTGGCCGCCTGAAGGAGGAGCGCGGCGCCGGCGCGTTGGGCCTACGAAGGAGGGATTTGGTAGAGTGAGATCTCTGAGCGCGAGCCCGCCCCAAGGGTGTGAGCCGCCGACAAAGTGAGGGCGATTGCTAAATCAGACCTTGGTGGCTCGTGTTCTTTCGTTGGCGTTTGTGTCCGGCGTCGCGGTAGCCGCGAGCCCGGGATGCGGTAGCTCCAGCTCAACCTTCGGCACGACCGCGGGCATCGGCGACGACGCCGGCGACGCGACGGTGGCGCCGCCCGACTTCCGCGACGGTGGACAATTGCCCGGCACCTGCGTGGACCTCGAGTACAACATCGTGTCTTGTGGCGCAGCACCGCCGACCACTGTATCGGGCACGGTCTTCGCGCCGAACGGAACCTTGCCGCTCTACAACGTCGTCGTCTACGTGCCCAACGCGCCCCTCGATCCGATCCCCGAAGGTCCGTCGTGCGATCGATGCGGCAACGTGTCCGGCTCGCCGGTGGTCTCAACGCTGACCGACACGAGCGGGAAGTTCGTGCTGAAAAACGTGCCGGTGGGCGCCAACATCCCGCTGGTCATCCAAGTCGGCAAGTGGCGAAGGCAGATCACGCTCCCGGCCGTGGAGAAGTGCGTGGACAATCCGCTCACCGACGCGAACCTCACGCGCCTCCCGAAGAACAAAGCCGAAGGGCACATCCCGAAGATCGCCGTGACCACTGGCGTCTGCGATCCGCTCGCGTGCCTCCTGCCGAAGCTCGGCCTCGACGCCGCTGAATACTCAGCCGTGGGGGGCGCGGGCCGCCTCAACCTCTTTCAAGGCGCCGGAGACACCTGCAACACCGACGCCGGTGTGACGTGCACGGGGAAGCCGGCGCCGGCCCCGACGGGAACGCAGCCAGCCACCAACCTATGGAAGGACGTCGACTCGCTCAAGAAGTACGACATGGTCGTGATGTCGTGCGAGTGCGACGAGCACAACGAGCAAAAACCCGACACCGCCAAGACCGCGCTCTACGACTACTTGAAGCTCGGCGGACGCGTCTTCGCGTCGCACTACCACTACACGTGGTTCCAAAATAGCCCCGTGGGCGCGCTGAAGAACGTCGCCGAGTGGGTCGGCCTGCCCTCGCCCGCCCAATACGGCGGCGCAGGCTTCGACGGCGTTCAGCCGCCCTTCGTGGTCGACCAGAGCTTCCCGAAGGGGCAAGCGCTCGCCCAGTGGCTCGTCAACGTCGACGCGTCAAAGACCCTCGGTGAGGTCCCCCTCAATCAGCCGAAGAGCGATGTGCTCGGGGTCAACGCGACCCTCGGCACGCGCTGGATTCACAACAAGTTCGTGTTGCCCGGCGGCGTCACCACGCCCGAGAGCACGAAGTACCTGAGCTTCAACGCGCCCGTTGGCGAGCCGGCCGACAAGCAGTGCGGCAAGGCCGTCTTCGGGGACATGCACATCGCCGAAGCCACGCTCGGCGGCTTCCCCGGCACCACGCTCCCCGACAACGGCTTCCCGGGCACGTGCCCGAAAGAGCTAACCGCCGCCGAGAAGGCCCTCGTATTTCTCTTCTTTGACCTCGCCTCGTGCGTCCAAGAAGAGAAGAAGCCGCCGTCCCCGCCTAAGTAGGCCAGCGCGCTGGGAAGCTCTCAGCTAAACGCACGCGCCGATTCGGGGGCCGGCTCCTCGAAGAGGCGGATGCGGTCGAAGCGGACCATCCAGATGGCGTCTTTGGGGGTGGCGACGGCGAGCCCACGGACGAACGTCGCCATCGCCGCCTCCACGTCGTCGAGGGTGGGAGGCGACGGCAAGACGATGACCACGATG
The DNA here is from genome assembly GCA_016703425.1 of Myxococcales bacterium. Classification (NCBI taxonomy): domain Bacteria; kingdom Pseudomonadati; phylum Myxococcota; class Myxococcia; order Myxococcales; species Myxococcales bacterium. Next base: position 146,673 of record JADJCA010000002.1, read on the forward strand.
CCGCCGTGCGTACGTGGGGCGAAGCGGACGGGGTTGGCGAAGTCGAAGTCGAGCGTCACGAGCACTCGATCGGCGGCGCCGGTGGCCTCGATGACCTTCGCGTCTCCCGCCCCTCGAAGCCCCTCCTCCGCGAGGAGCATCACATCGTGACCTGCGGCGCGGAGCACGCGGGCCGCACGCCGCCCGAGGTTTTCGTCGAGTGCGAACCTCACGACCCTACCCCTCTCGTCTCACCGCCGTCATCGAGCGGCAACTCGACGAAGCGAGCCATCTCAGCCGCGTACGCGACAGCGGCGCGCACGTCGTCCTCCGTCAGGTCGAACTCCTCGAGGACCTCCTCGATCTCGGCGCCCGTCGACAGGAGCTCCAACACCTGAGAGACCCAGACGCGGCGTCCACGAATGCACGGCCGCCCGAAACACACGCTCGGGTCGATGCTGATTCGGGCGAGCAGCTCCTCGCGTTCCATCGCGCCAGCGTAAACCCAGCGCATCGCCGGGTCGACCCCAACGAACGCATCGCTCTGCGGATCGCGGCGAAGCTCCTGGTGGCTAGCCGGCGGGGCCTCACGGAGGTGCGCGCAGGCGCCACAAGGCGTCACGAAGTTCCCGCGGGGCCGCTACACTTCCCGCGGGCCATGTCGGAGGAGCTCGAAGAGAGGCCGCTCACCGCGCGCGAGCGTTGGCAGCGGCGAGGCGTTTGGGTCGCCAAGCACAGCGTGATGCTCGCGTTCGTCTACGTCCTCATCGTGATCGCGGCGCGGTCGCTGCATCGGCGTGTCCTCTACCAGCCGCCGGAGGAACCCTCGCTGCTGGCGCTCGCGGAGGGCGCGACGATCCTCAAGGCTCAGGCGAGCGACGGTGTCGCCGTCCACGCAATTCGTTACGAAGCGCCGAACGCCGCGCGAACGCGGGCGCGGACGGTCGTCGTCTTTCATGGCAACGCCGAAACGGCAGAATCGAGCGGTGCACTGGCGCGCCTGCTGCTCAAGCGAGGCCTCTCCGTCGTGGTCCCCGAATACCGCGGCTATGGCCGCTCGCGGCCCGGCACGCCGACGGAGGACGGCCTCTACCGGGACGCCGAAGCGGTCCTCGACGCGCTCGTCAAAGAGGGCATCCCCCGCGAGCAAACCGTCCTTTGGGGGCAATCGCTCGGCGGCGGCGTCGCCGTGGAGATGGCCAAGCGGGGCCACGGCTCGCGGCTCGTCTTGGTCGCACCGTTCACGTCGACGGTGGAGCTCGCGTCGCGCATCATGCCTGTCTTGCCGGCGTCGCTTGTGATGCTCGATCGCTTCGACAACCTCGCCAAGGCTCCCCACGTCGAGGCCCCGGCGTTGATCGTTCACGGCGATCGCGACGACGTCATTCCGATGGAGCTCGGCGAGCGCCTGGCTCGGGCCTTTCCCAAGGGCCGCTTCGTGAAGATCGACGGGGGCCACCACAACGATCTCTACAAAAACGCGAGCGCCCTGACGGAGCTCTTGGGGCACGCGAGCGGAGGCTGAGCGCGGGCAAAGCCGGGCGGCAATTCGGCGAACCTCAGCCCCAGTGAGCGACGCGCGCCTGGTCTCTCAACCGACCAGCGGCGGGGCCCAGACCACCGACCAGCTCCCATCGAATCAACGCCTTGCGGCGGATCGCTCGTGCCCCAGGGTGCAGTATCCCGAGGGCTACGACCTGCGCAAATAGGGCGAAATGTAGGTTCTCGAGATGGACCACGGCGTGCACCAGCGGTCCCCATGACCTCTCGCCTGTCATGCCCGCCCCCCGCCTCTACGAAGAAAAGCCTCCTACGCGATAAGGGCGGCGCCACCGCTGTTGAGTACGCCCTCATGCTCGTCGCGATCCTCATCATCGTGGCCGGCGCGTTCAAGACGCTGGGCAACAAGGTCTCCGAGAAGGCCAACTCAGCGGCGTCGCAGCTCGAGTAGCCCCTTGAACGCGCGCCCCCGTCATCGACCTTGGCTCCACGCGGCGGCGACGACGCTCCGCGGGGCCGCGCTCGTCCTCGGCGGACTCGCCGCCGTGGGCTGCGATGACGGGCCACGCGTCGGCGAATACCCGATTCGCGTGGTGGTCCACGGCGACCCGGGCAAGGTCGTCTCGGGCGCGGCAGTTTTGCGCAATCAGAAGGAGCTTGGGGCTTCCGACCTAGCGGGCATCGCCAACGTGACGTTGCGCGGCAACGAGGGCGACTCCGTCGACGTCACCGTGCGCTGCCCCGCGGGCTACGAGTCGCCACGAAAGGCCCTCTCGGTGCGCCTCAAGAAGGGCAGCGAGTCGCAACGACTACCGGAGTATGCAGCCTCCTGCACGCCAGCGATTCGGCAGGTCGTTGTGGCCATTCGCGCCGAGTCCGGCGGCGGCATGCCGGTGACGTACCTGGGTCGCCCCGTAGGACGGACCGACGCGAGCGGCGTGGCGCACGTTCTCTTGCGCATGCACCCGGGCGATCAGTTCGAGCTGGGACTCGACACGTCGCAGTTTCCGAAGCATCGGCCGCAGAACCCGAAGGCCAGCTTCCTCGTCTCGTCGGTGGCCGACGAGGTGCAACGCTTCGACGTGCGCTTCGACGTGGAGCGCCCCAAGCCTGTGGCCCGCTTCGTCGCGGCCAGACCAACGAGGCTCTAGTACTAGGCGGATGCCGCCACAAACAAGCTGGATCGGGGAAGAGCGTCCGTGGACGCTCGGCGATCCATGTGGGGACGCGACGCAGAGACAATTCGCGGAGATGTGCGTGTGGGGGGAGAGGAAGTCGGAAACTTTCGATGGCACGCAACATGGACGGAAGGGCCTGTGGCTCACCCCTCGCAAGACCGGCTCGTTCGCGATGCCGGTGGGGCGGTGGCTGTAGAGTACACAATGATTCTGATCTTCGTTGCCCTACCGGTCGCAGCAGCCCTTGCTGCAGCCGGCGTCATCATGCTCGACGAGTATCGGCTCGCCCGGGACCTCATCCTGCTCCCGGTTCCTTGAGCGAGCCCGCGAGTGAAACCACTGCCGCCAGGGCCAACGAACCCGAAGCGACTCCTGAATCGAGAGGCGAAGCACATGAAAAAGGCGAAGCGAAGTTTGCTCCGAGATCGCGGGGGCGCGACAGCCGTCGAGTACGCGCTGATGCTCGTCGCTATCCTGATCATCGTGGCTGGCGCCTTCAAGACGTTGGGCAACAAGGTCTCCGAGAAGGCCAACAGCGCCGCGTCGCAGCTCGAGTAGCGGCGCGCTCGTACGGCGTCGGTGCGTGGGACGCGGAGCAGGCCGTCGCGCGTGATTCACAATCGCGCTCGGCGCCTTAGGCCGGCGATGCAATTCTTCTTCGCCTTCGCCTTCCTGCTCTGCGCCGCGGCGGCATTCACTGACGCGCGCAAAGGGGAAATCCCCAACGTACTGACGCTCGGCGCGCTGGCCGCCGCGCCGCTGCTGCACGCCGCGCGCGCGCTGATGCACGGCCGGAGCGCCGCCGACGCGGGCCTCTCGCTCGGCATGTCCTTGCTTGGCATCCTCGCCTGCGGCGTCGTTCCCTACTTGCTCTTCGTGAAGGGGGGCGCGCGTGGCGGCGACGTGAAGCTCTGCGCCGCCTTGGGCGCGATTCTGAAGCCGGTCATCGGCATCGAGGTCGTCTTCTACGGCTTTCTCGTGGCAGCGCTCGCCGCGCCAGTCCGCCTCGCTTACGAGGGCAAACTCCTCCGAACCCTGAAGAGCTCCTTGTTCTTGCTGCTCAACCCAATTCTTCCCAAAGAGCGCCGCGTGGCCCTCGACCCGGAGGCCATGACCTGGATTCGGATGGGGCCTGCGTTCTTCGTCGGCCTCCTCGTCACCATCGCGATGCACCTCGAGGAACTGCGGCAATGATCCCCGACGCGAACGCCCCCCCGCACCAAGCCGAGCTCTGCAAGGACGCCCGCGGCGCGGCGGCCGTCGAGTTCGTGCTGGTGATGGTCCCGGTGTTCCTTTGCTTCTTCTGCTTCCTCCAGGTCGGCAAGCTCTACATGGCGAACCTCGTCTTCCAGCACGCCGCCACGGTGGCGGCTCGCGCGGCGGCCGTCATCGTCGAGCCGTCACTCAATCCCGGAGAGAACGGCAGCGAAGACGACGTGAAGACCGTGGCCCGCCTCGCCCTCGGCGCTTGGCAGACGGCGATCCGCAACGTGGACGTGTCGGTCTCTAGCGCCGCCTCCACCAGCGATCCGAACGGGCTCGTGACGGCCAAGCTCACGGGCAAGTTTCACTGCGGCGTGGCCATGGCGGCGAGGCTGACGTGTGGCTCCGACAAGTCGATCAACCTCAAGGCCACGGCGCGGTTCCCGCTGCAAGGCGCGCGCTACCGCATGGGCTCGGGCACCAGCTCGCAGACGCCCGTCGGCGACCTCGCCGGCGCCCCGGCCAAGTCCGTCTGCGACCCCAACTCCCCCTTCGACGTGTGCAGCCGATGAGCGAAGTGGCGACGCAAAGCAAGGACCCCGAGCCGGCGCCGCTGGCCGCCGACCAACGCGGCGCTGTCGTGATTATCGGCGTCTTCGCCGCGCTCGCGCTCACCGGCTCGCTTTGGTTCATGATCGGCATCGGTGACGCCATCGCGTTCCGGGAGAACGTCCAAGAGGCGGTCGACGCCGCGTCGTTTTCGTCGGCCGTGGTGCACGCGCGAAGCATGAATTTCATCGCCGCCGTGAACCTCATCATGATCGGCGTGACGACCATCTACCTGATCCTCGCCATCATCTCCGACCTCTTCGGCGTCGCCCTCATCGCCTGCACCACGGAGGCCTTCGCCCCCTGTTCGGCGGGGACCTATGGCGCCGTGCCGAGCGCGCTCGAGACGGCCCGCGACACCACGCACGAGACGGCCGAGAACTACAAGAACGGCATCCTCCGGACGACCATCGAGACGGGCGACCGACTCCAGACGCTGGTCGCCCGAGGCGCGCCGTGGGCCGCCTCCTTCGCCGCGAATCGCGTCGGCAAGAAGTACGACAAGCAGTTCAACGCCTCGACGTTAGGCCTCTCGAACGCGCCCGCGATTAGCGGCATGGGAGGGAGCGAGGGCGGCGCGCAGGAGAACCAAGACAAGCGGCTCGGCCTGCCGGTCACGGCGAAGAAGGCCAAGGCCTTGTGCGAGCAGATCTTCGGCAGCGTGAAGCTCGGCAAACACGTCGAAAAGAACTCCGGCAACGACTTCTCGCGGGGCTTCGGCGCCGTCACCTCGGCCGTCGGGAAAGCCGCCGAAGAGGCCGGCACGGCGCGCTATTGCGGCGACGACTTCTGGGACAAAGACGGCCCCAAGGTCGTCGTCGAGAAGGCCCAAAACGGCAGCGACTACATGCAGGTCTACGGCTTCATCCTCGGCGCCAAGTTGAAGGACACGAACAAGTCTGAGAAGGCCGTCGGCGCTCTGGCCGCGACCAAGAGGCGCGTCACCGTGCGTGGCCCAAAGTCGATGATCTACCTGTCGCAAGCGGAGTTCTTCTTCGACTGCAACAGCACCTGGAAATCGTCGGCGTGCAACGAGAAGGACGGCGCCATGTACATGCCCGCGTGGAAGGTCCGCCTCCGAAGGATGCGCTCGCCGGTCGCCGGAGGCGCGCTCGCGGCGCAAGCGGTGTCGCTCCTCGCCACGGGCGCCGCGAGTCTTGCGGGGCAAGCGCTCGGCATACCTGAGCTCGACGAGGCCATCTCCGGCGTCACCGACATGGCCGACATGGGCGCGAGCCTCTCGAACCAGCTTCAGTCGTTCTTCACGGCGCCAGCCATCGAAGGGCAGTTGAAGGACATGGCGAAGGGTTACGCCAACGAATACGGCGCCGAGCTCACGGGTCAGGCCAAAGATCAGATCAAGGGCGCCATGCCCGACGACCTCAAGAACCTCCGTTTGCCAGGGTATTTTCACTAAAACCAAGCACCATCCCCATGCGCCCCCGAGACAACGCTAGAACGCGACGGATTGCGCGACGAAACGCGCGCAGCGAACGCGGCGCCGTCGCCGTCGAAGCGGCGCTCGTCTTGCCGCTGCTCGTGGTGTTTCTGGGCCTCAACGTCTTCTTTCACCGCGCCTACAAGGCCAAGATCGAAAATCGCGCGGAGGCGCGCGAGGCGGCCTTCGACGCGGCCTCCCACGGCTGCACCAAAGGCGAGACGGGCAGCGCCAAGAGCATGGAGACGGGCGCCGGCGGAACGTCGCTGGGCGACACAGCCTCGAAGAAAGGCGACGGAACGGGCAAGGCCCTCAGCTTCGATCACGGCACGGCGAGCGCGTCGAAGAGCAGCACCGTCCGTTGGCGCACCGCGTATGGCCCGTGGGAAAAGAAGCTCAAGGCCGCCGACTCGTACGTCTATTGCAACGAGCGGCCCATCGCCGGCGGCCTCAGCTCGTGGACCAAGTGGGGCATGAGCCAATGAGGCGTTGGCTTGGTCGCATGGCCGCGCTGATGCGGGCCGGAGTTGTCGTGGCGCTCATCGCCTTTGGACTCCTGGCCTTCGGCCTGCGAGCCGCGCGCGCCGACGCGGCACGAGCTGCGATGGCGCTCGGGCGCCAGGTCCTTCCGCTCCTCGCCCTCGAGACCGACAAGACCTCACTTCGCATCAATGGCCAGGACCTCTTCGTGTCGAGCGCCATCGTCGACGGCTCCGTCGAAGACGTGCTCGATCGCTTCGAGGCGCAGTGCGCGGCCGCCGGCAGCCCGCTCGCGGAGGCCTGGCGGAAGGTGGCGCACGATCGAAAGACCGAAGCAGCCGTGAGCCGGTTGCCGCGCCTCGACGTCGTCAGGCGGAGCGAGCGAGGCGAGGGTGTCGTCTTCTGCTTCGTTGGCGGGAGCACGGCCGGCGTCACCTTCGAGGCCGCGCTAGCGCGGTTCTCGAAGGAGCGCGATCTGGGCGCCCTAGGTCAGCTCCGCTACGCGTTCGCGAAACCCGCCGACGATGGCCGCGTGCGCGTCATGGCGACGTGGACGGAGGGGACCTTCAAGCTCGACGCCCAAACGGCCGGCGAAGCGGCCGGCAGCGATCCGTCGGCAGCGCCGCGACCACCTTCGTCAAGGCGGCTGCTCTCGGCCTCGCTGGTGGGAGCGCCTTATGGGATCTACGCCTACGGCACCGATGCGTCACCGGAGGCGGTGCTGCGCTTCTACGACCGCGCCATGAACGAAGCAAAGTGGGTCGCCGTGACGCCGCCCGAGCCCGCGCGCGGCCGCGCCGCCGAGCGCATCTACGTCAAAGATAACCTGCACGTCCTCGTGAGCGCGGGTCCCGACGGAAAGAGCCCCGGCGGGCCTCGAGACTCGCGCCCCACGACGCTCGTCTCGATCGGTGAGCTCGGAGCGCAAGGGGCGCAAAAATGAGCGAAAGGAGCTAACCTTTCCCGAGTTCGTCTTCCTCGACCTCCCTTGACCCCGGCTCCCTCGGAATAGCTGCCCACCATGAACCGGCGTGCCCTGCTCATCGCCCTCGTCGTCGCGGCTCTCGGGGGCCTCTTGCTCCTGCTCTACCAGCAACGCTTCGAGCGCGAAGCCTCCGGCGGCGAACGCATCAAGCTCTTGGTGGCGCTCAAACCCATCGAGCGAGGCAAGGCCCTCGCCGAGGACATGCTCGACACCCGCGACGTACCGCTCGCGTACGTGGAAGATCGGGCCATTCGGGCCGCCGACAAGTCAAAGATCCTGGGCCTGAAGCTCGGCGTGTCGCTTCAGCCGCAGCAGACTCTCATGTGGACCGACCTCGTCGGCTCCGCCGACGAGCGCCGCGACCCGGCAACGCTCATCCAGCCCGGCAACCGCGCCGTCACGATCCGCGCCGGGCGCGACGACACGAGCAGCACGGCGCTCATCAGGCCCGGCAACTACGTCGACGTGATCGCCGTTTTGCCGCAGCCGGGCCAAGCTGAGCAGAAGAGCGCCGCGGTGCTCCTCCAGCGCGTCCTCGTCGTCGCCGTCGGGAGCGAAACGTCGCCCGAGGGTTCGGAGGCGGCGCACGATCGCGCACGCAGCGAGCGCGAGTCGATGCTCACCGTGTCGGTCACGCTGTCAGAAGCGCAGTTGCTCGCGCTCGCCACGGAGAAGGGGCGCCTCATGGTGGCGCTCCGCAACCCGACGGATCAACCGCGCCCGCCGCAGCCCGACCTACCGTCGAGCACGCTCCTCAACGTCATCGAGCGAGAGCAGATCAAAGGCGTTCGCAGACCGACCGGTCCCACACGCCTCGAGGAGCAACGATGACGCGGCCGCTGCACTACGCCTTCCGTGGGCTCATGATCCTGGCGCTGCTAGCACCCGCCGTCGTCGCCGACGCGCAGCGTGGCGGCTCGAGCCGCGAAGAGCACGTCGAGGAGCTGGCGCTCGCCGTCGGAGACACGAAGACGATCTCCGCCGCCGGCGTGCGCAACTTCGCCGACCCCGTGGGCGGCATCATCGACGTCAAGACGACCGGCGACGGCACGCAGTTCGTCATCAGCGCGCGCAAGACCGGCACGACGACGCTCCTGCTCATCAAGAACGATGGCAGCAATCACACCTACGTCGTCAGCGTTTGGCCTCGAAACCCCGCGGCCGTCGAGCGCGATTTGACGGCCCTCGTCGACGGCATCGCGGGCGTCCGCGTGCGCCGCGTCGGCGGGCGCTTCTTCCTCGATGGGGGCGTCTCCACGGAGGCCGAGAAGAAGCGACTCGACGAGGTGGCGGCGAAGTTCCAGGGGCAAGTCGAGTCGCTCGTCACCGTCGGCGGCAACCTCCCCGACAAGCGAGTCCTGCTTCGTCTCGACTTCTTCTTCGTTCAATACGAGCGCACGTCGAGCTACGCCGTCGGCCTCGGCTGGCCGTCGAGCATCGGCGGCGCCGGCGTCGTGCAGAGCCGCCTCGACTTCGACCTCATCGCGAACACCACAACCACGGCGCAAGCGTCGGTCGTGAATCAACCGCTCCCCAAGCTCGACATCGGCTCCAAATACGGCTGGGCCAAGGTCCTCAAGCAGTCGACGGTCATCACGTCAAACGGCGTCGAGGCCACGTTCAACAGCGGCGGCGAACAAAACTTCGTGTCGACGTCGGGCCTTCAGGGCGCGCAAATCGTGAGGCTCCAGTTCGGCACGAACGTCACGGTCCTGCCGCGCTTCGAGGCGGTCACCAAAGAGGTCGAAATCAAGCTCGACGCCGACGTCTCCGATCTGGTGCCGTCGATCTCAGCGGCTTCGCTGCCGGGACGCACCACCACGCACTTGAACACGCTCGTGAACCTGAAGATCGGGCAGGCCCTCGTCTTGTCGGGCATCCGCACGAGGACGGAGCGAAAGGAATCGGAGGGCCTCCCGGGCCTCGCGGCCATTCCCATCATCGGCGTGCTCTTCGGCAGTCAGCGGAAGGCCTCGGAAGACGTCGAAGGCGCCGTCTTCATCATCCCCAGCGTCATCGAAACGGTGCCCAAGTCCGCCCTCGAGGTCATCAAGAACGCGCTCGGGACCTACGAAGACTTCTCGGGAAACATGGGGAGCGTGGACAGCTACAGCAAGTCGCCGCCATCGGCGAAGTGACATCGACGGAGAACGGAGAGACTGCAAGGGATCATGTCGGGGCTCGCGGCACAGGGAAGCGCTAAGGCCAACGTGCAGGTGCTCGTGCGCTCGGCCACGGCCGAACGCTTCGAGATGTTTCCCATCGGCTCGCAGGTCGTGGTGGGGCGTCACACGAGTTGTCAGCTCCGCCTCGAGAGCGACACCGTGTCGCGTCAACACGCGGTCCTTGAGCTCACGCCCGACGGGCTCCGCGTGGAGGACGTCTCGACCAACGGGACCATGGCCGGAGAGACGCTGCTACGGCGCGAGGCCGCCGTCGTGCCCTACGGCACCCCGATCTCGCTCGGTGAGTTCGTCCTCTTCGCGCGCATGACCGATCGCCCCGCCACCTCGGGGCAGGTGGTGCCCTCGGGCAATCCCGGCGGTATCTCCGGCGATGGCGGCCCTTGGGGCGGACCGAGCGCGACCACCAACATCGCTCCTATGGGAGGCGGCGGCGGCGGCGGCGGAGAGCGCCCGACGGCGCCACCGGTGCAGCCGCTCGGTGGGCCCCAACCGTTGGCGGCAGCGCCAGCGCAGTTTCCAAGCGGCTTTCCGCAACCGCCGACTCAAAACGCGTTCGTCGTGATGCCCGCCGGGAGCGGCGCTCCCGCGCCAGCGGCCGGCCCTTTGCCAGCGCCCCTGCCGGCGCCGCGACCGCCGACGGGAGCGGTCGTGACGATGCGCGAAGCGAACGCGCCGGTCTACGCGCCGCCGCCAGCGTACGTGGCGCCGCCGCAAGCCGCCGCCCGCGGTCCGGCGCCGGTGGCCCACGCCCCGCAACAGTCGTCGTCGGTACCCCTCCCGCCGGTGGGCGCTCCGCCGCGGACCGGCGCGCATCCCCTGCCGACGGGCAGCGCCGCCGTGATGCAGCGTCAGGCGTTGACGGGAGAAGCCCTCGAGCGGCGCAAGCGCGACGTCGAGCTTCGAAGGCGCATCCACAAAGTGCTCCTCGAGCACCTCGACCTCGCGACCATGGACCCGTCGAAGCTCGATGATCCGTCGATCAGGCCGCGCGTGCTAGGCGCCCTTCGCCGCATCGTCGGGAGCATCGATCCGAACGTCGCGCCGGATCTCGATCGCGACACGCTGATCGGCGAGCTGGCCGACGAGGCGCTCGGCCTGGGCCCCCTCGAACGATTCCTCTCCGACCCCGCCGTCTCGGAGATCATGGTCGTCGATCCAGAGACCATCTACATCGAGCGTGGCGGTCGGCTGGTGCTCAGCGACGCTCGCTTCACCGACGACGACCGCGTCCGCGCCGTCATCGAGCGCATCGTGACGCCCCTCGGAAGACGCATCGACGAATCGTCGCCCATCGTCGACGCGCGGCTGAAAGACGGGTCGCGCGTCAACGCCATCATCAAGCCGCTGGCGCTCCGCGGCTCGTGCATCACGATCCGAAAGTTCGCTCGTACGCCGCTCACGCTGGAGCGCCTCATCGAACTGGGCACGCTCACGCCGCCGGTGGCTCGCTTTCTCACCCGCAGCGTCATCGCCAAGAAGAACATCATCATCTCGGGCGGCACCGGCAGCGGCAAGACCACGCTCCTCAACGTGCTCTCGGGCGCCATTCCCTCGCACGAACGCATCGTAACCATCGAGGATGCGGCGGAGCTCCAGCTCAAGCAGCCGCATGTGGTGTCCCTCGAGACGCGGCCACCGAACCTTGAAGGGCGCGGCGAATACACGATCCGCGATCTCGTGAAGAACGCCCTCCGCATGCGACCGGACCGCATCGTCGTCGGCGAGTGCCGCGGTGGTGAGGCCCTCGACATGCTCCAAGCGATGAACACGGGCCACGACGGTTCGCTCACCACGACCCACGCGAACACGCCGCAGGAAGCCGCCTCGCGACTCGAGACGCTGGCCTTGATGAGCGGCCTCGACCTCCCGTCGCGGGCCATTCGCGAGCAGATCTCCGCGAGCATTCACCTCATCGTGCAGCAGTCGCGCCTCTCCGACGGCACGCGCAAGATCACCGCGGTGAGCGAGGTCATCGGTATGGACGACGAAGGCGCCGTCGAGCTGCGCCCGATCTTCGAGTTCGTCCGCACAGGTACGGGCCCGAACGGCCAGGTCGTCGGCGATTTCCGCGCGACCGGCTACCTTCCGTCATACCTCAGCGACTTCATCGTCATGGGGCTCGTCGCTCCCGGGGAGAGCTACCTGTGACGTCGCTCCTCGAGGCGCTCGAGCGCATCAATTTGCCCGCCCTCCGGGCGGCAGCCCTCGGCCTCATCGTCCTTGGCCTCTTCGCGATGACCTTCGCCATGCTCGCCGACACGAGCAGCCTCGCGTGGAAGTACTGGGGCCGGTACACGTCGGCCTTGGAGCGCAAGCTCCGCGCGCAGTTCATCTGGACGAAGGGCCGCGTCATCGCCTTGTGGCAAGTGGGAGCGCTCGTCGCGCTGGCGGCCGCCGGCGCCTTCGTCCCCGTCCCCCAACCCTACGCCATCGCGCTCGTCATCGCGGTAGGGCCATGGATCCACATCGAGCGGCAGCGCCGGGCACGGGTGGAGCTCATCGAGCGGCAGCTTGACGGGTTCATGCTCGCGCTGGCCAACGCACTAAAAACGACGCCGAGCATCGGTTCGGCGCTCGCGTCGACGATCCACATTTTGTCGGAGCCCACGCGGCAGGAGGTTGAGCTCGCCGTCAAAGAGATGAAGGTCGGCTCCACGCTCGACCAGGCGCTCATCCACATGGCCGCGCGCATTGGGAGTCGCCAGGTCGACGCCGCGCTGTCGGCCGTCCTCATCGGACGTCAGGTGGGCGGCAACTTGTCGCGTCTCTTGGAGCAAACGGCGGCCTCGCTGCGCGAGATGGGTCGCCTCGAGGGCGTGGTCCGCACGAAGACCGCCGAGGGCAAGATGCAGGTCGGATTTCTCGCCGTCTTGCCGCTCGCGCTCATCATCGCGCTGAACTTCATGTGGCCCGGCTTCTTCACGCCGCTGACCAAGTCGTTCACGGGCTACGCCATCGTTCTCGTGTGCGGTCTCCTGTGGATCTCCGCCATCTTCATCGCCCGCAAGATCCTGGACGTCGACATCTGATGCTCACCCCCGACCAAACGCTCGACCTCCTTCGCTACGGCTCCGTCTCGGTGCTCGTGTCGGCCATGGGCATCACGAGCTACCTACTCGCGGCGTCGCCGTCGCGCGGCGCCAGCGCCCTCGGCCTCCGCGGCATGCGGCGCCAGCGGGCCCTTCAGCGCGGCGGAACGTGGGCCACCGTGGAGCCCTTCGTCCGCTGGCTCGGCGTACGCGTCAGCGGCCTCGTCTCGGACCGGATGCGAAGCGCCATCGACGAGCAACTCGGCTTCGCCGGCGACCGCCTTGGCTTGGTCGCCGAGGAGTTCGTGGCCCTCACGATCCTCTCAACGGCCTTCGGCTCGGCGGCGGGCCTTGGGCTCTCGTATTGGCTCGAGCTGGGCCCCGTCGGGGTCATCTTTGGGCCCATGCTCGGAGCCGCGGCGCCTTGGCTTCACCTGAGCGGCCTCGCGACGGAGCGGCTCCGCGACATCTCGCGCGGCCTCCCGCAGACGACCGACCTCATGGCCATGGCCATGAGCGCGGGCCTGGATTTCCCCGGCGCCGTTCGGCAGGTCGTCGACAAGTCAAGCAACCCCGACGATCCCATCGTCGACGAGCTCACGGCGCTCCTCCGAACCTTGTCCATCGGCCGCACGCGAAAGGACGCGCTGCTCGAGCTGATGCGCCGCGTGCCGACGGAGGTCGTGAAGGAGTTTTGCTCGTCGATCGTTCAGGCGGAGGAGCGCGGCAACCCGGTGGCCGAGGTGCTCCAGATTCAAGCCTCGACCGCGCGCACGCGCCGCTCGGTGCGCGCGGAAGAGCTCGCCGCGCAGGCCGGCGTAAAGATCACGCTGCCGTTGATGATGGTCTTTGGATGCGTCCTCGGCCTCGTCTTGGGGCCCGCGCTCCTGAACATCGTCGAGGCCGGCCAATGACCGCGCTCTTGGTCCAGGTCCGCCACGAAAGCGGCCAGGTCGAACAGGTCGTCGTCGACGCCGACCGCATCCTCGTCGGCAGCGGGGCCCACTGCGACATCCGGCTCTCGACGGACCGCGCGGCCATCGAACACCTCACGTTCCAGGTGACCGCCGGCAGCGTCTACGTGCAAGCGCTCAGCTTCGAACCGGCGCCGACGGTCAACGGCGTGCCCTTCACGCAGGGCCCCGTGCCCAGCGGCACCGCCGTCCACATCGGCGACACGCAGCTCATCGTCTCGCTCACGGAAGCGGCGGCGACGCAGCAAAAGAAGACCCAGAGCACGAGCCCCATCTCCATCTTGGCCTTCATCGGCATTCTCTTCGGCGCGTACCTCACGTTTTTCACCGACGAGGCGCCCGTCAAAGAGAAGGCTCCCCGCGAGGCCCCCAACCTCTTCGCGGCGCCGGCCGCCACGTGCCCCCAGCAGGGGCCGCGCGAGCAGGTCCTGGCTCTTGCGCGGGAGCGCCTCGCCAGCGCCGACGCGCGACGGGAGCGACGCCCGTTCTACGTGCAAGAGGGGATCCTCGCGGTGCCGCTCTACGAACAGGCGGGGTCGTGTTTTCAGCTGGCCGCAGATTCGCGCGCCGCTGCCGACGCGGCAGCCTCTGCCGACGCGCTCAAGAAGGACATCGACCTCGACTACCGAACCCACCGGGTGCGCCTCGAGCATTTTCTCGGCGTCGCCGACTTCGTGGCCGCTCGGCGCGAGGTTCGAATCCTTCTCCAGTTCACAGAAGGCAAGCAAGACGACTACGTGGCATGGCTAAGCAACCTCGACCGCAAATTGAAGCGCAAGCTCGGGCGTCCGGCGACGTGAGCCGGCGCACGCGCACCTTCGCGACGGGCGCTCTGCTCGTCACCAGCGCTGGCCTCGTCGGCTGCGGCGCCTCCCGCGGCGAAGAGGCGCGCGCCAACGTGGAAGCCTTCGAGCACGATCAAAGGCCAGTGCGGCTCCTCGAGCTCGGCAAGGCCTTTGCGGCGCGCGGCGACCTCACTCGGGCGGAGCAATATTTTGCCGCCGCCCTGGAGGCCGGCGCCGACAGCCAGAAGGTGATCCCGCTCTTGCTCAAGGTTTGCGTGCGCGACGGTCGCTACCGGGCCGCGCTCGAACACGGCGAGGGCCACCTCAGGAAGCACCCCAAAGACTCCGCCACGCGCTTCGTCGTCGCCTCCATCCACGCGGGCATCGGCGAATCGGACCCGGCGCGGCGTCATTTGGAGCGGGTCATCGACGAACGGCCAGCGGAGGCAGAAGCGCATTGCCTTGGCCGTGCTCCTGCGCGAGTCTTTCAAGGACCCCGTGACCGCTGATCTCCATTTCCGCGAATACCTTCGTCTCGCGCCCCGCGGCGGCCACGCCGAAGAGGCGGAGGCGGGACTCCTTCGGAGCGTTCCATGAGCTCGGCGCAGATTCCCCGTGAAGTCTTCGAGGAGACGCTGTTGCAGTTCTTCGCGCCGGTGCGGCCGTTCCTTGACGATCCGACCGTCAGCGAGGTGATGATCAACGGCCCAAACCAAATCTTCATCGAACGCAAGGGTCGCATCGAGCTCACGACGGCTCGCTTCCCAAGCCGCGAGGCGCTCTTGGCGGCGCTCCGCAACCTGGCTCAGTTCGTCGGCAAACACGTCGACGACGCCCACCCGATCCTCGAAGCGCGCATGCCCGACGGCTCACGCGTAGAGGCGCTCATTCCGCCCGTCGCGCCCGACGGTCCGCACATCGCCATTCGTCGCTTCTTCAAGGAGACGCTCACCGTCGAACGACTCATCGGCTTCGGCGCGCTCACGGAGGAGGTCGCGAGCGCCCTGCACGCCATCGTGCACGCCAAGATCAACGTGCTCGTGGCGGGCGGCACCGGCAGCGGCAAGACGAGCATGCTCAACGCCCTCTCGTCGTTCATTCCCAACGGCGACCGCGTGGTGGTCATCGAAGACTCGCGGGAGCTTCAGCTCCAGCGCGAACACGTGGTCCAACTGGAGGCGCGCCCCGCCGATCCGCGCGGCCGTGGGGCCGTCTCCATCCGCGATCTCTTCCGGGCCACGCTCCGCATGCGCCCCGACCGCATCGTCGTTGGCGAAATTCGCTCCGGCGAGGCGCTCGACCTCGTGCAGGCGATGACCAGCGGCCACGGCGGCTGCATGTCGACGCTGCACGCCACCTACCCGCGCGACACGCTCACGCGGCTCGAGACCATGGCCCTCATGAGCGACATCGAGATGCCGCTCGTCGCCATGCGCATGCAAATCGGCTCCGCGGTCCAGTGCATTGTACAGGTTTCTCGTCTGCAGGATGGTTCGCGAAAGGTCACCCACGTGAGCGAGGTGCGCGGCTTCGACACGGCCACCGACAGCTACCGGCTCGCGAACATCTTCGAGCGCACCTACCTCGGCATCGGCCCCGGCGGGGAGGTCCAGAGCCAGCTCGCGGCGACGGGCGTCGTGCCGGAGTTCTTGTCGCAGCTTCACGAGCACGGCCTCGACTTGCCCGTCGGCGTCCACGAGGCGGCGAAACGGTTGGCTGCCTCGGGACGGGGGGCATGACGCGAGGCCTGCTCCTCGAAGTTCGCCTCGGCGTCGGTGCTCCGGCGTCGATCGCGCTGTTGCCGGGAACGATGCTCGATCCGACGAGCTTCGGCCGCACGGCCATGTGGCGCATCGCCGCCGAAGGCGTCCTCGACGTGCACGGCTACGTCTACTTTGATGGCGACAGCCTCTTCGTGCAGAGCGCCGACGCTCGATACCCGGTGATGGTGAATCGGCATCGCATCGGCTTGGCTTGGACCGAGGTGCGGGCCCCCAGCAGCATCCTCATTGGCCAGGCGCAGATCGACCTCATGGAGACCGACTCGTTGGCGCGCTCCGGCGCGCTCGTCGCCATCGGGGCGCCGAAGTCGGGGATGATGCCGGCGCTGCCGGCGGCGCCGGAGCCGCCGCGGGGCCCGTGGGACGCGTCGCAAGTCGCGAGCCTCGATGAGATCTCGGCGGGGCACGTCGAGGTGTCGGCTGCGCCGCGTCCAGCGGCTGGCGCGCCCTTCGCCCGCGGAGCGTTCGTGCCCGCGTCCGACGGCGAGTCCACGCGCTTCGCGCCGATCGGTGGCGGCTCACCGGTGGGCCCCGCCGCGGCACCGAGCGCGCCTCCGCCCCAGGCTCCGCCTTACAATCCCTCGCCGCCGACGGCGCCATCGTTCGCGCCGCCGGTGGCGGTGCCGCCGCCACCTCGGCCGAGCTCTCGGGGGATGCTCGATGGCGAGCCGTTGCCGCTCATCGGCACCCCTCGTGACCTCGTGTCGGCGCCGCGCGTGGCCATCCCTCCGGCGACGCCGGCGCCACCTCCGGCCCCCACGCTCTTCGAGCGAGCGAAAGCCGATTGGTACGCGACGAGTCTCCCGAAGCGCGTGCTCCTCGTGCTGTCACCCTTCGTGCTCTTGTCGTACTTCAAGCTGCTCTTCGATGACGACGGCTCGAAGACGCGCAAAGGCGACCCGGCGGCGCAAGAGTCGGCGGAGGTCGTGGCGTCGCCGCCGAAGCCCTCGGCACCGCTCGCCACGTTGCCGCCTGTTGGCACGTTTCCCGCGCCCCCCGCGACGACGACGGCGACACTGCAGACGGTCGCGCCCAGCGTCGCGCCGGTCCCCACGGCGCCAACGGCCGCGACCCCCGACCGCCGTGACAACGCCGACGCCGACACCGCCGCAACCGGTCGCGCTCCCGACGCCGGTCGCGCCGCAGGGGAAGACCCTCGAGCGCGTCGCAGCCGACGCCTATACGGAAGGCAACTTGCCCCTCGCGCTCCAGCTCTACGAGCGGCTCGCGCGGGAGAGGCCCGAAAACCCTGCCTTCGCGGAGGCCGCTCGCATCATCGCCGATCGGCTCGACGCAGGGCGTTAGCGCGAGCCACCAGCGGAGCGCGCGAAACCGTGGGCCGCCGCGGGCTCAGCGCGCTTGGACGCTGGCTCCATGAGCCGGCAGCGCACGGCTGCCTGCGGCGCCGAGATGCAAACACGCCCGCAGCACCGCGTCGCCCCACGGTGCACGCAGGAATTTCGCCCGAATTGCCCGCGTTTTGGACCTGGTGCGGCCGCTCGCCGCCTGGATCGCAAACGACGCTTTTTATGCCGCCTAGCGGCCACGGATTGCTCAAATCGGGTTCTCCTCAAGGGATCCAAGCTGGCCTCTTCCGTGCAGATTGAAGTTTTGTGCGCGCTGGAAGCTGTTCGGTCCTCCTCGCTCTGCCACTCTTGGCAGGAGTCGCCGCGACCGTCGGCTGCAGCCCGAGCGATGGCGGCGGCCCGACGACGTACCTCGGCGAGAACGCCGCGAGCGTGAATGAGGTGGATGGCGGACGCCCCGACGCCGCCGCCCCGCTGGCCCTCGCCGAGAAGCTCTACCGCGACATCGAGCCGCAGCTGGTCGCGAACTGCGGAGCCAAATGCCACGGCACCGGAGCGCTCGAAGGCGCCCCGCCGTGGATGAAGGCGCCGGCCTACGACACGATCCGCGGCTACCCGGGCATCGTGCTCGGCGACGTGTACTCGAGCAAGCTCCTGATCAAGCCGAACCACCTTGGCCTGAGCCTCCTCGACAAGTCGCTCGTCGATCTCCGCGAGAAGGTCGTCAAGTGGCTGACGGCCGAGGCGCAAGCGCTCGACGACTCAGCGTTGCCAACAACGGCGGCCTTCGCGGTCGGAGCCGGCCGAAACGACGTGGACCTCAGCGTCGCCAACAAGGCCGCGGCGGGTGCGCGGCTCCGCTTCGAAGCGGAAATCCACTCCGTCGAAGGCTCCAGCATTCTTCAACTCAAGAACGTCGAGATCGTCGGCGCCGCGGCGACCAAGCTCAAGGTCGTTCATCCGCTCTTTCTCATCGTCCCGGAGGAGAAGGACGCCCCGCTGAGGCGCGACCCGACCGATCAGTTCTCGACGGTCGATCAAACGCTCGCGCCCGCGGAGACGGCGCCGCTCGGGCCCGGCGCGGCCACCATCGTGAGCTTCCCGCCGAAGGCCCAACTGAAGGTTCGCTTCGAAAAGCTCGAGCCTCCCGCCGCGCTCGGTGCAGCACGCGCGTGCAAAGCCGCTGCCGCCTTCTCGCAGAACGCCGCCAAAGCCATCACCGACAACGGTTGCCTCGCGTGCCACGGCGGCGCCGACAAGTCCGCCGTCGGCGCCGTCGACATGTCGAAGCTCGGGACCGACGACGCGGCTGCATGCGCTCAGCTCCTCACGCGGGTCAACATGACGAACAAGAAGGACAGCCCGCTGATCCTCGCGCCGACGAGCGGGAACACCCGTAACCACGGCGGCGGCAAGAACATCCCGCCCACCTCGGACTTCGTCACGAAGATCCTGGCGTGGGCTGAGCTCGAGTGAGCCTTTCGACGGAGCATCCATGAAGAAACCCTCGGCTTGGTCTCTCGCGCTCTCGCTGCCTTTCGCCCTCGCTTGCCAGAGCGAACCGAAGGAGCTGCCCGCCTCGGAGTCGGCGCCGGCTCCGCAAGTCGACGCCGCAGCGCCCCCGGTCTCGGCGCAGGCCGCCCTCGAAGAGAAAGCCAAGAAGGAGCTCGACGCGCGCAAGCTCGACTACGGCGAGGCGCTTCGTTCGGCGGCGCTCAAGCTCGTGGGCGACCTTCCGACGTTGGCGGAGATCAAGGACGTCGAGGCGAACGGCAAGGCCAGCTACGAGAAGGCCATCGACGGCTACCTCGCGGACACGCGCTTCGCGACGCAGATGCTCCGCTTCTTCCGCGAGACCTTTCGCACCGGCGGCGACGGCAAGATGGACTTCGCGGCGCGCTTCGCGGCGATGCTGGTCGTCGAAGACAGGCCCTACACCGATCTCTTCACCGCGAAGAGCGGCACCTGCCCGACCTTCGACGCGGAAGCCGGCAAGTTCACCGCAGGCGATTGCGCGCAATCGGCGACGGCCGGCGTCCTGACCGACGCGGGCCTCATGACGCAATACTTCGGCAACATGGCGTTCCGCCGCGCTCGCTTCGTGCAAGAGACCTTCGCTTGCTCGAAGTTCCCCGCCGAGTTCAGCTCGGCGCCCATCGCGCTCGGCGGCGGCGCTTACACGAGCCCGTGGAAGATCGAGACCATCGCCGGCGGGCCCGGCTCGAAGATCGACTTCCGCGACACGGCGTCCGTCTTGTGCGCGAACTGCCACACGACGCTGAACCACCAAGCGCCGCTCTTCGCCACGTTCGACGAGCAAGGCGCGCTCACACCGTCGATTCAGGTGAAGGTCCCGGTGTCCGGAAACCCGACGGCGACGCTGACGGACTGGCTGGCGCCCGGCGAGAAGTACTATTGGCGCGCCGGCGGCGCACCGGTGGAAGACCTGACGGGGCTCGGTCAAAGAGATCGCCAAGGATCCCAACGTGTCGTTGTGCGCCACCAACCGCTTCTGGAACTACGCGCTATCGCGCGGCGACATCGTGGCGGAGCTCGCGACGATCCCTGACATCGTTACGAAAGGCCTCGCCGAGGCGTTTGCGAAGAACGGATTCAAGGTTCGTCCGCTCGTTCGCGCCGTGTTCACATCCGACGACTTCGTGAAGTTCTGAGAGGCGCCATGACAATCCGAAAGCTCTCACTGTCGTTCGCGCTACTCGCTTGGTCCTTCGCGAGCGGGTGCGCCCCAAGCCAACCCACCGATGCGCTCGGCGGCGGTCCTGTCGATCCCGGCTCGCCGAGCGCGCTCTACGAGCACCCGGGAACCGATCCCAAGTCGCAGACCGCCGTCGATCGCAAGGTCGAGGAGCAAGCCGTGGGCTCGCCAGAGGTCTACGCGCGGCTCCACGCCTGCGGCAAGATCCCGGTCCGGAGCCTCGGTAGGTTCCTCCTCTCGCGCGGCGTCTCGCCGTCTGGCGCCGCGTATCAGCTCTACGAGCAAGGCCGCATCGCCATGGGCTCGGCCAACTACGGGAGCCGGACACCGGAGACCATCATCGCGTCGACGGCCAACCTGACCAAGCAGTTCGACGTTTTGGTGACGGCGGCGCCGGAGATCTTGAAGAACGCGGGCGCGCCCACCGGCGCCTGCCCTGGCGTGGTGGTCCACGACGGAACGACCTTTACGAAAGACGGACTCGCGTGCCTCATGGGCAAGCCTGCCAAAGGTGAACACGTCTTCCTCGCGAACCAGGCGGTCAAAGACGGCGTCGCGCAAGGGCTCTCCGAAGACGACGCCAAAGCCATCGCCGTCGCGACCGTTCTCCAAGCGGCGCACACGTGCGAGTGAAGCGCGCGAAAAGCCAGAAGCCACGAAGGTCGTTTGCGAGCAACACGTACGAGCAAAGCTGAGGACACTATGGCCGACGATCGACTCAAACATTTGCGGGGCCCTTCGCGGCGGCAGTTCCTTCGCTGGTCGACGGCCGTCGGCGCGACGCTCGGACTCGAGCGCTCGCGCTTTCTTGATTGGCTGAGCGGCTCCGCCGGCGTGGCCATGGCCGACCAAGCAGCGTGCAGCTCGACGATGCGCTCGTTCCACATCGTCGCCGGCAACGGCGGCTTCGCCTGGTTCCAACTGCTCTGGCCTCACGTCGGGGTCGCGCAAGGCACCGGCGCGAATCTCGCGTTTCACGCACAAGGGCAAGCGGCGCCGGCGCTCGCCGACAAGCCGCTCGTCTACGCGCCCGAGTCTCCCTTCAAGACGCTGCCGTCGAACAAGCAGATCTCCTGCTTCATGGCCGGGGCGAACCTCGATAACGGGGCCCAGCACTCGCAGACGCCCGGCGCCTTCACGACGGAGATCAACGCGAACACCAACATGATCGCCTCCATCGCGGCGATCCAGACCGCGAACCCGACCTTGGTTCCGGTCATCGGCGTGACGCCGCTCTTCTACGGCACGGCGCCCGGCGCACCGCCGCTCGTCACCGTGGGGAGCGCCGCTGGCCTCGTCGATCTGTTCAACAGCTCGGCCTCGCAGGCGCTCCTCAAGAACCCCAAGGCAGCGGCCTTGAACGAGGCCTACTACAAGGCGTTCCTCGGTCTCAACGCCGCCGCCGGCAAGGTCACCCACGATTCGCGCTCTCGACAACGCCAAGACGGCCAACTCGCTCTTGGGGAAGAACCTCTCGGAGCGTCTTCGCCCCACGGATCAAGAGCGCGCCCTCTACGGCGTCGACGCGAGCACGCAGACGGCTCTCCTCGAGATCGCCGACAGCTTCATCGTGGGCGTGAAAGCGTTCTCGCTCGGCCTCACCTCGTGCCTAATCCTGCCGGCCTTCTTGGACGATCCGCACGCGGCCTTCGCCGACATGGCCGGGCTCGTCGCCAAGGTCAGCACGCTCGGCAAGATCTTCGACGGCCTCATCAAACACGCCGGGCAGATCCCCGATCCGTCGGGCTGCTCGCGCACGCTCGCCGACGGCATCGTCTTCACGGTCCACGGCGACACGCCCAAGGATCCGACCATTCGCGACGCTTGGCCCGACTCAACGCCGGGCAACGCCAACTGGATCTACGTCTACGGCAACGGCCTCACGAAGACCGGCTGGCACGGCGGCATCGACGCCGGCGGCAATGTGTCGGGCTTCGATCCGGAGACGGGCAACGCCGTCGCGGGTCAGGCGAGCACCGTCACCACGCGGGCCGCGGCTGCGGCTGCCGCGTACGCCGTGGCCAAGGGCGACATGCGCCGCGTCCAGGACTTCTACCGCGGCGGTCCCATCGGCGGCATCGTGAACCTGCCGATCTCGTAGCGGCAGTGCTCAGCGAAATTGCGGCGGGATGTAGTCGCAGTTGCCGACGTAACCGAGTTCCCCGAGGAGCTCGCCAACGGTGCGAGCGGAACCGAACGGTGACGGGTAGTCGGTCGACGGGAAGCCCGGACCGTCGATGCCGCCTTGCACGCTCGCGAGGGTGTCGAGGTCGAGGGTCTCAAGCTGGCTCGTCGTGGTCTTCATAGCGGGCTCCTTCGGGGTGCGGCGCTTCGTTGCACCGTGACCACACCTAGAGCAGCGACCGTGCCAGCCGCGAAGTGCGGGGAATTCGCGCAAATATGGGCCTGTACGCGTTTGGCGGCCGCCGCTTTGGGGCCAACTGGACCGGCGCGTACAAATCGAACCGCGGCGGCCAGCATCACGGCGACGAGCTCGCCAAGCTTGCCAACGTTCAAGGGAGCGTGACGTACTCGGTCTTCTTTTGCGGCCCTTCGGCCGTCACGTAGTCGACAACGAGGCTGTAGTCGCCCGGAGGAAGGTCCATGCCGGTGCCGGTGGGGTGAACGACATTGCCCGTTGCTCGACAGTCGGCCGCCTGAACCGCGCTCCTTACGGGAACCCACGCCCCATCCTTCGCCTTGCGCCATACACGGTACTGGCCCGTGGCTTGGTACGTGGTGCCGTCTTCCTTGGTGACCTTCACATGATCGACATCGAGTCGACCCATGGTGAGGTCGACGGCCTGGCCAGGCTGCACCTCGATCGGAATCACGACGTCGTTGGCGATCCATTCGTAGTGGCGAGCGCCTTCAGACGCGACAAAGGGGAACACGCGAATTGTGGTGTCCTGAGCAAGTGGAAAGCTCTTCCACTCGACGAGGCCTTCGCGCGGGCTGTTGGCTGCTTGGCCGAGCGTTTTGGCGCTGTGAAATTCCATCGGGTTCGCCGAACAATCCATCGGGATTCGCGACCTGGCGATGGACGATGAAGTTGCGGTTGTCGGTCCCGCAGCGGCGCCTCGCATCGGGCAGCTCGCGGATCGGAGCCTTGACGCGGATGGTCGCGCGTCGCTCGGGCGGCGTGATGTCGATCGTCTTGTTGCTACCCGGGGCGATCGCAAACAGTGTCTCTCCGAGGACCGGGACGTTCCAACCGATCCAATAGTCACCGGGCATGGTCACGACAGGGCTGCTGGCGCTCCTCCGAAGACCCGCGCGGGATCGCCGTAGCCCGGGTGCCACACGTCCATCCAGGGAGTGTTTCCCTGTTCGTTGACACCCGCGCGCCAAACCTGGGGTGCCGCCTGGGGTCCAAAGTCGACCGCTAGCGTTCCGGTTCCCGGCGGGGAGTATGGAGCCTCGAGCGATCCAAGCTCGTATTTCGTGGTCTGTCTTGCGACAACCTTGACGCCACACTCCTTCAGGTTGCGGAGCGGCGGGCTCGAGAGGACGAGACAGCCGGTGCCGGCGAGGAGGCGATTCGGCGCGCCGATCGTGATGAGCTTGTCGCGGTACGTCGCCGATACCTTCGACGGCACTTGCGACCAGCCGCTCGGCAGCGTCACCTCGAGGATGCCGAGGTTTTCTTCGTCCTCCGCCGAAATGCGCTTCTCAGCCGCATGGGTGCCGAGGTCCTCGGGCGGGCCGCCGGCGCAGGCGGTAGCGAGAGTAGCGTCAAGACAAGAAGTCCGTAGAGACGATCGGAGGGCATGGCAGCGTCCTTGGCGAAGGCGTTGTCGACTCCGTGTCTTCTACGGCGTGGTGCAGCAACGTTCGTCCCCGAAACCCGTAAAACGGGGACGAAAGGCGCAAAACGAGAACGCTGCCTGCTACTCCGTGCCCGCGTCCTTCGGCGGCGGCGGCAAGCCGTAGGGCGGCTGCGCGCCGCCCGAGTCGAAGGGCGAGATGCCGTAGGCGGCCTGCATGCCGCCGTCGTCCTTCGGCCCCGCGTCGGCCGGCGCGCCGTAGACCGCCTGCAGACCGCCGTCGTCTTTCACCGAGCCGTCCTGCTTCGTCGCACCGCCATCGCCGCCCTCGAGATCACCGGTGCCGCCGGCGCTGCACGCTGCCGCGAGCGTCGTCGCGAACGTAAAAAAGGCGTAGCGATCGAGGCGGCTTCGTGCGGCGGGCACGGCCCGCGCGGCGGCGTCGACGGGCACATCCGCGCTGCAAAAAGGACACGCGCCGGCGTCGCTCTGAATGTGCCGACGGCAACGCGTGCAAGGAACGAGTACGGACATGGCACCTCCTGCGGACATCAAGCTTGCCCGCTTTCGGAGACGGCGCCCAGGGCCGCGATTGGGCCTCACGCGTTTGGCACGACAAGGTGTGCCAAGGGCGCCCGCTCAGCAGCCGTTTTGGTAGTAGCTCGCGCACATCTCGGCGTCTTCCGGCGTCGCGCTGCCGTAGGTGCGGCAATACTCGTCGAGTTGCTCGCAGCTCGACGACGCGGGCGTGGCGACGCCGAGGATGCTGCAACCTCCGGCGACTTGATACGCGATGAGCATGTTCGTGCAGCGGCTCGCGTTCGTGCCGTAGCCGATGGCCAAACAGGTGGCTCGCTCGATCATGTCGGGGACGAGGGCGCAGCACTTCACCAGATCGCTGCACGCGTAGTTGGGTTGCGTCGGGGTGGGCTTGTGGCCAGCGTCGGACACGAAGGCGCCGGCGTCGATCGGTGCCGGTACCGTCGGAGGCGTCGTTGCGACGGGGAGTGCTGTCGTGGGCGGCGCGGCCGTTCCACTCTGCGAGGTGGCCGACGAGCTCTTGCAACCCCTTCGCTTTGGGGTTCTCTTCGTAGTCGGGAGCCTCGGTGGCTTGACCCGACGAACACGCGACAAGAACCAAGGGAAGAAACGCAAAAAGCGCGCGGAAGATCATGATGGGCCTGCGGGTGCACGCCTCGTGCCGCCGGCAACGTCGCGAATTGTCGTCGCGAATTGTCGACGTCGCGCCCTCGCGTGGTTCACCAATCGAGCAAAGGACGCTCAACATGAGAAACACCGCGCAATGCCCGTATCGCCGACCGCGTGCACCAATTCACCGACGCGCATTGCGCTTATGGCCCCACAGCGCCATAGTCGTCACCCGTGAGGGTCGTCGGGCGTGACGACTCGACGGCGATTCCATCCACCCCCGCGCTCAGACGGAGGGATCGATGGATCGCGCGTACCGCTGGAATACCGGCGTTCAAAAGATCGCCATGATCGGCAATCACCTGCCGCGACGCTGTGGCATCGCGACGTTCACGACCGACCTTGCCGACGCGTTGGCGAACGAGCTGGGCGGAAACGAGTGCGTCATCCTCGCCATGAACGACCCTGGCCATCGCTACGACTACCCGTCGCGCGTCGCCTTTGAGATCGGAGAGGGCGACGTCGCGTCCTACCGCCGCGCCGCCGACTTCATGAACGTCAACGGCATCGATGCCGTTTCGCTTCAACACGAGTACGGCATCTTTGGCGGAAAGGCAGGCGTCCTCTTGCTGGACCTCGTGCGCGAGCTCCGGATGCCGCTCATCACCACGCTGCACACGGTGCTGGCGACGCCCAACGCGGCGCAGCGCGCCGTCATGGATGAGCTTGCGACGCTGTCCGAGCGGATCGTGGTCATGAGCAGCAACGGCGCCGACCTCCTCCGTCGCGCTCACGGCGTCGACGCGGCGAAGATCGACGTCATCCCCACGGCATTCCCAGCGTCCCGGCCAGCAAAGGAGCAAGGAGACCCTCGGACTCGACGGCAACGACGTCATCTTGACCTTCGGCCTCCTGTCACCGGACAAGGGCATCGAGTTCGTGATCGATGCGCTTCCGGCGATCCTCGCCGTGCGTCCCAACGCGGTCTATGTCGTCCTCGGGGTCACCCACCCGCAGATCAAAGAGCGCGAAGGCGAAGCCTACCGCTTCATGCTCGAGAGCCGCGCCAAGCGGCTCGGTGTCGATGCGAACATCGTCTTTCACGATCGGTTCGTGAGCCACGACGAGCTCGTTCAGTTCCTGTCGGCGGCGGACATCTACGTCACGCCGTACTTGAACACGGAGCAGATCACGTCGGGCACGCTGGCGTACGCGCCGTCGGCTCGGCCAAGGCGGTCATCTCGACGCCTTATCGATACGCCACCGAGCTTCTGAAAGACGGTCGCGGCGTCCTCGTCCCGCCGCGAGACTCGAGCGCCATCGCTCGGGCCGCCATCGAGATCCTCTCGAACGACGCGCACCGCCGCTCGCTGGAACAGCAAGCCGGTGCCCTCGGGCGAACCATGACGTGGCCCGTCGTGGCCCGCGCCTACATCGAGAGCTTCGAGCGGGCGCGCACGGCCCACGGACACCGCCGCCGCGTCGCCTTTCGGGCGAAGACCCTGGCGAAGCGCACCGTGGACTTGCCCGAGGTGGACCTCGCCCACGTTCGGCACATGACCGACGACACAGGCATTCTCCAGCACGCGACCTTCAGCGTTCCGCGCCGCGCCGACGGCTATTGCCTCGACGACAACGCTCGCGCGCTGCTCCTGACGACGATGCTCGAAGACGCCGCCGTCGAACCGGCCCGCTCGGTGCGGGCCCTCGCTTCGCGCTACCTGGCCTTCGTCGCCCACGCCTTCAACGAGCAGACCGGGCGCTTTCGCAACTTCATGACCTACTCGCGCGAATGGGTCGACGAAGAGCCCTCGGAGGATTGCCACGGGCGCGCCTTGTGGGCCCTCGGCAGCGTGGTCGGTCGCTCGTCGGACCGCGCCATGCGCGGCCTCGCGCGTCAGCTCTGGCGCGCAGGTTTGCCGGCGGCAAAGACGCTCTCGAGCCCGCGCGCCTGGGCCTACGTCCTGCTCGGCATCGACGAGTACCAGCGCGCCTTCGAGGGCGAGAGCGAGGTCGACGCGATGATGGCCCACCTCAAGGAGCGCCTGCTGTCCGCGTTCCACGCGTCGAGCACGAGCACCTGGCCTTGGTTTGAAGCGAGCTTGACCTACTGCAACGCGCGGTTGCCGCACGCGCTCATCGTCGCGGGGGCCCGCATGCAGGACGAGGCGGCCGTCGCCACGGGGCTCCGCGCACTCGAGTGGTTGTGCTCGGTGCAAACGGTCGATGGCGTCTTCGCCCCATCGGGTCCAACGGATTCTGGGTCCGCGGTGAGAAGCGCGCCATGTTCGATCAGCAGCCGGTGGAAGTGGCGGCCACCATCTCCGCGTGCCTCGACACGCACCGGCTCACGAGCGACCGCGTTTGGGTCGCCCGGGCTCAACAGCAATTTCAGTGGTTCCTCGGGCAAAACCAGCTCGAGGCCCCGCTCTTCGATCCCGTCTCCGGCGGTTGCCGCGACGGGCTTCATGAGGACCGATTGAACGAAAACCAGGGTGCCGAGTCGACGTTGTCCTTCTTGCTGTCGCTCGTGGAGATGCACGCCGCGGCGCGCCTCGCGAGCGTACCCACGCGGCTTCATCGCCCGGCTTCGATGCCCGCCAACGCCGAGCAGGCCACTTCGTGACGGGGGCTCGCTCCTATCCGACGCTCTTCCGACGCACCGACACCAATCCGATATTGTCGGCCCGCGACTGGCCCTACCCGGCGCACACCGTCTTCAATCCCGGCGCGACGCGACTCAAAGACGGCACCACGCTGCTCTTGTGCCGCGTCGAGGATCGGCGCGGCCACTCGCACCTCTGTGCGGCGCGCTCGCAAAACGGCATCGACGGCTGGCAGATCGATCCGGAGCCGACGTTGTCGCCGAACCCCGACCTCTACCCCGAAGAGCTGTGGGGCATCGAAGACCCGCGCGTGACCTACGTCGAAGAGCTCGGAAAATACGCGGTGGCGTACACCGCCTTTAGCAAGGGTGGGCCTGGTGTCGCGCTGGCGCTGACGGAGGACTTCCACACGTTCGAGCGCTTCGGCCTCATCATGCAGCCCGACGACAAGGACGCGGCGCTCTTGCCTCGTCGCATCAACGGCAACTTTGCGCTGATCCATCGGCCGATGACCGATCTTGGCGCCCACATCTGGATTTCATTCTCGCCCGATCTCCACAACTGGGGCGGCCATAAGCTCGTGCTGATGGCCCGCGAAGGTGGCTGGTGGGACGCCAACAAGGTCGGCCTCTCGCCGCCGCTCATCGAGACGCCCCGCGGATGGCTGATGCTCTACCACGGGGTTCGCCAGACGGCGTCCGGCAGCCTCTACCGACTCGGCGCCGCGCTCTTCGCGCGGGACGAGCCCGATGTCCTCTTGGCCCGCGGGAACTCGTGGATCTTTGGCCCCGAAGCTCCCTACGAGCGCGGCGGTGATGTCCCCAACGTCGCGTTCCCTTGCGGCGTCACCGTGGGCCACGACGGCGACACCCTGCACATGTACTACGGCGCCGGGGACACGAGCATCGCGCACGCCACGGGGAGCATTCGCGAGATCCTCGCCTGGCTCGATGAGAACTCGGGCGGCTGAGCGTCGCCGCTGCTCACGACGTGAATGCGCTCATCGACGCGAACTTCCTTCAGTACGCGTTGGCGGCGCGTTGGCAGGCGCCCGGGTCGGTGATGCCCTGGACCCAGGTCTTCAGACAGTTGTAGCCGTCGTCACCGAAGGCGATGACGGGGCCGCCCTTGTGTTCAACGCCGCGCTCGCCGCCGCCGCAGCCGTGCGAGGAGAGCTTGTTGCAGGAGAGCGGCTTCGCCACGAGGAGCAAGTGGTGAAGGCACGGCGTCTCCGGCTCCCCTTTGAGCGAGCAGGTGTCCTCGGCGCGCGCCGCCACGACGCGGTTCATGACCTCCGGCTCTAGCCCCACGGCGGCGCGGTAGTTGGCCGCGACCTCCTCTTCGCTGGTGTCACCGGTCACGGGCCGCAGGCCGTTCTGATTCGGAAGCCGCAGGCCGCGCTGACCGTAGATGCGCAGCGGCCTGCCCGGTTGTCCGTGGCAATCGAGCGTGCCGCAGCGGCGCGTCAAGAACTCGCTGACGAAGTAGTCCTTGAACTGCGTGTAGCTCGGATTGAGCTCCGGCGCGCCGCCCGGCGTGAGCGGCTCCACGAGCCCGACCGCCGTCTTTCGGTCGGCGTCCGGCGGCGAGGCGCACGACACGAGCGCCGCGACGGCGCCTGCCGCGAAGGCGATGAGCGTCGTCGCTCCTCGCGGGCCTGGAGTCATTCGTTTGGTCATTTGAGGTACACCTGCCCCACCGACTGGAACGCCGTGTAGTGAACGAGCGGCCGCGCGTCGGCGGCAAAGCCCGCATCGGGCGGGTTGAAATGGCAACCGGCACACGACGGCTCGCGGCCCACGTGACTGAGCATCGGGCGGATGCCGACGTCCTGCCGATAGATGTGCACGAGGAGCGGGAACGCCGGGTCCCACTCGTTCTTGCGCACGAAGAAGTTGCCCGACGGCCCCGTCGTGGCCGTGAACGATGAGTTGTCGGCGGAGCGCATGAGGACGCTGACGTTCGCTGCGCCCTGCGGCGACCCGGCCGATTCGTAGATCGTGCCCCCGACGCTAAAGATGGAGGACGAGTTGCCGAACTCCGAGTGGCAGGTGACACACGGTTGGCCCGGGCGATGATCGGGGCCTGGCGTGCCGATCTCGGGCCCCAAGGCCGCGATGGCCTTGTCTTGCACCGGGTCGGTGCACGACACGAGCGGCACCGCGACGGGCAAGACGACACCGAGGGTGAAGAGGAGGGTGCGAGGTCGATTCATCTCAAAACTCGAAGTCCAGGGCGACGGCTCCGTAGACGGCAAAACGACTGCGAACGAACAGTGACCGGAAGTACTGCGAGTACATGGCGTCGCCGGTGAGGGTGATGCCGATTTGGTTCTCTGACTCCGGTGAGGTTAGCGCGACGCGGGCGCCGCCGCCGGCGGTGAGCGAAGCCATGGGCGAGAGCTCGCGGTCGGTCGTGCGGTAAGTCGGAAGAATCACCTGGCCATTTTGCGGCGAGATGAAGCCAGTGTACGCGAGCTCGTGAAATCCCGCGCCGGTCTGTGCGTGGAGCCGGCCATGGGGCCAAACGCGCAGCATGCGACCTAGGTCGACCATGTAGCGAAAGTCGGTGGTAGTCGCGCGCAAGAGCCAGCTATCCGAATAGAGGCGCTCTTCGATGCGCAGCGTCGCGCCGGCCGAGGGAAAACGCTTGGCGAGCCGGAACCCCAGCGCGTAGCGGTCTCGCTCCGTGGGCAACTGCTCGGTGGGTCGCATCGGCAACCGGTAGAGGTCCACGAGGTCAGCGCCGGCGCCGGAGGGCACCTTGGGCGCGATTTGATTCTGGAACGTCGGCACGTACCGATAGGGCTTCGATTGGTCGCCGCGCTCGGCGGCGAAGGTGGCCCCAACGAGCAGGACCGTCGTGGGGGACATGACGAACGTCATGCTCGCTTCGACCTCGTGGATCGCGAGCTTCTTGCTCCAGGCGTCGAAGGGGGTGTCGCTCCGACCGATGGTGTCGCTCGTGTGCGTGTAGCCGACGCGCGGGGTCGTGAGCTTGTCGTTGAGGTCGAGGGCGAGCGCGCCGCCGCCCGAGAGCGACAGGTAGTCGGGCTCGCTCGAGACGTTGCCGTAGGCCTGGGCGCCAAAGAGCCCCGGCTTGTAGCCGCCCGTCAAACCGACCACGTGCCGGCGCTCGCGATACCGCCGCGACGCCATCGACACGATGTCCGGCGACGCCGCCGTGACGAAGTCGAGCAGGTACGAGGCCCCCACGTTCCACCCTGCCGTAGGCGAGCTCACCGAGCCGCGGGCCGAAGGCGAGACCACCTGCACGTCGGTCGAGTCGGTGTAGAAAGCCGTGTCCGTACCCACGCGCACCACGAGGTTCTTCACGCGCTGCGGGAGACACTTTTCGACGTCCTCTTGGCTCTTGGCCTCCATCATGCAGCGGAGCTGACCCGCCGTGAGCACGCCTGGCGACGTCGCCTTCAGCGTGAGGCGCACCGTGACGACCTCGCCCTCTTTCGCGTCGAAGGTCTCCTCAAAGGAGAGCGGCAGGCCCATCGAGGCGCCCTCGGCGCGCACGCTGTGGCGCCCCGGGTCGATGGAGAACTTGCGCGTGAGGCTCGCGTTCGAAACGGGCCGCTCGTCGAACGTCACCTTGAGGTCGGAGACGCCAGCGGGGGGCACGAACGTCACCTTCGGCAACCGCTGAATGAGATCAATGACGCGATCGCGCGCCACCTTGATGAGCGCCTCGTCTCGTGCGCGCATGCCCTGTTGCAAAGCCTCTTGCGCGTCGCGTAGTGCGTCGAGGAGCTTGCCCGAGCGGGTCTCGCAGCCGGCCAGGTGAAGCCGCGTGCGAGGGTTCTCCTCCTTCTCGAGGGAAGCCTTGTTCTTCTTGATGCAGAGGTCCTGTTTCCCCTCCTTGGCCGCCGTCACAGCCTCGAGAGCGAGCTCGACGGCTTCGGCGTTTGAGAGCGACTGCCCTTGCGCGCGCGACGAGCGCGGCACGGCCATGAGCGCCAAGATGGCTAGCAGGCCCAGCGCCGCTCTTTTCGGAACGAAGGTCACGCGGAGGGATCGCTTAGAGAACCATCACGGGAGCACGGCCAAGGGAAGCGCCTGCACGTTGTCGGCAGGCGAGCCCGAGATGAAGGCGTTCAGTTGCACCCGCAGCCGCCACCGCCACCGCCAAGACCGCCCGAGGCCCCTTCGGACACGGCGCGGACGTGCGCGTCGAGCGCCGTCGAGACGTCTTCCGTGGTCATCGTCGGGTGGGCGAGCGTGCCGCGCTCGTAGGGCGCGACGGGCGCGCACGCGGAGGCGAGGAGAAGGAGGCCGAGCCCAAAGAGCGTAAGGGTCGAACGAGAGCGCGGCATGCCAGACTCCTTCCGCCGGCGACGAAGCAGGCGCTGAACTCGCGCGCGGCATGCGCGTGAGCCTGGGTGAGGATAACCGGCGCGCCTTCGCTTCGCCACTCCCTGAGTGGGGCACGCGCTGGATGGATCGGCGTCGATCCGGCCCCAACCCCACGACGCAGCGTCGGATTTTTGATGACCGTGGAGAGCGCCTCCCCGGATGCAAACGCCGGCGTTGCCGTCGGCGTCGGGCCCCGGGGCAAGGACGCGCTTTACCTCGGGCGACTCTCCTCCCAGAATAGGAGCATCCATGCGCGCTCTCTCCTCGTCGGTGCTCGCCGCCCTTTCCCTGGCAGCCGTCGCATCGCTCCTCGCCTGCACCGTGGAGACGACGAAATATTCGTCAGCGGAAGCGCTGAAGGGGAAGGCCGTTCCCGAGCCGCCGGGCCCTCTCACGGCGGGTGGTACGCCGGTCGGGGAGCGGACGTGCGCCCAACCGATCGCCGTCAACACGAACTGCGCTGTGAAGTGGGCCGACATCTACACGACGTACATCAAGGGCCAGTGGCGCTGCGCCGATAAGGTCTGTCACGGCACCGGCTCGCTGACGCAGCCGTCCATCTCCGACACCGATCCGGCGCTCGCGCGGCGCCAGCTCGCGGCGTACGTCCTAAAGGGTGACAAGGGCAAGGCGCCCGAGAAATTCTACATCGACCCTTGCTCGACGGAGCCCAACGTCTCGTCGATCATCTGCAACCTGCGCATCGACAACCAGGCCACCTGCGGCAACGGCATGCCCCTCTCGGGACTCAACAACGTGACGGTCACGGGGGTCACGGCAGCCGATGTCGACAAGATCAAGACGTGGCTCCAATGCGGAGCTCCGCCCTGAAGGCAGCGGCCCCGCGGGGACCTCTGCCGCGTTGACCCGCTCGGAACGCGGCCGAAGCGACGTCTCTGGCTGAGCTTGCTGGCTTGGGTGTCGCGAACTCCCCTCGACGCGGTAGGTTCGGGGCACTACCCTTCCGCGCTCAACGCATGGACGCCTTGATCACGCGGCTCGAGCGCCGTTTTGGAAAATACGCCATCACCGGCCTGCCCGTGATCATCGTGGCGGGCATGGCGCTGACGTTCGTCCTCGGCATGCTCCAGCCTGGCTACCTCAGCCTGCTCAAGCTCGATCCGCTCCGCGTCCTCGGCAAAGGTCACGCTCACTTCCCCGAGGTATGGCGCCTCGTCACGTACCTCTTCATCCCGCGCTCGCAGAGCCTCTTCTGGGGTTTCTTCGAGATTTGGTGGACGTGGATGGTCCTGTCGAACCTCGAGAACGCTTGGGGCGCCTTCAAGCTCAACGCGTATTACCTCATCGGCATGCTCTGCACGACGGCAGGCGCTCTCATCGTGGGAGGCGCCGTCGGCAACCTGTGGCTCAACCTGTCGGTGCTCTTGGCCTTCGCCACGGTGTTTCCGCAATACGAGATCTTGGTCTTCTTCGTCTTGCCGCTGCGCATGAAGTGGGTCGCGTTGATCGCTGCCGCTCCCATCGCGATCGAGTTCGCGACGGGCTCGTGGGGCGTGCGGGCAGCGATCCTCGCGGCGCTCAGCAACTACTTCCTCTTTTGCGGGGGTCTGCTGCTCGCCGCGCTTCGCGGCCGGAAGGTCGAGGTCGCGCAAGCGGCCCGTCGCGCCACCTACGAGTCCGAGAAGCGGGCTTCATCGCGCCCCGCCGCTATCCCGCGCACGTGCGCCATTTGCGGCGCCAGCGAAGCCGACGACGCCGACATCCGGGTCTGCTCGTGCGAAAAGTGCGGCGGAACGCCGCGCAACCTGTGCCTCGCGCACGCGCGCAATCACTGAGCCAGCGTCAGCACGACCTTGCCAAAGGTGTCGTTGGCTTCCGTCAAGCGGTGCGCCTCGGCCGCGTCGCAGAGCGGCATGGTAGCGCCCACGACGGGCCGAACGAGACCGCGCGCAAGGAGCGGCACGACGTGGGCCGCGAAGAGCTGACTTGCGACGATCTTCTCTTCGAGGGAGCGAGCCCGAAGCACAGTGCCCGTGAGCGAAATGCGCTTCCGAAGGACGAGGCCCAGATCCATGTCGACGCGCGCGCCACCCACGAGGCCCACGAGGACGATGCGTCCCTTGTGAGCCACGCACTCGAGATCCTCGGCGACGTAGCTGCCCCCCACGAGCTCGAGCACAAGGGCGACGCCCCGGCCCGCCGTACGCTCCCGAATCGCGTCCTTGTAGGCCGGGCCTTCCACCACGAGCGCGTCGGGAAGGCCCAGCTCGCTCCGCAGGCGCGCGGCCTTCGCAGCGGTACGCACGGTTCCGATGGGGCGAGCCCCTACGGCCCGCGCCAACTGAACCCCGGCCGTGCCGACGCCGCTGCCGGCGGCGGAGATCAAGACGTCCTCGCCGGCTGCGAGGCGACCCTGCGTCACGAGCGCGTCGAAGGCGGTGATGAAGGCCTCGGGAACGGCCGCGGCGTCGGCGAAGGAGAGCCCCGGCGGCATGGGCACTACCGTCCTCGACGGCACCACGACGAGCTCGGCGTACGTTCCGCCACCCGCAAGCCCGAAGACCTTGTCGCCGACTCGGACGTCATGGGCGCCGTCCCCGAGCGACTCGACCTCACCGGCGAATTCGAGGCCAGGAATGTCGCGGGGCGAATCCGGCGGCGCCGGATAGAGGCCGCGACGTTGGAGCAGGTCGGCCCGATTCACCGCGGTGGCGTGAACGCGGACGCGCACCTCCCCTTTGCCGGCCAGCGGCGCGTCGACGTCGCGGAGCTCCAGAACCTCGGGGCCGCCGGGGCGCGCCACCACGATCGCTTTCATGCGGTCACCTTCGCCGCGAGGGCTCGGCTCGGTCAAGCGACGCGGCCTCGGAAAGTGACGCCGGAAAGACGACGGCACGCCGTGCCACGCGACGCGCTACGCTGCTCGCTTCGAGAAGAGAGGTTTGCCGTGGCCAACGAATCGATTCGCATCACATCCATCATCCCCGCCGACCCGCCGACGCTCTTCGTCGCTTGGCTCGATGGCGCAGGCCACAGCGCCATGACAGGCTCGCCGGCGACGTCGGAGGCGCGGGTCGGGTCGGTCTTCACCGCCTGGGACGGATACATCTCGGGCAAGACCAAGCTCATCGAGCCGGGACGCCGCATTGTCCAAGCGTGGCGCACGACGGAATTTCCGAAGGGCGCAAAGGACTCGCTGCTCGAAATCGTTCTCGAGGCGGTGCCACAAGGAACGCGCGTGACGTTGGTGCACACCAACATTCCGGAAGGGCAAGGCTCGGACTACGAAGTCGGCTGGACCGAGTATTACCTGAAGCCGATGCAGAAATTCTTCAGTCAGGCCGTGAGGCAGAGCGTGGCGCCCCCGGCCGCTGCGGCCAAGATCGCAAAGAAGGCGACGCCGAGAGGCAAGGCGAAAGTGCGAGCGGCCGCCAAGACGTCGAAGAAGAAGTCATCGGTGAAGGCGAAGGCGCGCCCGGCGCCGAAGCTCGGAGCCGCGAAGAAGAAGGTGGCTCGCAAAGCCGCACCGACACCTCGCAGGCCTGCACCGAAGGGTTCCAAGAAGCGCGGTTGAGGCGATCGGCGAACTGGCGCCTACGTTTTGCTGCCTTAGCCGCGAGCGACGACGCCCTCGGCCAAGGCGCGCCGAACGGCCTCGTGGGTCAGCGCGTGGCCAGGGCTCAGCGCCACGACGCGCCCTAGCGGTGGGCCGCCGTGCAGCGCGAGATCGCCGATGAGGTCCAGCAGCTTGTGCCGCGCCGGCTCGTCGGCCGAAAACGGCCGGCCCGCGGCGAAGATCTCGTCGTCGCCGAGGACGACGACGCTCTCGGGATCGACCTTCGCGGTGAGGCCCTGCGCGAGCATCCAACCGATCTCGCGCGCCATGACGAAGGTGCGCGCCGGCGCGATGCGCTCCAAGAAGTCGCGACGCGTGCCGTCCCAACGGGCGACCCTCTCCACCCGCGGGTGAAAGGCGTCCAAGTGGACTTCGCACGCGCTCTCGTCGCTCGACGCGCGGCGCCACTCGTAGGTCGCCCGCCCAACGCTGACGACGCCATCGCGCACGACGCGAAGCTTTGGCGGCGAGGCCGGCAGCGCTAACGCCAAAAGCGCGCGGCCCCACGCGAGGGCGCCGCCATCGAGCAAGGGGAGTTCGTCGCCATCCACGTCGACCAAGAGGCCGTCGCGAATGCCGAGGGCGCCGAGCGCGGCGAAGAGGTGCTCGACGCAAGAGACAAACGGCGCGTCATCGCCGCAACGCCGCAGGACGGAGGTTCGGCCTTGTGCGCCAACGACGAGCTCCTGGAGCGCGACCTCGGTCCCGGCCACCGAGACGGCCAGCGGCCCTACGCGGCAGAGGAGTCGGACCGTGCGCGTGGCGCCGGTAAACAGGCCGACGCCTCGACACTCGGCAGCCGTATCCACGGCTTTTCGAATACCACGGTTTCCGCCCCTGCCGGCATCGCGAGCCAATCGCTCGGGGGGCGATCTTGCGCTGCCGCTCGGAGCCCAATTGCGGTAAAAATACGACCTCCAGGCGGAGATTGCTCCCGGCACGAGACGGCCGGGGAGCTGAGGAACAACCGATGGCGACAAAACGCGTGCAGCTCATCGTCCGAGGCCGAGTGACCGGGGTCTACTTCCGCGCGTCAGCGCAGCGCGAAGCGCGACGCCTCGGCATCACCGGGTGGGTGAAGAATCGCAACGATGGCTCCGTGGAGATCTTGGCGGAAGGCGAAGAGGACTCGATCAAGGAGATCGTGAGCTGGGCCCATCACGGCCCCGCGGCGGCGCGCGTCGACGGCGTCGACGTACGGTGGCGCAGTTACTCGGGCGAATTCGCCGACTTTCGCATCGAGCAGTAGCGCGGAAGCGCGGCCCCGCGGCGAGCGTTTACGATGGCGATGCGACACACCTGGCTCCTCGCCGGAGCGCTCACTCTCGCAGGGCTCATGGTCGGCCCACCGGCGGCAGCTAGCGCGGTCGACGGAGGCACCGCCGCAACCGCCGTGTCGCCCGCCCTGTCGGCGGCGTTCACGACCGGCGACGAGGCGGCGCGAGGCGGCGCGCTTCGCGAGCTCTTGCGCATCGGCTCAACGGAGGCCGTGCGCCTCGTCGTCTCGCGAGCGCCCGAGCAAACGCCCGCGCTGCGCCGCGCCATCGAAGAGGGACTCGGAAAGCTCGGCGAGCGCGCCGTACCGGCGCTGATCCTCGAGCGACGACTCGCGAGCGGCCCACCGGTGCGGCGCTTCGCGGCCACGCAGCTCGAAGCTATGGAGAAGTCGATGCCGGGCGAGGCGATCCAGGCCAAGAGCCCCGCCGTGCTCGGCGAGATCCTCCGCGCCTACGGGCTCGCGAAAGAGATGGACGCCTTGGGCGTCGTTCTATCGTTCGCCAACGCCGACCGTGAGGTCACGCGGGAAGCCGCCCGCCAGGCGCTCTACGACTACGGCAGCAACGCCACAGGAAAGCTCCGCGAAGCGTACGCAACCTTTCACAACCGTCCCGCGCCCGACGATTGGCCGCCGGACCGCATCAGTCGCGAGCTCTTTGCAGCCTTCGATCGCGATCGCCGACGCGAGATGTACGTCCTCCACGAAGAGGGCCTCGCGCACCTCGCGGCGGTCCAAACAAGCGCGACGCCTGACAACACGCGCCTCGCCAAGGCCGTCGACGCCTTCGACCGCATCCTCGCGCGAACGCCGGACTTCGAACGCCGGCGCGAAATGGTGCCGGCCTACGTACTCTTCGCCAAGTCCATCGAGGAGGCGGAGGCCGAGCGCGCCATGCTGCTCTACCAGAAGGCGAAGCAGCTGGACCCAGCGTCGCCACGCGCTCCCCAGATCGACAGCGCGCTGCTCTCGCTCGAAGCTCGCGCCCTTCGCAAGCGAGGCGTCACCGACGAGGACGCGCTTCGAAGGGCCATCGCGCTCGACCCGGCCAACACGATGGCGCACGCCGAGCTCCAGCAGATCGCCGATCGACGCGGCGAGCGAGCCTCCAAGCTCGCGCACTTCGGGTGGGCCGGCGCGGCCATTTGCGCGGGCCTCGCGCTCCTCCTGGGGCTCGTCGTCGCGCTCCGACGACGCTTCGCCTAAAGCCGCCTACCGACGCGGCGGCGCGAGCGAGCCTCCAGTCCACAACGTCCCGAGGCGAACGCGGGCCGCCGTCGTGACGGGGTTAAGGGCCGCGCGGACGAGATCCCCAGCGAGCGGGTGGGTCAGCACCGCGGCGAGCGCTCGCGGCCCCGCGGCGTCCATCTCGCGACGGAGCCCCGCGTTGGAAGCCTTGAGACTGTCGAGCGTCGCGAGAAGATCCCCCGTCACCACGAAGGCCGCGCGAAGCTCTGCCTGCGCCACGGTGCGCAGCAAGAGCTCGCCGCAGCTCGCCGCAAGCGGTGGAACACGCCCCGCAAGATCGACGAGCGCCTTCTTCTGCCGCCGCCCCACGAGGCGCGTGAGCCGTTGCGAGAACTCGCCGAGGAGCGCCTCGTCGATGCCGCGCACCGCCGCCATCGATCCCGGGGCGGCCCGCTCCGCCGTGGCCACGAGCAGCGCCGACAGCTCGTCCGCGAGGAGCTCGTCGACGTAGGGTACGGCCAAGGCCATGCGCACCATCGCGCGCGCGAGCGAGGCGACTTGCTCGGGCTCAGGCTTCGCAGCGAGCGCCGGTGGCACGCCGAGCCACAACTCGCCATCGATGGCGAGCACCCGCACGGAGGTGAGGCGCTCCGTTGAGACAACGGGCGGTGCGTCGAGGCCAAAGAGGCGCGCGAGCCACTGGGCGATCACCGGTAGCGCGTGGCTCGCCGGGAGCTTCTTCTTGGCGTTGATCTCGAGCGCCGCTGCGTCGCTTCGCACGAGCTTGGCCTCGAGGCCCGCAAGGGCGCCCGCCAGCGCCAGGAGTTCGCGCCCCTCCTCGGGAATGGCCACGCCCAAGATCCGTTCGCCTTCGCCTGGCGCGAGGACCACGCCGCGCCGTCGGGCGCGGAGTTCGACGTGGGCACCGTCGTCGAGCGCGCCGGCCACGGCGCGGAGCTCGCGCGCCACCACCGACTCGTCACGGCGACCGGCCCGGGCCAGCGCCGCCTCAAAGGAGGCGAGGAGCGCGCCTGGTTCGCGCAGCGACAAGAGCGGCGCCGCGTCCGGCGACATCATCGCGAATAGGGTCTTCGCCGCCTCTTCACCGTTGCCAAGGCCGACGAGGCCGCGGCCGAGCGCCGCGCGCGCCTCCGGCATCGACGGCTCGAGCGCGAGGGCACGCTTGAGGTGGGCGACGCCTTCCACGGCCTTACCCATGTCAACCTCGAGTGCGCCGAGGGCAGCCCACGCCGGGGCGTTGGGACGACCGAGCTGCTCGCCGCGCGCGACGAGCGCGGACAAGAGCCTCGCCTCGGCGCCCCGATCGTGCGCGGCCAAGTCGATGACGCGCGCCAATCGCGCCGCCGTCGGCGACACCGCCGTGGCTTCGATCATGTCTCGCTCGGCGCCAGCGCCGTCGCCAGACGCGGCGCGCCGTTCCGCGAGCTCCACGAGCGCCGACGCCTTTTCCTCTTCCGTAGGCGCCGCCTCGGCGAGGCGCGACAGGAGCGGCATGAGGTCCGCCGCGTTCGGGTTCGCCTCTTTGCGCAACGCGACCAAGTCTCGCAGCGCGGGAGCCGACAGCGGATCCATGTCCACGATGGTCGAGAGCGCGCGCTCCACCTCGCCCACCGCGCCCGCTTGCCGATGGATCGCCGCGAGGTCAAAGAGGGCCTTCATTCGCACCGGCGAGTCGCGACCGTCGGCGGCGAGCTTCTCCAGGACGCTCGTCGCATCGGCGCGAGCGCCGGTGGCCATCAAGAGATCCGCCAGGAGCCGCAGCGCCACGCCGTCATCGGGCTTCGATTGGACTACGCGACGAAGCGCGTCGATGGCCGTAAGGCGCGTGGTCGGCTCCTTGCCGAGCGCTTGCGCGAGCGCGGTCCCCGCCGCGGCGATGGCGTCGTGAGTGCGCGCGCGCGCGAGCACATCGGAGAGAATCGGCTCGAGACGTCCGGCTTCCCCGGCCTCGGAGCGCGCGGAGACGAGCGCCAGGATCGCCTGCACCGAGTCGGGCTCGGTGAGGAGCGACCGCTCGAGGAGCTCCGCCGCTTGAGCGAGCCGCTCGCTGCGGCCGCCGGGAGCATCCTTCGAAGCGAGCAAGAGCGCGGCGCGCCGGAGGAACCCCGCCGCGCGCGCCGTCCCATGGGATTGCTCCGCGAGGGCGACCGCGCCCTCGACGGCGGCGCGCACGTCCTCCACCGTTTCGCCGATCCACGCCGTCGCAGCCGCGGCCGCCGCCGAGGAGCGATCTTGCCGCAGCGCCAAGCGAACCTCCTTGAGCGCTTCCTTCTGACCAACGGCGCTCATGGCGCCACAGAAGAGCGAGAGACCAAGCTCGAGGAGCGACGCAAACCTGCGATGTTCATCCTTGGTCGATGCCAGGTCGCGCAGCGCGAGCGCCATCGGACCTCGGGCCCCAAGGTCTCCGTTGCGGAGCGCCGCGCCGGAGCGCTCCACGACCGCGTCAAGCGCCGCCCGGTCGTCGGGTGCGAGCGCCAGGACCAGCTCGAGGGTGCCCCGGATGTCGTGACCGACCAGCCAATCGGCGAGGCGTATTTGCTCCCAGAGCGCGCCCAGACGAGCGCTCTTGACCGAGAACGTCTCGGCCTGCGCCGACAGGACGCGCCTTAGCAGCCCCGGTTCGCCGTAACGCTCCGCAAGCACCTCAACGGTGCGAAGAGCCCACGGCGCCGGCGGGGCGAGTTCGATGAGCCGAGCCGAGAGGTCCAACGCGACTTCGCGCGCCATGTCTCGGTCTGCAAAACATTCATCGAGCGAGTGGGCGGGAAGCGCGTCGGGGTTCGTGAAGCGGCGCAGCGGCTCGGCGTCACCGTCTCGGGCGAGCCGCAGCGCGAGACGCCGCTGCCGCTCCACGAGCCAAGTCTCGCTGGGATTCTCGTCGGCCAGGCGATGGAGCGCGCCAAGCGCCGACGCGTCGCTGCTGGAACCGAACTCGGCGCGGCCCGCCGCCTTCCAAAGGACGCGCGCGCGAAGCTCACCATCGACGCCGTCGGCCAAGGCGAGGAGCCCTCGCTCCGCCTCTCGCGGGTCTTCGAGCTCGTCGAGAAGAACGACGAGCATGGCCAGGGCGCGCGACTCCTTCGCGTCGACGACGAGCGCCTGCCTCACGCACTCAATGGCCTGCGACCGCTGACCGAGTCGCGTGCGGAGCAGCTCGGCGAGGGCGAGCAGGCGGTCGACGCGCTCGCCGTCATCGGTGGCGAGCTCGATGAGTCGCCGGTGTTCGTCGGCGGCGAGGTGCCAGGTCTCGCTTCGTTCGAGGAGGCGGGCTCGCAGCGCGTGCGCATCGGGCCCCGACGACGACGACGCGAGGATCGCGTCGACGAGCTGAAGGGCACGGGTCGGGTCGCGCTCCTTGAGGAGCTCGGCGGCACGGAGCCGAAGCGCGTTCGCGTCGCCCACGTCGGCGGCGACGCCCGCTTGCTCTAGGAGTGACTCGGCGGCGCGGCCCGCGTCGCCAAGTCGGCGCGCGCAGCGCTCCACGCCGATCAACGCCACCATGCGACGCGGCGTCAGCGCGAGGATCGACTGGTATGTCGAGAGGGCCGCCGCCACGTCACCGGCGATCTCCTCGAAGAGCGTCGCGACGGACGTAAGGTGAGCCACACGTCGCTCGACGTCCGTCACGTTCTCCGCCGCATGGCGGTGCAACGCGACGCGGGCACGAACCTCGTCGAGCGT
Source organism: Myxococcales bacterium (assembly GCA_016703425.1). Classification (NCBI taxonomy): domain Bacteria; kingdom Pseudomonadati; phylum Myxococcota; class Myxococcia; order Myxococcales; species Myxococcales bacterium. The sequence goes on from JADJCA010000002.1 coordinate 188,455, forward strand.
CGACTCGGGGCGCGTGCGCCGCGATAGGCGATCGAGGGCATCCAGCGCCTCGAGGCAATCGGCGCTGGCGGAGAGCGCCGTACGATAAAACTCAGCGGCTCGGTCCAGCTGCCCTTTGGTCTCGGCGAGCCGCGCCGCCATGAGAGCGCTCGCCGTTCGCTGTCCACCGTCCATGCTGGTCGCCGCGTCGTGTGCGTGAAGCTCGAGGAGACGCTCCACGTCGCCCTTCTTCTCTAGGAGCCGCGCGAGGGCCGCCGAGACGGTCACGTCGCCGGGCGCTCCGCGGCGAGCCTCCGAGAGCGAAAGAACGGCGCGGTCCACGTCCCCGAGCGACTCCTCCAGCGCAGCCAGGAGACGAAGCTCGACGCTGCGCTCGGCGGGATCTTTGATCAACGTGAGCCGCTCTCGACGTGCGCCGAGCGCTTCCACGAAATGCCCAAGCGACTCTTCGACCAACACCACTTCGTCGAGCACGATGCGCTTCTGCAAGGGTGACGTCACGGAGCGCTTCCTGGCACGCTCGAGGAGCTGCGCCGCGCGGGCTGGCTCGCGGAGCACGTGCCGCGCCGTCCCGGCGGCAAAGAGCTCCAAGGCGGCGGCGCGGTCGGGCGACCGCTCAAGCTCCGCCTCAGCGGCCAAGAGCTCGACGAGCAGCGCGCCGTCATGATGCTCCGTCGCCATATCGGTCGCGGCTCGACGGACCGGTCCAAGGCCACCATCGAGGGTGAGGGCACGGGCCATCGCGGCCCGCGCGTCGTCGGGACGCGCAAGATCGCGATCGAAGACGCGCGCGCGTTCCACCAGGAGCCACGCAGCGAGGCGGGGCTCGGGAGCGTACGCGTCGGCCATTCGAGCGAGGTGGTCGGCGAGGTGCGCCCTTGCTCCGGGAAGGTGTCGAAGCGCCGTCTCAAGCCCCTTGAGCGAAGCCGCGTGGCCCGGATGGATCTCGAGCGCGCGCTCGAAGCTGGCGCGTGCGCCGGCCCAGTCCTCCTTGGCCGAGAGCAGGCGACCTCGCTCGCCGAGGAGATCGGCCTTGGAGCGAGCCTCGTCGGTCCGTTCGAGCTCAGCGTCGAGCAGCCGCACGAGCGTCGCGATGGCGGAGAGAGCAGCGTCGCCTCCCCTCCCCCGCGCCGCCCGCGCCGCGAGCCGGCGTGAAAATGCGAAGGCGGCAGCGCTGGGGTTGGCCTTCGCCGACGCCGCCGCGAGCTCCTCCGCACGGGCGCCATCGCCGAGCGCATCGTCGACGATGGCTCGCTCCAAGAGGAGGCGCGCGCGCGCGGGCTCATCGCTCGGCTTGAGCGCCTGGGCCCGTTCCGCGAGCGCCTCATCGACGGCGGAGCGCAAGTTCGACGGCGGCGTCTTCGACAGCGTGGTGAGTCGCGTGCTCTCGCGGTCCGGGGGGACGCCGCCCGTCACGTCGCGCTCCGAAGGCTCGTCGACAGCCACCGCCATCCACGTCATCTTCTTGCCCGACTCGTCCCACGCGCGAACGATGGAGCCTCCCGCCAGCGCGGCGCTGCGCGAGGCCGGCGGCGAGAGCTCGTCGGCCAAGCGCTCCCATGGTCGGGCGGCGGCCGCAGGAAATAGCTCGCTGACGAGGGCGCCGACGACCGGCGCCGAGACGCCGCGCCCGATGGCCTTTACGGCGGCATCAAGCTCCGCGGCGAACACCTTGGCGGTCTTCGTGCGGTCTTCGGGGGCCCGCGCGAGCGCGCGGAGGAGCGCCTCGGCCAACGCGTCCGGGTAGCCGGGCACCTTGCTGCGCGGGTCGGGCACCTCGGCGCGCGCCACGCGGCGGACCGTCTCGACGTCGTCGTCGGCGCGGAAGAGACGGTCTCCCACGGAGACCTCCCAGAGCGTGACGGCGAGTGAGAAGACGTCGGAACGTCGATCGGACGGGGCTCCGGCTACCTGCTCTGGCGCGAGGTACGCGAGCTTGCCCTTGAGGATGCCGTGGGACGTCGACGCGATGCGGTCGCGGGCCTTGGCCAGGCCAAAGTCGATGAGCTTCGGGTCGCCATCGTTGGTCAAGAACACGTTGCTGGGCGTCACATCGCGGTGAACGATCTCGCGACTGGCCCCGCTCTCGTCGCGGAGCTCGTGGACGTAGTCGAGCGCCTCCGCGATGCGCGCGCCGACCCACGCGACGACCTCGAAGGGCATGGCACCGCCGCGCCTCAAAGCCTCGTCGACGACCTCGAGGAGCGTGCGCCCGCGCAGGAGTTCCATCGCCAAGAAATAGTGACCACGGTCGTGCCCGAGCCCGTGGATGGTCGCGATGTGCGCGTGCGCGAAGCGCGACGCGATGCGCGCCTCATCGAGGAACATGGCCACGAATTCCGTAGCCCCCTCGGCGCTCGCGCCGCGGCCCACGCAGAGCTCGGGCCGGAGGATCTTGAGCGCGACGAGCTTGTCGGGGTGCTCCCGAAGGCGCGCCAAGTACACCGTCGCCATGCCCCCCTGGGCGATGGGCGCGAGGACCTCGTAGGCATCCAATTCGGGCAGCGCTTCGGTGCCAGCCATGGACCGTGAAGCGTACACGCAAACGGGCAGCCTCCGCCGGCCGGCAGGCGGTCGTGGGGCGCTGGCGTCCGCTACGCGCGGAAAAGCGAGTCCGGTCGCGAATACGCGGCCAAAAAAGAAACGGGCGGAGCGCCGAAGCGCGCCGCCCGCATGTCTCAGACGGGCTTGGGCCCCTCGGGCTCAAGCCTCGGCTTTGGCAGCCGCCTCAGCCGGCCCGTCGACGAACTCGATGATCGCGAGGGGCGCGTTGTCGCCGCGGCGAAGGCCGATCTTGATGATCCGCGTGTAGCCGCCGGGGCGCTTGGCGAAACGCTTCGCGAGGTCGAGGAACACTTTCTCAACGATGTCGACGCGCTTGGGCGCGCCGCCCACCTCTGTGCGCGTCACGAAGCGCGGGAGGTACGCGCCGACGAGCCGCTGCGCGTGAAGCCGGCGAGCCTTGTCTTCGGCCGACAGCTTGTCTTGGGGCGTGTAAGCGGCCTCGCCGATGCGCTTGGCCTTGGTGATGAGCCGATCGGCGACGCGACGCAGCTCCTTGGCCTTCGCGTCGGTCGTCTCGATGCGCTCGTGGAGGATGAGGTTGGCCGCGAGGTTGCGGAACATCGCGCGGCGGCTGGAGGTGTTGCGGTCGAACTTTCGACCAATGTTCTTGTGACGCATGTCGCTTGCCTACTTCTTCACTCGGTTCTGCTTCTTTTTCGAGAACCGGCTCGCCACGAGGAGTGCCGGTGAAAGTCGGTCTTGGGTCGACTCCATACCCTCGCCGCGTAGCGTACGCGGCTAGCCGACGAGGAAGGGCAGCGCAACTCGCGGCCCTTCCCCGACGGGCAGTGACTAGTTCTGGTTCTGCTGCGCCTTCCAGCGCTCGACCATGAGAGGCCAGTTGTCGATCTTCATGCCGAGCGACAGGCCGTAGCCGGCGAGGATCTCTTTGATCTCCTTCAGCGACTTGCGGCCGAAGTTCTTCGTCTTGAGCATCTCCTGCTCGGTGCGCTGAACCAGCTCGCCGATGAGGGTGATGTTGGCGTTCTGGAGGCAGTTCGCCGAACGGACCGACAGCTCGAGCTCGTCAACGGACTTGAAGAGGTTCTCGTTGAGCGGCTCGTCGTCGGCCGCCGAGGCCTGGTACGACGCTTCGTCGGTCTCTTCGAAGTTGATGAAGATCGTGAGCTGCTCCTTGAGGATCTTCGCCGCGTAGGCGACCGCATCCTGGGGCTTCACGGCGCCGTTGGTCCAAACTTCGAACGTGAGCTTGTCGAAGTCCGTCTGCTGACCGACGCGGGCGTTGGTCACCGTGTAGTTGACCTTGCGAACGGGCGCGTAGAGCGCGTCGATGGGGATGGTCCCGATGGACATCGTCGCCGTCTTGTTGCGCTCGGCGGGGACGTAGCCGCGGCCCACGTTGATGGTGAGCTCCATCTGGATGGGGCCCTTCTTATCGAGCGTCGCGATGAGGTGATCGGGGTTGAGCACCTGAAGGCCGTCGACGAGCTGGATGTCGCGCGCGTAGACGGGCCCGGGGCCTTCCTTCTCGAGGCGGACCGTGTACGTCTTCGCGGACGCCGCCTTGAGGACGACCTCCTTGAGGTTGAGGATGATGTCGGTCACGTCTTCGACGACGTCGTTGACGGCCGTGAACTCGTGGAGCGCGCCCTCGATGCGAACGGCCGTGATGGCCGCGCCCTGGAGCGACGAGAGCAAAACGCGACGAAGCGAGTTGCCGAGGGTGATGCCGTAGCCGCGCTCGAGCGGCTCGCAGGTGAACTTGCCGTAGAACTCCGTGAGGGTCTCGGGCTCGACGTGCATCCCGCGCGGACGAATGAGGTCGCGCCAGTTACGAGTGACGATGTTCGTGTTCATGCTCTCGGTCCTTGTTTGAGTTCACGCGGCGAGCCCAGTCGTATTTCGAACCCGCTCGAAGGTCCGACCCGTCGCCTGCCCGTGCGAATCAGAGAAAGAAGAATTGTGCGCGGAGTACGTAGCCGAGGCGCGCTGCAGAGCAGCACGCCTCTCCTGCGCGCCGCGTTGTCAGCGTGAGTAGTACTCGACAACGAGCTGCTCGCGCATCGGCGGCTCGTTGAGCTCGTCGCGCACCGGGACGCCCTTGAAGACGCCGACGAAGTTCGCCTTGTCGAGCTCGACCCAGCTCATCATCGGGCGCTTCTCGACCTGAGCGAGCGAAGCGTTGATGCCGGCGATGGCGCGGCTCTGCTGACGGATCTCGATCTTGTCGCCGGCGTTCAGTTGAACGCTCGGGATGTTGACGCGCTTGCCGTTGACGAGCACGTGGTTGTGCTTGACGACCTGGCGGGCCTCGGCGCGCGTCGACGCGAAGCCGAGGCGGTGGACGACGTTGTCGAGGCGCGACTCGAGGATCTGAATCATGGCCTCGCCGGTGCGGCCCTTACGACGCGTGCCCTCGAAGTAGTACTTCTGGAACTGACGCTCGAGGATGCCGTAGATGCGGCGCATCTTCTGCTTCTCACGGAGACGGATGGCGTACTCCGAAAGCTTGATGCGGGCCTGGCCATGCTGGCCCGGCGGGTACGCGCGGCGCGTGTACGAACACTTCTCGGAGTAGCAGCGCTCACCCTTGAGGAAGAGCTTCATGCCTTCGCGGCGGCAAAGCTTGCACACCGGGCCAATGTAACGAGCCATCTGATTCGATCCTTCTCTCGATAGCCTCCCGGGGGAGGCCAAGAAAACCGGTTTACACGGCCAGAGCCGCTTCGTTCCCGGCGTGCTCCCATGATGGGAGCGGGGCGCCGGGTTCTACTCTTGTCGCTGGAAATGGCAAGAGTTACCGGCCCTAGCGCTCCCGCCGGTGGCAAGGCGGCGGCGCTCCAGAAAGCAAAAGGCCCCGCCGAGGCGAGGCCATTTACCTTTCTTTTCCTACAGTTACATCCGCTTGGTCAGCCGTTCGGGTGGCTCGGCAGCGGGGCGCGCTTCGGGTTCAAAACCAGCGAGTCTTCGAGGAGCGCCTCGATATCGTCGAACGTCGGACGGGAGGCCCGCTTGGCCGCCTGGACCATGCGGCGCGTGAGCGGCAACACCGGCTCGGCGCGGTCGCGCGCGTGCAGGATGCGCCGACTGAGGACGCCGGCGAGGAGCTGTTGGGTGAAGCTCCAGAGGATCGGCGGCAAGGCGACGATGGGCGACGCCGGGAAACACAACGCGGCGACGACGAGCGCCGTCGAGGTGCTCCGCATGCCCGTGCCGAAGACGAGGGCGATGGTCTCCTCGTTGGAGAGGCCGCGAAGCCGCGCTGCCGTGTAGCCGATGGCGAAGGCGAGGACGTTGACGAGGACCGTCAGCGGGAGCGCGATCGCGAGGAGGTGGTCGTGACTGGTGAGGTGCGGACGGAGCGCAGCCGTCGTGTCGCCGATAAACGCGAGCAGCACCATGATGCTGAGAATGGAGAGGACCGGTTCGAGGGCCGTCGCGACGCGCGGCAACAGCGAGCGGATGGAGGTGCCCACAAGAAGCGGGACGGCGAACGCGAACACCACCTGGAACCGAACTTTCGCGAGGAGCGGTGCTGACATGGCCTCGAGACCGGAGGCACCGGCGAGCCGACCTAGCATCGGCGGCACAAGGGCTACGGCAACGAGGCTCGTGATGGCGATGGTGCTGAGCGCGACGGGAACGCTACCAAGGCTCGAGCGCGTCCAGACGGCCGAGGTCGTCGCGACGGGAACGATCATCAAGAGGACGAGCCCGATGCAGATGGCGCGGAGGTCGGCTCCGCCAAGGCTCATGGTGGCGAACGCGATGCCGAGCGTGACGGCGGGCACGGCGACGTAAACCGTGACGAGGTTCGCGACGCCGGCCTTGGAGCGAAAGACGCGAACGAAATCCGCCGGGGTGCAGCGGATGGCAGCGGCGAGGATGATGACCGACAGCGCGAGGCTCGGCGCATCGTAGGTCCAGCCGGTCCCGGGCACGTGGAACGTCGCCCCGCGCGCAAACACCTTGGCGGCCAGTTGCGGCCACGAGAATGCCGAGATCATCGTCAAGACGAGGAGCAGGAGCGAATGCTCCCGAACCCAGCGATCGCCGCGACGAAGGATGCCGGCCGGCTCGGCTCTGTCGGCGCGGCTCTGGGGCGCGACGGAGAAAGCCTTGGGAGCCGTGTCGTTCTCGTTGGCGTGCATCAAATGCGAAACCTCTCTCCTCCCCCGGACCACAATTCCCGGACCACGATCCCGGTGTGCGAGCGCGTGAGTGCCACGTGGCAACGCCTCGCTGGATCCAACGAAGCAGGATCGGCACCAAACCAGGGATGTGCGCGTCCATGCGCAGTGCAGCACCTGCGCCAAGAAACCTTCGCGTGCGCTCTCGCGGGGCGCTTCAGCCGGTTTTGAGACGTGGCACCACGGTGAGGCGGCGCCACCAACGGTGCGCGCCGCCGCGACCCCGCGCCACAGCGAGCCTGATGCGTGAAGGACTCAGCGCTCGGATCGCAGGCGGCTCAGCGGCAATGCGCGCCCTGCTCCTACATCGATCCGCGCACGGCGGGGGCCGCGAACCGCTCTCCCATTGGACGCCCCATCGCCATGACCGATGGCGGCGCGCCCATCGCCGCGGCGCTGCCGTGAGGTCAGGGTCGATCCCAATACGGCTCGGGGCAGCCCGCGAAGCCGGGCAAGCTTACGGGCTCCGCCATCGAGTGCTCGCAGGTCACCACCGAATAGGCCTGGAGCGCCGTCTGGCAGGTGGCCGCATCGTCCGCCATGAAGATCCGCGCGCACGCGGTGAACTCTGCATCGCACGCGGTAACCTTGGCGCAGCAGCGTCCCAACGCTCGACACACCTCCGGGCCGATGGCCGCCGATGCGTCGGGACCGGGCGTTGCTGAGGGCCCCGCATCGCCTAAGGCGGGGCTGGGAATGAGGGGGGTCGCCACGCCTGCGTCGGTGCCGCTCGTGGCGGTTGGGGTCCCCGACGACGCGGGTGACGTGCCCTCGGTGTAGAGCTCGTTCTGGGAGGCCGCGGGCGGCTCCGCGACCTTCATCTTCGGAGGCGGAAGCTCCCCCGGCGCATCACCACAAGCCACGAGCACGAAGGCGAGAAGGACAAGAGGAGCCGAGGCATTCATGCTCTTTCGGACTCCACCTTTTGTGCCAGCGCGCCCTCGTACGGTTTAGACCTGCAGGCTCGGCGGTCACCCTCGAACGGCGTGTGGGACCGACCTCAAAAACGCCGGTTCGGCAGAAGGCAGGACGCGGCGGCTGCCGCTGGTTCCTGGGGGCCACAAGGCCGCTCGCCTCTGCAACGTGGCCAGGTACAAAAAGGAAACGGCCCGGCGCTTGTGCGACCGGGCCTCCTTCTGGCGCAGACTCTTGGCGCCGACTGGCGGAATCGGAGCTCCGCGTCAGACGCGACGGCGCTTCGGCGGACGGCAACCGTTGTGCGGCACCGGCGTCACGTCGCGAATGAGCGTCACCTTGAAGCCGGCCGTTTGGAGCGCGCGGAGAGCGCTCTCGCGCCCCGCGCCGGGGCCCTTCACGAAGACGGCGACGGAGCGCATGCCGTGCTCCATCGCACGGCGGGCAGCCTCTTCGGCCGCGAGCTGCGCCGCGAAGGGCGTGCTCTTGCGCGAGCCCTTGAAGCCGCGCGAACCGGCGCTCGACCACGAAACGGCGTTGCCGTTGATGTCCGTGATGGTGACCACGGTGTTGTTGAAGGTCGATTGAATGTGCGCGATTCCTGTCGCGACGTTCTTCTTGACCTTCTTCTTGGTGCCCTTGGCCTTGGGCGCGGTGGAGTTGGTGGCCGTTTTCGCAGTCGACATGTCGTGCTTCTCCGAAACCTAGTCAGACGAAAATCAGTGGCTCAGGCCGTGGGCTTCCGGCGCGAGAGGACACCCTTGCGCGGGCCCTTGCGGGTGCGCGAGTTGGTGTGGGTGCGCTGGCCGTGGACCGGGAGGCCCTTCCTGTGGCGGAGGCCGCGGTAGCAGCCGATGTCCATCAGGCGCTTGATGTTGGTCTGGACCTCGCGACGGAGATCGCCCTCGACGACGTAGTCCGTCTCGAGGAGATCGCGGATGCGCTTGATCTCAGACTCCGTCAGCTCCTCGGTCTTCTTCGTGGGAGCGATGCCCGCCTTGCCGCAGATCTCTTTGGCGAGCTTCTGCCCGATGCCATAGAGGTAGGGCAGCGAGTAGGCGATGTGCTTGTGCTTGGGAAGGTCGACGCCAGCAATACGAGCCATGGTGTTCCTCTGATGATCCTAGATGTCAGCCCTGGCGCTGCTTGTGCCGCGGGTTTTCACAGATGATGCGGACGACGCCCTTGCGGCGGACGACCTTGCACTTGTCACAAACTTTTTTGATGCTCGGACGAACCTTCATGATGTCTCTCGTTGCTGAACCCGATGCTCGGGTGGCTCACTTGTGGCGGTAGGTGATACGGCCGCGACTCGGATCGTAGGGGCTGACTTCAACGGTCACGCGGTCGCCGGGGAGAATGCGGATGTAGTACTGCCGCATGCGTCCGCTAATGGTGGCGAGAACGACGAGCCCGTTGTCGCATTTGACGCGGAACATGGCATTCGGCAGCGCCTCCTGCACAGCCCCGTCAAACTCGAGCTTGTCGCCTTTCGGCTCTTTTCGTTCCCGTCGTTCGCTCATCCAACACCTTTCGCCCACCGAAGCAGGCGGTCCCCCCCCGCAATGCTCATCCTTCGCTCAAGCCCGTCGCCGAAAGCACCCGACCGGTGACTTCTTCGACGCTACCCACTCCGTGAATTCGCTTAAGAAGGCCGGATCGTTGCGCATAAAACGGCAAGAGATCAGCGGTCATCTTCGAATACGTCGCGAGCCTCGTCCGGACGACCTCTTCGCGGTCGTCCGCCCGATGCTCAAGGTCGGCATCGGGAGGAGGCGGGCTATACTTCAAGTGGTAAATCTGTCCAGTCCGTTTGTCGGTACGGCGCAGCGTCGCGCGCTCGACCAGGAGGTCGTCAGGCACCTCGATGGCGACGACGTGATCGAGCGAAATACCTCGTGATGCCAGCATCTTGTCGAGGGCTTCGGCCTGCGGAACGGTGCGCGGAAAGCCGTCGAGGAGAAAGCCGGCCTTGCAGTCGTCGGCCAAGGTGCGCTCCTCGATGAGGCCGATGACGACCTCGTCGGGTACCAAGGCCCCGGCGGCCATCTTTTGGACGAGGTCTTGCGGGAGTTTCCCTGTGGCCTTCGCCTCGCGGAGCATGTCGCCCGTCGATAGCTGCGGGATACCCGCCAGCTTGCACAGAATCTTCGCCTGCGTGCCTTTGCCGGCGCCGGGCGGACCTACCAGGATGATTCTCATCCGATGTCCCTCCGGCCGCGCACGCGGCTGGCCTTGGCGCCCGCCCCCGAGAGCCCCTCGTAGTTGCGCGTGATGAGGTGCGCCTCAATCTGGCGAACGGTGTCGAGAGCAACACCGACGACGATCATGATCGACGTGCCGCCCCACTGGAAGGGCACCTTGAACGCTTGGCTCACGATCGTCGGGATCACACAGACGGCGGCCACGTAGAGGGAGCCCCCGAACGTGATTCGCGTGAGCACGAAGTCGATGTATTCGGCGGTCTGCTTGCCCTGGCGAATGCTGGGGATGAACGCCTGCTGCTTCTTGAGGTTCTCGGCAACGTCCACGGCTTGGAACGTGACGGCGGTGTAGAAGTAGCAAAAGAAGATGATGAGGCCGACGTAGAAGGTGTTGAACACCCAGTCGCCACGCGAGAGCGCATCCTGAAGGATCGTCATCCCGGGAATCTTGAAGCTCGCCAGCTGCGCGGGGAACATTAGCAGCGAGGAGGCGAAGATCGGCGGGATGGTCCCGGCCGTGTTCACCTTGAGGGGCAAGTGAGCCGTCTGTCCGCCGTAGACACGGCGGCCAACATTTCGGCGCGCGTAGTAGATGGGAATGCGCCGCTGCCCCTGCTCAAAAAAGACGATGACCGCCACCGTCGCGAGGATGATCGCGACAAACGCCGTCAGGTTGAGGGGCTGGATGTTGCCCTTGTTCGTCTGAAAGTAGTTGACCATCCCAGACGGGATGCCCTCGACGATGCCGGCGAAGATGATGAGCGAGATACCGTTGCCGATGCCCCGCTCCGTGATCTGCTCACCGAGCCACATCAAGAGGACGGTGCCGGTGGTCACGCTGAGCATCGTCATGAGGCGGAAGCCCCAGCCGGGATGCAACACGACGTCGCCGACGTTGCCCATGTCGGACAGGTCCCCGTGGCTGACGGCCTCGAGGTTCATGGCGATGAAGAACAGGCTCTGCACCATGGCCAAGCCGACGGTGCCGTAGCGCGTGTACTGGTTGATCTTCCGCGTGCCGCTCTCGCCCTCCTTGCGGAGCTCCTCGAGCGGCTTGAAGACCATCGCGAGCAGCTGCATCACGATGCTTGCGCTGATGTACGGCATGATGCCGAGCGCGAAGATCGAGAGGTTACCGAGGGCGCCGCCGCTGAACATGTTGAAGAGCCCGAGGAGCCCTCCTCCCTTGCTCACGACGGCTTGCATGACGTTCCGGTCGACGCCGGGAATCGTCACGAAGACCCCGACCCGGTAGGCCGCGAGCAGCGCCAAGGTGAACACGACCCGCTTGCGCAGCTCGGGCACCTTGCCGATGTTCGCGAAACCGGAGAGGCCGCTCATCGCAATCTCAGGACTCGCTGGCGCTGACGAAGAGCACCTTGCCGCCAGCCTTTTGGATCTTCTCCGCGGCAGCCTTCGAGAACGCGTGCGCCGTGACCGTGACAGCCTTGGTAAGCTCGCCCTGGCCAAGAATCTTGATGCGCTCGCAGGGGCCCTTGATGAGGCCGCGGTCACGCAGCGCCGTCTCGTCGACCTTCGCGCCAGCCGCGAAGGACTCGAGCTGGCCGACGTTGATCTCGGCGAGCTTCACGGGGAACGGCACCTTGAAGCCGCGCTTCGGCAAGCGTCGCGCGAGGGGCGTCTGGCCGCCTTCGAATTCGCGGCGAACGCCGTTGCGGGCGTATTGGCCCTTCTGGCCGCGGCCAGCGGTTTTGCCGAGGCCGGAACCGACACCGCGACCCTTACGGGTCTTGGGGCGCGTCGCACCGGCGGGCTTCTGGAGTTTTGACAGCGTGTCGGCCATGACTCAGACCTCTTCCACCTTCACGAGGTGAATCACCTTTTTGATCGCGCCTCGGAACGAAGGCGTGTTCTTGACGACGACCTGCGAGCCGATGCCCCGGAGGCCGAGGCCTCGCAGGGTGATGCGCATCGATTCGGAGCGACCGATGTGGCTCTTCTCTTGGGTAACGCGAAGCTCGGCCTTCATGATCAGCTACCTCCCGCGACGGCCGCGAGGTTGGTCGTGGACTTTCGGTCCGACGCCGTGAGGTCCTCGACCTGCTTGCCGCGCCGGCTCGCCACTTGCTCGAGGCTGCGGAGCGACTTGAGCGCCTTGATGGTCGCGCGGACAACGTTGTGCGGGTTCGACGTGCCGAGGCACTTGGAGAGGATGTCGTGGATGCCCGCGCTCTCGACGACGGCGCGGACAGCGCCACCGGCGATAACGCCGGTACCGGCGCTGGCGGGGCGGAGGAAGACCTTGCCGGCGCCGAAGTGACCGAGGACCTCGTGCGGAACGGTGGTTCCGTTCAGCGGGACGCGGAAGATGTTCTTGCGCGCTTGGTCGTTGCCCTTGCGAATGGCTTCGGGAACTTCGTTCGCCTTGCCGAGCCCAACGCCCACGTGCCCCGACTCATCGCCCACGACGACAAGCGCCGAGAACGAGAAGCGACGGCCGCCTTTGACGACCTTCGCGACGCGGTTGATGTGGATGATCCGCTCCTTGAGCTTTTCTTCGTCGACCTGTACGAACGCCATGATTGAGATTCCTTAGAGCGCCTCTGCGCCACCTTGCGTCCGAGCCGGGGCAACCGGCCTGGGCGCGCAGGCATTCCGTCAATTAGAACTTGAGACCTGCCTCGCGAGCCCCTTCGGCGAGGGCGCGAACGCGGCCGTGGTACATGTACCCGTTGCGGTCGAAGACAACCTTGTCGATGCCCTTCGCGAGCAGGAGCTTCGCGATGGCGGCGCCGACCTGCTTGGCGGCCTCGGCCTTGGCGACTTCAGAAGCGCCTGCCTTGAGGTCCTTCGTAAGAGTGCACGCGTGGGCCACCGTAGAACGGGCCACGTCGTCGACAACCTGGGCGTAGATGTGTTTGGCGCTGCGGAAGACCGTGAGGCGCGGACGTTCGTTCGTCCCCTCGATCTTGCGACGGATGCGGAGCTTACGCCGCTCGCGACCAACGATTCGCATTCCCATCGCTCATTCTCCTCACTTGCTGCCTTTGGCCGCTTTACCGGCCTTCTCGCGAACCTTTTCGCCCTGGAAGCGAACACCCTTGCCACCGTACGGCTCGGGGGGACGGAACCCGCGGATCTTGGCGCACGTCGCACCAAGGACTTCCTTGTCGGGACCGGAGATGTTGATGATGGTGCCCTTGGAGTCGCTAGGGATTTCCATCTTGATGCCCGCCGGCAACGTGAAGGTGACCGGGTGCGAGAAGCCGAGCGACAGGTTCAGGACCTGCCCCTTGAGCTCTGCGCGGTAACCGGTGCCAACGAGTTGCAGCGTCTTCGCATAGCCGACGCCTGCGCCTTGGATCATCGAGCCGATGAGCGCGCGAGCGAGACCCTGGAAGCGAGCGCCGTCGCGGCCGCCGATGGTCGGCTGAACCGAAACCTTAGTGGCCTCGACCTTCACGTCGACGTTCGGAGGGAGCTTGCGAGAGAGCTGGCCCTTGGGGCCCTTGATGTCGATGACGCCGTCCTTGAGAGAGACGGTGACGCCCTTCAAGATCTCGACGGGGCGCTTGCCGACGCGAGACTGGCGCAGATCAGCGATGGGAGTCGTCATGGCGTTCACCAAACCTCGCAGAGGAGCTCGCCGCCGACCTTCTGGCGACGCGCGTCCTTGTCGGTCATGACCCCGTGGCTCGTGCTCAGGATCGACACGCCGAGACCCGAGCGGACGCGCGGGATTCGGTCGTGACGAACGTAGACACGGCGGCCCGGCGTGGACACGCGACGAACGCCATCAAAGGCGCTCGACTTGTCGCGGCCGTAGCGGAGGACGATGGTCAGCGTGCGCGGTCCCTCGCCCTCGCTCACGCGGACGTCGTCCACGTAGCCCTCGGACTTGAGAACACGACCCACTTGCTCCTTGAGCTTCGAGTGGGGCATCTCCACGCGGTCGTGGCGCGCGAGCGCGCCGTTGCGAATGCGGGTCAAAAGGTCTGAAATGGGATCGGTCATCATGGCGTCACCAGCTTGCCTTGATCACGCCGAGAATCTCTCCTCGGAGCGCGAACACGCGGAGGCAGATGCGGCAAAGCTCGAACTTGCGGTAGTAGCCGCGGCCACGTCCACAGACCTTGCATCGGCTGCGGGCGCGGACCGCGAACTTCGGCGCGCGGTTCAACTTGGCGAATTGACAGGCACGTGCCATTTCGTTTCGTCCTTACTGAAGTCTCTTCGTTGGGCCTAAGGGAGTGCGTTCTTGCGTGCGTCACGCGTGTCGGAACGGCATTCCCAAGTGCTGGAGGAGCGCTCGCCCCTCTTCGTCGTTCTTTGCGGTCGTCACGAAGCTGATGTTGAGCCCCTTGATGACGTCGATTCGGTCGTAGTTGATCTCAGGGAAGATGATCTGCTCGCGAAGACCGAGGGTGTAGTTGCCCTGGCCGTCGAAGGCCTTGCGCGAGACGCCGCGGAAGTCACGCGTGCGCGGGAGCGCGAGCGTGATGAGGCGGTCGGCGAACTCCCACATGCGGGCGCTGCGGAGCGTGACCATCGCACCGATGGGGATGCCCGCGCGCAACTTGAAGCTCGCGATGGCCTTTCGGGCGCGCGTCACGACCGGCTTCTGGCCGGTGATGGCGCGGAGCTCTTCGACGGCCGCGTCGATGATCTTCGGGTTCGCCACGGCAGCGCCGAGTCCCATGTTGACGACGATCTTCTCAAGCCGCGGCACCTGCATCGGGTTCTTGAACCCGAACTGCTTGGTGAGCGCCGGAACGATCTCCTTGTGATACTTCGTAAAAAAGCGCGGCGTGACCGCTTCTGCGGTCGACGTCACGGCCGCGTGGGTCGCGCCCTCGCCGCCGTCCTTCTGCTTTTTTTCTTTCTTCGCAGCCGCCATGACTTGAGTTCCTTCTCGTCCGTCGCGTCTCAGGCGCGCGCAGGCGCCGGGATGTGCTCGCCGCTCTTGGCGACGCGGATCTTGTTGCCCTTCTCGTCTTTGCCCATGCGGACGCGAGTGCCCTTGCCGGTCTTCGGATCGACGAGCATGACCTTGCTGGCGAACATCGGCGCTTCGCGCTCGATGATGCCGCCCTGCTGAACGCGAGCGTTGGGGCGCGTGTGCCGCTTGACGAGGTTGAGCCCGCCAACGACCACCTTGCCGTCTTCTGCGAGGACGCGCGTCACGACGCCGGTCTTGCCCTTGTCTTCACCGCTGATGACGACGACGGTGTCGCCCTTACGAATGCGCGCAAGCATCACAGCACCTCCGGTGCGAGCGAGATGATCTTCATGAACTTCTTGCCGCGGAGCTCGCGAGCGACCGGCCCAAAGATGCGGGTGCCGATGGGCTCGAGCTGGGCGTTGATAAGGACGGCGCTGTTCTCGTCGAAACGGATGAAGCTGCCGTCGGGGCGCGACTGCTGGTGGACGGTGCGCACGACGACGGCCTTGGCCGTGTCGCCCTTCTTCACCTTGGTGCCGGCGACGGCTTCCTTGATGGCGACGACGATGACGTCTCCGAGCTCGGCGTACCGACGCCGCGAGCCGCCCAGCACTTTGACGCACTGAACGCGCTTCGCGCCGCTGTTGTCGGCGACCTCGAGCATGCTTCGCATTTGAATCATGACTGCGTCACTCCTCGATGAACTTCTTGACGAGCTTGGTGACGACGAAGCGCTTGTCTTTCGAGATCGGGCTGTGCTCCTGGATCTCGACCAAGTCGCCAACCTTGTACTGGTTGGTCTCGTCGTGGGCCTTGTAGCGCTTGCGGCTGCGAACGTACTTGCCGTAGAGGGCGTCGCGACCGGCCGAGACGACCTCGACGACGACCGTCTTCTTCATCTTGGCTTTGATCACGCGACCGGACATCGTGCGGCGGAAGCCGTGCGCGCTGGAGGCCGTGTTCGTTTGGGCTGCTGCTGTCATGTGCCGCTCACTTCTTCGCCGCGGCCTGAGCCCGCGACTTCTCGTTCTGGAGGGTCAGGACGCGGGCGATATCCCGACGCGTCTTCGAAATCGCGCTCGTGTCATCGAGCCGATTGGTGAAGTTCTTGAGGCGATTCTGGAAGAAGTCCTTGCGAAGGCTCTTCTCCAGATCCTTCAGGTCTTCCAGGGTGCGCTCGTTCAAATCCTTGGCCTTCACGGGAATCCTCCTCGGCTCTCAGCCGACCGCGCTGCGGGCTAGAAACCGGTAACCGACCGGCAGCTTGTGACCTGCGAGGCGGAACGCCTCACGGGCCGTCTTCTCGTCGACGCCCAAGATCTCGTACATGATGCGGCCCGGTTGCATGACGCACTCCCAGGCCTCGACGCCGCCTTTGCCTCCACCCATTCGAACTTCGAGGGGCTTCTTGGTGACGGGACGGTCGGGGAAAACTCGGATGAAGAGCTTGCCGGCGCGCTTCACGTGGCGCGTGATGGCCATACGGGCCGCCTCGATCTGACGAGACGAGATGCGGCCGGGCTCCACGCACTGCATCGCGAAGTCGCCGAAGGCGAGATCGGAGCCGCGACGTGCGATACCGCGGTTGTTGCCCTTCTGGACCTTGCGGAACTTGGTTCGCTTGGGGGAAAGCATGGGAGGGTCCTCGAATCAGTCTGAATGCCGCGTCTGCCTCAGGCGGCGTCGAGCGGCGAGCGGCGGTTCCTGCGTTGCAGGACCTCGCCCTTGAAGATCCAGCATTTGACGCCGATGATTCCGTACTTGGTACGGGCCTCGGCGGTGCCGAACTCGATGTCGGCGCGAAGCGTGTGGAGCGGCACGCGCCCCTCACGGTAGGTTTCGACGCGGCTCATTTCGCTGCCACCGAGGCGGCCCGAGCAGCGGATGCGGATGCCCTTGGCGCCGAACTTCATCGACGTCGAGACGGCCTTCTTCATGGCGCGGCGGAAAGCGACGCGGCGCTCGAGCTGCTGCGCAACCGACTCGGCCACGAGCTGCGCGGCCGTCTCGGCCTTGCGGATCTCGCGGACGTCCGGCGGGAGCACTTCGCTCTCGGTGAAGGACTGGAGGCCGGGGAAGAGCGGCTCGCCCTTGGCGGCCGTCTTCAGGTTGCCGACCTTGAGCACTTCGATGCTCTTGCCGCCCTTGCCGATGACCATGCCGGGCTTGGCCGCGTAGATGATGACGCGAGCCGTGTTGGCCGCGCGCTCGACCTCGACGCTGGCGATGCCGGCGTGCATGAGGAAGTCCTTCACGGCCCGCTTGATGCGGATGTCCTCATGGAGCCACTTGGCGTACGACTTGTCCTCGAACCACTTCGAGTTCCAGGTCTTGATGACGCCAAGGCGGAAGCCGTGGGGATGAACTTTCTGACCCATGTGATCGGACTCTTTCCTGAGGTTCCTGAAAAGTGTCTCTCAGCGTTCGCCGAGGATGACGGTGATGTGGCTCATGCCCTTTTGGACGCGCGTGGCGCGACCCATGGCGCGGGGGCGCCAGCGGCGCATGAACTTGTTGGGCGCCTTGTCGACAAAGGCCGTCTCCACGAAGAGCGCGTCGAGGTCGACGCCAGGGCTCTGCGTGCGGGCATTGGCGACCGCGCTCTCGATGATCTTCTTGAGCACCGGCGCACCCGACTTGCGGGTGAACTCGAGGAGCTGGAGCGCCTCGCCGGCCTGGCGGCCGCGGACGAGGTTGACGACGACTCGGGCCTTGCGCGGGCTGAGGTGCGCGAAGCGTGCGATCGCTTTGGAGACCATGGGATCGAACCTCTGAGAGAAGGCGGAGGCGGGAGGACCCCGATGCGGCTCTGCCATTGAGCCGACCTGGGTTTCCGGTCAAGGGTTGCGCCGTTTGAGGTGCGCAAACTCGTGGCCGGGGTGTCGAGGCTTCGTCGTACCCGCTCGCGCTCTTTCGAACTCGAGTTCCCCGCGAGGCCGAAACCAAGCGGGCAGGCCGTTACGACAGCCGAGATCCCTTTTCGGATTCTCTCTTGGCAGAGGCCAAGGGAGCTGGGCCGGAAAGGGAGGCGTACTTTACGCACACACGGCCTCTTGGCAAGGACAAAGAGTGCGGTCGGCCAGGAGATTTCGCGGCCGAGGCCCTTCGCAGGCCGGTGTTGTCCTTTAAGGAGACCGGGAACGCCCGGCGGCGCGCGCCCTGCGGCGGCGGCGCCAGGTGTGCGAGCAGGCGGCGCAGGGGCGGATGCGGACCGGGGCGGGTGCAGCCGGGCTTTCCATTGTTGATGCGCTCGATCTCTACTCTGCGGGGTTATGCGCAAGGGGTGGGGATGGGCGATCGCGGCAGGGGCGGTATTGGCGGGCGCGAGCCCTTCGTGTGCTTCGAAGAAGAGCGGGCTCATGCTCGCCGTCACGACGGACATGAAGGCGCCGAAAGACGTCAACGCGGTCGGCGTCACGATCAGCACGAACAACGTCGTCAAGTACAGCACCGTTGGTAGGGTCACCCCCGACGGCGACATCCTCTTGCCGGCGACGCTCGCCATCGCCGAGCCGGACGATCCCAATGCGACGCTTCGCATTCGCGTCGTGGCCTTCCAAGAGCAGAAGGCGCGCGTCCTTCGCGATGTGCGGACTTCCATCCCACCGGGCGGGAAGGTCTCGCTCCTTCGCATTCCCCTCTCCTTCATCAACGAGGGCTCGGTCACCGCGCAGCTCTCCGCCGACGCGCTGCCCGCCAAGAAGAATGGGACCTCGACGGGCGGACAGACGGGAGCCGGAAACTCGGATCCGGCGCAGGTGCTGCTCTTCGCTCCGAATTGTCCCAACCCCGAGCACACGTGGGTCAACGGCGACTGCGTCGATCCGTTCGTCGACTTCAACTCGCTCCCCGAGTTCCGTGAAGACCTCGTTGGCGCCGGCGACAAGAAGGACAAGTGTTTCGACGTGGCGAAGTGTTTTGCCACCGCGACATCCATCGAGGCGCCCGCTGTGGGCGAAGCTCCTTTGTGCGGGACGACCACGTGCAGCGCCGGACAGACGTGCGTCGAGGGCCGCTGCCTGAACAGCGCGCCCGCCACGCCCAGCGGCGAGGACGGGGCGCCCGTCGACGCCGGGCGAGCGGGCGGCAACCTCTGGCCGCAAGACCTCTTGCCGCGCACTGTCACGCTCGATCGCGCGTCGTGCTCCGTCAAGCTCACCACCGAGAGCCCGGCGCAGCTCAACCTCGCCCTCGTCACGCCCGACACGGGCGAGTGCATTCGGCCCGGTGAGTGCTTCGTGCCGCTCGACAGCGGCGACGGCGGATGGAAGGCCGAAGGCGGGCAGATCAAGCTCCCGAGCTTCGTGTGCCGTTTGCTGGGCGATCAGAAGAAGGGTCTGCGGCTCTACGCGTCGCAAGGCTGCGCCGCGAAGACGGAGGCCAACCCTGTTTGCGTCGACGCCGTCGGCAGCGCCGCGTCAGGGCCCGACGCTACCGTTGAACGGCCGGCCGACGGCGGCTTGCGCAACGATGCGGGCTCCGTTGCGGGCGGTGCCTTGCTCGTACCAGAAGACCGGCCCTCTGGCCTTGCGTTCTCCGATCCGAGCACCCTCGTTATGGCCGGAGCGAGCCGTACGGTGTACGTGGCGGTAGCGACGGCCGCGCCCACCGTCTCGGATTTCCCCAGCGTCCCAGCCTTCACCGCAACGGCGCCATGGGTTGACCGCGTGAACGGCGGGGTCGTCATCACGGACGGGACGACGACGGGCTACGCGAGACGTGGCGGAGGCGCAACCGCGACGCTCGGCACATCAGGGCCAACGCTGTTCGCCGCCGTCGACTTCGACGCCTCGCTGTACTTCGGGACCTCCTCGGGCCTAGGCAAGGGGACCTCGCAGCCGTTGGGCGCGGCGTCGATGTTCAACCAGAAATTCGACGGCGGCGCGCCCACGCCGCTCTCGCCCGGCCCGGCGATCTCAGCCCTCATCCCAGGCTCCCTCCCAGGCACGCTCGTCTTTGGCACGACGACAGGACAGGTCCGGCTCTGCCAGCTCGTCGCGGGGAATGTGGTGTGCGGTGTCGTCAACAGCGTTGGTTCGGGACGCGTCGACGGCTTCGCGACATGGGCCGGCGCAGGAGCAAGCGTCTACGCCATCGTTGGGGACCAAGTGTACCTCGGCACCGCCACGGGCCCCGATGGCACAATATCCGTGACGCGCTTGACAACGGACACGTCGCCAAAGGCTTCAGGGCTCAACCTCGTGCAGTACTTCCGACGTGGCCTCGCGGCCTCAGAGAGTTGCGTGTACTACGCAAACGACACGGGCCTCTCCTACATCACCCACGGCGGCGCCAAGAGCGGAACGGTCGCGACGGCGCCCGCCGGCGGGCATGTGCTCGCCGTGGCGTTGGGAAGCGCGCCCGGGACCGACGGGAGCCAGCCGGCCGTGTATTACACCGTGTACGCGCCGCTCAGCTCGGGTGGCGGGCTCTACTGGATGCCGGCCCCCGCAGATTGTTCGGGTGGAATCGGCCACGGCGAGTGCCTTCCCGCAGGCTCCGCGTGCGGCGGAACCGGCGACCCTCCGTGCTGCAACGGGGTGTGCACCGGCGGCACGTGTGGGCCGTGAGAAAGCTGGCGTCGCGCTTGAAGGGCGCTCGCCATGCGCCTTACTCTGAGGCTCCATGAGAAAGAGCGGCCTGGGGTGGGTGCTAGCGGCCGGCGGCCTCCTCGCAATGGCGAGTCCGGCGTGCGCGTCAAAGAAGAGCGGGCTCATGCTCGCCGTCACGACGGACATGAAGGCGCCGAAAGACGTGAACGCCGTCGGCGTCACCATCAGCACCAACAACGTCGTCAAATACAGCACCATCGGGCGCGTCACCCCCGACGGCGACATCCTCCTGCCAGCGACGCTCGCCATCGCGGAGCCGGATGATCCGAACGCGACGGTTCGCATTCGCGTGGTCGCCTTTCAAGAGCAGAAGGCGCGTGTCCTTCGCGACGTGCGAACGTCGATCCCGCCGGGCGGGCTCGTCTCGCTGCTCCGCATTCCCCTCACCTTCGTCAACGACGGGTCAGTGACGGCGCAGATCTCCGCCGACGCGTTGCCCGCGAAGAAGAACGGCTCCAGCACGGCGGGCCAGACCGGGGCCGGCAACTCCGATCCGGCGCAGGTCATGCTCTTCACGCCGAACTGCCCGAACCCCGAGCACACGTGGATCAACGGCGAGTGCGCCGACGCGTTCGTCGACTTCAACACGCTCCCTCCGTTCCGCGAGGAGCTCGTGGGCGCTGGCGACAAGAAGGACAAGTGTTTCGACGTCGCTCAGTGCTTCGCGACAGCGACGCCCGTCGGGGAAGGAGGGGCCGTCACTGAGCCGCCGGCTACTCCCGCGGGAGCCGTCGACGCGGGCCCGGGTTCCGATGGCCCCCCCGGCGGCAGCCGGCCCCAGGACGTTCGACCGGCGAACATCACCCTCGACCGTGCTTCGTGCTCCGTGAAGCTCACCACGGAGAACGCCGCGCAGATCAACCTGGCGCTCGTGACGCCCGACACCGGCGAGTGCATCCGGCCGCGCGAGTGTTTCGTTCCGCTCGACAGCGGCGAAGGCGGCTGGAAGGCCGAGGGCGGCCAAATCAAGCTTCCGGCGTTCGTGTGCCGCCTGCTCAAGCAGCAGACCATCAAGCTCTACGCGTCGCAGTCCTGCCGCTCGAAGACCGAGAGCAACCCCGTTTGCGCCGAGCTCGTCGGCGGCCCCGCGTCGCCCGAAGACGACGGCGGCCCGGCAACGCCACGCGACGCCGACGTGGTGACCCCGCAGGGCGATCTCGTGGTCGCCATCGACTACCCCACAAGCGTCGTGGCCACACAAGGAGGCACGCTGGTGGCCGCCGGCGCGAACAAGATCGTGGGCGTGATGCCAGGCTCGCCGACGGTTCAACCGCTCAGCGGCGTCACGGCCAGCGCCGGCGCGTGGTGGTTCGATCGTGCACCGCTCGGTGAGGTCTACCTCTCGAACGAGGGTGCGCAGGCGTATCACCTGATGGGGACGGCCTTTCAATCGATCAGCGTCGCCAACGTGCGCGCCGCAACGCGGGTCGACGCCTTCGAGTACTTCGCGACGGCGCAGGGCCTCTTCCGTACTGGGGGCGTCGAGCCAGTCTTGATGCAGGCTGGCGACATGACGACCGTCGCCGGGCTTGACCTGCTGGTGATCGCGGGCGACCGCTTCGGTCACGTCGGCGTCTGCGACATGAAGGCCAGCGCGTGCGGCTCGCCGGTGCTCCTCAGCGATGGCGCTCGCATCGACGGGGTCGCGTCGTCGCCCGGCGGGCCCTCGGCCTACCTCTTGACGAGCAAGGGCCTCTACCGCACCGGCATCGCCTTGGGACCGAGCCCACAAATCTCGGGCGCCGTGAACGTGACCGCGGGAAAGCCCGACACCAACGGCGTCACCAACGACGCCACGGGCTACCTACGCCGCGGCGTGGCCTCGGACGGCGTATGTGTCTATTACACGAGTGATGCGGGCCTCATGTGGCGACGCCACGACGGCTCAACGGAGGGCGTACTCGTCGTGCAGACGACCGATCCGCTCCTCGGCATCGCGCTCGCGCCTCGGCCCTCTGCCGGTGGCGGCCAGGCCGTCTACTACGCGCTCCACGCCGCGGAAGCCCAAGGCGGCGGCATTCACTGGGCACCGGTACCGTCTCAATGCGTAGGCGGCAGCATCCCGGGCCCCTTCGACGCGGGCGGCGGCAAGGGCGATGCGTCGGGTTCCATTTTCGACGCGGGCCTCGACGCAGACGCGGAAGCTGGCACGGACGCGAGCCCTCCGCCGCCGGCGGATGCGGGGGCCCCAACTTGCATCGGCAAGCCTTGCGCCGCCCCGATTGACTGCCCTTGCTCGGGCAAGTGCGTCTCGCCGGACGGCGGTGCCAGCAACAAGGTGTGTGCCCCGTGAGCGGCGTCCCCGTCACCGGCGCCCTCTTGGCGGGCAAGTACCGCATCGAGCAGATCCTCGGCGTCGGCGGCTTCGGCGCCGTCGTCGCGGCGCACCACCTGCAGCTCGATCAGAAGGTCGCCATCAAGTACCTGCTGCCGGAGGCGCTCGCGAACGCCGAGATCGTCGAGCGCTTCGCGCGGGAGGCGCGCGCAGCCGCCAAGATTCGCGGCGAGCACGTGGTGCGGGTCATCGACGTCGGCAACTTCGAGGACGGCGCCCCCTACATGGTCATGGAGTACCTCGAGGGGCACGACCTCGCGAAGGAGCTCGAGCGCCGCGGACCGCTGCAAGTCGAGGACGCCGTTCGCTACGTGCTCGAGGCCTGCGAGGCGCTCGCGCAGGCGCACGCGGCGAAGATCGTCCACCGCGATCTCAAACCCTCGAACTTGTTCCTCGCCATTCAGCCCGACAAGCGCTCCATCGTGAAGGTCCTCGACTTCGGCATCTCGAAGGTTGAGTCGAGCTCCAACGAGGGCGCCCTCACGAAGACGTCGGGCATGATGGGCACGGCCTATTACATGTCGCCGGAGCAAATGACGGCGCCCAAAGACGTCGACCATCGCTCCGACATCTGGGCGCTCGGCGTCATTCTCTACGAGCTGCTCACCGGAGGCCCGCCCTTTCCGGGCATGACGATCCCGGAAGTCGTCGCCGGCATTCTCCGGAATCAAAGGGAGCCGCTGCGCTCAAAGCGCCCGGACGTGCCGGAGCGCCTCGCGACGGCCATCGAAAAGTGCATGATGTCGTCGCCGGCGGACCGTCACGCGAGCGTCGCTGCGCTGTCGCATGCGATCGCGCCCTTCGCGCATGCGCGCGACCGGCAAAGCGTCGAGAGCGTCGCGCGCGTGCTTGGCGAGACATTTCAGATCCCGAGTTCGGGCACGCCGCAGACGCCGCCGGTCGACGCGACCCTACAGTCGTCGGACCTCTCGGCCCGCCCGCGACCGCCCGGGAGTCCAGCGAGCTCCGTCACCGCACACAACATCTCGACCCGCACGTCCGAAGCGCCTCCGGTCCCACCGAAGCGCAATTCGGCGATCGTGGCGGCGGTGGTGGCCATCTCGTGCGCCATCGGTGCCGCAGCCGTGGTCGTCGTGCGACGAGGCGCGGCGCCGACGCCCGTCGCCGCGATGGCTCCGCCCGCCACAACGACCGCGACCGTGGCGTCGCCGCCGGAGGCGCCAGCGGCCATCAAGGCGCTCGAGGCCCTGCCCGTCGCGGCGCCCGCCGCAGAGCCCCCCCGAGAAGTGCCGAAGGCCGACGAGCCTCGCACCCGAGGTCGCGTGCGACCTGCAACATCCGCCGCGACTCCCGCAACGCCGAAGCCCGCCGCCGCTGCGCCGTCGGCGCCCCTCGCGGCTCCCGCCGTACCGGTCTCCGCAGCACCCGCACCAGCCGCTCCGACCCAACCGAAGAACCCGCTCCAGATGGGGATCAAGTGAGAACAAGAACCCGCTTCGTTTGCCTCGCATCCCTCGCGTTCTGCCTCGCCGCAACAACCGACGCGACGATCGCGTCGGCCCAGGGCAAGCCCAAGACGCCGAAGGTGGCGGAGCCGCCCCCTCCTCCTGCGCCTCCTCCAGCGCCACCTCCGCCGCCGGCGCCGCCTGCCATTCCCGGACTCGCAGAGACGCTGACCGGTGACGCCAAGAGCGAATACGAGTCGGCCAAAGTGCTCTTCGCCGACGGCGATCACGCGGGTGCCCTCGTGAAATTCAAGACCGCCTACGACAAATCGAAGGACGCTCGGCTGCTCTGGAACATGGCGGCCTGCGAGAAGAACCTGCGCCACTACGCCAAGACGCTGAAGCTCGTGCGCCAATACCTCGCCGATGGCCTCGAGAAGCTCTCGAACGAAGACATGGGCGAGGCGCGCGAGCTCATCAAGGTCATCGAGCCCTTCACCGCGAAGCTCCGCATCAACGTGACGGAGCCCGAAGCGGAGATCTACCTCGACGAGGAGCTCCTGGGTCGCTCGCCGCTCGAGCCGCTCGTCATCGACATGGGGCCGCGGCGCGTCCGCGTGAAGAAGAACGACTTTGAAGAGTTCCTCCGCGACGTTCCCGTCGCCGGCGGCTCAGACGTCACGCTCGACGCGGCGCTGACGCGCATCGTGCATGAAGCGCGCGTCTCGATTCGCGCCGACGAGGGCGCGCGGATCGAGATCGACGGCAAGTTCGTCGGCGCGGGCACGTGGAGCGGCGTCTTGCCGAGCGGCGGCCACTCGGTGCGCGTCACGAAAGAGAAGATGCAGCCGTACGCCCAGGAGGTCTTCCTGCGCGACAAGGACTCCCGCGAGCTCTCGATCACGCTCGTCGCCGAACCCAGCCGAGGCCTGCCGGCTTGGGCGTGGATCACGGGCGGCGTCCTCGTGGCCGGAGGCCTCGGCGTCGCAGGTGTCGTGCTCTTCAAGCCGAAGGACAGCTACGAAGGGCCTAAGGGCAACCTGGGCGAAGGCGTCGCGCAAGCGAGTCGCCCCTTCACGTTCCGCTGAGTCCCCTGTTTCGAGCGCTCCCTGAGGCGCTCTACGGCGGGAGCCCCATGTCGGCGCGCGCGCGGTGCATCTCGGCGGTGAGCTTGCCGTCGATGCCGCGCACCGCGAAGCGCTCCGTGGGCGTCGGCGTGCGCGTCGTGCCTGCCGGCTCCATCACGAAGACCCACATGAGCGTCTGCTTGCCCTCGCGCGGCACCACGTCAACCCTTCGCACGATGGCAAGGCCCGCGTCGCGCGCCGCGTTGTCGCCTCGCTCGGCGTCACCGCGAGCGCCCGCGCACGTCACGAAGACCCCGCCGGTGGCGAGCAAGCGAGCAGCGACCTTGGCGTAGTCCTCGATGCCGCCGCGCGTCTCGAAGCAGCACGGACCGCGCTGCGGTTTGTCGGAGACGATGCCATGGCCAAGCGGGATGTACGGCGGCGTCCCGGTGATCAAGTCGAAGGGACCTTCGTTGGCGAGCGCGCCTTCTTCGTCGCGAAAGTCACCGAGCTTGGCGCGGCATCGCCCGTCGGCGCCGTTCCACGCGAGCGACCGCTCCGCGAGGCCGTGGCTCCGAGCTTGCGCTTCGACGCCGAGGCCTCGCGCGTTGGGGAGTCCCCAGGCAACCATCATCAGCACCGAGCCGATGCCGCACCCCAGGTCCAGGAAGCGCGCGACGCCCCCGTGACGACGCGCCTCGTCGAGCGCGACCCACGCCGTCACGAAGTCGTCGAGGCTCCATCGGTGACCGTCCTGGAGCTGGAAGATGCGCCAGTCGCCGGTGAGGTACGAGAGGTGCTCGTCGGCGGCGGGCACCAAGCCGGGCCGCCCATCGGCGCCGCGAGGTCGAGGACCAGGCGCGACCCAACCGACCGGACGACGGGCGAGCGCCTTCGCTTCGTGCGGGTCCGTGGAGCTCGAATTCATCGAGAAACGACGCTCGCACGCGGACGAATCTCCGTGAAGTGCGAACTGGCGGCCGAGCCCCCACGGGCCGCGTTTTGAGCACGAGAGCGCGGCGCGAGGCCGGTATACTCGGGGCCTCGCGCGTGCGGATCCGAGGGAAATTCAACCTGGTGCTCGTGGTCGTCTTCGCCCTCGGCTTCGCCGTGAGCGGGGCGGTGTCGCATCGCCTCCTCCACAAGAATGCGCGCGAAGAGGTCTTGCGGAGCGCCGCCGTGATGATGGAAGCGGCGCTCTCGATGCGCGCGTACACCGTCAGCCACGTAAGGGGCAAGCTGCGCAAAGACGAGAGCGAGTTTCTCCCGGAAGCGGTTCCTGCGTTTTCTGCGACGGAGATCATGAACAAGCTCCGCGTGAAGTACCCCGACTATTCGTACAAGGAAGCCGCCATCAACCCGACGAATCCGCGCAATCGCGCCGTCGAGTGGGAGGCCGATCTCATCGGCGCGTTTCGCCAGGGCGCGACGGAGCTGACCGGCACGCGCGAAGCCGCGACGGGGCAAGTGCTCTACCTCGCGCGACCGTTTCGGATCGCGGACCCCGCGTGCTTGACGTGCCACACGACGCCAGAGACCGCGCCGCCGGCGATGGTCAAGCTCTACGGGTCCGCCGGCGGTTTTGGCTGGAAGCTCGACGAGGTCATCGGCGCGCAGATCGTGACCGTGCCCATGGACCTTCCCATTCGGAACGCCGACCGAGCCTTCGTGACGTTCATGGCCTCGTTGGGGAGCATCTTCGTCGTGCTCTTCGCCGTGCTCAACCTCATGCTCTCGGCGCTCATCGTGAAGCCCATCACGATCATGGCAGCGATGGCCGATAAGGTCTCGACGGGCGAAGGCGGTATGCCGGAGTTCGCGGAGCACGGCAGCGACGAGGTTCACGCGTTGGGGCGCTCCTTCAACCGCATGCGCCGCAGCCTTGAAAAGGCGCTCAAGCTCATCGACGCGGATTCCTAGTCGCCATGCTGAGCGCCCTCGATCGATCCCTCTCCAAAGGCACGATGCTCTCCGAGTATCGCATCGAGGGCACGCTCGGCGTCGGCGCCTTCGGCGTCACCTACCTGGCGACCGATACGAACCTGAACCTGAAGGTCGCCATCAAGGAGTACCTGCCGGCGGGCACCGCGGTGCGCTCCGCCGACGCGGGCGTGAACCCCCGCTCCGAGATGGCAAGCGAGCCCTTCTATTGGGGGCTCGGTCGGTTCCTCGACGAGTCGCGCGCGCTCGCGACATTTCGTCACCCGAACATCGTGCGCGTCATGCGCTTCTTCGAGGCCAACCAGACGGCGTACATGGTGATGGAGTTCGTCGAGGGGGCGGACCTCTACTCGTGGGCCAAGGGCCGCCGCCCCTTCGACGAGGCCCTGGTGCGCCGCGTGATCTTGCCGCTCCTCGACGGGCTCGAGGTGGTGCACGAGGCCAGCTACCTGCACCGCGACATCAAGCCGTCGAACATCTTCGTGCGCAAAGACGGCTCCCCCGTGCTCATCGACTTCGGTGCGGCGCGCATGGTGAGGCCCGATCCGAGCTGCGAGCTCACGGCCATCGTCTCGCCCGGCTACGCACCGCTCGAGCAGTACCAAACGACTGGCCTCCAAGGTCCCTACAGCGATCTCTACGCCCTCGGCGGCGTCATGTATTGGCTCGTCACCGGCGACAAACCGCTCGACGCGCCGGGCCGCGTGCTCGAGGTGATGCCGTCCGCCGTCGAGCGCGGCGATCGCGAGCGCTTCTCCGTCGCGTTTCTTCGCCTCGTCGACTGGGCGCTTGCTCCGGAAAAGCACCGACGCCCGCAGACGGTCGCCGAGCTTCGTAGCGCCCTTCGCGGAGCTTCGTCCTCGACGGCCACCGAGCGCGTTGGCGGAGCGCCCTTCCCGTCGAGTCACGAGTTTCCCGCCGCGGCACCGACGAAGGACCCCGACCGCGTGCCCACGTCGCGGAGCGGCGTCCGCCTCGACGAAGGCGCCCGCGGCCGCCTCGAGGCTGATCTCGCGAAACACGTCGGCCCCATCGCGTCGCTGCTGCTCAAGAACGCCGCGAAGGTCGCCACCACGCCCGCCGCCATCGTGGGCCTCGCGGCCAAGGAGATCAAAGACGACCTCGCGCGCGCCGACTTTCTGCGGCGGCACCAGCACACCGCCACGGCCGAGCCAGTCAAGTCGCTGAGCAAGGACGAGGCCCCGCGCGCCACCTTCGACGCGGCGGCGCTTCAGCGCGTCGAGGCGGAGCTCGCGCGCGTCATCGGTCCCGTGGCGAAGCTCATCGTCAAGCGCGCCGCCGCGACGACTGCGTCGCTCCAAGAGCTGTGTCACAAGGTCGCCGGTGAGATCGACGACGAACGCGCGCGCGCACGCTTCTTGGAAAAGGTGAGCAAGGGCCCGTAAGCGACGTGCTCAGCCGGCGCGTCGCACGAGTCGGCCTTCACCGACCACCTTCAAGCGCACGCCGGTCTCGTGACGTTCGTCGTCGTCGAAGGTGATCGCGGGCGTCAACGAGTTCACCAGGAACGTGACCCAATCGGACGTGATGCTGATGGCGCCATCGGTCCGCACGACGAGGAGGCGGCCACCCTCCGTCCGCGCCACGAGCTGGCCACCGTGCACGTCGACGTTCGCCGCAAAGCAGGCCTCGCCCTCGAGGCCGAGCGACTGCACGCAGCCCCACAGTCGGAGGGCCGCGTCGGCGGCGGCGTCGCCTTTGGGGCCGATCTGTCCGAGAAGGTTTCCCTCGCCGTCGAGGAGTGCACATCCCAACACGTGTCGAACGAGCTCGAGACGATCGCGCAGGTCCATCCCAATTCATGACGCGGCCCGACGGGGGACGGTCGCATTGGCAGAGAATGAGACGCCGTCGTGACCAAGGCTCGGCGCCGGGCATCCCGAACCCACCCCTTCCGTCGTACGGCCGTGGTATGGCGCCGGGGTGAAACGGGCGGGAATTTTGGGCTTGCTGCTCGCCTCGGTCGCCAGCGCGTGCTCTTCCGCCGAGGCGCCCGTGACGCTTGTGTGTGAGGGCGCAGCCGATCCGCAAGCCTGCCTAACCGACCACTACCTGCGCGGAGCGAGCCGGGGCGCCACGCCATGTGCGCCGCCACCTTCCACCATTGATGGAAAACGTCGCCTCGTGCTGCACACGGCGAAGGACGTAAGCGACGACGAGCTCGGAGCGGAGACGCGTCCCCTCGCTCGCTACTTCGAGCCCTACAAGCTCACCTTCGTGGTCGGCGAGCGACCCACGGCCGTAGCCTTCGACTACGCGCTTGCCGGCGAGGATGCAGAGGTCGAGCGACGCGCCAAGGAGCGCGGCGTGGCCCTCTCCGACGACGCCGCGATGCAGGCCATCGCCGGCGAGGTGATGGGAGAGAACCTTCGAGGCTTCTTGACCGCCCAACCTCCCGCGAGCGACGTCGTGCACGTGGTTGTGCTCTCGAAGATCGCCTCGCCCAGCATCGCGAAGGCGATCGCCGGCACGCTGGTGGGCTTGGGTCTGTCGCCGGCTCTCTTGCGCGCCGTCGCGGCAAACGATCCCAGCAAGGACCTTTTCACGCTGCTCAAGCTCCCGAGCGAGTTTCCCGCCACGTTGTTCATCGGCCACGACGACGTGACGCGCTTCGGGAGTCTCGTCGGACCGGTCGTCGTCGCACATGAGATGGGCCACGCGCTGGGGCTGGAGCATACGGCCGACACGGCCAACCTCATGTACCCCACGGTGAACGCGGCCCCCGTCTGCGTGCCCAGTCTCTCGGCGGCGCAAGTCAGTCAGCTGAAGGCGCTCGCGCTGTCGACGCCGCGCGCCCTCGAGGGCGTGGACGCGCTCATCGAAGCCACGACGGCGCTCGCTCGAGCCGCGCGGAACGCGCCGAAGCCTCGCTGAACGACGTGCCTGAGCGCGAACACGTCGACGCGGCTAGCGAGTCCGGGGCAATCGCCGTAGAACAGGGCCACGCGCCGAGCGTGTGGTGTCGCGGACCACGTCGCAAGACGCTACCGAGGGGGAAAGATGCCGGTGTATGACGACAAGTTGGTCCTTGCTCCAGGCGATCGCTTCCGCGGACTGCTCATTCACAGCGTCCTGGGCCAAGGCGCCATGGGCACGGCGTACCTGGCCAGCCACCCCGTGTTGCGAACACCGCTCGTCGTAAAGATCTTCTCGCAGCGCGAAGACGGCGACGTCTTTCAAGAGGCTCACCTCGCCGCTCGCGTGCGCTCTCCCCATGTCGTCGGCGTGCTAGACGCGGGCTACGAGGGCGGTTCGCCCTTCGTCGTGCAGCAATACGTCGACGGGATCGACCTCGCCGAGCTCTTGTCCAAGCTCATGCTCGCCGAAATGCCGATGCCGTTCGACCTCGTCGTTCGTGCGGCCATCGACATCGCCGCGGGGCTCCACGCCCTTCACCAAGCCGGCGTCGTTCACCAAGACGTGAAGCCGGAGAACCTCTTTCTGCGTGGATCGGGCGACGCGCTCGTCGGCGATCTCGGCATCGCCGTCGACGCGAAGGCGCGCGCGTCCGGCGTCGTCGCCGGCACACCGCTCTTCATGGCGCCGGAGCAATGGCTCGGCCTCCCACTGGACCGCCGCACTGACGAGTACGCGCTCGGCGGAACGCTCCACGCGTTGCTCGCAGGGTCGATGCCGTTCTTCGCCGAGAGCCTCGAGGGGATGCGACGCGCGCACCTCGAACGGGCCTACGAAGCGCCGGTGGCGAGAGACCCACGGGAGGCCTATTTTTTCGCCGTCGTCGCGCGCATGTTGAGCAAAGACAGAGACGATCGCTATCCCACGCTCGCCGCCGTGGCCGATGCGCTCAGGCCGCTAGCTCGTCCGCCCTCGGCGCCGACCGGTTTCGCGCGGGGGGCCGACGCGAACGGCTCCTCGTTGACCGCAGAGCTCGGTCCGCTCACCCTCAAGCTCGCGCGCGGCGATCTCGCGGACGCCGAGAGCGATGTCCTCGTGAACGCGGCCAACTGGCAGCTCACGATGAACGTCGGAGTGGCGCACGCGCTCAGCGGCCGCGCCGGTCCCAGCCTCCAGGACGAAGCGCGAGCGAAGGCTCCCGCGCGCATGGGCGACATCGTGTGGACGGGCGCCGGGCGCCTCAAGGCCAACCATGTGGCCCATGCGGTCAGCGCCCTCGCCGGCGCCGTATGCATTCAGCGCTGCGTTCTCCGCGCGTTGCTCGACGCGGAAGCGCGAGGCGCCACCTCGCTGGCGATGCCGTCGCTCGGCACCGGCGTTGGAGAAGTGCCCATGTCTCTCGGCGCCGAGCTCGCGCTTCAGGCCATCACGACCTTCGCGTCACTGGGACCGAGGCGCCTCCGGAGCGTCTCGGTCGTGCTCCACACGGAGACTGCGTTCGACGCATGGGCCGACACCCTGCGGGGCGTTGCGCCAACGCCTTAGCGACGCGACGTCCTCACTTCCGGCGACGACGGATCAGCAGGTACACGAGGCCCGTGAGACCGAGCCACGCGCCGCTGCTCTTGGCGCCGGCGGTGTCACAGGCGCAGCCTGCTTCCTCGCCGGTGTCATAGACCGCCACGCCGTTGTCGAT
Source organism: Myxococcales bacterium (assembly GCA_016703425.1). NCBI lineage: Bacteria > Pseudomonadati > Myxococcota > Myxococcia > Myxococcales > Myxococcales bacterium. Next base: position 220,127 of record JADJCA010000002.1, read on the forward strand.
GGTCGTCGCGTCGCCGCTCGGGCGCGCCGCGTCCACGATGGTCTCGGCGCCGGCGTCCCGCGCCGCGTCGACGCGCGAGGCATCGGCCGACGCGGCATCGGGAGGACCGGTCGACGAGTCGGTCGCGCCGTCGGATGCCGCGTCGACGATGCCCGAATCGATGACGCCGCCGTCGGGCGGCTCTCCAATGCAAGCGCCCGAGCTGCAAATGCCCGAAGGGCATGCCGTGCCGTCAGGCTTGCGTGGCGACGAGCACGCGCCCGTGCTCGTGTCGCAGGTGCCGTTGTCGTGACAGGAGTCGGTGGAAGCGCAGGAGATCGGTGACGCCCCGTGCAGGCGCCGCCTTGGCACGAGTCGATCTGAGTGCACGCGTTGCCGTCGTTGCAGTCCGTGCCGTTCGGAAGGGCGACGCTCGAGCAGCTTCCGTTCACGGTGTTGCAGGCACCGTATTGGCACTGGTTGGCGGCAGGACAAACCTTCGGGTTGTCTCCGAAGCAGAAGCCGCCCTGACACGTATCGGTCAGCGTGCATGCGTTGCCGTCATTGCACGCGGTTCCGTTGGCCTTCTCGGGATTGGTGCATCCGCCCGTCGATGGGTTGCATGTGCCCGCCGTGTGGCAAAAATTCACCGCCGTGCAGACGACGGGGTTCGCTCCGGTGCACACGCCGCCCTGACAGGTGTCCGTCTTGGTGCAGGCGTTACCGTCGGTGCAGGAGGTGCCGTTCGCCCTTGCGGGATTCGAGCACACGCCCGAGAGCGTGTTGCACGTGCCCGTGTCGTGACACTGATCTTGCGGCGTGCACACAACGGGGTTCGACCCGGTACAGGTGCCGCCCTGGCAAGTGTCCGTCTGCGTGCACGCGTTGCTGTCGTTGCACGCGGTGTCGTTGGGCTTCGGTGTGTTCGAGCATAGGCCCGTCGCAGGCGCGCAAACGCGCGGCTGATGGCATTGATCCGCCGCCGGGCACACGATGGGGTTCGACCCCGTGCACGTCCCCGCCTGGCACGTGTCGGTCTGCGTGCACGCGTTCCCGTCGTTGCACGTGGTGTCGTCGGGCTTCGGTGTGTTCGAACAGAGGCCCGTCGCAGGCGCGCAAACGCGCGGCTGATGGCATTGATCCGCCGCCGGGCACACGACGGGGTTCGACCCCGTGCACGTCCCCGCCTGACAAGAGTCCGTCTGCGTGCACGCGTTGCCGTCGTTGCACGCGGTGTCGTTGGGCTTCGGTGTATTCGAGCAGAGGCCCGTCGCGGGCGCGCAGACGCGCGGCTCATGGCATTGATCCGCCGCCGGGCACACGACGGGGTTCGACCCCGTGCACGTCCCCGCCTGGCACGTGTCGCTTTGCGTGCAGGCGTTCCCGTCGTTGCACGACGTGCCGTTGGCCTTCGCCGGGTTCGAGCACAAGCCTGTCGCCGGGTTGCATGTCCCCAGGTTGTGGCACTGATCGGGCGCCGCGCAGACGACGGGGTTTGCCCCCGTGCACGTGCCCGCCTGACAAGAGTCCGTCTGGGTGCACTCGTTGGCATCGTCGCAGCCCGTTCCGTTAGCGGTCGCCACGCACCCGGCGCTGCAACAGGTCGTGGCCGTCGCGCCCGGATCGCACTGCTCGCCAACGTCCACGACTCCATCGCCACACACGCCCTGCGGAAGCGGAGCGGGCGGCACGACCTCGTCAGCAAGGAGGCGTTCCGTTCGAGTCGCGCACGCGACCGTCAAGATGAGAACGACCGCGAGGAAGACGCGGCCGAGGAAGCTAGGCATGTTCGGTGATCATCGAATTTTCCGAGGGACGATGCCACTGGAGACCGCAAGTAGCGGCGAGCAAAGCACACACCGGCCGACACGGGGTCGGACGTCTCAAAGCTCAGCCCCGGTCGGAAGCCGGTCGCCTCGGGTTTCAACCCCGACGCCGAACAACAGCAAGACGAGGCCAGCGAGCGGAACGAGAGCCAAAAATCCCATCACGTGAAGCACCGACGCCCCGCCGCGAGCCACCCACGCCACCACGAGCGGACCGAGGACGGTGAGGTAACGCCCCGCGTTGAGGCAGAAGCCGGCGCCGGTGCCTCGGAGGTGCGGAGGAAACAGCTCGGGGAGGTAAAACTGGAACGCCGCAAACACGCCGTAGGCCGAGACAGAGACCAACCCCACGAGCAGGATTCGCGTGGAAGGTGCCCAAGCGGGCACGAACGTGACCAGTAGCGCGACGACGCTGAACGCGAAATACGCGAAGAAGAGCGGGCGCCGACCGAAGCGCTCCGCGAGCGGCGCGGCGAGCAACGAGCCGATGAGGCCGCCGATGTTGAACGACATCATGGCGCGCGTGACGAAGGCTGCGCGGTGTTGGGCGAGCTCCTTCGCCGTTGCGTGCGGCATCGCTTCGTCGGCAAGGAAGGTGGCGATCATCGGAAGGAACGCGCTCGAGACCCAGAAGGTGAGCAGCGCCACGGTGGCGACCATGAGACCGCCAACGGTGCGGCGGCGGAGCTCGGGCGAAAAGAGGGCACCGATGTGGCCGCGGGCGGGAGCCTCCACACGCGCGAACGACTCCGGCTCACGCAGCTTTCGCCTTAGGAGGAGCGCGACGAAGGCGGGAAGCGCGCCGCAAGCCATCACGACGCGCCACGAGAGCGACGGGTCGCGCGCGACGGCTTCGATCTCGCGCGTGAAGACGTGGCTGATGAAGATGGCGAGGAACACGCCGGCCGGCGCTGAGGTGAAGAGCACCGCGCCCAGATCGACGCGTCGACTCTCGGGAACCGTCTCTGCGACGAGGGTGGCGCCGGCGGCCCATTCGCCTCCGATGCCGAGCGCCGTGAGCAAGCGCAGCGCCGCAAAGACCCAGAGGTTCGGCGCAAAGGCCGACGCCAGCGTCCCGAGCGAGAAGAGCAGCATCGTGAGGACCACGGTGCGGGTCCGGCCGATGCGGTCGGAGAGGCGACCAAAGAGGATGCCGCCCGTCGCCCAACCGAAGAGCATCACCGCGGTGAGGACGCCGGTCCAGTAGCCGATCGCGGCGCGGGCGCTTGGCGCCTGGGGCGAAATGTGGAGCAGGTTCGGGATGGCGAGCGGCGAGACGAAGTTGAAGAGCATCGAGTCCATGAGGTCGAAGCCGAGCCCAAGCCAAGCCGCGAACACGACGAAACGTTGGTACCGAGTGAGCGGCTCGCGCGACGCCATGGGGGCCAACATACCGGGACCACGGGAAAAATCGCGATGCAACGAACCGAGCCAAGATCCGACGCGTCGCTCCGTCTAACGCTCGTGCGTTACCGCTCGCTCGGGGTCGTCGCCTTTAGCTTGTGCCTCGTCAGCGCGGCCGCGGCCGATGCTCCAACGCCGTCGGCGGCGGCGCCGCCAACGCCTGCCGCAGCGGCGCAGCCCGCGAGCGCGGCCGTCGCCAATCCTGTCGTCGGTCGCATGGCCAACCTCGACCCGAACGACGATCTCATCGTGGCGCCGCCGGCCCCCGTCGATGGCTGCGAGGCGAAGCTCAAGGCCGCGGGCATCAAGACGATCGCTGCGAAGCTCCCGGTTCATGAGGCCGGCAAGAAGCGGAAGATCATGTGCGGCGCCGAACAAGTCGTCACCTACCTCGGCAGCCCCGCGCAGATCGCCTACGAGCCTCCGCCGCTCGTGACCTGCGCCGCGGCGCTCGCGCTCGGCAAGCTCGACGAGATCGTCGTCGCCGAGTCGCAACGGATCTACGGCAAGCCCGTCGTTCGCATTCGTCAGATCGGCACGTACGCGTGCCGCGAGATGGCGAACTACCCGGGGTGGGTCAGCGAGCACAGCTACGCGAACGCCATCGACCTCGAAGCGTTCGTGCTGAAGGATGGGCGGGAGGTGACGGTGCTGCGGGACTTCGACGCCAAGAACGAGGCGCCGAAGAAGAAGGGCGGCCAGCTACTCCTGGGCATCGCCCGGAGGACCTACGACGAGGACCTCTTCTCCGTGGTGCTCACGCCGCACTTCGACGCGCTTCATCGCAATCACTTTCATCTCGACCTGGCCCGATACCGAACCGACGGGACGAGACCGCGAAGCTAGAGCACCCTTCGCTTGGGCGACGGAGAGCAGGATCAGCGGCGCGCGCGGCGGCGACCGGCGAAGGCGAAGATGCCCGTGCTCGCGGCGGCGAAGGCCAGCGCAAGTGGGCCGAAGATGCCAAGGCGAACGAACGCCGCCTGACGAGCCGCGGCGAGGCCAAGCTCGCGGGCCTCCGACGTGAGGGACGTGTTGGCTGCCCAACGCTCGGTCAACGTGGCGAGGCCGTACGCGTGCACAGCGCACGCAATGAGGCAGAGGAGCGCGGTGAACGCCAAGAGGCCCACGGCCGCGAGGGTCCCGGCGTCCACGCCCGACGAGGGGGCGCGCTTGGGGGCTTCGGGTCCGGCCCCGGGAGCCTTGTAGGAGATGGCCGGCGCGAAGGCTGGGACCGGCCGCATGGGCGCTGTCCGAACAATGGGCGAGGGCCCGGGCATCGGCAGCGAATAGGGAGGAACCGGCGCAGCGTAGACGTGGGGCGTCGACATCATCGACCTTCTGTACGGCGAGGGGGCCCAGAGCCTTCCCGCTCTCCTCCCCGTGAACGTGCCCCACAAACGGAAAAAGGCCCCTCGCGGGGCCTTCGTCCTGGGAGCGAACGAGTCGCTCACCTTGGCGGTGTCACTTCTTGGGCGGCGGGGGCTTGCTGGCGCCAGCGGGGCCCTTGCCCTTCTTGTCGCCGGCGTGGCCGTGGAAGGTCCGCGTGGGAGCGAACTCACCCAGCTTGTGACCGACCATCTGCTCGGTCACGAACACCGGAACGAACTTGCGTCCGTTGTGCACCATGAACGTGAGACCAACAGCGTCCGGCGTGATGGTGCTGCGCCGTGACCAGGTCTTGATCATCTTCTTGGACTGCGCGGCCGCGGCGGAGGCGATCTTCTCGGCGAGATGACCGTCGACGAACGGGCCTTTCTTTACTGAACGAGGCATAGGTGACTCCTCTTAGCCCTTCTGTCCGCGGCGCTTGACGATCATGCCGTCGGTCCGCTTGTTGTTGCGGGTCTTCTTGCCCTTGGAGAGCTGGCCCCACGGCGAGCATGGGTGCCGGCCGCCGGAGCTGCGCCCTTCGCCACCACCCATCGGGTGATCGACGGGGTTCATGGTGACGCCGCGGTTGTGAGGACGGCGACCGAGCCAGCGGGTGCGGCCGGCCTTGCCGAGCGTGATGTTCGCGTGCTCGATGTTGCCGACTTGACCGATGGTCGCGTGGCAGTCGAGGTGCACGAGGCGGACCTCCGTGGAGGGCAGACGCACCTGCGCGTAGTCGCCGTCTTTCGCCATGAGGACGGCGCCAACGCCGGCCGAGCGAACGAGCTGCGCGCCGCGCCCCTTCTTGAGCTCGACGTTGTGAATCGTCGTGCCAAGGGGGATGTGGCGGAGCGACATCGAGTTGCCGGGCTTGATGTCGGCGTTACGGCTCGAGATGACCGTGTCGCCGACGTTCATGCCTTCCGGCGCGATGATGTAGCTCTTGTCGCCGTCGGCGTAGTGCAGGAGCGCGATGCGCGCCGTGCGGTTCGGGTCGTACTCGACCGTCGCGACCTTGGCGGGGATGCCAATCTTGTCGCGCTTGAAGTCGATGATCCGGTAGCGCTGCTTGTGGCCACCGCCGCGGAAACGCGACGTGATGCGGCCGTGGTTGTTGCGACCGCCCGAGTTGCTCTGGTGCTCCAGGAGCTTCTTCGGGGGCTTGGCGCCCTTCGTGATCTCCTTGAAGTCGGAGACGGTGTAGTAGCGCCGCGCGGGAGATGTCGGCTTAAAGGATTTGGTACCCATGATTTTGCCTGCTCTCCGTCAGCTCGCGCTGCCGGCGCTGTCGTCAAAGAAGTCGATGTTCTGACCGTCGGCCAGCTTGACCATCGCCTTCTTCCAGTTCTGCATCTTGGCGACAGTCCGCCCCATGCGACGGTCTTTGCCGCGCATGACGAGCGTGTGCACGCCGGTGACCTTCACGCCGAAGAGAGCCTCCACGGCCTGACGAATCTGAATCTTGTTCGCCGTGCGGGCGACTTCGAAGACGACCGTGTTGTGCTGACGAAGGAGGCTTGCCTTCTCCGTGAGCACGATGGGACGCCGAATGATTTGCTCGGGGCTCATTTCGCGCCTCCCTTGGCCTTGGCAGCGGCGGCGGGCGCCGCCTTCTTGAGGAGTCGGGCCTCGAGCGCCTTGGCCGCGTCCTGCGAGAGGACGAGGTGATCGTGGCGCAGGAGGTCGTAGACGTTGACGCCTTCCGGCGGCAAGAACTGGTGGTCCTTCGAGTTGCGGATCGACATCCGCAGCTTGTCGTTGGACGCGGCGTCCACGACGAGGGCCTTCGAGGCCGCGCCAGAGGCGCGCGCCTTGGTGACGCCGAGCTTGTCGAGCGCGCCCAAGAGACCCTTGGTCTTGATCTCGGGAAGCTCGATGCGGTCGACGACGACGAGGCGGCCTTCCTTCAAGAAGAGGCTGAGGGCGCTCGTGAGCGCCTTCTGCCGCATCTTGGCCGGGGGCCGGTAGCTCCAGTCGCGCGGGCGCGGCGGGTGCGCCTGGCCACCGCCGACGAACGTCGGAGCTCGCTTGGAGCCGTGACGTGCGCTGCCGGTGCCCTTCTGCTTGTAGAGCTTCTTGGTGCTGCCGCTGACGGCAGAGCGTTCTTTCGCGGCTGCGGTGCCTTGGCGCCGCGATGCGAGTTGGGCCTTCACGATCTCGTAGAAGAGTCCTTCGTTCACTTCCGTGGCGAAGACCTCATCGGCGAGGTTGAGCGTGCCGACCTTCTCGCGCTTCAGGTTGAAGACGTCGATGGTTGCCATGATTCAGCTCTCCCTCAGCTCTTGATCTCGACGTCGACGCCCGCTGAAAGATCCAGCTTCATGAGGGCGTCGAGTGTCTGCTGCGTCGGGTCCAGAATGTCGAGGAGACGCTTGTGCGTCCGGATCTCGAACTGCTCCCGAGACTTCTTATCCACGTGGGGTCCGCGAAGGACGGTGTAGCGCGAGATGTGCGTGGGGAGCGGGATCGGCCCTGCCACGCGCGCGCCGGTGCGCTTCGCGGTGTCAACGATGTCACTCGCTGACTTGTCGAGAAGCTGGTGATCGAACGCCTTGAGGCGAATACGAATCTTGGTCGACATTAGGTTTCTCGCCTTACTCGAGGATCTTGGTGACGATGCCAGCGCCGACGGTCTTGCCGCCTTCGCGGATGGCGAAGCGCATCTGCTCTTCGAGACCGACGGGCGTGATGAGCTCGATGCTCATGGTCACGTTGTCGCCCGGCATGACCATCTTCACGCCTTCGGGGAGCATGCACGTGCCCGTCACGTCCGTTGTCCGCATGTAGAACTGCGGGCGGTAGTTCGTGAAGAACGGCGTGTGACGGCCGCCCTCTTCCTTCTTCAGGACGTAGACCTCGCCCTCGAACTTCTTGTGCGGCGTCACGGAGCCCGGCTTGCAGAGAATCTGCCCGCGCTCCACGTCGTTCTTTTCGATGCCGCGAAGGAGAACGCCGACGTTGTCGCCCGCTTGCCCGGAGTCGAGCAGCTTGCGGAACATCTCCACGCCCGTCACCGTCGTCTTCCGCGTGTCGCGGAAACCGATGATCTCAACTTCGTCGCCCGTCTTGATCACGCCGCGCTCGATGCGGCCCGTCACGACCGTGCCGCGGCCCTTGATCGAGAACACGTCTTCGATCGCCATCAAGAACGGCTTGTCGATGTCACGCGCCGGCTCGGGGATCTCGCTGTCGAGAGCCGCGATCAGCTCGCCGATCGACTTCTCCCACTTCTCTTCGCCCTGCAGCGCCGGGTACGCCGCCACGCGGACGATCTTTCGCGTCGTCGCCCTTGAACTTGTACTTCGACAGGAGCTCGCGAACTTCCATCTCGACCAGGTCGAGCATTTCCGGGTCTTCCACCGCGTCGCACTTGTTCAGCGCAACGACGATGTGGTTCAAGCCGACCTGACGGGCCAGAAGAACGTGCTCGCGCGTCTGCGGCATGACCGAGTCGAGCGCGCTCACCACGAGGATCGCGCCGTCCATCTGCGCAGCGCCCGTGATCATGTTCTTGATGTAGTCCGCGTGGCCGGGGCAGTCGACGTGCGCGTAGTGGCGCTTCTCGCTCTCGTACTCCACGTGCGACGCCGCGATCGTCACCGTCTTCGTCGCGTCACGGACCGTCCCGCCCTTCGCGATGTCCTGGTAGCTGATGACCTTCGCGAGGTTCTTCTTCGACTGGACCTTCACCAAGGACGCCGTCAGCGTCGTCTTGCCGTGGTCGATGTGACCAATCGTTCCGACGTTTACGTGCGGCTTGGTGCGGTTGAATTTCTCTTTCGCCATGACGGTCTCTCCAGGGTGTTCGCTTGCCCCTCGCGGGGTCGTCGGCCTCGATGGAGGCCATTGTTGTCATTCCAGGGAGCTGCTGTCCTGCCAGCCCCAAACCTTCGGGTTAGGCCCGACCAAATTCACCTGCTCGTTCCCTTGATCTTTGCCACGACCTCTTCTTGCACGGCCGAGGGGACGGGCGCGTAGTGGGAGAAGTGGAGCGAGGATGTAGCGCGTCCCTGCGTCATCGAGCGAAGGACGGTCACGTAACCGAACATCGTCGCGAGGGGAACCTCCGAGTCGACGACTTGCGCGTTGCCGCGCTGGCTCATGCCGAGGATCTTGCCGCGGCGCGAGTTGATGTCGCCGATGACGTCGCCCATGAACTGCTCGGGGACGACGACTTCGTTCTTCATGACGGGCTCAAGCAGGTGTAGCGCTGCGCGCTTGGCGCCCTCTTGGAAGCAGAGCGATGCGGCGATTTCGAAGGCCTGCGCGCTCGAGTCGACGTCGTGGTAGCTGCCGTCGTAGAGGCGGCACTTCATGTCGACGAGCGGGAAGCCGGCAAGGACACCGCGGTCCATGGCTTCTTTGACGCCCTTCTCGACGGCCGGGATGAACTCCTTGGGGATCGTGCCGCCCACCACGTCGTTGATGAAGACGTAGCCGGTGCCGCGCTCGCCGGGCTCGATCTCCATCAGCACGTGGCCGAACTGGCCCCGACCGCCGGACTGCTTGGCGTACTTGTACTCGCAGGCGACCTTCTTGCCGATGGCTTCGCGGTACGCGACCTCGGGCTTGCCGACGTTCGACTCGACTTTGAACTCGCGCTTGAGGCGGTCGACGATGATCTCGAGGTGCAGCTCGCCCATGCCGCTGATGATCGTCTGGCCGCTCTCCTGATCGGTGTGCATCCGGAACGACGGGTCTTCAGCGGCGAGCTTCATGAGGCCGATGCCCAGCTTCTCGACGTCGGCCTGGGTCTTGGGCTCGATGGCGATGGAGATGACGGGCTCGGGGAAGACCATCTTCTCGAGGAGCACGGGGTGCTTCTCGTCGCAGAGGGTGTCGCCGGTGCGCGTGTCTTTGAGGCCAACAGCCGCGTAGATGTTGCCCGAGTCGGCTTCCGTGAGCTCCTCACGCTTGTTGGCGTGCATGCGAAGGATGCGACCGATGCGCTCGCGCTTTCCGCGCGTCGAGTTCGACACCATCGTGCCGCTCTGGATCTTGCCCGAGTAGACACGGAAGAACGTGAGATTGCCGTGCGGATCGTTGATGATCTTGAAGGCGTAGGCGGCGAAGGGCGCGTCGTCGTCGGCCTTGCGGCTGATGGGCGGGGCGTCGAGCTTGTCGGGGTTCAGGCCTTGAACCGGCGGGATGTCGAGCGGCGACGGCAGGTAGTTGATGACCGCGTCCAAGAGCATCTGGACGCCCTTGTTCTTGAAGGCCGAGCCGCAGAGCACGGGGAAGAACTTGAAGGACGTGCAGCCCTTGCGGAGCGCCGCGACGATCTCGGGCTCGCCGATCTGATCGAGCTTGCCGTCCAAGAACTTCGACATGATCTGGTCGTCCATGTCGGCGCAGGCTTCGATCATGTGCTCGCGGGCCTTTTGGCACTTGGCCAGGAGGTCCGCGGGGATCGCTTCGACGCTGTACTTCTGGCCCTTCGACTCTTCGTCGAAGACGATGGCGCGCATCGTGATGAGGTCGACAACACCGCGGTGCTGATCCTCTTCGCCGATGGGCCACTGGATGGGCACGGGCACGACGCCGAGGCGATCGCGGATCGAGTTGACGTTCATCTCGAAGTCGGCGCCGACCTTGTCCATCTTGTTGACGAACACGATGCGCGGGACGCGGAACTTGTCGGCCTGACGCCAGACGGTCTCGGTCTGCGGCTCGACGCCGTTGCCGCCGTCGAGGACCGCGACGGCACCGTCGAGGACGCGGAGCGAGCGCTCGACTTCGATGGTGAAGTCGACGTGGCCCGGCGTGTCGATGATGTTGATGCGGTGACGGACGCCCTTGTGGGGACCTTCGTTGGGAGCCCAGAAGCAGTTGGTCGCGGCCGACGTGATGGTGATGCCGCGCTCTTGCTCCTGAACCATGTAGTCCATGGTCGCGGCGCCCTCGTGGACCTCACCGATCTTGTAGTTGACCCCCGTGTAATAAAGGATGCGCTCGGTCGTCGTCGTCTTGCCCGCATCAATGTGGGCCATGATTCCGATGTTGCGCGTCTTTTCGAGGGGATATTCGCGAGCCACGGGTCGTCCTGAGGGGTCTTCGGAGGGTCGTCTTTCGGGGGGTCGTCGGAGCTTTGGGGAGCGTTGGGATCGAAGCTTGGGCGCTGAATGCACGAAACCCTCCCCGGCCCGGCTCCCCGCGATGTGGGGAGCGCTATGTTCCGGAGAGGGTGTCGGGGTACGGCCTTAGGTTGTTGCTCTCGCGAGGAGAGCGGTGCTCGTTTAGAGCGGCGGCGGCGTAACCCGATCCTTATGTCGAGAAGTTCATTCGGCGATGCGTGTCCTTGCGAGTGAGTGACGGGTGGCGAGGGCGCTAGTCAGCGTGGCTAGCGCGCCTCACATCACCAACGGTAGTGAGCGAACGCCTTGTTGGCGTCGGCCATCTTGTGCGTGTCGTCGCGCTTCTTGACGGCGTTGCCGCGGCCGTTGGCCGCGTCGATGAGCTCGCCAGCGAGGCGCTCGCGCATCGTCTTCTCGCCGCGATCGCGGGAGTAGGTGACGAGCCAGCGCATGCCGAGGGCAACGCGGCGCTCGGGGCGCACTTCGACCGGCACCTGGTAGGTGGCACCGCCGACGCGGCGGCTCTTGACCTCGAGCTTCGGCTTGACGTTGTCCAAGGCCTTGCGGAAGACCTCGATGGCGTCCTCCTTGAAGCGCTCGGTGATGATGTCGAAGGCGCCGTAGAGAATGCTCTCTGCAGTGGCCTTCTTGCCGCTCAGCATGATCGTGTTGGTGAACTTGCTGACGAGCTTGTCCTTGTACTTGGGGTCCGGGATGATCCGGCGCTTGGGTACTTCGCGTCTGCGCGACATGGCTTGCTCCTAAATCCTTCAGGCCTTGGGCCGCTTGACGCCGTACTTGGAACGGCTTCGGTTGCGGTTGACCTTGTTGGTCGACGAGGGGCCGATGGCGCCAGAGGCGTCGAGCGTCCCGCGGATGACGTGATAGCGAACGCCCGGGAGATCCTTGACGCGGCCACCGCGGATAAGGACGACCGAGTGCTCCTGGAGGTTGTGCCCTTCGCCCGGGATATAGGAGGTGACCTCCATCCCGTTGGTGAGGCGAACGCGGCAAACCTTGCGGAGTGCGGAGTTCGGCTTCTTCGGCGTGGTCGTGTAAACACGAACACAAACGCCGCGCTTTTGCGGGCAGCTCTTGAGCGCCGGCGAGGCGGTCTTCCAGCGGGTGGCCTCGCGGCCCTTGTTGATCAGCTGATTGATGGTGGGCATTCGAAGGGAAACTCGGAGGGTTTCGAACAGTTAGGGAGCGGAAGACGCTCCTCTCCCGGAAGCGGGGGAGCGCACTCTACTCGCGGGGGGTGGACTGTCAAGCGTCGCGGGGGGTGTCGATTCGAGGAAAAGTGCCCGCGGCGGAGGCGAGGCAGGCGCGTTAGGCTACTCGGGTGGAATCGCACGAGTTCGACGAGGAGGAGTTCTTCGGCGCCATTGAGCGCAGCGGCGCCCGCGCGCTGCTCATCGGACGGCGAGCCCTTATCGCGATTGGTCTGCCCTTGGTCACCTTCGACTACGACTATTGGGTCCACATCGACGACATCGAGCGATTCAACGCCGCGTTGGAAGCGCTGGAGCACTACCCGTCGGTGCCCCCGGAGGAGGCTCGCAAGCGAGGTCGATATTCCATCGAAAATGGCGAACACATCGACGTGATGGTGGCGCGGTCGAAGGGTACGGGCGACGCCGCGCTCACCTTCGACGAGGCCTGGGCGTCTCGCGAGAAGGTGGTCTTCACGGAACGAGTCTCGATCGCGGTCCCGCGCGCCGAGGATCTGGTTCGGACGAAACGGTGGGCGTCCCGGAACAAGGACTTGGCGGACATCCAGATGATCGAAGCCGTGCTGCTCCAAAAGAAACGTGGTGGCGCGCTATGAAGAGGCCGCAACTTGAGCCCTGGGTCGCCGCCATCTATGACGCGCCGCTTGAGCCGGAGGAGTTCGAAAGGCGCCTTGCCAAGTGCAGAGAGGAGCTCGAAGGAGAGGAGCTCGAAAACATCCTCTCGCTCACGGACTGGTTCCAGCGCAGGTATCCCACCGCAAAGGCACGACTCAGCTACGCGCGTAGGAACGCGAAGCAATGGGCGTCGCAGATGACCAATCGACCAGTGCCTCGTTGACCCGGGCGGCCCACCATCCGTAGGCTTCGCGGCGCCGCGATGCTCCTCCCGTTCGGACAAGCCGATGAATGGATCGAGAAGATCCTCGGCATTCCGCGCGCGGCGACGGAACGGCTCGCCCTCACACTCTTCGTCTTCGTCGTCTACATCGCGCTCCGCGGCCTCACGCGGCGCATCGTCTCGAAGACCGTCGATGATCCGGCCTCGCGCTTTTCGCTCACGAAGGCGCTGACCTACGGCTACGCGTTCGTCGCGTTCCTGGTCATCATTCGCATTTGGTTCGAGAGCATCACGGGCCTCGCGACGTACCTCGGTCTCTTGTCGGCGGGCATCGCCATCGCGCTCCAAGATCCGCTCGCAAACCTCGCCGGCTGGGTCTTCATTCTGCTTCGCACACCGTTTCGTATCGGCGATCGCATCGAGATCGGTCCGCACGTGGGCGACGTCGTCGACATCCGGCCGTTTCGGTTCGTGCTCCTCGAGGTCGGCAAGTGGGTGCACGCCGAGCAGAGCACGGGCCGCGCGATTCACGTGCCCAACGGCTGGGTCTTCAAGCAGTCGGTGTCGAACTACGAGGAGGCCTTTGGCTTCATCTGGAACGAGATGGAGGTGGTCGTCACCTTCGAGAGCGACTGGCGCGCCGCGAAGGCCAAGCTCGAAGCGATCCTCGCGAAGAACACCGAAGGCGTCTCGCAAGACGACCTCGACAAGATCGCCCAGAAGGCGGACGAGTACCACATACGCGTGGGCAAGGTGACGCCGGTGGTCTGGACCACGGTGGTCGACCACGGCGTGAAGCTCTCGCTCCGTTACATGTGCAAGCCGCGCGATCGACGGCGGTCGACGAGCACGATCTGGGAAGCGATCTTGGACGCGTTCCAAGACGACGCGCGGATCGAGTTCGCGTACCCGACGACGCGCCGCTACGACGGGCGCTTCGAAGGGAAGTCCGCCGGTGGCGGCTCGGAAAAAGCCGCTCCGGAGAAGGCCACATAGACATACCCGGTACAAAGTGCCGGAAGCGGCAACAGATTGCCGCGTGCTCGGGCAGATCGTGCGAGAAATCGGGGCCGTTCCTGCAGCCCCCGCCGGGTATCGATTCTGCAATAGTTCACTGGCCGAGCACGAAGGTCGTCGCTCGCTGCTATTCTCGGTAACTCGCCCATGGGTCAACTGGCGCTTGCAGCGCGGGAAAGCGACACGGTCGGCTGCCATATCGGCGGCGGCGGCAGCGGAAGCGGGAGTCGCTTCCTGTCGAGCGCCCTTAAGTGGGCCGCCATTGGCGCCCTCGCCGCCGGTGCCGTTGTCGGCGCGATCATCGCTGCCCCCGTGATCCTTGCCGCCGCGGGCGCATCCGCGGCCGTGGTGGCGGCTGCAGGAACGGTCGCGGCCGTTGGTGGCGGCACGGCGGGCCTCTCGCTCGCCGTCATTGGTGGGGCGTTGAGCGGGGCCTCTGGAGGCATCAAGGTTCAGCGGGAAGCGGAAGCGAAGCCGTCTTCAGGTGGCGGTGGCGGCGGCTGCGGAAACATCACGTCCGGCTCGCACAACGTCAACATCGAGAACAAGCCTGCGGCGCGGGCACAACAGGACACGAACATCCATCCCCCATCATCTCCGAAGCTCGCGGAGGGCAGCGCTTACGTTTACGTGAACGGCAAGCCGCTGGCGCGCATCGACGACAAGTCGTGTTGTGGCGGCAAGATCATTTCGGCTTGTTCTAGGACGTACATCGGCGGGCCTCCAACCAATGGCGGTGGCGCCGACGCGAGCCCGATAGCCGGAGCGAGCTTCAGTTGGTCCAACATGGACAGCTGGAACTGGGAAGGCATCGAGACGGGCTTGGGCGTGGCCGGCCTGGCTATGGGCGTCGGCATGGCTGGCGTCGCGGTCCGCGGCGTTGCGATAGCGCAGGGCGGGTTCAAGGCCCTGGTGACGACGAGCGCGGGTCGCGTCGCGGCCGGAAAGCTCACCGCCGGAATCGGTGCGGGTGTTGGCGGCGGCATGGCGATGTCTGCGGCCGGCGAGCACATTGGCGGCACCATCGGTGGGGCCGGCGCGGGCGCGGTGGCTGGAGCGCTCACGGCCGAAGCATTGGCTAACGCCATGCCTTTCGGTGCGGCAGGAAAGCTGATCAAGGCGCCGAAGGTTCGGCTCTCCCGCGAACGCAGCGGAAGCATACGCAGGTCGCGGGTCGATGGAGATCGGAGCGCAGCGTCGGCCTGACTTAGCGGAGCGGGCGCAACACCAGGCCGATCGTCACCGCGCGATGGAAGAGGGCTTCAAGGAGACCGGCAAGCGCCCCACGCCAAAGGAACTCGACGCTCGCGCAGAGCGCGCCGAGGCAAAAGCAAAGGCTGCCAGCGCGGGTGGCGCCGAGCCGGCGGGCTGCTCGAGCTGCAACGGGTCGAAGGGCCAGAAGAACGCGCCGAAGGCTGCTGCGGCCGCTCCCGGTGCGCCCAAAGCGAGCCAAGGCGCGAGCCCTGAAAACCCCGACGGCTGGAAGAAGTACGTTGTTCGGCGGAAGGGGTTCGACCCGAAGGGCGACGGCGGGAAGCTCTACGGCACGCGCGCGGATCAAGCCGTCCGAGCTGAGCTTGCTGACGCCCGCCCGAAGAGCCTGAAGGAGCGAATGGACAGCTTGGCGGCGAAACGCCGCGAAATGGCCCGGGAACTCGGCGAAGAGAACCCTGACTCTTTCGGCAAGACTCGGGACGACATTCATCCCACTGCGGGAAAGAAGTTCACGCAGACGACGCTTGCCGACATGCACGGAAAGTCAGAGCGGTACGGCGAGCTGTCCGACCGAATCGCGCAGACCGACCCGAGCTTTCGCGGATACGACGTCACCGCTCGCATTGGCGATCAGGACGTCGCGCTCAGTTCAGTCAACCGCTACTTCATCGTTCATACACCCGCCGAGAACGTGCCGGCGGTGATGAATCACGTGGACCCGCTCTTCCGAGACATCGAGGCGGGCAAGTACCGTGGGCCGGAACTCGTCGAAAAGGTCGGTGAGGTGCATTGGTGGATGGCGCAGGCAATGCCCTACGATCGCGGCAGCGCCGGTGTCACCGACATGGCGACGAAGTACCTGTTCATGAAGAACGGTGTGGAGCCGCCGCCCTACAAGCCTGGCGTTAGCCCGGACCTCGATGCGATCATCGCGAAGGATCCGGAGAGCTTCGCGAAGGGGTATCGCGACCTCTTTGAGCCGCGCGGAGGCCAAGCGGCGCCACCGGCCGCGAAGCCTGCTGAGCCTAAGTTCGACCCAGAAGCCACGCTCCCGCCGGGCACGTTGGCTCCGACGGCGGCAAGGGACGGCATGGTGCCGCAGCAATCCCAGCAGCAACAATCCGCCCACCAACCCAGCCAAGCGCAGCGCGACCTTCAGGCGCAGCAGATGGCGGAGCAACGCGCGCGACAAGACGCGCTGCGACAAGGCGATGGTCCACAGCAGCAGCAACAGCAGCAACAGCAGCAGGCGGGACCGAGGCCGCTGGAAGACGCGGCGCTGCCCGAGACGGGTGCGCAGATTCCTCGACGCTTCGATCGATTCGAAGCGAACGCCGGCGAACTTGCTCCTGAAAACTTGGCAGAACCAACCCACGCGTCAACGAGGACCAACTGGCGGAACGGGGCAGCACGGCGGCTGCGGAACCTCGACGACGCGGGCAAGGTGGCGGGACGGGAACGATCCGATCGTCGCCTCTCGAGCCTACGCAGAAGGCGACAGTATGCTGGGCCCGGGTCCACGACTGATCGTCAGGGCAGGTCATCACCGCGTTCACGAGATCAACCGCCGCGTCCAAGCCGGCCTCATGCCCGCTGACACGCCCGTTCAAATGCAGGTGGCGACGGGAGAGAAACCGATCGTCGCGTCAAGTCAGCTCTGCACGACCTGCGGCGACGCGGGGGCGGCGCCGAGTGCGTCCGGGCAAGCGGCGGCGGCTGCAAGTGGCAAGCTCCGAGCTCAGGCTCCGGCCGACCCGTTGCCTTTCCCGGTCATCGATGCACCACCCCCGGCGGCACCCCGACCTGCGGCGGACCTGCCGACAATCGTCCCCTCAATGCTCGATGCACCGGTCATCCCAGCGGCGCCGCCTCCGCCGCCCCCCCGCCCGGCCTTTCCGCCTCCGCCGAAGCCCGAAGGTGACAGGCAGCACATTTCGGTCGGGCAACTGGAGAAGTGGAAGGGCGTCAAGGCCGCGCACCCGGAGCGGTATGGGAAGGCCGATGCCCTCTACCCGGGCGACCAGACGCAAGGCACATGTAGCCTAATGGTCTGCGGCCAGCTGATCGAAGCGCAGACCGGTACGCGGCTCACCGAGGCGGACCTCATGGGGCGCGGCGTAGAAGCGGGAGTGTGGACGCCTGAGCAGGGCATGAGCAGCCTCGGCGCGAAGCAGATTCTTCACGACGCAGGGGTTGCGGCGGTTGATATTCCGCACGACCCACCCGCGCCGGGGCGCTATGTGAACTGGGATCCGATGGACCCTTCATCACTGGGGCCGATTAGCCATCGGCAAGGGGTAGTGCAGGCGATTGATGAGGGCTACGGCGTGTTGAGTTCGCACGACGCGAAAAAACTGTACAACGACCCACGTGCGGGCGGGGGCCACGCGATCATGCCCGTCGACGTCGTTCGCGATGCGGCCGGCAACGTCACTCACGTCGTGGTCAACGACACGAGTGGCGCGCTTGGTTCTACCGTTCCCATCCGCGCGGACCTGTACTTCGACAGCCTCAGTGGCGCAATTCGAACGGAGACGCCAATCTGGGGCCCATGAACAGTCGCGTCGCGCATTCGTTGGTGATGAGGAACCCCGAGTTCCGGCAGGCGTACCCGATGGAGGCGGCGCTATCAGAATCGATCCCGACGCGGGCCGGCTGGTCGATGCTTGTCTTCTCGGTCCTTATGGCCAACGGCGAGCGCGTTGTCCGCGTGCCCTATGCCGTGGCAAGCGTTGATGGCGCATCAGCCGCGGTTACCCTTGAGCGCCGCGATGCGACCCAACTCGGCCTCGGTGTGCCCAAGGGCGCGATCCTCCAAACTGAGGAGTCCTACGTGGCGCGCTTTGCGTCAGTTGACGCGCAAGAGGCAGCACGCGAGCGGTACTTCATGGCCGCCGATCGCGCGCGCGAAGCGTGGCTCGCTGGGCTCCAAGACGAAGAGGCGCGAAAGGAGTACAGGTCGGCGCTGGGCGGAACCCTAATCGCGGCGATGGAACCGGGTCTGCGCGCACTCTCGCCGGAGTTCTTCGTTTGGCTGGACGGCGCGCGGAACTGACGCCGTCGGGTGGTCCAGGAACGTCTCCCGGCAGAGCTTCGCTGGCCTCGCTCGCTACGTACTGCGAGCCTCGCAGCACGCGCATGGAATCCGCTCGTCCTTCCAGAGACCTCGCGTACGCCGAGGCGACGGTAGGCCTCGAGCTTGTCGATGCCGCCGCTCGTCCAGAGGACTTCGATGACGAGGTCGGGCGTGTCGCGCTTCTTGGTCGCTGCCAATCGGGTAACACTCGACGGAAGGCTGAAGGCGGTGACTCACGCGCTCTTGCGGCGCCGTTCGTCCACTACCCCCTGCTGGGCGTGCCACAGGTTCACCGCCATCTGGGCGTTCAGCCAAAACTCGGGTGTGGTCTTCAGCACCTTCGCCAAGAGGCGCGCCGTCTTGGCGGTGACGCAGCGGCGACCGTTGACGATCCCGTTCACGAGCTGGATGTCCACGCTCATCTTCTTCGCGAGCGCGAGCTGCGTCAGCTTCATCGGCTGGAGCCATTCCTCCAAGAGGACCTCACCGGGGCTCGTGGGTGCTCGATGGGTCGGCAATCTCATGGTCTTCTCGCCTCGGTGATCAGATGGCGGACCGAAGGCGAGCCGGAGCCCCACGAGCCGACCGGTGCTAGCCTTTCCCCTATGACCGCGAAGACGACGCCCGTGGACCCCGTGGAAGCGGCCTTCTTGAATGCGCCGATTGGCGATCCGCTCACCGACGAGGAGCGCCGGCTGTTGGCTGAGGCGCGGGAGAGCGTGGCCCGTGGTGAGCGCACATACTCGTCGGCCGAGATCAAGGAATTGATCCAAGAGATGCGTCGCAAGCAAGAAGGCGCATGAGTCGCGCAGTCGAGTGGACCTCGCCAGCAGCGCGCGACCTTGCGGCGCTCCCTGACTGGCGGCTCGCAGCCCTGGTGGACGCCGCCGTTGACCGCCACGCCACAGAGGGCATCGGCTTCGTGCTTCACGTGCGCGTAGAAGACGGCCCCGACGAGTTCCGCCTCTTGATCCCCCAGGTCCGCACCTACGTGCTCATTCGCCGCACGCCGACCACCCTCACCGTGGAGCGCGTCATCTACCGCCCGTAGGCACGCATCGGGACCTACTTGCCCATCGAGTCCCGGGAGAGCTTCGCTGGCATCGCTCGCCTCGCATTCCGACCCACGAAGCACGCGCACGTAGCGCGCTCGTCCGACCTCGCGCACTCCGAAACGCCGGTAGGCCTCGAGCTTGTAGTCAGTGGTGAAGCTTCGGCGCCTCTTTGAGCGTGCACGAACCGGCGCCCGACACGACTCGGTCACTCGTCGAAACCCCGCTGGCGGCGCAACGCATCGAGGCGGTTGAACGACCAGCGGTATTCGCCGTCGCGGGCTGACCCGGCCTCGAGGCTCACGCGGTAGTATGCGATCGCGTCGGCGGCGCGGCCTTCGTAGTCGGCCTTGTGCGCCATATAGAAGGCAGCCTCGCACGCCCGCTTCTCGTCGACGATGAACGGCTCGACGTCTTCGTCGCGGCCGAGGCCCATCAAGGCGCGCCCCATGGCCGCGTAGGGGCTCGGCTTTGCCCTCGTGAAGTAGGCGATGACCTCGCCATAGTGTGGGTTCTCCTTGCCGCCATGCTGCACCACCGTCGCAGCACGCATCAGCCAGTCGAAGGCGCTGTGATTGTCGTCGCCGGCGGCCGGTGGAACGAGGGTCCACAGCACGGCGGGGGCGTTGTGTCCGAAGGCGAACATCGAGAGCGGCGGCCGCATCGGCGGCGGCACGACCTTGTCGAGCCACGCGAGCGCCGCCGGCTCGCCCTCTCCGTCGCGCTTCGCTTCGAAGGCATCCATGTGAATCTCGAGCTGTACCAATCCCGGCGGCCGGAAGAGCGTCGTGAGGCTAAACGCGAGATCGGGCCGCTTCGCGCGCCGCAACTCGGCCACGAACGCCATGCCGCTGATGGGATCGGAGAGTGTGCCCAGCGCCGCGATGGTGCGATCGATCTCGGCGGCCGGCCCTTTCACCAGCACCGGCACCATCTCATGCGCAATCTTCCACCGCGTGTCGACGTAGCTCACGCGGTGCGCCTGCATCGCCGCGACGGCGCCTCGCGGATCGCCTGTTAGGAACTTGATAAGGGCCAACGCCGAGCCGCTCTTGCTGCCGGGGTAGCGTGACACGAGCCACTTGGCTCGCTCCACGGCCTGGGCCGGCGCGCCCGTCTCGACGTCGATGCGCGCCGCCGTTAGCACCGCGTCGAATTGGCCGCTGGCGGCGGCGGCTTGCGCGGCAATCTTGGCCTCGGCGAGCTCGCCTTCGGCGCGGAACGATTCAGCGACAACTCGGCGCGCACGCGCCGCGCGGAGCGAGCCATCGTCGTGCTCGTTCATCCACGGGAAGAGCAGCGCGCGGCCCTCCGCCGGCCTGCCCACGGCGAGCAGCGCTTCGGCGAGCGACGTGCGGAGCCCGATGCTGCGCGGGAGCTCGGAGACGAGCGGCTCGACGCTCGCGAGCAGCACCGGATCGTTCGGCGTGCGCCGAAGCGCCGCGGCCAGCACCCGGGCGCGCCGCGGCGCCGAGAAGCGCGCATCGGCCATGGTGCGGCGTACCTCGTCGACATCGCGCGATCGCGCCAGTTTCCAAGCGTCGATCTCGGGGGCGGCGAAGGGCGCGACGCTGAGCGACGAGGCGAGCAGCCGATCGGACTCGGCGAGGTCCATGGCCGAATACGCGGCAGTCGCGCCGCTCCGTCGGTGGCTCGGCCGTGAGTCGAGCGTGGCCGCCAAGAGGCGTGCGGCGCGAGGAACATCGCCGCTGCCCCAATCGGCGCGGCTCGAAATCTCCGCGAAGATCTTCGCGCGCGCCGGTTGACCCAGCGCTGGGAACGCTGCCGCGCCTTGCACCACGGGGCCACCGAGCCCCTTTTCCAGGACGTGCACGCGCAGACTTAACCAATCGCGCAGATCGCGCGAGCTCGGTGCGGAGCCCGGCTTGAGCGCGTCGAAGCGCGCCCGGGCTTCCTTCTCGTCGCTCCGCAGATCGAGCTCGCGTCCGAGCACGTCGTCGATGCGGCTGAAGAAGTGGGCGCGGTAATACGCGTCGATGGCGCCGACGGGCACGAGGGGCCCGGGGGCCACGAGCTTCGCGGCGAGGGCATCGAACTTCGCGAGCTCTTCGCCGGGCTTTACGCCGATTGCCTTGCGCGCTGCGGCGAGGGCGGCTGCGGCGCGAACGCCGGGGAGAGCGGGATCGCGCGCGAGATCGACGAGAGGTCTGAGCGCGGCCTGCGCTGCGCCTGCGCCGACCGCTTCTCCGAGGTGCGCCAAGGCGACGAGCGGCCCGAGCTCCATGAGCTGCCCGTCCTCGAGCCCCGCGCCGTCGAGGCGCGCCCCGAGCGGAGGAAGCCGCAGGATGTCGGCGCCAGGAAAGGCGAGGCGCGCCAGGCCGGCCGGCGTCTCGGCGCCGCGCGCTTCGCCCACGCGGCGTAGCCAGAGGAGTCGTGTGATGGCGTCGGCGCCGCGCGCCGCTTGGCGCAGCGAAACGTCGTCGATGGCGAGGAACGCGCCGAAGCCGTCGCCCTTGGGGAGCGCGGCGGCGTACCCGGCAGCGGCCTTCGTGTACCCGAGCGCAGCCGCGACGAGCATCCGATCGGTGTCGCCGATGCCCGCGCTGGCGATGTCGGCGACGACGTGCAGTGCGATGGCTTGTGCGAAGAGCCCGTCGGCGACGCCCACTCGGTCGTCGACTTGAAACGCGAGCGACGCGAGCGCATGCGCCGTGCTCGCGAGGTTTGCGCGCGACTTTTCGCCGCGGCCCCACGCCGCTTGCGCTTGCGCGAGCGCCCTGTGCGCCGCGTCGTCGTAGAGGGGCCGAGCGTCGGCGCGCGAAGGCGCCGGCGACGCGTCGAGGCCAAGGGTCGCGAGCGGCATGGTGCGCGCGAAGGCCATGAGCTTCTGTGCGAGCTCCGGATAATCGGGCAGGTCGGCGAGCCCGGTCCACACCTCCGGCCCGGGTGGCGGCGCGCCCAAGAGGCGCGCGATCTCCGCCGCGGCCATCACGAAGCGCCGGTCGACGCGGAGCCGATACGCGGCGGCGATGGCCTGACGCCGCGCGCGCGGCGAAAAGGGCAGCGCCTTCGTCGCATCGGCCGGCACCACCACCGTCGCAGGCGGAGAGTCCTTCTTCTTGTCGTTCTTGTGCGCGAGCTCGCGAAGCTGGTCGCACCCCGAAACGCCGAGGGCGAGCGCGACGCCCAAGAGGAGGCTGGTGGCACGAAGAAGGGGCATGCGGGCTCCGGGTGGACGGGGCAGTCGTGCGACGCGCGACGACGCTGAGCGGACACGACGAAGCGCCGGCGCTCAAGCGTGGAGGACGCGGGCAGGCGCGATTGGGGGGATAAGGTGCGAGCGAGTTCGCGTCTGGATTTGCATACTGCACGCGAGTACGCGTTCGGTTGGGCGCCCCGCTCGGGTGCGCGCACCAAGCCGCGCTCGCGGTGGAGACTTTCGTGTGGCCTCGCGTCTGAGCTTGTGTACCGGGCGCCAACGATCGCAGCGTCGAAGCGGCGGATCAGGCTGCGTCGGAGCGCTTGTTCAAGAAGGCCGTGGCTCCGGCGACGCCCCAGATCACTTCGATGACGAGCTCGGGCGTGTCACGCCTTTGATCGCTCACCGCCGCGCGCGAAGCTTCTCCAAAAACTCCGCGTCGAGCAGATCTTGGGGTCGGCCCGCAGCCCGCTTGTTGGCGACAAGGTGGTCGAACGAGATGACGCGGAGTCGCAAGCCGTCGAGCTCCGTGACCACCGCGTCCGCAAACAGCGCCTTCGAGTCGACACCGTCGATCGTCCGCAGCAGGTCGATCCGCAGCGGCGGTTGCCCGAGAAAGACAACGTCGGACTCCTTCATGACCGCAGCAGCGGCGACAACGTTCGCCGGCGCACCGAACCGCGCCAGCGCTGTCGCCGCGCGCGCTAGGTTCACGGGGCTGCCCTCGAGGACGAGGTCGATGTCATTCGTCGCGCGTGGACGGCCGTGAAACGCTACGGCGTAACCGCCCACCAGGAGCCACTCAACCGCGTCTCGGTCGAACTCCTCCAACAGCTCTTTGAAGTCGCGGGGCAGGTCCACTTTCGCCGGCCATGCTACGCATCTCTTCGATGAGTTGGGTCACGCCTTGGATGCGCTCGCGTGGCGTGGCCGCTGCCCAAAAGGCCAGGTCCATTTCGTCGGCCTCCTCGAACGAGTGAGCCACGCCACCCGTCCAGGTTGCGCGCCTCTGGTCAGCTCGATTGGCTGCGGCTCGATCGGCAGGCGAGGACACGTGAAACAGTCTAGCAGAGCGCCGCCGTTGCGCAGCCGGGGCAGAGCGGGCCTTGCGCCCGCTAGCCGGATTGCTCTCGCGTGGTGCGCCGCTTCGGTGAGCGACGCATCGATATCCTCACGCAGATCGAAGGCATCTCCTTCTCGGAAGCGTGGCCGCAACGCATTCAAGCGTCGTTCGGCGATGCCGTTCGCTGCTCGGTGATCAGCCTCGCGGACCTCATCGTCAACAAGCGCGCCGCCGGTCGACCTCAAGCTCTCGCTGACGTGTCTGTGCTCGAACGCAATCAGCAAGCCGGCGCGGCGCTCGACGCTTGGTACACCGAGTGGGCGGATCGTCCGCGCCGTCGTCTCTAGACGCGATCGCATCGCCCTCCGCATCGCGATGCGACGCAAAGCCGATCGAGGCCAGAGCACCGAGACGGAAGACAGGTGGGCACTGCCCCGACGCCGCGGACGACGGTCCCCGTCGTGTCAACCGCCTCAAACAAGCCCGCCAAGGCGCCGGCGCGCCCCCCAACCCGTTTGCGTGACTTCGTGCGCGGGGCCCCGACGTATTGGGCCGGCGGAACGTCTCATGAGCGAGCTCGCAGGTCTCGTAAACCACTCGAGAGACGCCCGGGCCCAGCTTCGTGCTGAAGGTCGCCGGCAAGTGACCGAAGGAGGCCGCCTTTTGGGCTTCCAGTGGCAGCGCAGCGACGAAGCGTCTGAGACGCGCGTCTCGTGAGACGAACTCCCAACCTCGATACGCCCGTAACCCAGCGAAAGGTCGACCGACCAACCGTCGGCAACGGCGTACGAAGCCCAAAGCCGACGCGTGAAGGTCCCGCGCTCGTCCACGTGAGCGCGCGCCTGGTCCCGCGCGCCTCCCGCCACGCTTACCAGAGCTCCGCGGTGCGTTATCGCGGCCCCGCGCCCGCTTACCGACCGTGCGCGCTGCCTTACCCGGGGCCAGAGCCCGAAACCCAATCGTACGAAATGCTTGGACGGGCACATCGTGCTCACCGGGTACGCCCCGTGTCGACGAATGTCGACACTCGGCGCGGCAAGTCGTCGACGCGCGACATGCGCGACCGTTGCGACCCTCATGGAGATTTCTCCGCGGAGCGCGGCAGGCGGGACATTTCGCGCCGTTGGCTGCACCGCGAGCACCCCTTACGAGTCGCGACAGGTCGCCGCCGAGCCGACCCACCCGCGGCACATCGCGTGCGACGTCGGCGTCATGACAGGCACACCTGTTCAACTCGTCCCTCCGCCCCTTCGCTTCGTTGGAACGCAGGCAAGCACAGTGGCGGCCGTCGCTACCCGGCCCCAGCCCGCAATCGTCGCAGATACCCGCCTCGCCGACACGCTGAGGCGCGCCGCCCGAATGGGCGACCCCACGGGCGCGCACAGCCGCGCGGGGCTCGGCATGGTGCTCGGGGGACTCCTCGGACTAGGGATCGGCCTCGTCGGCGTCGCACTCGCGGGAGCGGCGATCGGCGCTATCGTCCTCTCGGGCGGCGCTGCTCTGCCCATCGTCGTGGGCGCGGGTTTTGGCTTGGCAGCCGCGGGCGTCGGCTTCTTCGCTGCCATCGCAGGCGGCGTCTCCGCGGGAGGCAAGGCCGGCCAGACCTTCAAGGGGGGCTCGTGCGGGAAGATCACCACTGGCTCCGGAGCCAAGGGAGACGGAAATCCGGTCTTCATCGAGCACCGCCGCGCCGCACGCGCGCAGATCGATGAGCTCGATCACGGCTCCAACGCTCTCATCGAGTCGGGGTCATCCACCGTCTTCATCAACGGCAAACCCGCCGCGCGCGAAGGCGAGAAGGGTGGATGCGGCGGCCTCATGCTTGAGCGCTGTGCACAGCGCACATTCATCGGCGGCGAGTCCACGTCTGCCGGCGGTGCCTACGGGAGCAGCATCATCGCCGCCGCTGACGAGGTCGGCGCCCTCTTGGGCAAGGTAGCGCTAGGCCTGGGCGTGGCAGCGGTGGTGGGCCCCTTCCTGTTGGGCGGCAGCGTTCTCGCGCTCGCGGGAGGCGGAGCCGTCCTCGGCGCGGGTCTGCTACTCGGCGAGAAGGCCACCGAGCTGGGTGCACAAGCCGGGAAGTGGCTCGACTCGCAAGGAGAGAGAACGGAAGGCCGATGGGAGAACATCCTCGGCTTCGTCGGCGGCTCATCGGTGAGCTTCTTCAATCCGATGAAGGCCGGTGCCGTGGTTGGGCGGAAGGCGCCGGTCTCGGCGCTGTTCGTGCCGAGCAAGGCTGAGGTTGCATTCGGGGCGAAGTACCTCACGACCGGCGTCGCCACGGAGTCAGGCCCGAAGCGGTCGTTCATTCGTGATCTGCGCGGGCGGCGCGCGACGGGAGAGCCGCGGGCCGCGGAGGCACGCGACACAGGTCCAACGTTGCCGGCTCAGCGCGACGCGGAACCGGGCGCCGGTGAACCGCGCCCTCAGGCGCCGCTCGAGGACGCCGCGCTTTCGCTAAGGGGAAGTGTGGCGCGCGCACGGGAGAGGGCGGCGGAGGCTCGACCGCGCGCCGGCGAAGGTACCGGCGAAGGTGAAGGTGCTGGTGCCACGGGCTCCGCGAAGCCACGAAGCGAGCGCTACGAGACGCTCGACGGAAAGGTGAAGCGCGACGAACCGATGACGTTCGCGGAGCGCCAAGAATGGACGCGCTTGCGCCTCGCCGACATGCGTCTGGCGAGGGAGCAGCGAACCACGCCTGGGGACGCGACGATCTCGGACCCAGGGTGCTCCACTTGCGCGAAGAGCCGAAGGTCGACCAACTCGCCGGAGGCGGCGAGAACGCTCAGCCCCGCACTCCAAGAGAAAATCGATGGACTTGCGAAGCGTGGTGACCACACCGCGCTGCCTCGCGGCACCAATAAGAATGGCCTGCTTGCCTATCTTGCAAAGAAGCCGGTGGAGTACGGGGTCTTCCGCAGCAAGGAGACTGGGCAGCTTTACGTAGTTCGAGGCGATGAGTCGATCGTGGCTCCCGTTGGTTCCGCAGACCGGCTCATCTTTCACAACCATCCGAGCGGTGCGAAGCACCTATCTGGCGTCGGGAAAGATCCGATGAGCGGTGACGTCGGGTACATCCAAGACCGCAATCCCAACCAGAAGTCCTCCATTATTGGCACGCCGGATGGCCACACCCATCGCAATGCGGTTCCGCGTGTCGAGGAGCAGTACCCTCGACGGAATCCAGACGGCAGCGTCGATTGGAACTACAAGGCTGACATTCCGGGTCGCACGATCGGCGGCACGGGGCATGAGGCGTCTCAGCCCTTCACACCCGGTCAGCTCCGAGACGGTATCGCTGCCCTTCCGAATGGCGGCTCCCCTAGCCAGCTTCGCGATGGAATCCGCGACCTGCAGCCACCGCGACGAGTGGCGCTAGACCCCGCGGGGCAACGGCCCCGTGGCGACCAAGCCTTCGACTTCTCGGCTAGACGCCAACCGATTGAGTGGCGGGAGGTAGGGCCCAGAGAGCGCGCCGAAAGCGCAGGCGCCACCGGCGAGCCACCGCTCGATCGCCTCCACGCCGACGACACGACGACGTCATCTCAGAGCTACGCCTACTGGCAGAACCAGCCCACCCGCGACATCGTCGAATCGCTCAAGCCGGGCCGACCGGACTCGCTGAAGGTCGACGATGCGGGCAAGGTCTGGGACGGGAACACGCGGGTCAAGGTTCTCGAAGAGCGCGGTTACGATGTCGACAGCCTGCCGCGCGAGCGTCACGCGCGGACAGATCTCGACGGTAACCGGGTCGGGGTGAGCCCGGCCCGCCGCGCCGCCGAGGACTTGTTCGCGCCGCGACCCGCCGATGGCGCGCCCGAGACCGGCGGCGGACAAAGGTCCGCGTGCACCACCTGCGCCGCCCCGCCACCGGCTGCCGCAGCCACCGTGGCAGCGGCAGCAAAAGGCTTCCGTACCACGCCACCGCGATCGCTCCCGAGCGCGAACGAGCTGTACGACTTCGCCAGGCAGGGCCGCCCGATTGACCCGAGCGTCGCGACCACACGCGAGGGACGAGCGCAGCTACGCCGTTTGTGGCTCCAGCGTGCAAGCCTTCAACACGCAGAGGAGCAGGCCGAGCGCCGCGCTCGCGCGGACGGTTGGACGCCGGAGGCACACCCACGGCGAGCCATCGATCTGAGCGTGGCGGGCCCCGCGAGAACCTTGGGTCCCGATGCGCGCGACGGCGCAGGCGCGTATCGGCTCCCTGATGGCTGGACTGAGTTATGGGTGCACGGCACCCCGACCGGTTTCGCCGGCGAGGTGCCAGGAGTTCCTGGCGCCTATACGCCCAGAACGGTGACCGAGGTGGCCGACGCCGTTCGGATGCAGGGCGGCAGCGGCCCGGTTCTCCTGGTGGCCTGCGAAGCGGGCAAGCTCACAACCGCTGGCCCCAACGCGGCTCAACAACTCGCGAACGAGCTGGGACGCCCGGTGGTCGCCATGAGCCACGTCGTGGCAGGCATGCCAGGTGGAGGCTACGCGCCGGCTGGAATCCAAACGACTGTTCCGACGGGCCTTGCGGCGATTCCCCAGGTCGACGGCATCCCATACACGAGCGGCGCCGTCCAAGGTCGGTGGCGAACGTTCGTACCGAACCCCGTTGATCTTGTGCTGCCCCTTGGCGGACCGTGAGCCTCCGCGTGCACTCCCCTCGTCGCTCTCGCGTACCATTCGGGCCCCAATGCCCCTCTCCCCTCCCCTCGGCGAGCCCCCGGAGCGCGTGCGCGAGCTCCTCGCTCCGCTTCGTCACGAATTCTCCGTGGCATTGCATACTGCAGGCAACGCCTTCGCCGTCGGCGCCGTCATTCGCGTGGCGCACAACTTTCTCGCGCGGGAAGTCCTGCTCCTCGGCGACGAGCCCTTCTACGAGAAGGCCTCCATGGGCATGGAGAAGTACGAGACGATCCACACGCTCACCGACGAAGCCGCGCTCCGCGCACACGTGGCCGGTCGGCCCGTGTGGGCCATCGAGAAGGACTTCGCGCGGCGAAGCCTCTACGACGTCACCGAGTTTCCGAAGGACGTCGTCTTCCTCTTCGGCAGCGAACGCTTCGGCCTCACGCGCGAGACCTGCGACGCGTGCGACGACGTCATCGGCATTCCCATCTACGGCGTAAACCAGTCGCTACCGCTCGCCGTGGCCTCGGGCATCGTCATGAACGCGTGGGCCGAGCGCCACGCCCGCGCGGCACGGCCGCGCTAAGTGCGTCCGCGCCTCGACCGGCCCAGTGGTGCGCTGCTAGGCTTTCCCGATGGGTGAGGCCGCTCGGAAGACCGCAACCTACGAGGATCTCCTCTCGATCCCTCCGCATCATGTGGGGGAGATCTTGCTGGGCACCTTGTGGTCACACCCGCGTCCGCGCTCGATTCACGCGAGCGCGACGGGCGCGCTCCACGCCGAGCTGGCCCCACGGTTTCGCTTCGGTCGTGGCGGTCCCGGCGGGTGGATGATTCTCGAGGCGCCTGAGCTTCATCTCGCCGCCGACGTCTTGGTCCCGGATCTTGCCGCTTGGCGACGCACGCGCATGCCCGAGATGCCCGACACTCCCCACTTCGAGCTCGCCCCCGATTGGGTGTGCGAGGTGCTTTCGCCGAGCACGGCCAAGGTCGACCGCACCGACAAGATGACCATCGACGCGCGAGAAGGCGTGACGCACGTTTGGCATGTCGATCCCGCCGCACTGACGCTGGAGATCTTCCGCCTCGAGGGTCCGCACTACGTGCGGCTCGGTGCGTACCGAGACGCAGCTCGCGTACAGGCCGAGCCCTTCGACACCTTTGAACTCGAGCTCGAGTTTCTCTGGGCGCGTTAGGTCGTGCGTGCTCGCGCCTTCTCGCTGATGTCATTCGCTCTCGCCGCGGCGACGCTCACCTGCGTCGAGACGCGCCCCTTGCCTCCTTGCGATCCATCGTCGGCGCTCACGGTCCCGCCGCGCGATCCCTCCGCGGCCGTCGTCGTCGCCGCCGGTGACATCGCCGATTGCCCCGCGGGCCACCAAGACGAGACCGCCGCGCTCGTGGAGCGCATCGCGCCGGACGCTGTGCTCACGCTCGGCGACACTGTGTATCCAAACGGCTCGCTCGACGACTTCCTCGATTGCTACGGCCCGTCGTGGGGCCGCTTTCGGTCGATCACGCGCCCCGCCGTCGGCAACCACGACTACCACGCGGCGCACGCGGGGCCGTTCTACGCCTACTTCTGCGGCGCGGCGGGGCCACCCTTTCGCGGCTACACGAGCTTCGACATCGGCACCTGGCACGTCGTCGTCTTGAACAGCAACTGCGGGCCCGACATCGATCTGCCCGAAGGCACGAGCGACGAGTTCGGAGGCTGCGGCGCTGACTCGCCCCAAGCGAAGTGGCTTCGTGACGATCTGCGCGCCCACCCGAATCGCTGCACGTTGGCGATGATGCATCACCCGCGCTTCACCTCGAGTCGCTACGGCAACCACCCTTTCGTGCAGGACCTTTGGTCGGTCCTCTACGAAGGCGGCGTCGACGTGGCGCTGGGCGGTCACGCGCACCTCTACGAGCGACTCGCGCCCATGACGCCCGACGGCACCATCGACGACGCGCGCGGCGTTCGCTCCTTCGTTGTTGGAACCGGAGGACGGTACCTCGTCCCCTTTGGCAACACGGTGGCGGGGAGCGAGCGACGCGACAACGAGAGCTTTGGCGTCCTGCGGCTCGTGCTTCGGCCTGACGCCGCGGACTACTCCTTCGTGGCTGTCGAGGGTCGCGTCATCGACGAAGGGAGCTTCGCTTGTCACTGAAGGGGCGACTCACCCTGGTCGGCACGCTTGCGGTCTTGCTCGCGACGCCTCGCGCGGCGCTCGCGGACGAGATCGCGCCGCAGGCGAGGCGCGTCGCCTTCACGTTCGATTCGCGCATCGGATACGGCGCCACCTTCACAACAGGCCAACCGTTCCTCGGCGCCGGCACCGGCCTAGCCGTTGGTATGACGCTGCCGTCGCGGTTTCACTTCGAGCTCGGCGCGCTCGCTCACCTCGGCAGCGCGAAGGCAGCGGTGGGCCCCGGCGCCACGTTCCACGCGCGGTATGCGTCGTTCTTGGGTCTCGCGGGCGCCGGCTACGACTGGTCACTCGCGCGCGCGCTTGTCCTCCGTCCGTCGCTCGTGGCGGGAGGGATTCTGATCGCGGGCAGCACCCAAGTCGGCACCGAGAGAGAGCGCGACGTACGCCCGCTCTTTCTTGTGGGCCCCTCCTTGGCGTGCCTCGTTCGCTTCGGTCGCTTTCACGCTGGCGCCGACGCGACCGCGTTCTTCGTCCCCGCACGCGTCGCCGCGCCCGTGGCAACGACATACGCGCTCTTCGGTTTCGAGCAATGACGATGGCAACGCGCACCTGCCCGGCCGCAACGTGAGGGCGTTTTCGGGAGCGAGGGTACAGTGACAGCATAGTATTGCAGTGGCAGCCGTCGTACCCTGCCAGTTCAAGTTGAACCGGCCAGGAGAGTTCGTCATGCGATGGTCCCGATTGCCCTTGTGCGTTGCAGTGCTCACCGCCGCCGCCGCTGCGAGCGCCTTGCCGGGCTGCAGCAGCGACGAGGCGGCAACGCCTAGCGGTCTGCGCTGCGGACCAGGCACGGGTGAAGTGGCCGGCGAGTGCGTCGCTGGCGCGATCGGTGAGGACGGCGGAGCCGGGGCCGACGGTGGAACGACATCAGGAGATGGCGGTGCGCTCAAGTGCGGCGCGGGAACGCTCGAGGTCAACGGCGAGTGCGTCGTCGCGTCCACGGCTCCGGTCACGGCACCCGCGGGGCCGACCCTCGCCGCAGGAATGCAGACGGTCTGCGCCGTCACGGCCTCGGGCGGCGTCAAGTGCTGGGGCGAAGGTGACAACGGTCAGCTCGGAGACGGCCTGCAACGTCAATCGGGTACGGTCGTGGTTGCCTCGACGGCAGAGGCCGACGGCGGGGTCGGCGCTCCGCTGAGCAACGTCAAGGCCGTCGCCGCGGGCAGCGACAACGCGTGCGCGCTCACCCAAGCGGGTGCGGTCTATTGTTGGGGCGGGAGTTCGGGGCTCGGACTTGGCGCCTACGACGACGCTTACACGGCGCGACTCATTCCTTCGCTGGCCTCGCGCGTCTCACGACTCGCCATGGGTTCCGGTCACGCCTGCGTCATCGTTGACGGCACCGTCAAGTGCTGGGGCGACAACTCTTCCGGCGAGGCCGCGCAGCCACCGAGCCAGGACGGAACCTACGTTCCCTTCGACGTCGCCGGGCTCCCCGGTCCCGCAGTGGAGTTGTCACTTGGCCAACGGCACACGTGCGCGACCCTGCAAAGCGGCAAGGTCTTCTGTTGGGGCGACAACGAGGACGGCAAGCTCGGCGACGGTACGACCGCGCAATCGAACAGCCCGAAGGAACCGGTGCTGGTCAACGTCACCGGCGCGGTCGGTAAGGTCATCGCCACCTATGACAGCACCTTCGTCCTTGGTGGCGCGGGCGCGGTCTTCGCGACGGGAACGAACAACTACGGTGAGCTCGGTCTCGGCAACGACGACGGCGTCTTTCTTCCATCGGCGGCGCCACTTTTCGCCGGCGCAACCAGCGTCGCAAGTGGTCGGTACTTTTCCTGCGCCCTCTTCGGCGGCACGGTGAAGTGCGTCGGTCGGAACCAAGCAGGTCAGCTCGGCGACGGCACCAAGACCGACAAGATGTCCGCCCTCGCCGACGCGCAGGGCCTCACCGACGCGACCGAAATCGTTGCCGGCGACGACTTCGCATGCGCCAAGCGCTCCTCCGGGGAGATTCGCTGCTGGGGCTCCAACGACACGGGTCAGCTCGGCATCGGCCTCAGCCGCACGCAGGCAACGCCCTTCCCGCTCAGCGCTTCTTACGCGCACATGGCAGCGGGCAACAACGTCGGTTGCGGCATCACATCGGCGGGTGCGCTTCGATGTGCGGGCCTTGACAGCGGCGGGCTCGGGACCGGTACGGCGACCTACGTGACGCTGCCCGCGCCCGCGACCGTGTCGGGTCTGTCGACCGGGGTGACCGGCGTCACGGTGGGGCAAGACTTCACGTGCGCGCTCCACGCGGGTGCGGCCAAGTGTTGGGGCCAGAACTCCCAGGGTCAGCTTGGGATCGGTGGCAGCGCGGCTTCGCTCTCACCCACACAGGTCACGGGGCTCGATGCGAACGTGACGGACATCGCAGCGGGACGCCAAGCGTTCGCCTGTGCGGTCCAAAGCGGCGCTGCCAAGTGTTGGGGCCAGAACTCCTACGGCCAACTCGGCAATGGCTCGAACGCAGCGAGCTCAACGCAGGTCCAGGTAACCGGACTCGACTCGGGCGTCACGCGAGTTTGCACATCGTCGCAGTTTGCGTGCGCGGTGCAGGGCGGCGCCGTGAAGTGCTGGGGCCAGAACTACAACGGCGTACTGGCGACCAAGAACACGTCGAACACGCCATTCGCGATTGCTGCCCTCGACAGCGGGGTGACACACCTCGCCTGCGGCAACGACTTCGCGTGCGTGATTCAGGCGGGAGCGGTGAAGTGTTGGGGGGCTAACGGCTACGGCCAACTGGGCGACGGCGGCACCGCGTCGACGCCGACGCCGGCGACCGTCTCCGGACTGGCAAGCGGAGCGACCCTGCTCGCAGCCGGCGACTACCACGCCTGCGCCTACGACGGCACCTCGCTCCGCTGCTGGGGATACAACCAACAGGGCGCGATTGGTGTGCCGGGCCCCAACAGGTCATCACCGGTGGTGGTGCCCGGCGTCTCGGGCCTGATCGCGCTGAGCGCTGGCCGAGCGAGCACGATGGCGTCAAGCGGGACCGCCACGTGGGCGTGGGGCGACAATCGCTACCAGCAGCTCCACACGCAGGTGCCGGCTCAGTCGCTCGTGCCGGTGGCTGTCGTGGGCTTCTGACACGGAGCTGGCCCTCGTAAACCTACGAGGGCCGCCGCGGCCTAGCCTCGAACCTCGTTTCGCGCGAGCTGAAAGAGGACGTTCGCCGCTCGTCGCGCGTCCTCGTAGCGCGCGAGATCCGCGACGCCGATCACACCGCGGGGCCGATCGTCGTCATCGCACACGATGACGTAGTGACTCCCCGATTCGATCATCTTCGCTTCGGCCTCAACGACGTCGTCGCCCAAGCGGCAGCGCACCGCGCCCCGGGCGATCCGCGACAGGTGCACCTCGTTGGGCGCGCCACCGGCGAGAATCTCGTGAACGAGGTCGCGCTCGGTCACGACGCCGGCCAACCGCCCGCTGTCGTCCACGACGGGAATG
Source organism: Myxococcales bacterium (assembly GCA_016703425.1). NCBI lineage: Bacteria > Pseudomonadati > Myxococcota > Myxococcia > Myxococcales > Myxococcales bacterium. Next base: position 253,705 of record JADJCA010000002.1, read on the forward strand.
ATGCCGACGCGGCCATCCCGCATGAGACGGGCAGCTCTCACGGCCGTGTCAGTGCGCATGGCCGTAACGACCGGGTGCTGCATGAAATGCTCGCAATGCATGGCGACCTCCGCGGCGCTCGGAGCAAGGATGATGCCCGCGTCGCGGCCCGCAATTTTGAGGTTACCCGAGGGCTAACCGCAGAAATCGCTTCGCCCCGGCGCCAGAGTTGCGCGCCTCATGAACGCCGCTTGGGCATGGCCATGAGGTCGTCGTGGACGTTTCGCACCGAGTCCGGCACCGTCGCGTCGTGGCTGCCTCCAATCCTGTCGCGGGCACGCAGCCAGCGCTCGCCATCGACTGTGGTGTCGCGCGCTGTCGTCGGGCGGCGCGCCTCGAAGCGTTCGCACACCGTCGTAGGCTCCGATGACGGGACGGCTCTGGAGATGCCGTGCTTACGCGAGCGCGCTTGCGCCGCCGCGGCCTCCAGCGCACTGGCCGCCCCAAGCCGACGCGGCGGCGGAGGCGATTCCGTCTCCGATACCGCCAAGACGCGCGGCGACGACGCCAGCGGAAGGCGCGCGACATTCGAGGGCCGGCGGCGCGGTCGTGGTGGCGTGGGAGGCACGGGCGCCATGGCTCGTCGCGAACGGGGACGCGAGCTAAGGGCGACCGTGGCAGCCAACGCCACGTCGCTGTCCATGGCGTCGGCGACCGACATCAAGTCGCCCGCGAGCACGCGCTCCTGCGCCACCTCGAGTCGTTCGAGCATGAAGAGCGCGACCGCGGCGGCCACGAGAAACGCTCGCCACTCGAGCCACGAAGGCGGCGCCCCTAGGCCCACGATCAAGAGGAGCGGAAACCCGAGAGCCCGGGCCGCGGCGAGCGCCACCCGCAGGCGGCGACGCGAAGAGCGAGGCGGAATGCGAGGCGGCGGCGTTGCCGCGCGACGTGAGCTTCGGTCAAAGCGCCAGCGGTCGGACCAGGCTCCAGGAATCATCGTGGGTCCATCGGCGCCGGCCGCCCGCGAGTTGCGTAGCGGCGGTGCGAATCCGCTATTTTTCCCGAGCGCCCAACGCACGTTCAGTGGCTGAGAGCTCGAGGACGTAGCCCCGCGAGCAGCGCCTTCCGCGAATCTGCGTGTCGTCGCGCACGAACCCTTTTCGTTCGTAGAAGCGAATCGCGTCGAGCATCTCGTGGGTCGTGTCGAGGACGAGTCGGCGCGCTCCTCGCGCCTTCGCAAAACCGAGCGCCTCGCCGTAGAGTCGAGACCCAAGCCCGGTGCCGCGTGCGCTGCCGTGCAAGTACATCTTGCGCAATTCGAACGTCGACGGCGTGTCGGCCAGCGGCGCCACACCCGCGGTCCCAACGATTCGGCCGCCTAGCTCTGCGACCCAGAACGCGCCACCGATCGCAGCGTATGAATCCGGCAATCCGCGAACGGCCTCGTCGGTCTCGCTGCCGGCGCCGAAGGAGAGACCGAACTCGTTGAGTATGAGCGTGATGAGCTCCATAACCGTGGGCACGTCTTCGTAAGTCACTGTTCGTACGTGCGTTACCATGGCGAGCATCCTAGACGACCAGTGGCGAGTGCCGCGACGGTCGGCGCGTCGTTCGTCCACGAACGAGACTCCGCGTGGCGCCCTTTGGGCGTCGCCGCGCGGAGCCGATTCGTCAACCGATGCGGCTATGCGATGTGCCCCCGCGGAAGACGAACTCACAATCCGGCGAGGCGCTTTCTGATCTCGGCCTCCTGCGCCGGATCCACCAGGAGCGCTGACTCGCTCAGCGCGACGAGAGGGTTCCCGCTCACGGGCGGCGCCGACGGCGGACGCGTCGCCCGTGCGATTTGCGCGCGCAGCTCGGCCGCGGCGCGCTCGGCCGGATCGTCGACCCGCGAGAGCGCATCGGCGACGCACTTCTGTGCGTGGGCCCGAGCCGACGGGATCGCGACCTCGACCTCCACGAGGGGGCGCGCCGCCAGCACGTTCGCCAGCACGTCGCAGTCCACGTCCGCGGCAGGCCGAATGGCGGCGAGCGAATCTGCAACGACTCGATCGCCGAAGGTCGCCGCCCTCACGCCAAGGATGCCCGCACCGGCGGCCGGGAGTGCCGTCGCGCAGGAGAGGAGCAGCATCCAGTTTCGGCGGTGACGCCGATTGACCATCACCGCCGCCAACAGCCCGACGACGCACGCGGGCGCGGCGATGGCCGCACCGAGGAGCGCGGGAGCGCGCGCGAGCTCGGCACCTTGCGCGATGGTCTCTTGGATGATGGAGAAGCTCTCGAGCACGCTGTCATAGGGAAAGCGCGACAGGTAGGCCCGCCGTGCCATGAGCCCGAGGCCCGCGCTGGCCGCCATGACGAGGGTCGCGAAGGCGACGGGGAGCGCAGCGAGGACAGCACCGACGAGTGGGCGCTTAGCGCGAACCGCAAAGAAGAGCGAGCTGCTTGAAAGGAGGAGAGAGACGCCGAAGAGGGCGAGGTGTTCCAGGTTCATGCCCAATTCATCGGCCGGGGCGTGAGGCAAGTTGTGTCTCTCTCCTGCCTTTTTGGAGGCCGACGCGCCCTTTCAGCCTTGAACCGGGCTCGGCGAGGCCGAGCCTCGGGCGTCGCGAGCCTCAAGCGCGGCGCGCTCCTTGGCGACGTGGGCGGCGGGCGCGCTCTCCATCAGCCACGCCACGAACTTCACGCCCAGGCCGTAGGCCACGTCTTTCGCGAGCGATGGGCCTCCGCCGCGACGAACCAGCTCCTTGACGAGCGCGTCGCCGCGACCGTCGGGGGCGACGTGCCTGACCGTACCGTAGGCCTCGAAGGCGGCGCGCATCCCCGCGTCGCACCGCGCCCGAAGGACGGGCACCACGGCGGCGTCGGGGCCTTGCAGCGCGACGATCATGCGCCCCGCCGCCTCTCCCGAATCGTAACGCCCCGCGAGGTGCACACTTCGGAACCCGTCGGGCATTTGGAAGACCGACGCGAGGGCGATGTTCACCGCATCGTTGCCGGACGCGTTTCGTTGAACTTCCGCCTTGTCGGCGGCGTCCGCGATGTAGTGCTTGAACATGTGAAGCGTGCTGAAGACAGCCGCGCCGCCGACCGCGAGCCCGCCGCCGATCATGGCCGCTGTGCGCGTGCCCATGTGCTCTGCGCCGTGGAGGATGAGGTGGCTCACGCCTTCCTCAGCAACCTTCGTCCCGAGAGCCTTGAGCCCTTCGACCGCGGCACCATCCTTGAGCGCCTGCCTCTCCGCGCGGAACGACGGCAAATAGGCGCTTGAGCGCAGCGTATCGCCCTCTTTCGATATCCGAACTTCGTGGGCGACCTTGTCAACGAGCTCTTCGGTCGTCTGCGCAGCGTGTGGGTTGGACTTTTGAGTGGCGGCCACGTTCATGAGAAACCTCCGTGGTCTCTCATCGGCATCGCTGCAGCGAAAGTTGCGTGGCGCCGGTCGATCCGCAGTCGAGAGTAGGCGTTGCGCTTCGCGCTCGGCGGCGCAGGTGCCAAGAAAAACGGGGAGCCTCCTTTCGGAAGCTCCCCGCTCGTTACCCCGAAGGGTTTGGCGTCACTCTTCGTTGACGGCCATCGACTCGGGCGCCCGCGGCATCGGCGGGGGCTCGCGCTCCGGCACGTAGCCGGCGTCGTGGCCTTCGACGACGACGTTCATCATCTTGTAGGCGGGGAGCCCCGTCCCGGCGGGGATGAGACGACCCATGATGACGTTTTCCTTGAGGCCGCGGAGGAAGTCGACCTTGCCGCTGATGGCGGCTTCGGTGAGCACCTTCGTGGTCTCTTGGAAGCTCGAGGCCGAGATGAACGACTCGGTGGAGAGCGACGCCTTGGTGATGCCGAGGAGGAGCGCTTCGGCGTGAGCCGCTTTGCCGCCCTTGTCGAGAACCCTCTGGTTCTCGCGCTCGTAGACGTGCTTCTCGACCTGCTCATCGATGAGGAAGTTCGTGTCGCCGACGTCGGTGATGCGGACGCGCCGCAACATCTGACGAACGATGACCTCGATGTGCTTGTCGTTGATGGCAACACCCTGGAGCCGGTAGACCTGCTGGATCTCGTTGACGAGCCAGGCCGAGAGCTCCTCGCCACCCTTCACGCGAAGGATGTCGTGGGGGTTCGCCGGGCCGTCTTGCAGGGGCTCGCCGGCGCGCACGCGATCGCCCGGCTGCACCTGGATGTGCTTGCCCTTCGGGATCAGGTACTCGTGCGTGTCGTCGGTCATGAGCGCGCCGTTGCGATCGAACGGCGTGATGATGACCTTGCGCTTGCCCTTGGTGTCCTTGCCGAAGGAGATCTCTCCGTCGACTTCCGCGATGATCGCGTGGTCCTTGGGCTTGCGGGCTTCGAAGAGCTCGGCCACGCGCGGGAGGCCGCCCGTGATGTCCTGCGTCTTCGTGGTTTCGCGCGGCATCTTGGAGATGACGTCGCCGGCTTCGACCACGTCACCATCCTGGACGACGATGTTGGCGCCGACGGGGAGGAGGTAGCGGGCGTCGAGGACACCGCCGGAGAGCTTGAGCGTCTCGCCGGTCTCGGGGTGCTTGACGGTGACGCGCGGGCGGAGGTCCGCGGCGCGCGACTCGATGACGACCTTTCGCGAAAGGCCCGTCACTTCGTCGAGCTTCTCGACCATGGTGACGCCTTCGACGATGTCGCCGAACTTGATGATGCCCGAGACCTCGGTGAGGATCGGAACCGCGAACGCGTCCCACTCGGCGAGGAGCTGGCCGGCCTTGACCTTCTCGCCTTCGGCCACCTTGAGGACGGCGCCGTAGACGAGGCGGTGGTGCTCACGCTCACGACCGGTGTCGTCGACGATGACGACCTCGCCGTGGCGGTTCATGACGACGACGAGGCCGTCACGCTTCTTGGCGAGGTTGGCGCCGCGGACGCGGACGAAACCTTCGCTGCGCGCTTCGAGCGAGCTTTGCTCGATCTTGCCGCGGGCCGCCGCTCCACCGATGTGGAACGTACGCATCGTGAGCTGGGTACCCGGCTCGCCGATGGACTGGGAAGCGATGATGCCGACGGCCTCACCGATGTTGACCTTGTAGCCACGGGCCAGGTCGCGGCCGTAGCACTTGGCGCAGATGCCGCGCCGGGTCTGGCAGGTGAGCACCGAGCGGATTTGCACTTCCTCGATGCCGGCGTCGACGACCGCGCGAACGCGCTCCTCGTCGAGCTCCGTCGTGGCCGGGACGATGACCTCGCCGGTCACCGGATCGACGACGTCTTCGAGGACCACGCGACCGAGGATGCGATCCTCGAGCGGCTGGATGACCTCGCCGGCGTCTTCGAGCTTGGTGACGCGGATACCGACCATGGTGCCGCAGTCGAACTCGGTGACGACGGCGTCTTGGGCGACGTCGACGAGGCGGCGCGTGAGATAGCCGGAGTTGGCCGTCTTGAGCGCCGTGTCGGCGAGACCCTTACGGGCGCCGTGCGTCGAGATGAAGTACTGGAGCACCGTGAGGCCTTCGCGGAAGTTCGCGGTGATCGGCGTCTCGATGATTTCGCCAGAGGGCTTGGCCATGAGGCCACGCATGGCGGCGAGCTGGCGGATCTGCTGGGTCGAGCCTCGGGCGCCCGAGTCGGCCATGATGTAGATCGGGTTGAAGCTCGGTTCGATGAGCTCCTTGCCCGTATCCGGATCGGTGAGCTTCTCTTTGCCGATGACCTGCATCATCTCCTGCGTGACCTTGTCGGCAACGCCGGCCCAGATGTCGACGATCTTGTTGTAGCGCTCGCCGTCGGTGATGAGACCTTCTTGGTACTGATCGATGACCTTCTGGACTTCGGTCTGCGCCTCGTCGAGGAGGGTCTTCTTCGCATCCGGGATCACCATGTGGTCCATGCAGATGGACGCGCCGCTGCGCGTCGCGAAGTCGAAGCCCAGCGAGCGGAGGCGGTCGGCCAGAAGGACCGTCGCCTTGTTCTGGTGCTTGCGGTAGCAAGCGTCGATGAGGGCCGAGAGAGCCTTCTTGTCGAGCGTCTTGTTGACGAGGTCGAAGGAGAGCCCCTCGGGGAGGATCTCCGAGATCAGGCAGCGACCGACCGTCGTGGCGACGACCTTCCGCTCCTTCGTCTCCGGGTCGACGATGCGCACGCGGATGCCGCTGTGGATCGTGACCTCCTCATTGTCGTAGGCCATGCGGACCTCTTCCGGCGACGAGTAGACGCCCTGAAGATGCCCTTCGACGTGGCCCTTCTTGTCAGCCTTGAGGGTCCCTTCGCGGAAGTAGCCGCGTGAGAACTTCTTCTCGCGCGTCGCGTAGTAGAGCCCGAGGACGATGTCCTGCGTCGGGTTGATGATGGGCTTGCCGTTCGCCGGCGAGAGGATGTTGTTCGTGCTCATCATGAGCACGCGCGCTTCCATCTGAGCTTCGACGGAGAGCGGCACGTGAACGGCCATCTGGTCGCCGTCGAAGTCGGCGTTGAAGGCCGCGCAGACGAGCGGGTGGAGCTGGATGGCCTTGCCCTCGATGAGGACCGGCTCGAAGGCCTGGATGCCGAGGCGGTGGAGCGTCGGCGCGCGGTTCAGGAGAACCGGGTGCTCTTTGACGACCTCCTCGAGGATCTCGAAGACCTCGGGGCGCTCCTTCTCGACCATCTTCTTGGCAGACTTGATGGTGTTGACGTGGCCGCGCTCTTCGAGCTTGTTGTAGATGAACGGCTTGAAGAGCTCGACGGCCATCTTGATGGGGAGGCCGCACTGGTGCAGACGAAGCGCCGGGCCGACGACGATGACCGAACGGCCCGAGTAGTCGACGCGCTTGCCGAGGAGGTTCTGACGGAAGCGGCCCTGCTTGCCCTTGAGCATGTCGCTGAGGGACTTCAAGGGACGCTTGTTGGGGCCCGTGATGGTCTTGCCGCGACGGCCGTTGTCGAAGAGGGCGTCGACGGCCTCTTGGAGCATGCGGCGCTCGTTGCGGATGATGATCTCGGGCGCGTTGAGCTCGAGGAGGCGCTTCAACCGGTTGTTGCGGTTGATGACGCGACGGTAGAGGTCGTTCAGATCGCTGGTGGCGAAACGGCCGCCGTCGAGGGGAACGAGGGGGCGGAGATCCGGCGGAAGCACCGGAATCACCGTCAGCATCATCCACTCAGGGCGGTTGCCGCTCTCGCGGAACGACTCGCAAACCTTAAGGCGCTTGACGCACTTCTTACGCTTGGCCTCGCTGGTGGCCGTGCGCATCTCCTGACGGAGCTCTTCCGACATCTTGTGGATGTCGCAGGCCTTCAGCATCTCGAGGACGGCTTCGCCGCCCATGCCGGCGGAGAACTTGTCGTCACCGTATTCTTCGAGGAGCTGCGCGTAGCGATCCTCGGAGAGGAGCTCACCCTTCGAGAGGGGCGTCTCCTTCGGGTCGATGACCACGTACGCTTCGCAGTAGAGGACCTTCTCGAGATCCTTCAGCGTGATGTCGAGGATCGCGCCGATGCGGCTCGGGAGCGACTTCAGGAACCAGATGTGCGCGACCGGCGTGGCCAGGTTGATGTGGCCGAGGCGCTCGCGACGAACCTTGCTCTGGATGACCTCGACGCCGCACTTCTCGCAGACGATGCCGCGGTGCTTCATGCGCTTGTACTTGCCGCAGTTGCACTCGTAGTCCTTTACCGGGCCAAAGATCTTGGCGCAGAAGAGGCCGTCGCGCTCGGGCTTGAACGTGCGGTAGTTGATGGTCTCGGGCTTCTTGACCTCACCGTGCGACCACTCGCGGATCTTTTCAGGGCTCGCGAGCGAAATGCGAATCGCGCTGAACGAGAGCGGATCCTTGGGCTTCTCGAAGAAGCTGAAAATGTCGCGCATCGGGGTGACCTTTCTGTCGAACTACTAAGAGGAAACTTTTCTAGGGGGTGGAGAAGGACCGAGCGGGGGCAGCGAGCGAGCCAGTCGGCTCACCCGTCGCCCCGCACGCTCGTCACTCCTCGGCGGCCTGGTCGGAGCCCCGTCCGGCGACGGCGCCCTCGAGGAGCTCGACGTTCAAGCAAAGCGCCTGAAGCTCCTTGATGAGGACGTTGAAGCTCTCGGGAAGACCGGGCTCGAGCGTCTGCTCGCCCTTGACGATGGCTTCGTACATGCGGGTTCGACCCTGCACGTCGTCGCTCTTGACGGTGAGGAACTCCTGGAGCGCGTAGGCCGTGCCGTACGCTTCCATGGCCCAGACTTCCATCTCTCCGAGACGCTGACCGCCGAACTGCGCCTTGCCACCCAGCGGCTGCTGCGTGACGAGCGAGTAGGGTCCGATGGACCGCGCGTGGATCTTGTCGTCGACCAAGTGGTGCAACTTGAGGACGTACATGACGCCCACGGTCACGTCTTGATCGAAGGCCTCACCGGTGCGGCCGTCGAAGAGCACCGTCTGGCCGCTCGTCGGAAGGCCGGCGAGTGCCAAGGACTGCTTGATGCTCGACTCGGGCGCGCCGTCGAAGACGGGGCTTCCGTAGTGGATGCCCTTGGTGAGCTTGCGCGCGAGGGCGCGAACTTCGTCTTCGGGGAGCTTCGTGAGCCACTTGTGGAGGTCTTCGTCACCGTCGTAGATGCGAAGGATGTGCTCCTTGATCTCCTTGGTGCCGAACTTCTGGTCGAGCATGTACTGGAGCTGAGCTCCGAGCACGCGCGCGCCCCAGCCGAGGTGCGTCTCCAAGATCTGCCCGACGTTCATACGGCTGGGCACGCCCAGCGGATTGAGAACGACGTCGACGGGCGTGCCGTCTTGCAGGTAGGGCATGTCCTCTTCCGCAAGAATGCGGCTGACGACACCCTTGTTGCCGTGGCGTCCGGCCATCTTGTCGCCGACCTGAAGCTTGCGCTTGATGGCGATGTAGACCTTCACCATCTTGATGACGCCCGGCGGGAGCTCATCGCCCTTCGACAAGCGATCGATCTTGTCGCGGAAGTACTCGTCGCGAGCTTGGATCATCCCTTCGAGCTGGCGGAGCTTGTCAGAAAGCTCATCCATCGCGTCGACGGGCATCTCGCCCCAGTACTTGAACGGCACTTCGTCGAGCATGGCCTCGTCGAGCGTGGCGCCCTTCTGGAGGAGGACCTTGCCCTTGTCGTCGACGAGCTTGCCCGTCGTCGTGTGACCGACCATCTTCTTCTTCATCGAGCGGAAGAAGGCGTCGCGGAGGATCTTGGTCTCCTCGTCGTGCATCTTCTCAAGACGGATGCGCTCCGAGTCTTCGATCTCCTTCGAACGCTCGTCCTTCTCGGTGCCCTTGCGGGAGAAGATGCGCGCGTTGATGACGATGCCCTGAACGCCCGGCGGGACGCGCAGCGACGTGTCGCGGACGTCGCCGGCCTTCTCGCCGAAGATGGCGCGGAGCAGCTTCTCTTCCGGAGCGAGCTGCGTCTCGCCCTTCGGCGTGATCTTGCCGACGAGGATGTCGCCGGGGTTCACCTCAGCGCCGATGCGGACGATGCCGCTCGTGTCGAGGTCCTTGCGGGCCTCGTCACCGACGTTGGGGATGTCGCCCGTGATCTCTTCCTTGCCGAGCTTCGTGTCGCGGGCGACGCACTCGAACTCCTCGATGTGAATCGAGGTGAACACGTCTTCCTTGGCGATGCGCTCGGAGATGAGGATCGAGTCTTCGAAGTTGTAGCCCTGCCACGGCATGAACGCGACGAGCACGTTCTGGCCGAGCGCGAGCTCGCCCATGTCGCACGCGGGACCGTCGGCGAGGACCTCGCCAGCCTTCACCCGTTCGCCGGCGCGAACGATCGGCTTCTGGTTGTAGGCCGTGGATTGGTTCGAGCGCTGGTACTTCGAGAGCGGATAGATGTCCGGGATCTCGAGTTTGTCGCCCTCGGGACGGACGACGATGCGAGCCGCGTCGACGCTCTCGATGAAGCCATCGCGGCGAGCGATGACGCAGACGCCCGAGTCACGCGCCAGCTTGCCCTCGACGCCCGTGCCCACGAAGGGCGCGTGCGTGCGGACGAGCGGGACGGCCTGACGCTGCATGTTGGCGCCCATGAGGGCGCGGTTGGCGTCGTCGTGCTCGAGGAACGGAACGAGCGCGGCGGCGACGGACACCATCTGGTTCGGCGCCACGTCGATGAGCGCGATCATGTCAGGCGTCACCATGTGGAAGTCGCCGTTCAAACGGGCCGAGACGAGGCTCTCGCGGAACTTGCCCTTCTCGTCCATCGGCGCCGAGGCCTGGGCGATGTACTTGCCCTCCTCTTCGAGAGCCGAGAACCAGGACACTTCGTCGGTCACGCGGCCATCGAGCACCTTGCGGTACGGCGTCTCGACGAAGCCGTACTCGTTGACGCGGGCGAAGGTCGAGAGCGACGCGATGAGGCCGATGTTCGGACCTTCAGGGGTCTCGATGGGGCAGATGCGGCCGTAGTGCGTCGGGTGAACGTCGCGGACTTCGAAGCCGGCGCGCTCACGGGTGAGACCGCCAGGCCCGAGCGCCGAGAGACGACGCTTGTGCGTGACCTCGGAGAGCGGGTTCGTCTGGTCCATGAACTGCGACAGCTGGGAGCTGCCGAAGTATTCCTTCACCACGGCGGAGACGGGCTTCGCGTTGATGAGGTCGTGCGGCATGAGGGTCTCAATTTCTTGAGACATGCTCATGCGCTCTTTGATGGCGCGCTCCATGCGAACCAGACCGATGCGGTACTGGTTCTCCATGAGCTCGCCGACGGCGCGAACACGACGGTTGCCGAGGTGGTCGATGTCGTCGACGGAGCCGCGGCCGTTCTTCAGCTCGATCAGGTGACGAACGGTCTCGAGGATGTCCTGCGGCGTGAGCACCGAGGTGTCGAGCGGCGGGCGCTGCTCCTCGGGGAGGTCGCGGTAGAACTTGTAGTTCAGCTTGAGGCGGCCGACCTTCGAGAGGTCGTAGCGCTCCGGGTTGAAGAAGAGGTCGTGGAAGAGCTTCTTCGCGGTCTCGAGCGTCGGGGGATCGCCCGGGCGCAGGCGACGGTAGATCTCGAGGATCGCGTCTTCCGTGGTCTTCACCTTCTCCGCGAGGAGCGTGTCACGAAGGTACGAGCCGACGTTGAGGCCGTCGATGAACAGAATGCGGAACGAGTCGATGCCCGCCTCGCGAAGCTTCTCGAGCTTCGGCTCCGTCACCTCTTCGTTGACCTCGAGGAGAACCTCGCCGGTCTCCGGGTCGACGACGTCGTGCGCCGCGACCTTCGAAACGAGCTCCTCCGCGTCCACCGGCATGCGGTCGATCTTGGCTTCCTTGAGCTTCTTGATCGCGGCCTTGGTGAACTTGGTGTTCTTCTTGACGATGATCTCGCTGCCGACCTTGACGTCGCGCGTGGCGCGTTGGCCCGCGAGCAAGTCGTATTCGACGCTCTTGCCGAACTTGCCACCCTTCTCGATGAACACCGTTTCGGTGTTGTAGAAGTAGTTGAGCAGGTCTTGCGTCGAGTAGCCGAGCGCACGAAGCAGGTTCGTGGCGTGCATCTTTCGGCGACGGTCGATGCGGACGTAGATGATGTCCTTCGGGTCGAACTCGAAGTCGAGCCACGAGCCGCGGTACGGAATGACGCGCGCGCTGTAGAGGACCTTGCCGCTCGAGTGCGTCTTGCCCTTGTCGTGGTCGAAGAAGACGCCCGGGCTGCGGTGCAGCTGGCTGACGACGACGCGTTCCGTTCCGTTGATGATGAACGTTCCTGTGTCCGTCATCAGCGGGATTTCGCCGAAGTAGACCTCTTGCTCCTTGAGGTCCATGACGAAGCGCTCACCGTTGTCGCCCGTCTTGTAGATGTGAAGCTGCGTCGTCACCTTGATGGGCGCGGCGTAGGTCATGCCGCGAGCGCGGCACTCTTCGACGTCGTACTTGGGCTTCTCGAGGTTGTACCCGCAGAAGACAAGCTCGCTCATCCCGTTGAAGTCCTTGATCGGGAAGACGCTTCGGAAGACGGCTTGCAAGCCGATCTCCTGGCGCTCCTCCGACGGGATCGTCGCTTGGAGGAACTTGTCATACGACGTCTTTTGGATGTCGATGAGGTTCGGGACCTCGATGACCCGGCGGACGCCGCCGAGAGTCTTACGGATACGGAAGTTCGATTGGATGACGTTCGCCATCGCAGCTCCTCGAGAAGGCACTCGACAACGGCTCGAGTGCACCCTCTTTCATGGTGACAACGGACACATAAGCGGCCCCGCGCCGGTGAGCACTAAGGGCAAAAGAGAAGCGCAGGAAGGGACGAACGCGGCGGGATCTCTCCCGTCGCGCCGTCCCAACCGGGCGCTAAGCAAAACGAAAATTCGTCACGCTTACTTGAGCTCGACCTTCGCGCCGGCTTCTTCGAGCTTCTTCTTGAAGTCCTCGGCTTCGGCCTTGGAGACGCCTTCCTTGAGGGTCTTGGGGGCGCCTTCGACGAGGTCCTTGGCTTCCTTGAGGCCAAGGCCCGTGATCTCGCGAACGACCTTGATGACGTTGATCTTGTTCGCGCCGGACTCCTTGAGCTCGACGGTGAACTCGGTCTTCTCCTCGGCCGGCGCAGCGGCCGCGCCACCGCCAGCAGCCGGACCGGCCGCAACGGCAACGGGAGCGGCTTTGACGCCCCACTTGTCTTCGAGGGTCTTGATCATCTCAGCGAGCTGGATGACGGGCATGTTGGAGAGGAAGTCGACAACCTGCTCCTTGGTGAGATCGGCCATTTTGAATTCTCCGTATTCGAATCGAAAGATGAGTAATTTTTGAGGCCCGCGAGCGGACCGGAACCATTTGTCGGGAGAGCCCGACGAGTGACGTCAGCCCTTCCGCTCCTTCGCCGCCAATGCGTAGACGAAGTTCTGCGTGGGAGCTTGGAGGAGTGCCACGAGCTGCTGCATGGGCGCCTGGAAGGTCGCGAGCAGCGTTGCCCGAAGCTCGTCTTTGCCGGGCATCGTAGCGAGCTGCTCCTCAACGGCTTTGCCGGTGAGGATCGTGCCGTCGACGACGCCTGCTTTGACTTGGAGCTTCTCGCCGGCAGCTTCCTTTTTGAAGGCCTTGACGACCTTCGCGGCAGCGGACGGATCTTCGTAGCTCCAGGCGATGCCCGTCATGCCGGTGAGCGTCGACTTCAGGCCATCGCTGAACGATTCGCCTTTGAGCGCCTGCTTGACGAGAGTGTTCTTCGCCACCTTGTACTCGACGCCAGCCTTGCGGAACTCGGCGCGGAGTTTGGTTGCGTTCTCCACGGTCATGCCCTGGTAGTTCAGGAACACGGTGGAAGTGGCCTTGGAAAAGCGTGCCTTGATCGTCTCGATCTCGGCGTTCTTCGCCTTCCGCTGAGCGTTGAGCCTCGCGGTTTCCATATCAGGCCTCCTCGGTGGTGCTCATGTACTGAGCCGTATCGATCTTGACGCCGGGCCCCATGGTCGAGGACATCGAGATGCTTCGGAGGTAGGTGCCTTTCGCCGTCGAGGGCTTCGCACGAACGAGCGCGTGAATGAGCGCGTTGGCGTTCTCTGCGAGTGCCTTCTCCGAGAAGGAGCGCTTGCCGACGCGGGCGTGAACGATACCGGCCTTCTCGACTCGGTATTCGATCTTGCCGCCCTTCGCTTCGCGAACGGCGGATCCCACGTCGAACGTCACGGTTCCGACCTTCGGGTTCGGCATGAGCCCTCGGGGACCGAGCACGCGACCGAGCTTACCGACGGCTCCCATCATGTCGGGAGTTGCGATGACGCGGTCGAAGTCGAGGAACCCCTCGGAGACCTTCTGAACCATGTCGTCGCTGCCGGCGAAATCGGCGCCGGCCTCGCGGGCCTCGCGCTCTTTGTCACCCTTGGCGAATACGAGCACGCGAACGGCTTGACCCGTTCCGTGCGGCAGAACGATCGCGCCTCGGACCATTTGGTCCGCGTGCTTGGGATTGACTCCCAGTCGCACGGCGACGTCGACCGTCTCATCGAATTTCGCGAAGCTGGTCTGCTTGACCAGTGCCGCCGCCTCTTCCACCGAGTACTTCTTTGCTCGGTCGAGGAGGCCGTCGGCCTTCGCGCGATTCTTGGATACCTTCGGCATTTTCCTCCTTTCGATCCCGGAGCTCGCTCTTTCGAGTCCACTCCGGTGACCTCCCACCGGAACCGGCACCCGTGCCGCGAAGCACGGAGTCGGGCGGTGGTGGCTGTCTCGACGCGGGGAACCATTTCCACGCGCTGAGAAAGTTGTTTCTTACGTGATGTCGATCCCCATCGAGCGGGCCGTTCCGGCGAAGGAACGCATGGCCGCCTCGACCGAGGTCGTGTTCATGTCTTGGATCTTCTGCTTGGCGAGCTCTTCGAGCTGCTTCTTCGTCACCGAGCCGACCTTCGTCTTGTTGGGCTCCTTCGAACCCGCACCGGGCTTCTTCGACGTCGGCAGGCCTGCCGCCTTCTTCAAGAGCACGCTCGCCGGCGGCGTCTTCAAGATGAACGAGAAGGAGCGGTCCGAGTAGACCGTGATGACGACGGGGATGATCATGTCGCCGCCGGCCGTCTTCGCGTTGAACTCCTTGCAGAACTGCATGATGTTCACGCCGTGCGAGCCGAGCGCCGGACCGACCGGCGGAGCCGGGTTGGCCTTCCCCGCGGGGAGCTGAAGCTTGATGTAACCAGTGACCTTCTTCATCGTTCTCTCAGCCTTCTCAGATGCTCCTACGAGGAGTTTCGGGGGACCGGCTTCTCGCAAGAGCCGCGCCGGTCGCGGGACCGAAGTTCGTAGTCAGCGCAGTGAGGACCGCAAGGGCCTCGGTCGAAAAAAGTAGCGAATCTCGTTGGGACGCCCATCCTGGGGGCCGAAGACTGCTCGGCCGTCCAGCGGAACGAAAGGTTTAGGAGGCTCGTTTCTCCACTTGGGCGAACTCGAGCTCGACGGGGGTAGCGCGGCCGAAGATGGAGACCTTCACCCGAAGCTTCTGCTTGTCGGGCTTCACTTCTTCGACGGTCCCCGAGAAGTTCGCGAAGGCGCCGTCGATGACGCGGATTTCGTCGCCCACTTCGAAGTGGACTCGCGGCTTCGGCTTAACCGCACCCTCGACAATGCTCTTGCGGAGGTCGTCGATCTGCGGCGGGGCGACTTCCTGCGGCTTCTGGTTTCCGATGAAGCCGGTGACCTTGGGGGTGTCCTTGACGACGTGCCAGGCTTCTTCGCCCATCTCCATCTCGACGAAGATGTAGCCGGGGAAACTGGTCTTCTGACGCACCCTGGGCTTCTGACCAGACCGGTTCTCTTGCACCGTCTCCGTCGGAATGAGGATCTCGCCGAAGCGCTCCTCCATGTTGTGCTCCTTGATGCGTTGCTGGAGCGCCTCACGGACTTTGTTCTCAAAGCCCGAATAGGTTTGGATGACGTACCACTTCTTGCTCATGGCGAAATGCTCAGATTCCATAGACGAAGTTGGTGATGAAACTCCAGAAGCGGTCCATCAGCGCGAAGAAGACAGTGGCGACGGCGGTGGTGACGATGACGACGGTGGTCGAGTTGGTAACTTCCTGCTTGGTCGGCCAGGTGACCTTCGAGAGTTCCTGCGCGACTTCCTCCGCCAGCTGGCGGGCTCGGGTCCGACGCCAGTAGTAGACCGCGGCCGCGGCGCCAACCCCCGCCGACAAAATGATCAGAATGTCGTCGCGGGGCTCACCGACCTGGGGCTTGAGCGTGGCGAGCTTCAGCCAGACTCCGTGAATGAGCTTCGTCATGAGGAAGGCGACGATGATCGCGCCACCGAAGTACGCGGCGTACACGAACCGCCGCTCGCCGAGCTGCGCCGGAGCAACGGACTCGTCGCCTTCCGCGGCGACGGGCGCGTCGTCGGCCTTACCCACCTTGGCAAGCGCAGCGGACTCCGTGGCGACGCTTTCGTCGGCCTCGGCGGACTCCTCACGCTCTTTTTCGTCGGTCGTCATCGTTTTCTCGGGTCACTGCGTCTGCAGGGGCTGGGGGATTCGAACCCACGACCTGCGGATTTGGAATCCGCTGCTCTACCAGCTGAGCTAAACCCCTAGGCGGTCTCGTTTCATCCCCGGCGATTGCGCGCTCACTTCGTTTCCTTGTGAGCCGTGTGTTTGTCGCAGCGGGCACAGTACTTCTTGAGCTCGATTCTTCCCTTTTGATCGGGCTTTCTTGTCGTTCGGTAGTTGCGAGCCTCGCAGACCGAACAGACGAGAACGACTTGGACGCGGCTGCTCATGGTGTCTCCGCCGCGCCGAGCCTTGATCCGCTGCATCTCCCAACGGGAAGACGCAGCGGATCCCGGGGCGCGTCACTACTCGAGGATCTTGGTGACGATGCCAGCGCCGACGGTCTTGCCGCCTTCGCGGATGGCGAAGCGCATCTGCTCTTCGAGACCGACGGGCGTGATGAGCTCGATGCTCATGGTCACGTTGTCGCCCGGCATGACCATCTTCACGCCTTCGGGGAGCATGCAGGTGCCCGTCACGTCCGTCGTGCGCATGTAGAACTGCGGACGGTAGTTCGTGAAGAACGGCGTGTGACGGCCGCCCTCTTCCTTCTTCAGGACGTAGACCTCGCCCTCGAACTTCTTGTGCGGCGTCACAGAGCCGGGCTTGCAGAGAATCTGCCCGCGCTCCACGTCGTTCTTTTCGATGCCGCGGAGGAGAACACCGACGTTGTCGCCAGCTTGCCCGGAATCAAGCAGCTTCCGGAACATCTCAACGCCCGTCACCGTCGTCTTCCGCGTGTCGCGGAATCCGATGATCTCGACTTCGTCGCCCGTCTTGATCACGCCGCGCTCGATGCGGCCCGTCACGACCGTGCCGCGACCCTTGATCGAGAACACGTCTTCGATCGCCATCAAGAACGGCTTGTCGATGTCGCGCGCCGGCTCGGGGATCTCGCTGTCGAGAGCCGCGATCAGCTCGCCGATCGACTTCTCCCACTTCTCTTCGCCCTGCAGCGCCGGGTACGCCGCCACGCGAACGATCTTCGCGTCGTCGCCCTTGAACTTGTACTTCGACAGAAGCTCGCGAACTTCCATCTCGACCAAGTCGAGCATTTCCGCGTCTTCCACCGCGTCGCACTTGTCGAGCGCAACGACGATGTGGTTCAAACCAACCTGTCGAGCCAGAAGAACGTGCTCGCGCGTCTGCGGCATGACCGAGTCAAGCGCGCTCACCACGAGGATCGCGCCGTCCATCTGCGCCGCGCCCGTGATCATGTTCTTGATGTAGTCGGCGTGGCCGGGGCAGTCGACGTGCGCGTAGTGACGCTTCTCGCTCTCGTACTCCACGTGCGACGCCGCGATCGTCACCGTCTTCGTCGCGTCACGGACCGTCCCGCCCTTCGCGATGTCCTGGTAGCTGATGACCTTCGCGAGGTTCTTCTTCGACTGGACCTTCACCAAGGACGCCGTCAGCGTCGTCTTGCCGTGGTCGATGTGACCAATCGTTCCGACGTTTACGTGCGGCTTGGTGCGGTTGAATTTCTCTTTCGCCATGACGGTCTCTCCTGAAAGCGGCCTTGCGATAAATCGGTGAAGTGGAGCCCACCACGGGGCTTGAACCCGTGACCTCCTCCTTACCAAGGAGGTGCTCTACCACTGAGCTAGGTGGGCAGTGACTTGAGTTAAGGAAGAGCGACGGCTCCGAAGCGAATGAAGAAAGTAAGAAGCGGTTGGAAGAGTCAGGAAGCTAGGTGAAGCGACGTCTAGAGCGAGCGGGAGACGGGATTCGAACCCGCGACGTTCAGCTTGGAAGGCTGACGCTCTACCAACTGAGCTACTCCCGCGATTCGGCCCGCCGGGCTTTCCCGGCGAGTCCAGACACCCCGCAGTGTGTTTGGGGTGGTGGAGGGTGATGGATTCGAACCATCGAAGGCAATGCCGGCAGATTTACAGTCTGCTCCCTTTGGCCACTCGGGCAACCCTCCGAAATACATGACAAAAATTACTCTAACAAAGCGAGCTGACGAGGGGACTTGAACCCCTAACCGCCGGTTTACAAAACCGGTGCTCTACCGATTGAGCTACGTCAGCAGGGGCCCTTCGGCGGTCCTCGTCGAAAGGGCGCGCAGGCTAGCCCAAAGAGCGAGCCCTCGCAAGCAAGAGAGAAGCCAGAGGACTTCTCGCCCGCGTGAGGGCGGTAACCCGTGGAGTGACGGGAGTCAAGCAAGGCCCTGATTTTCCGAAGCTCTCGGTAGGCGGTGCGCGTCGAGAGCCGCCGGGCGGAGGTGTGGGAAGACTCTAGCGACGGCTCGCTTTCTGCTCAGCCGCCCGCTCCGCCTTCTCGCGCATCAGCTCGAGGGCCCGGCGCACCGTCGGCTCGTCGTACGGCAACGCGGCGAGAAATGCGCGCTCTTCGGCCAGCGCCGCTTCGATCTCCCCTTTCAGACCACGCGCTCGCTCCAACCAACTCGCGAAATTCGGCCCCGTCGCTGTCGTCGTCGTCGTTGCTGCTGCCGCTGCCGGCGTGACCATCGCGAGCGTGCGCTCCATCATGTCGTGGGCCTTCTCGAGGAGCACGCGATACCGAACGTGCATGATCGCGAAGAAGAGCTGCTCGTCCTCCTCGCTCTTCGCCTTGGCGGGTGGCGGGATCTTCGCGATGGCGCGGTGCAGGGAGCGGTACATCTCGCCGACCCGATAGCCGCCGAAGGCGATGAAGAACGGGTCGGTCGCGCGCATCGCGTCGGCGTAGGCGCGCTGCGCCTCCATGAGCCCTTCGCAGCGCGCCTCCATCTTCGGAAGGAAGTCTCGAAGGTCACGCGAGGATGTGCGCGCCCCGTCGCCAGCAACGAGCTCGATGCGTTCGGAGCGCACACGTCGGACCTCGGCTTGGGCCAGGCGAAGCATCGCCGCGGACGACGGCAGCCGCCCGGCCCCGCCTACGCGGAGCGACTCCATGAGGTCGAGGCCCTGCTGAACATCACGACCCGCGGGGCCGTCGTCACCTTGTTCCACACGCGCCAACGCGCGGGCAGCAAGCGCAGCCATGCGCTCGAAATCACTGGCCCCCGTCTCCGTCGCGAGGACGCGATCGGCCACCGCGCCAAGGCCCTTCCAGTCTTCGCTGTACGCGAGCAGCGAGAACAGACGCGCGGTCGCTTGGCGCGCCGCCGCGACAGCGCCAAACGATCGCTCCAGCTCCAGGTACGTCTGGATGGCCTCGGCGCGCTGCCCCAATCCTTCTTGCGCGACCGCTAGGCCGAGACGAACTTGCGGCTCATGCTCGCGCGCTTCGAGGCTGCCGGAGCGCCACGCCTCTAAGACCGTCGCGTAGCTCGCATGCGCCTCAGCAAAGCGGCTCGCGCGGAGAGCCTCGTCGCCACGCGCGATCAACTCAGGGGCGGTGCCGGCGGCACCGGTCCCAATGATTTGCTCCGACACGCGCTCCACGTTTGGCGTCGCCGGCGTGGGCGACGCCTCGCGAGCCGCGCCGCAGGCCGCTAGGAAGAGCCAGGGTAGGGTTCGGAGCGGTGACCCCATCGAGACGTTAGTGTAGCGGGCCCGCGACCTTGTTCCGAAAATCGGCCTCCGCCGCGATGCCGCAGCCGAAATCAGGCGCCGCCGAGACGGAATCGAGGCGAGCCGGCAGAAGGCCGCGCCCTAGCTTCGGCCGCGTCGGGGCCGGCTCGGGTGGCGTGCGGGAACAATCCGCACGCGCCGATCGTAGAGCAGCCATGACCGCGGCCAAGGAGGCATTCATGCAAACACTCGTGCAGGGCAGCTACGAGAGCCACCGACTGGAGCTAACGTTTCGTGCCATCGACGCGCGCATCAAGAAGCTCGACCGGCGCGGCGCTCTCATGAGCCCGGCGGAGCGCACCCTCGCGACGAACCTCAAGCGAGCTCGCCTCGCGGTGCTCGACCGGATGAGCGCGATGACGACGCGCCGCTGACGGACTACTTCTTCTTGGGCTTCTTCGCCGAGAGCTCGGCTTCCTGAAGCGAGAGCGACGCGATGCCGCTCTGGTAGACCTCAGTGTTGAGGGTACCGAGGGCCTCGTCGAGGCGAGACTTCCAGTCGTTCGGCAGAGCGCCGCGATGCTCGTTCTCGAGGGCTCGCGCCAGCGCGAGGTAGTGCCGGGCCTCCGCGCGAAAGCCGATGCGGAAGTTGCTCATGCCGCGAAGGTACGCGTACCGAACGCGCTCTTCCGCCGTCAACAGACCCAGGTTCGGATCGACGGCCCTCGTGAGCGCGAGCGCCAGTTCGTGGTTGTTGGCGTCGTAGGCCGACTGCGCTCGGACGAGCTCGTCGCGATAGGTCGTGCAACCGACGAGCAGGGGAATCCCGACAAGCCCAAACCACCGCGCGAGACGCATGCGGCGAAGCTAACACAGCGCTCAACGCGAGAGGCAGCCTCTCGCCGCGGTCAGGGCCGACGACCTAGCCGTGCACGAGGGAAAGCGTCACACCAAGGGCCGTCAGCACCGTCGAGCCGAAGACGAAGCTGCCCCGCCTGCGCACGCAACTGACTTCGTGACGATCGACGATGGGCTCGGTGCCGTCTTCGGTTTGACGGACCCCCCAAGCGGCCGACAGGCCGCAGACGCCGGTCAGGCCAGTGGCGATGCCGTGGAGGCCAACCAAGATCGGCAGGAAGACCGCGTAACGAATGGCCGAGGTGACGCCCAGCGAACGGAGCAACACCGCCGTCGCGAGGGCCACGCCAAAAGCCACGACGCCAAAGCGAATCTGGCGATTGCGAATCGCGGTCGTGAGATTCTTGGCGACGGTGGCGGCGACCTGCATGGTTTGAGGATTCTAGGCCCCGAAGCCGCCGCCGGCCAGCCACTGTGGCGATTTGGGCTGCGATTGGGCTCGCGGCCAGGCCGATGGCCCTTGTCAGCTCTCTCGTCCGTTGCAGAAGTAGCGTTCTAGCCTGTCGACCTCTCGTTCATGACCGCTTCCATCCGGCGCCTTCTACGGCTTCGAAAGGACGAACAACGTTCGGCCTTGTCGGCATTCGTGGTGCTTTTCCACATGATCGCGGGTCACACGATCCTCGAGACGGCCCGCGACGCGCTCTTCCTGGAGCGAATGCCGCCCAGTCGGCTGACGACAATGTATGTCGCACTCGCCGGCCTGACGCTGGTGACCTCGTCTCAGATCACGCGTTTTGCACGAAATTTCGGCGCACGAAACGCCCTCATCGCCACGCTCGTCGTGGGGGCGTGGGCGGCGACGATCCTCCATTTCCAGGCCCAAAGCGCCTGGCGGGTGACGGCGCTTTACCTCTTTACCGGGGTTCTCGCGGGGATCCTCGTCGCCCAGTTCTGGCTCGTCATGGGCCGGATGTTCACGGTGACCCAAGGGCGACGCGTGTTCGGCCCGGTGGCGGCCGGCGGCGTCTTGGGCGCCGCCTTTGGCTCTTCGCTCGCAACGGGCCTCTTGATGCTCATGCCCGTCGACAAGCTGTTGCTCGCCGGCGCCGGGGCGTTCGTGTTCGCGGCGCTCCTCTTGACGATCCTCCCCGAAGACCGCGAGGAATCGCTGCCCGGGACGAACGAGGGCGCTCCGACGCCGACGTTGGCAACGGCAACACCGGCTGAGAAACGTTTCGTGTGGCGCGTCGTCGCCTTCGTGGTTTTGGCCACGAGCACCTCGCTCGCCGCCGACTACCTGTTCAAGTCGACGGCGGCGGCGCTCGTGCCCAAGGCGGAGCTCGGCGCCTTTTTCGCCCGAAGCTACGCGGCGTTGAACATCCTCGCGCTCGTCGTCCAGTTGCTGTTCGCAAGCCGCCTCCTCGCGCGGCTCGGCGTGACCGGCGCCGTCGTCTTGACGCCGGTGTTGCTCGTTCTGGCGAGCAGCGGCGCCACGATCGTTGGCGCGGGCATCGGCACGGCGCTCGCCATGAAGGGTGTTGACGGCAGCCTCAAGCACTCGCTTCATCGCGTCGCGACGGAGCTGCTCTACCTTCCGCTGCCACCCCACGTTCGCGACCGAGCGCACGTGCTCATCGACACGGTGATCAGTCGACTGGCCCAAGCGGGCGCCGCCGCCATCGTCTTCGCGCTCGTCGCGCTCAACGTCGCTTCGCCCACGGTGATCGCCGTCTTGGGTCTTGGCTTCGCGCTCGCGTGGACGGTTTCCGCGCGACTCTTGCGGCGCCCCTACCTCGACCTTTTTCGCGACGCCATCGCGCGCGGCACCTTCGATGATGCCGCTACGGAGGTCGACCTCGACGTAGCCTCCATCGAGCGGGTCATTGACGCGCTCTCGAGCCGCGACGCGCCCCAAGCCGTCGCCGCGCTGGGGCTCCTCAACCAGAAGGGCCGTGCACGTCTGGTCCCGACGCTCATCCTCTACCATGAGTCGGCGGAGGTGCTGCGCGCCGCGTTGCCCGTGGTGGCCCAAAACCCAAACGTCGACGCCTGGGCGCCGCTCGCAGAACGGCTCGTCGCCCACGCTGACGAAGGTGTCAGGATCGAAGCGGTGCGGGCGTTGGCCCGCGCTGGACGTCACGACGTCGTCGAGCGCACGACGCGGGATGCAAGCCTCGTGGTCCGAACGTTTGCGCTCCACGCCATGGTCAGCCACGAGGCGACGGCGCCGGCCGACCACCCACGGATCCGCGAGCTCCTCGACGACGAGACGCCGACCGGTGACGAGGCTCGGCGCACGCTGCTGCGCGCCGTCGCGGAAGGTGACTCGGAGCGCTGGACCACCGTTGTGCTCTCGATGATCGCGCGCAGCAAGGTTGAACACGGCGCCTTGCCCGTCGAGTTCGTCCGGGCGGCGGCGGCCCTTCGCGACGGCCGGTTCATTGGGTTTCTCATCGCGAGGCTGGGGACCCGCGACGGGCGAGCGTTGGTGCGCGAAGCCCTCGCGAGCCTGAACGAGCCGGCCCTCGACGCACTCGAGGAGGCCTTGTGGGAGCGCGACACGGACCGCAATGTTCGCTTGCATATCCCGCGCACGATGTCGCGGTTCAAGAGTCCTCGCGTCCAAGCGATGTTGCTCCGGATCCTGGAGGAATCGACCGACGGTCACGTGCGCTACAAGGCGCTGCGCGGCCTGGGCCGTCACACCAGCGACGAGCAGCGCCTCCGCGTCGATCGGGTCCGGATCGTCGTGCTCATGCGGAAGAACCTCCTCGAACACTTCCGACTGCTAGGCCTTTTGTTCGCTCTCCGAGCTCGCCTTGGCGCCGCGCCACGGCTCGATGAGGCGGCCGCCGCAAGCCTGACTTTGCTGATCGAGCTCATCGACTCGAAGGTTCAGCAGGCCCTCGAGCGCGCGTTTCGTCTCCTGCAAATCGCGCATCCCCGAGAGCGCATCGACCGCGCGTATTCAGCGCTGACCTCCCTCGACCGACGCGTCCGCGCGAGCGCCGTTGAGTTCATCGACGCTTTGACGCTGCGGCGCGGGGAGGAGGAAATACGCGACCTCTTGCGTCGCGCCATCGACGACCCGACGCAGTCGGTGCTCGCGCAGAGTTCGGTGACCGGCATCGCGTTCCCCACCGGCTACCAGGAGGCCGTGAGCCTCCTGCTCGCCGACCCCGATGAGACGCTCGCGATGCTCGCCACGCACCATGCGTCGCTCATGGGTTCACCGTTCCGAGATGCCGTCGCGGCGACGCTCAAGACGAGGCCCACGCTCGAAGAGGCCGTCTCTCGCCTCTTCGGTTGGCCGGGAGTCCCCAATGCGGTCTGAAACGATCTCCCGTGAGTCGAGTGCGTCAGCGCTGCAGGTCGGCCGCGAGCTCTTCCTCCGCGCATTTCTTGGCGGCGTCAGCGGAGCGAACGCGGGAGCCTCGGCGCGACGCCTCGCCAGTCGCGTGTCGGACCTGTGGTTGCCCGAAGGCAAGTCCCTCTACGAGATAGGGGACCCGTCGGAGGACCACTACTTCGTCGTGAGCGGAGAGATCGAAATTCGAGGTGCCGCCGGCGAATCGCGCCGTTTCGGAGAGCGGTCCATCGTCGGACTCCTCGACGTTTCCCAGGAGCGACCGCGGTCGCGCCGAGCCGTCGCAACGGCGGCAAGCCACCTCTTACGATTGTCCGCGCAGGACTGGTACGACACGCTCGAGGACGACTTCGAATTTGCCTTGGGGGCGATCCACGGCATCGGCAGAGGCGTCTTCACCTCCCACCTCGCTCACAGCGGTCGCTTCTTCAACACGCTGGCCACGACGACCAAGCCCCGCAAGGGCGCTCTCTCTTTCGTCGAGCGCACCCTTCTCCTCCGCGCCGCGCCGCCGTTTCGAAAGGCGTCGGTGCAGGCGGCGGTCGAGGTGGCGGGCATCGCGCGCCTCGTCACCCGTGCGGCCGGCGAGGCGCTCTTTAGCGCCGGCGACGCGAAGCGATCGTACTACGTCGTCGCCGACGGTACCGTCGCGCTCGTCGACGAAGGCCGCACGATCGCCGAGTTTCATCCCGGCGCCGTCCTCGGTGGCCTTGGCGCCCTCGCGGCCGAGCCGTGGCCTGTGATGGCGCGGGCCGTCAACGCCGCGACGGTGGTGGCCGTCGAGCTCGAGGATCTCTTCGATGTGATGGAAGAGCACTTTGACTTGGTGCGCGGCGCACTTTCGGAGCTCGCGCGGGAACGCGAGCAGCTCGCGACAGCCGGCGACGAGCCCCCTCGTCCGTCACCTTAACTTCCTTCACAACGCCGAACGCGCGCGAGACTCAGCGTCCCCGGCTCGGAGGCGACGGCGGCCCGCCGCCGCGATGCTGAGCGCGAGGACGACAGGAACCGCTCCCGCCGACGGCGTTGGGCCGCCAGGCACAACACAGCCGCAGCGGGGCGCGGGAGCTGGCGGAGCCACCGGGGCCGGCGCACTCGGCGCGTCCTTCGGCGCCGCTGGGGCATCGCAGTCCCAGCTGCCGCCCTTGGAGAACCCGCATCGGTCAAGCACGGAGCCGTCGACGCGACGCGCGACGATGCTGACGCGCTGCCCTTCGAGCGTCGCCTCCAAGTGGTGGTAGGCCGACTCGACGGCACGCACGCCCGCGTGACGTTTGCGAATGGGATAGAGCGGCGCGCCCCCGCCACCGGTGACGAGGTACTTGAGCCCCTTGGCCTCACCACGCTCGTAGATGTGGTCGTGGCCGCTGAAGATGAGATCAACCTTGTGCTCGCGCAAGAGGTCGACGACGCCAGACTGGAAGAGGCGTGGATTCTGCCCGTGCGGGCCGGCAGAAAACGGCCCGTGGTGGAGCACGACGAATCGAAACGCGACCCCCGGCTCGGCCGCCGCGCGAGCCAGCTCGGCGGTGAGCCACGTGCGCTCCGCGGTCGAGACGAAGGTATCCATCGCGTTCAAGAAGAGAAAGCGGGCCGCTCCCCACCGGACGCTCCGGAAAAAGCGGCGCCGATCCTGCGGCGACTCGCTGGGTAAGGACCCATCGCCGAAGTAGCGAAGGAAGGCCTCCCCCGAGGGTTGAACCAGCTCGTGGTTGCCCACGGCACCGAAGAGGCAACGCGCCTTGAGAACGGAGCGCTCGATCTCGAAGAACCGTTGCCACTCGATCTCGTTGTTGCCGTCTTCGACGAAGTCCCCCGTGTGGACCAGGAAGTCGCCCGGAGCCTTGGCTACGGCACGAGCCACAGCCTCGTGCGCCGCGTCATCGCTCCGGTTGTCGCCGTAGACCACAAACGAGACCGGCCTCCCGTCGGTCGCGGCGGGCGCCGTCGAGAATGTCCCCGCATCAAGCTCGTCGCGGCCGCGCAGAACGCGAAAGCGATACGACGTGCTCGGCGTCAAACCGCCGAGCCGGAAGGTCTGGAACGCCTCCACACGGCCCGTGGAAGCTCCCGGCGGGAGCACGAGGTTGCCACGGAGCTTGTCGCCGCTGGGCGACAAGACCTCCACATCGACGGCAGCGACGGGATCGACCTCCAACCGTATTGACGCCGAATCAGGAGTAATATCCTGCAGGTATGGCCCCTTGCGGAGCGGCCCCGCGGCGAGCGCCTCGGAGGAGGAAAACGCGAAGGGAGAGCCCAGCGCCGCGGCCAGAAAAAAGAGTCGTCGGTGAGCCTTGGACCCGCCCGTTTTTGCGCTAGTAGAAAGGCGCGGTTGATTGACCATCTGGGTGCCCAAGATTAGCTTTTTCGCGCCCCCTGGAGGCCTTGTCGTATGTCGGTTGTGTCGCCAGCGGAAGCGATGTCGGAAGAGACCAGTGCACCGCTTTCGGGGCGAAGAGCATCCATGACCGTTGACGCGAGCCACCCTTCATCGCCGCCGCCGAGCCAACCGTCGGGACCGCCGAGCCA
The DNA here is from genome assembly GCA_016703425.1 of Myxococcales bacterium. Classification (NCBI taxonomy): domain Bacteria; kingdom Pseudomonadati; phylum Myxococcota; class Myxococcia; order Myxococcales; species Myxococcales bacterium. The sequence goes on from JADJCA010000002.1 coordinate 279,813, forward strand.
CGTCGCGCCATCGGAGCGCGCCACCAAGGCTCCTTTGCCGGCCACGCTGCTCTCGGACGCCGAGCAGCCCGATGGCCTTCCGCGCCTCTTCGGCAAGTACACGCTCCTTCGCAAGCTCGCCTCCGGCGGGATGGCCGAGCTCTTCCTAGCGCTGCAGAAGAGCGTCGCCGGCTTCGAGAAGCTGGTCGTCATCAAACGCATTCTGCCGGAGATGAACCAAGACCGCGCGTTCATCGACATGCTCCTGCACGAGGCGCGCATCGCCGCGACGCTCTCGCACCCGAACATCGTCCAGATCTTCGACGTCGGTCAGGTCGACGGAACCTACTTCATCGCCATGGAGCACATCCATGGCGAGGACATTCGCTCGCTCGTGCGCCAAATGAAGGCGGCCGGCTACCGGGAGTTTCCGTTGGAGCACGCCATCGGCATCGCGCTCGGGATGTGCGCCGGCTTGGCCTATGCACACGAGAAGCGCGACCTCGACGGCTCGCCCTTGAACATCGTGCACCGAGACATCTCGCCGCAGAACGTGGTCATTACGTTCTCTGGCGATGTGAAGGTCGTCGACTTCGGGATCGCCAAGAGCGATGCCACGACGACGGAGACGCAGAGCGGCCGCCTCAAAGGCAAGGTGCCGTACATGTCCCCAGAGCAAGCCCGCGGCGAGCGATTGGACGCGCGCAGCGACATCTTCGCCGCCGGAGTCATCCTGTTCGAACTGACGACCGGCAAGCGCCTCTTCAAGGGGCAGAGCGAATACGAGACGCTCAAGCTGATCTGCGATCGCGAATACCCCCTCCCCTCTTCGGTGAAGCCAGGCTACCCGGCGGAGCTTGAGCGCATCGTGATGAGGGCTCTCGGCAAGTCGCGCGACGATCGCTTTCAATCGGCCCGCGAGATGCAGGCGGCGCTTGAGGAGTTCGTCCGTCACGAACGTATCCGCGTCAGCACCATCGCGCTTCAGCACTTCATGCAGGAGCTCTTCGCCGAGAAGCTCACGGCTCAAAAAGAGGCGCTCCTTCAGGGTAAGCAGCTCGCCGACGTCATCGAGGCGCGGCTCCCCGTTGTGAGCGAGCCGCGGCTGGAAGCCGACGCGTCGCGGTCCTCCCAGGCGCTCGCGATGACGAGCACGCCCGACGTGCGGACGCTCACCGAAGTGCGCCGCTGGAGCAAGCGGCGACAGCGCGCTGGCGTTGTGGCCGCGGCCATCGCCTTGACCGGCGTGGTCATCGGAACGGCCGTCGCGCTTCACGCGCCGCCGGCGCCGCGCGCAATGCCGGGCGTCACGACGGCGACGCTGGCCGCAGCGCCGAAGGGCACCATCGACGTCACGAGCACGCCCGCGGGCGCCGCGATTTGGATCAACGGTGACCTAAGGCCCGAGGTCACACCGGCCCGGATCACCGAGCTGCCGTTTGATCGCAACCTCGACGTCAAAGTGACCAAAGACGGCTTCGAGGCAGAGCGTCGGGTCGTGACGCTTTCGGCCACCGACCCGAGCGGGAAGTTCGACGCGCCACTAAAGAGCGGCTCCGTCACGCTCGAAGTCGTGGTGACCCCCCCCGGCCTTTCGCCCACCATCACCGTCGACGGCAAGCGCGCCACGGGCCCCATGGAAGGGCTCACCTCGGGAACGCAACACAAGGTCGTTGTTGGAGCGCCGGGCTACGCGGACCAGACGCTGACGTTCATGGGCGCCGCCCAGGAGCACAAGCGCCTGGAGGTTACGCTTCACAAGGAGCGCGCGCCGGCACGTGGCGCGACCAACGCGGTGCGCACCGACGGCAACCTCGTCGCGCCGGTGAACGGGGTGGGCAAGTTGAATGTCGCCGCGGCCGGAGGTTGGTGCAACGTCGCCGTCGACGGGGTCGCTCGCGGCGCAACACCGATCGCGGGCCTCGAGGTGTCGGCCGGGCCCCACAAGATTTCCTGCACGCCGCCCGAAGGCAAAGTGGTCTCGGCCACGGTGACCGTGGCGGCCAACGACGTCACGCGGCATCGCTTCACGCTGACGCCTTGAGCCGCGACCGTTCGGCGATGCCCGCTCCGTGACGAAGAAGACTTCCCAGCGGACGCTCATCGTCCCTTGCTACAACGAAGCGTTGCGGCTCGACACGGGCGCCTGGACCGCTGTGGCAAAGGCGGGGCTGCTGCGGTTGATCTTCGTGGATGACGGTTCGTCGGACGCGACGTTCGAGGTCCTGGGAGCGATCGAACGGAGTGCACCGGAGGCCGTGCGCGTGGTGCGCCTCCCGAAGAACGTCGGCAAGGGCGAGGCCGTTCGCGTGGGCCTCACCGCCGCCATGAACGCGGGCGATGAGCTCGTCGGCTACGCCGACGCCGACCTCGCGACGCCGCCGGAGGAAGTGCTGCGACTCTTCGAAGCGCTCGCCGAAGCGCCGCACTTGGTCGCCGTCATCGGTTCCCGCATCAACTACCTCGGCACGAACATTCGACGGCGGCCGTCTCGCCACTACCTCGGGCGTGTCTTCGCGACGGCCGCGGCCACGGCCCTCGGCCGCGAGATCTACGACACGCAGTGCGGAGCCAAGGTCTTCCGCACCGGTCCGTTGCTCGCCGCCGCGCTCTCTCTACCGTTCGTCTCGCGATGGGCGTTCGATGTCGAGCTCCTCGGTCGCATCTTCGACGGTTCCCCAACGCGAGCGACGGTCGCCGAACTCCCGCTGCGCACGTGGACGCACGTCGGCGGGTCCAAGCTTCATCCCATCGCAATGGTCAAGGCTACGACCGATCTCGTGCGCATCGCACTGCGACGCCGCATCAAGCGCTAGCCGCTCAGTCTAGCTCCGACGCACGCGCAAGCGATGGACGGGGAGGCCATCGGCGATGGCCCGATGCTCGCGAGGGCTTCGGGCTCCGTAGGGATTTTCGGCGAGGCGAAGCGAGCCGGGCGCGTCGCCGTCTGGAGTCACACCGCGAAGGTCGCGGAGGAGCGCCTCGTATTGGTCCGCGCGCTCCTCCACGTCGGTCTGGATGAAGAGCTCGCCGCCCGGCGCCAGCAAGCGCGTCACCTGCGTGAGGAACACGTCGCCCATCACGAGTCGCTTCTCGTGACGCTTCTTCCACCACGGATCGGGGAAGTGCATGAACACGCGTCTTGCGATGCCATCGGGATGCATCCGAACGAGGGCCGCTTTGGCATCCTCGGCGAAGACACGCGCCCGCGACGCAAGGCCGGCACGAGCGAGACGACCGTCGACAATGGTGGCCCACTTGCGCCTTACTTCGAGGCCGACGAGGCCGGCTTCGGGCTCAGCGGCGGCGCGTTCAAAGAGAAAGCCGCCACGGCCGGGCCCAATCTCGAGCTCAAGAAACGCTCCCGACACGAGCGTGCGCGGATCGATTCGCTCGCCTTCCGGCAACCGCGGAGCATCCGCGTAGGGGCGAACCTTCGGATTTGCGGGCTCCACGACGCCACCGGTAGCACAGGCCGGGGCCGCCGTGACGTTGTTGTAGACTCCGCCGGCGCGGCTCACGCGATGTCGTGCGCCTTCAAGGATCCCCCGTGGCTATCGAAGTGCGTAGCGACCGCGTGACGAAGGCCCGGCTGATGCTGCCACTCGTCGTTGGCGCGGTCGTCGTCGCGATGCTCGTCAAGGTGGTGAGCGGCGTGTGGGGCGCCGCGGGGCGCGTGGCGCCGGCGCTCGACGACGCCTACATCCATTTTCAATACGCGCGGGCCTTCGCCGAGGGCCACCCCTTTCGGTACCAGGCTGGCGAACCCATCTCCACGGGTGCCACGAGCCTCCTCTGGCCGTTGGTCCTCGCGCCCTTTCACGCGCTTGGGTTGCGCGGGACGCTTCTAACCATTCCGGCGTGGGGACTGGCCTTCGCCTCCTGGGGAGCGCTCGCCTACGACGCCGCCAGGCTCGCGCGGCCGCTAACGAGTCGGGTGGGCGCCGCCACAACGGCGCTGCTCGTGCTGTTTTTTGGCGGACACCTGTGGTGCGCGGCGAGCGGGATGGAGGTCATCCCCTTCGCGTGGCTCTGCGCTCGCACGGTGCGCGTCGCGAGCGAGCGCGCTGAGGGCCACACCGGAGGGCGTCAGACCCTTGAGCTGGTTTTCCTCGCAAACTTGGTGGCCCTTGCTCGCCCCGAAGGCGCGATCTTCACGCTCGCGGCAGCGGCGGCGCTGCTCGTGTGGGCCGACTCGGGGGGCGCGCGGTCGGCAGCCGTTGCGAGGCTCGCGCCGGCGCTCGCGACGCTTGCCGCGCCGGCACTCGCGCTGCTGGTCCTCTTCCGAGCGACGGGGACCGTCGCCTCGAACACCACGGCCAAGCTAGTTTTTTCCAGCCCGTACCTCCATGGGGCGACGCTTCGTCACGCCATCGGCGAGAACCTGAAGATCTTCTTCGGAACGCTCCTCGAGGGCGAGACGTGGGCGCAGGAGTTCGTGCCGGCCGGGGGCGCCTTCGTGGCGCTCGTGGGCACAGGTGCCCTCGTGCACCTCGCGGTGCGAAGGCACCTCATCGCGCGCGGGGGCTTCATCCTCCTTCTCGCAGCCGCGATGCTCGTCCCGTGCTTCTACACGACGTTCCTGTGGAATCGCCTCCGTTACCTCTGGCCCTTCGCAACGGGGTGGCTCATCGCCCTCGCCTGCTTGGCCCACGTGGCCGGGACGTGGCTCGGTCGCTTTGGCGGACTGGGCGCTCGCGCCAGCGAAGCGTTGGTGGGCGGAGCGCTCATCGGCCTCTTCGCCGCAAAACTTCCGTGGGTCCTTGATGACATCGCGACGTCGGCGCGGGGCATTGACCAGCAGCAGGGCGCGGCTGGGCGCTGGGCGAAAGCCGAGCTACCGCCAGGAGCGCGGATCGGAGTCAACGACGCCGGCGCCATCGCCTACTTGAGCGAGCGCAAGACCTTCGACGTGGTCGGCCTCACGACGAGCGGAGAGTCGCGGTACTGGCTGGCTGGACCGGCGTCGCGTTTTGAGCACTACGAGAAGATGCCGCCCGATCGGCTCCCGACGCACTTCATCGTCTACCCCGAGTGGTTCGCGCTCGATGCGCTGCTCGGCCCCAGGCTCCGCGACTTCACGGTGCTGGGCGCCACGATCCTCGGAGGCCGGACGAAGCGCGCTGCGCCCGCCGACTGGTCGCTGTTGCAGAGCGGAGAGCTGCCCTGGAGCACGGAGGTTGGCGCCGTGGTCGACACGCTCGACGTGGCCGACCTCGAGAGCGAGGCGGGCCACCGCTACGAACTTCTAGGCGCGCGCGAAGGAGAGCAGGTCTTTCGCGCCGGCCTCTCGCCGGTAGGGCAGCGCATCGCCGACGGGGGCCGCGGCTCACGCCAACGGGAGCGCTTCGTCGTGGGACTGGCGCCGGGACTTGCTCATCGTGTCATCGCGCGCGTCGAGGCGCCTTTGGGTGCGACGCTGCGACTTTCCGTCGGCGCTCACGCGAGCGAGCACGTCGTTCGCGAGAGCGCTTGGACCGAGTGCGCCTTCACAGTGCCGCCGCAACCTGCCAGGAGCGTCGCCATCGAGATGGCGAGCGACGCCCCGCAACGTTCTTCCACTACTGGTTCGCCGTGGGCGAGTAGCGGCTACTTGGTGAACTCGGCTTCGAAGGTCGAGCTAGTTTGGTAGTAGACGAAGGTGTTGGCGCCGGTAACCGTGAACTCACCAGATTCGCTGGCTCCGCACGTCGACGTGATGGTGATGTCCTTGCCCGAGACGGTGTAGGTCCCGCTCAGCTTCTTCCCGGTGCCGCTGAAATCGTCTTTAAGGGTGTCGATCTTGTTGCCGGCGATGCGAACGACGGCGCGGAGCGTGTACTTGGTGGACCCGGAGCTGTACGCCGTGAAGGCCGTCGAATAGTAGGTTCCGTCGAGGAGCGTGCCGCCCGTTGGCGTCGGCTTGCCCGCGTCGACATAGTTGACCGTGAGCTCGGGGTGCGACCCGCTAAAGTCCAAGTCGTTGCAACCTGCATCGACTGGAGTGGTCGTGTCGGGCGTCGACGTGTCGGGGATCACGGCGACATCAGGGATCGTGTTGTCGGTTATCGCGGCGTCGTCGACGGAGGCGTCGTCGATCGTGGTGCCGGTGTCCTTGCCGGCGTCCTTCTTGGTGGTCGTGCCCGTGTCGTCCGCGACGGCGCCGTCGTCGGTCGACGAGGTCGCCGTGTCCTTCTTGCGATCGGTGGAGGCGTCGGCGGCGGGCTCGGTCGTCTCGGAGCCATTGGGCGCCGCGCTTTCGGCGCAGGCGGCGAAGGTACCTAGCGTGATGAGAAGGAAGAGACGACGACGACTGCGCATGCGGGAGCCTCCAGGGAGGCCTTTCTAGCACGGCTCGCTGCGGCCGTTCGTCTCACCAGTCTCACGCCGCGGAAGGAAGGCGGATTGGCCTCGGAGCGGACTTTTTCACTCCGACGGCGTAAACGACAGCGGGTACGTGACCCGGACCGTGCCCCCTTCGGGTGCTGGGAATGAGAGCGAATAGAAGGCCTGGACGACGCACTTCTTGACGGAGTCGTCGGGCAGGTCGCTTCCACCGTCGCCCGCGAGGGAGACGGCGCCGTCGCGACCGATGACGAATCGCACCGCGACGCGGCCGCCGAGTGAGGGGTTGGTGCGGAGCCCGCCCTCGTAGCAATTGCGGAAGCGGCCGTGGCTCATCCGGACAATGCGCTGGATGACCTCAGGCGCCAAACGGCCCCCTTCGACCTCCGTCTTTGCGACGCGCATGATGGGGCCCTTGGGTTGGTGGACACCGCGAAGCGCTCCGCTGCTTCGCCCCATCCCGTCGCAGGGCGGTGCGAGGCAGGTGCCGCCGGCCATGCGCGCGTCGAGGGAACGGCCCAGGCCGCCGATGTCGTTGATGCCGATGCCGAGGTTGTGTCCACCGCCGCCTTCGTCGGTGCCCTGGACGCCGAGGCCAAAGCCGAAGGCGTCGCCGAGCTCCTGGGACCACAAGTTGCCCTTGTGGTCGCGGTCGTCCATGCCGTTCTGGACCGTGCCCCAGGGAACCGTCGGCGCATTGGACGCCGTGGCCATCGTGGGCATCGTCCCCAAGAGCGCGATCATGCCGAAGTCTTTCGCCATCGCGAGCTCCTCGCGGCGCGCGAGCGTCACCTCGTTCGGTTTCGCGTTGCCCTTCGCCGCATAGTGCCCTTGCGTGCGAGCATCGGGCTTGCCCATGGCGCCCTCCGCATTTGCGCACGTCCGCCGCCGGACGATGCGCCTTGGTTAGCCGGCGACGGCTCCGTCATCGCTTCTTCGACCCGGTCTTGCTCGCGAACCGCCGCGGCGTCGAGCATCGCCTTCATCGCGTACATGCGATCGCGGTCGAGGGCCTCGCTGTCGTCTTGGCCCAGGGCCGGCATGAAGAACGCAAGCGTCGCGACGACCGATGCGTGAACCAAGAACGAGACCCCGATGGTCGCGAGGGCGCCCTCCTTCACACGGTCCGCCAGCGAAAGCGGTGCCGCCTTACCCGCGGGCACAACGCGCAGCTGCACCGAGAACGCGCCGGCGAGGAGCTCAGCGCGGTGCTCGGCGCGCAGCTCAAAGGGAGCCGGCTCCCGCACGGAGCCATCGAGGCTCATGGCCGTCGCTGCTCCCGGCAGCACATGCACACCGCCCTCGCCATGTTCGACTCGAATCGGCTCGGCGAGGCCCGCGACGAGCACGTCGCAGTCATCCGACTCTCCGAGCGTCAACGTCTCGCCACGCTCGAGGTGTCGCACCGCGAGGACGCCTTCGCCCCAATACACGGTGGCCTCGACGACCATCGCGTCGGCGCGCTCCGTCTCCGCGTTGAAGGCTTCGGACGACTGGGCGATCGAGCTCGTGAACATGACCAGATCTCTCCTTCCGCATGCGCCCGAGGGACGCTTGCGTTGCTTGGGGGCCTGCGCTGCGCGGAGCCCGTTTGGTCGGAGGTACGGGCGACCGCGCCGTCGCCTACGCTCCGTTCCCAAGGAGAGACACGGGTCCTGACAGAAGGTTTCCGAAAAAATCGTGCCGAAAGCCCGCCCGTCGGCGAAAACTCAGTGAATAAACGCGCGAATTGCCCTTAATCGGGCTCCGTTTCGCGCTGGAGACGGACCAGCTCGCGCTTGGCGCGCCGGAGCTGCTCTTTGCGATCCCAAAAGTGCATCGAGCTCAGGTACAGGCCCGACAGGTACAGGGACACGGCGACGAACGCCGCACCTAGCGCAGCGAGCGGATGGACGAAGTAGAGAGGCAACGCCAACGCAACGCCCCACAAGAAGAGACGGACCCGCCTACGGTCGCGCTCGTGCTCGTGAACGAGCCCTTCGAGGCGCGTGACCTCGGCTTCGTAGCGTCCCCGAAGATCAGCTTGGTTGGTCGGCGAACTGGTCAAGGCGGCGCGATGATAGTCGCGCAGACAAAAGACGACGAGCGCCCCTTTTGCGAGGGCGCTCGTCGGTCGGCATCTCAGCCGCGCTCGCGTGTCACTTCTTCTCGGCGGGCTTCGCTTCCGGCTTCTTCGCTTCGGGCTTCTTGGTGTCCGCCGGCTTTGCTTCCGGCTTCTTCGCGTCGGCCGGCTTCGCTTCCGGCTTCTTCGCGTCACCGGGCTTGGCTTCAGGCTTCTTTGCTTCGCCGGGCTTCGCGTCCGTCTTGGCCGCGGTGGGCGCCTTCACCCAGCCGAGCTGCATGGCCATCTCCATGCTGTTCATGTAGTCCCAGCCCTTGGCGACCTTGCCGTCCTTGATCTGGACGATGGCGATGCCGTGAGCATTGACCGGCTTGTTGGTCGCCGGCTTGCCCATGAGCGCGCCCTTGTGGGTGCCCGACATCGTGTACTCGACGATCGCCATGTCGCCGACGCCCATGCTGGCGGTCGGCGTGAACTTCGCGTCGGGGAACGCCTTCGACATCATCTGGTAGGCCTTCTTCGCGTCGGCCTTGCCCTTGTGCGACTCGGGCGCGGCCATGTCGCTCCACTCGATGTCGTCGCTCACGGTGGCGAGGAAGTCGGCTTCCTTCTTACCCGCGAAGCCATTCATCATGGTCTTCCAGGCTTCGACGTTCTTGTCCTCTTCCGGCGTGCCCTTCGCAGCCCAGCTGTCCATGTTGGCCGCGAGCGTCGGCACCGGACGGGCTTTGCCCTTGCCGGTGAGCTGCGTCATGATCGTGCTCGTGTCGACGTAGTGGTTGTTGCGCTTGACGGTGCCGTCGGGGTTGAACCACACGAGGCTCACGCCCATGGCGCCTGCCGGCTTCTCGGTCGCCTTCATGCCCATGAACTCGGCGCTGTGCGTGCCGGTCCAGCCCCACTCGAAGGCTGCCATGTCACCCTTCGACCAGGAGCGCGAGAAGCCGAACTTCATATCCTTGAAGCCGTCGAACCAGCCCTGGATCTGCTTTTCGATCTCCGCGCGGCCCTTCATCTCGCCGACGCCGACCATGTTCCAAACACCGTCTTCGGCGAAGGTGGCCGCGAACTTCTTCGCGTCCTTGGTGGCCATGGCCTCCATCGTGGCCTTGCCGGTCGCGGCCTGAAGCTCCGCCATCGTCGGCTTCGGAGCCGGCGCTGGCGTCGCGACCGTCTGGGTGGGAGCAGGCGTCGCGGGCGACGCGACGGGCGGCGGCGCGGGCGGCGTGGCCGGCGGCGGAGCGGCTTCGTCACCGCCACAACCAGTGAGCGCAGAAAGCATGAGCCCGAGAACAAGCCCGACGTGTCCGATTCGCATCTTCATCCTCCAAAAGCGTCCCCGGGCCCGAGCGCGCGTTCACTGGGTGAGCCCGACAGTGGTGGGCCCATGAAGGGCGCCTTATTGAACGTGCGCCGGGAGGGTCGACGGCTTCTCGGCTTCCGTCAAGGGGGAGCGTGACCTCGGCTGACGATGTGCGAAGCGTTTTTCCTTGGTGCCGCTGCCCATGGGGGGAGGTAGACACTGGAGCCGAGGATCGCCTTTGCGTAAGCGCCCGCTTGGTAAGACAGGACTTTTCGCCTCGGAATTGAGCCTCGGCACCTGGGGCCTCGGGGGCGACGCCTACGGTCCCGTTGAACGGGCAGACGCCGAGGCCATTGTCGACCGCGCCCTCGAGATGGGGGTTTCGTTGTTCGATACGGCCGATGCCTACGGCGCCGGGCGCGTGGAGCGCCTGCTCGGACAGAAGCTCGCCAAGCGGGACGACGTGGTCATCGTGACGCGAGGCGGGACCGATCGAACCACAGACCCGGCGCGCAAGCGTTTCGACCGGCGGTTTCTGGAGGGCGCCGTGGAGCGCTCACGCAAGCGCTTGGATCGCGATCGCCTCGACATCTACCTTCTACATCACCCGAGCGTTGACGCGCTGCAGGCGGGCGAGGCGATCGACACGCTCCGCGAACTGGTGACGCGGGGTCGCATCGCCCACTTTGGCGTCTCCGCGTCCGACGCCGAAGTTGGGCGGAGCGCGCTCGACCAAGGCGTCGCGCTCTTGTCGCTCCCGTACAATCTCCTTTTGGCGACCGAGCTCCATCGCCTCAGCGGCGACCTCATGGTGACCGGCGCCGGCGTCCTGGCCCACTCGGTGCTCGCCTATGGCGCCCTCGCGGGAAGCTGGGCGAAGGACCGCGAGTTTCCTGACGGCGACCATCGGCGGGACCGCTGGACGCGCTCCGAGCTGGCCCGCCGTGTCGAACAGGTCGAGGGCATGCAGTTCTTGGTACAAGGCGACGTGACCACCATGCGCGGGGCCGCCGTGCGCTTCGCGCTGGCGAACCATCAGATCTCAACGGTGCTGCTCGGTCCGCGCAGCGTGACGCAGCTCGAACAGTTGGTGCGCGAGACCGGCGGCGGCCCCGTCTACCTGCCCGACGAAGCGCTCCGGAGCCTGCCGCAACGCCTGCGGAAGCTGGGAGTCGACCTTTGAAGGGCGGCCCGTGGGAGTCGACCCTGATGGGCGTCGTCGAGCTCGTCGCGCGCGCGGGGGCCGTCGTACGCGACAGGTACGCCCGGAGGGATCTGGCGGTCGAATACAAGGGGCCAAACGATCCTGTCACCGAGGCGGACCGCGCGGCCAACGAGCTCTTGTGTGAGGGCCTCGCGAAGCTCCTGCCGGGTGCTCAAGTCATCGCGGAAGAGACGGCCTCCGAGGTCGATGATCCCTCGAGGGCCGACCTTACGTTCTTCGTCGATCCGCTCGACGGGACCCGCGACTTCGTAGAGCGAACGGGCGAATTCTCCGTCATGGTCGGCCTCGTGGAAGGTGAAAAAGGCGGTCCTCGGCGTGGTGGGCGACCCCATCCGGGAGCGCACCTTTGCTGCGGCGGAGGGCGTCCGGCGCGTTCGTCTTGCCGGAGCTCGCTTGGGGCGCACGCAGGGCCATCCATGTGAGTGAGCGCCGCGAGCGCCGCGGAGCGACGCTCCTCGTCTCCCGAAGCCGTCCTTCGCCTCGACTGGCTCGCATCGGCGCCTCGCTTGAAATGACGAGCCTCCCCGTCGGCAGCGCTGGCGTCAAAGGCGCGCGCGTCGCTTGCGGCGAAGCCGAGGCGTTCGTGCACCTGGGCACGTGCGGTTACCTCTGGGACATCGCCGCCATCGACGCGCTGGCGCAAAGCGCCGGTGGCCGTGTGACGAACGAACACGGCGCGCCCATCGCGTACCGCCAGCGGGAGCTGCGTCGTGACGACGGTGTGGTGCTAAGCAACGGCCATGTCCACGACGCGTTGCTCGCGGCCATCGGGTGCGACCCATGAACGTGCCCGAAGAAGCCGACGTCGTGGTCATCGGCGCGGGCATCATGGGCCTCGCCATCGCGTACAACTTGGCGCGGCTCGGCGCCGAGAACGTGCTCGTGGTGGACCGCTCGTACCTCTGCGGCGGCGCGAGCGGCCGCAACGGCGGCGGGATCCGCGCCCAGTGGTCGAGCGAGACAAACGTTCGGCTGATGCAAGAGAGCATCCGGATGTGCCGCGACTTTGCGAGCACCATGAAGATCAACGTCTGGTTCCGGCAGGGCGGCTACCTCTTCATCACACGCACAAAGGAGCGGAGCGCGGGCCTCGAAGCGAGCGTGAAGCTGCAAAACGAGTGCGGCCTCCCGACGCGCATGCTGACGCCGGCAGAAGCGCGGAAGGTCGTTCCCGAGCTCGACGTGAACGGGATTGAAGCCGCCAGCTACAACCCCGACGACGGCGTGGTGTTCCCGTGGCCCTTTGTCTGGGGCTTTGCAAAGGGCGCGGAGAAGCTCGGCGTCCGCGTCTCGACCTTCACTGAGGTCTTGGGCTTTGAGACCAAAGGCAGCGCCATCGAGGCGGTGGTCGTCGGCCCCGTGGGCAAGCCGGGCGGGCGACGGAGCGGGGCCCCCTCGGTCCGGGTCCGTACTCGCAAGGTTGTCAACGCCGCAGGCGCTTGGTCGCCGGCCATCGGCGCCATGCTCGGCGTGTCACTACCAAACGTGCCGCATCGTCACGAGATTTGCTCCACCGAGCCGCTCAAGCCTTGGCTCAAGCCCCTCGTCGCGGACCTGACCGATGGGCTCTACTTCAGCCAATCGACGCGCGGCGAGATCGTCGGTGGCGTGGGTCAAAGTCGCGTTCCGCACGGGCACAACCAGGAGAGCTCGCACGCCTTCTTGGGCCGCTACGCCAGCGCGCTGACGCGCACTTGCCCGGTCCTTGGGCCCGTGAAGGTCCTCCGGCAGTGGGCCGGCCTCTACGATCTAACACCGGACCAAAACCCCATCGTTGGCCCTGTGGATGAGGTGGAGCACTTTTACCAGGCCTCCGGTTTCATGGGTCACGGCTTCATGATGGCGCCGATCATGGGCAAAGTGCTCGCGGAGGCCATCATGACCCCGAAACCGTCGGAGCTCCTCGAACGCTGGAGTCTCAGCCGTTTCCGCACCGGCAAGCTCTTGTCGGAGGCGATGATCATCGGGTAGCGTCCCGTCACGGTTTTTTGGCTGCGCTTGGGGGGTCACGTGGCAACCCTAGCGGGGCCGCAGCCGGTTGCTCCGAGGCACATGGGTCGACGCGCGCAGAGGCACATCGATCCACGCGGCGGAGCCGAGGGAGAATGCTCATGAAGATCGCGTCCGGTATCGTTCGGTTTCACGTGTGGCAGGCGCTGCTCTTCGGAGCCCCCGTCGTGGGCCCGGTCGTGCTGGCGGGGACCTTCGGCGCCGCGCTCACGGCGTGCGCCGATGAGAACGATCCGGCGACGTGGGCCAAGCGCCTCGAAGACCCGGCGCAACGTTCCACCGCGGCCAAGCGCATGGCGCAGTTCTTTCAGGACTCGCTCACGAAGAACAACAACAACCGCGAAGCGCCCGAAGTGAAGAAGGTGCTCGACGCCGTCGTCGAGCCACTCACGAAGGTGTACGTGGCCGGCGGCCTCGACGAGAAGACGCGCAAGGATCTCATGAAGGGCCTCGCCGACATGGGCGACCCGCGCGCGTCGGCGGCATTCGCCAAGGCCTTCACGGACTACGAGCCCGGCAAGAACGACGAGGACGTGAAGTTCTCGGCGCAAGCGGTTCAGCGGATGGTCTCAGGAAAGAAGACCCCCGATCAGACGCTCGTGGACGCCCTCTGGACCTGCTTTTCGAAGTTCCAGATGTCCAAGGCCAAGTCCATCAACTTGGTCACCGACCTTCACGACGCCATCCTCGAGGTGAAGAGCCCCAGCTACGGCCCCAAGGCCGTCGAGAAGCTCGCAGCCCCAGTGCAAGACAGCGTCGACTCGCAGAAGGACCAGATTCACTTCTGGCAGAAGATCTCCATCCGCGTCATCAAGGAGCTGAAGTTCGCTCCCGCCGCCAAGCCCCTGGTGAAGGTGCTCCTCGATCCTCGGAAGGCCGAGCTTCGTGGCACGGTCCAAGCGGCACTGATGGTCATGCCGAAGGAAGCGGAAGACGCGCTCCTCGCGGCGCTCAAGGGTACCGACGCCGAGCTGGCGAAGCTCACCGCGGAAGTGCCCGACAAGGTTGGCGTCGCCATTCTTGCCGACACGCTCTCGTGGATCTCGCGCTCGGCTGGCAAAGACGCGCTCCTTGCCGCCCTCGATCAGGCCGACAGCGACACGAACCGCGTCGTCATCGCGCAGAGCCTCACGCGTTTCCCACCGGATCAGCGCACCAAGGACGCGCTCCTCAAGACCTATACAAAGATCCCGGCCGGCACGAGGCTCAAGACGCCCGGCGATCCCCTCGCGCGCCCGGTGCTCGTGCAGGTCGCCGCCGCGTTTTACGATCCGGCGATGACCGAATGGGCCCTTAAGGAGGTCGCCGCGTCCAAGGGTGACGAAGGCGCCTCGATGATCGCCTTCGGCCTCGAGGCGGCGGTGAAGCTCATGACCAAAGACCAGCTGACGAAGGTCGGCGAGGTGGTCAGCAAGTCGTGGAGCGCCAAGGAGCAGGAGATCTACAAGGCCGCCGCGACCATCGTGACCGCCTGCGACAAGGACGCCGCCTGTTACGTCAAGAAGCTCGGCGAGCCCATCGCTTCGGGCGACGGCGTCGGCATGTGGCGCGCCGTCAAGGCCGCGCGCATGGCAGCGATGTTCGGGAAGGACGACACGAAGCAAGCGCTCCTCGCCAGCGTCGACAAGGTGAAGGAAGCCGGTGCGCGGCTCGCCGTCGTCGAGGCCATCGACTACCTCTGCCCCAAGGGTGACGCCCAAGCGGCCGCCGCCCTCGACAAGATCGTCGCGGCCGACGTCGCCAGCGGAAACAAGAATCTCATCGCCGGTGACGACGCCGTCGTGAAGGTCGCCAATCGCCTCCGCGCCCGTGCGCTGTGAGGTCATGACGCACGCGGCGCGGGTGCTCAAGAGCGGAGCATTTGGCGCGGGCGCCGGACCGGGGACAAGGTGTCAGCGATGATCCTTGTCGCCGTGATCCGTGGGCAGAAGAACGGGCAAACCGTCGAGCCCACCGGCTCAGCCCTCCACATTGGTCGAGCCGAGGGCAACGATCTCTTGCTCTCCGACGAGATTGTGAGCGCCGATCATGCGCGCATCTTCCGCGATGGCGAGCGCTGGCTCGTCTCCGACTTGCGCTCCACGAACGGCACCTTCCTTCTCCGCGCTGGACTCAAGAGCGCCGTGGAGCCGGAACAAAAAGTGGAGCTCGAAAACGGCGACGTGCTCGAGCTCGGCAGCGGCGCCGACTCGGTCGCGTTGGCTATCACGTTGCCCGAGGTGGCCGACGCCACGCGCGTCGTTGTGCTGCGGAAGATCGAGGAGATCGACGCAGGCGTCGACAAGTTCAGCGCGCAGCTCCGCGCGCTCTACGACGCGCAGACGAAAGTCGGGGCCGCCTCCGACCTCTCCGAGGTCGTCGTCTCGGTCGCCGACGCCGTGTTTCAGCTCGTCCCCCGCGCCACGCACGTCACTGTGGTGTTGCGCGATGAAGACAGCGACGAGGCGCGGGCGCCGAGCGCCTTCGTGCCCGTCATGACGCGGGTCCGTGGCGCATCGCAGCCGTCGGGCCCGATCCCCATTTCTCGAAGCGTCTTCCGCAAGGTCGTGACCGAGCGCGCCGCGGTCTTGGCCGCCGACGCTCCCCTCGAAGTCGCGGAGACGGAGTCGCTGCTCGGCGCGCAGATTCGCTCGACCTTGGGCGTGCCCCTTTGGAAGGGCGAAGAGATCCTCGGCGTGCTGCAGGTGGACAACCGCGAGAGCAAGGGGATGCTCACCAACGCGGACCTCGAGCTGCTCGGCGTCTTGGCGCACAACGCTTCTTTGGCCGTGGCCAACGCCCGCCTCGTGCAACGCCTGAGGGCCGCCGAGGAGAGGGCGCGTCGCGAAAACCAGTTCCTAAAGGGGCGCGAGGAAACGCGACGGACCGGCGGTCGCGGGGGCCAGCAAGAGATCATCGGCACGAGCGGCGCCATGCGCACGCTCCTGGAGCAGTTGACCAAGGTGGTCGACACGCGCGTGACGGTCCTCATCGAAGGCGAGACGGGCACCGGCAAAGAGCTGATCTCCGCCGCGGTGCACTACCGATCGAAGCGCCGAGACAAGCTCTTTGTGTCGCAGAACTGCGCCGCGATGCCCGAGACGCTCCTCGAGAGCGAGCTGTTCGGTCACAAGAAGGGCTCGTTCACGGGCGCCCACGAGGACAAGAAGGGACTCTTCGAGCTCGCTGATGGTGGCACGCTCTTCCTCGACGAGGTGACGGAGATGCCCGTCTCGCTCCAGTCGAAGCTGCTGCGCGCGCTACAAGAGGGCGAGATTCGCCCCATCGGCGCGACGCAGGAGAAGAAGGTCGACGTCCGCATCGTGGCGGCCACGAATCGCACGATGGAGAAGGAGGTCGCCGAAGGCCGCTTCCGCGAGGACCTCTACTACCGCCTCAAGGTGTTCCCCCTTCGCGTTCCCCCGCTCCGCGAGCGGCGCGAAGACATCCCGGTGTTGGCGGCTCACTTCTTGAAGCGCTTCACGGCCGAGTTGGGCAAGCCGGTCGCGGGCTTCTCGCAGCAGGCGCAGGAGCTCCTGCAGAGCTACGACTGGCCTGGCAACGTCCGCGAGCTGCAGAACGAGGTCCAGCGGCTCGTCATTCAGGTCCACGCCAGCGCGTTCATCACGCCCGAGCTCCTGTCGCCGCGTGTGCGCCAGGTCGAAGGGATGCTCGACAAGGTGCGCCCAACGAAGGGGACCTTGAAGGAGATGATGGATCAGGTGGAGCGGTTCCTCTTGGTGGAGTCCCTAAGGGATCACAAGGGCAACAAGACGGCGTCCGCCAAGACGCTAGGCATCACCCGCGAAGGGCTCCACAAGAAGCTGCGCCAGTTTGGTATGTGATGCGTTGGCCGGCGCTCCTCCTGCTCGGCACGCTTGCCTGCGGCTCGGCGCGCCCTGCGGGCATGGTTGCGCCCGTGCCGAAGACGCTGCGCGTGGACGTGGAAATCGGGGGACGCGCGGCGGCGCCTATTGATGCGCGCATCCTGGACGCAACGCCGCCGGACTTCGCGAGCGACGGTCACCGCGCGTGGCGGCTCGCGACGCTGCTCGGCGTCGTGGCCTCGCGTGACGACGCGGTGGTCGAAGCCACGGGAGAAGGCGGCTACACGGCCGTCTTTCGCAAACCCAAGACCGGCGCCACCGAGGTTCCCGTTCTCGCCATCACGCGGCGCGGCGAAGTTGCCGTCGCGCTCGTGCGCCCCGACGAGCCATTCCCTGCGTACCACGGCCAAGGTGGGGCTCGCGAGCGCCCCGGGGATCCGCTCCCAAGACTTCAGCAGGTGAGCAAGCTGCGCGTGACGTTCGCCGCCGCCGAGGGCCGTCCGTCCTCAAGCGAGCCGGCGATCGAAGTGCGCGTCGTCGGCGGCGCCGCGGCCTTCTGGTCCGTGTCTGCGCTCGATCGAGTCCCGCGCCTTCAGGCCGCCGCTGTTGGCGCCGACCGCGACGCGTGGTCGCTCCGCGACTTGGCCCACGTGCTCGTGGGACCGGGCTCGCGCATCGTCGCGGTCATTGGTGACGGGCAACGAAAGGCGATTTCCGCGGAAGAGTGGCAGGACGCTTCGAGACAGCCGCTCGTTCGTATCGGAAGCGGTGGACGCAAGTTCAAGTTCCGCTGGATCGAACGGGATGGGAAGCTGGGAGAGGCCGAGCTCAAGGACGTGCAGGCGGTGGAGGCTGAACGTCGCTAGCGCCTCCGACGAATCCGTCGCCCTGCGGCGCGAGCTGATGGCCGCGGGAGCGGGCTGCGCGCTCCAGCCACTTTCCAAAGGGCACGCGAACGGGCCCACACGCCGTCGGCGACAGCCGCAACGTTCCCACAGACGCGGCCGCGCTCTCGAAGAAGAAGAAGTCGGGTGCCGGCGCCAGATGTTGCGACTCGAACTGTGCGTCGGGTCCAGCGGCCGCGAAGAACAGCTGTTCGGGTCCGAACCAACCGTCTCGAAACTGCGATTGCCGCGAGGCGAGCGTTGGCGCCTCCCAGATCTGGAGCAGGCCGCCAAAAAGCGTGGCTCCTGCGTACCGCGCGTAAAAGCTTCGAAACGGCTCCGGCAGCCCGCGACCGAGCCTCACCTCGAGCGGGGCGACGTCGGCCGGCGAAAGCGAAATCCGATCGGTCACGCTCACGTCGAGGCGGACGACTTGCTCCTCCCAGCTCAGCGGCGGAAGCGCGAGGGTGCGCGATAGCCGTGCGACGGCAGGGGCCGCCGGAGCGCCACGGCGACCGTCGAGCGCCAGCGGCAGGAGCTCGAGCAGAGGCTCCGACGCGAAGGCTCGCTCGAGGAGTCGAGGGTGCGGCACAACGAGCCGCGCACTGTTCACGGGCGGCGCATCGGTCCAGAGCATGTCGAGATCGAGGGTGCGCGGTCCCCAACGCTCGCGGCGAACGCGACCGAGCTTCGCTTCGATGCCAAGAAGAAGGTCAAGGAGGACGTGTAGATCTTCGTTCCAACAGACGAGCGTCGCGGCGTTCAGGAACGGGCCCTGAGGGGGCCCACCGACCGGTGCGGTTTCGAAGACGTGGCTGACGGCGAGCACGTCGACCGAAAGAGCGAGGTCCCGCACGGCCGCCTCGAGCGTCGCGAAGCGATCACCAACGTTTGACCCCAGACCGATGACGACGCGAGCCACCAGACGGCGGCTTAGGGCGTGCGCCCCCGGAAGGCGAGCGGATTCGAGAGGGCGCCCGTGAACCCGCCGTTCGGCTGCCCGTCTTGAACGAAGAAGAAGTAGGCGGGGTCGCGCACGCCGCCGATGCTCGCATCGATGGTGATGGTGCCGCCCGGCGGCGCGTCGAAAAGGACGCCGACGATGTTGCTGCCGGTCTGCGACCTCGCGAGGATTCGCCCGCCGGAGAACGCGACGGAGTCGCTGGCAAGGACGCCTGACGTCTTCGGGCTGAGGATTCCGGTTCCGGAAATCTGGACCGAGAAGTCGCAGGCAGCGCCGGTCTGCGCCGTGTCGCAAGTCCACCAGACGTTCCATTTCCCGCCCGCTGCGTACTCCACGAAGATTCCCACGCCCTGGCCCGCTTCGGCCTTCAGCGTTCGGCCGGTGTCGATCTCGACAACGAGAGGCGCCGATGGCGCGGGCGCCGCACTCGATGATCCCGAGCCCGAGGGCGACGGCGACGGTGAGGAAGGCGACGTGCGTGGCGTCGTCGGCGCCGGATCCGGCTCGACCCAACACGCGGCGCCGAGAATGAGCACGAGGAGCGTAAGAGAACGGAGAAGCATGGGTGCCTCCTAGGGACGAAACGTGAAGCGGCGCTCGAGGGTTAGTGTCGCCGAACCGCGCGATTGGCGGGAGCGGCCGGTGGCGGCGTGGACGGACGAGGCGCCGGGGCCGGCGCTCGCACCGCAGGAGCCGGCGAGAACGAAGGCGCTCGCGCGGCCGGTGCGGGAGAGAACGTTGGCGCGCTTGGACGATAGGCTGGCGCCGGTGACGAGGGACGATACGAAGGAGCCGGAGAGAAACTTGGGGAGCTAGGACGTGCCATCGGTGCCGGGCTCGGCGCGGGCCGATACGAGGGCGACGCGGTGGAGAACGACGGCGAGCTGGGGCGGAACGTTGGGCTGGCGGGCGCGAAGGTCGGCGACGTTGAACGCGAAAACGTCGGCGACGCAGGCGCTGGAGTGCTCAAGGTGCGAGCTGCGCCGTACGACGGAGCGGGCGCCCGCGACGACGACGACGACGACTGGAACCGAGCGCTCGGGGCGGTACGCCAGGGATCGCTCGATGGCTCAGACGAGGGCGCCCAGGGGCGCCGCGTCTCGACACGCCATGGGTCGGACGCGGCAGCCGCAGACGCCGCCGGCGCACGGACCGAGGTCGAAGAATAGGCGGGCGTCGGTGCGGCGAAGCCGCGCGGCGCGCGAATGCGCTCGGCGCCCTGGTAGCCCCCTGCCGCCTCTCCCGCGGGGCCACGATACGCGTCGCGCTCTTGCGCCGCATACCGTGGCGTCTTGCCGTCGGCGAATTCTCCGCTCGACGCCGGAGGACGGAAGCCGACGCGCACGGCATCGGCGGGTGACGCGAAGGCACGCGCCCGATCGACGCCCGCCCCCGATGGCCGGACGATGGCCGTGTCTTGGTAGCCGAGGAGGCGCGGGCCGGGGCCGACGCCGGGGGAAGCCGGCGTGCGAGCGGGATTCACCTCGGGCGACGCGGGAATACGCGGCCCTCCCTCGACGCTGGGTTTCGCGGGGATGTAAGGCGGCGTCGAGGACGCGATCGCTCCCGCGCTAGGGCCATGGCTGACGTGCGCACCGACGCTGGGGTGGAACACCTGATTATGTGGACAATACACGTAATAGGGTGCGCCGTAGAAATGGACG
Organism: Myxococcales bacterium; assembly: GCA_016703425.1. Classification (NCBI taxonomy): domain Bacteria; kingdom Pseudomonadati; phylum Myxococcota; class Myxococcia; order Myxococcales; species Myxococcales bacterium. The sequence goes on from JADJCA010000002.1 coordinate 300,034, forward strand.
CCGACGGCTGAGCCGCCGTACCAGTAGTAGCTTGGCGCGAGCGGCGCCCAGCCCACGTAGGCGGGTCCATAGGCCCAACTGACCCACGCGCCGGCGTAGCGTCGACCTGGGATCCAGCCCCAGCCGCGGGAAGGCACCATGACCCACCGACCGTAGTGGAACGGGAGCCAGCCCCACTCGTAGTCCGATACCCAAACCCACTCGCCGTCGTAGGCCCAGCGACCGCCGCTGGCGTAGGGCACGAAGTCGGCACCGACGACGGCTCGTGACGGGTACCAAACGGTGCCGTAGGTGCCGTTTTCCTCCCAGCTACCGTATTTGTCGAGGACCGGCTGCGCCTCAACGACGGCGCTCGGGTCGGTGTCTTCGTACCAGTCGGTTTGGACGCCAATGGCGACGTCTTCAGGAGGCGCCGGCGGGTGGGCCTCGAGGCTCGCGGAGCCTTCGACCTGTGACTCCTCGTCGACAGGCGTGCGTGGCGTAAAGTTATCAGCCGTCGCCCCGCAAGCCGTGAGGGTTGAGACCGCGAGGGATGACACGAGCGTCAGGGTCGCCGCCCTTAGGCCGCGTTGGCGAGCGCCGAATGCTTCTCGTTTTGCCCGGCCCATGGTCTTCACCGCTCCCTTCACGCCGACGTCAGACGTGCGCTTCATGATGCGCATGCAATCGCCGATCCGCTAGCCGCGACTGCAAGATTCTCGGTCAAGGCGTACCAGCGCAGCCGTATCCGACAATTCGTCACGCAGGTTTATTCCCCGTGCCTTGTTGGCGGAGTGACCGAGAGGGCCGACGCCAAAAGGCGGCCCCCGAAAGAGACGTGGCCTTCGGCGCCCCCTGGTATCCTGGCGGTCCCTCGTTCGCGCCCGGGCCACGCGGCTCGCGCAAACGGGCCAATCGGAAAGGACACGGACGATGGCGGAAGCACGGGCTTCGATGATTCAGAAGGTCGCTGCGATGCAGGACCTCAAGCTCTACCAAGAGCTCAACTGGGAGGGTTCCTTCGAGGACTACCTCGCCATCGTCCGCGACAAGCCGCAGGTCACGCGAAACGCGTTCCAGCGCGTCTACGACATGATCATCAGCTACGGCACCGAGGAATACATCGACAACAAGAAGAAGCTTGTTCGATACAACTTCTTCAAGGACGAGCAGGCGCGGGGCAACAACGCCATCTTCGGCCTCGACATCCCGCTGATGCGCCTCGTGCACGTGCTCCGTGCGGCGTCGGAAGGATACGGCCCCGAGAAGCGCGTGATCTTGCTCCACGGGCCCGTTGGCTCGTCGAAGAGCACCATCGCAAGGCTCTTGAAGCAAGGCGCGGAGCAATATTCGCGCACGCAGGAAGGTGCACTTTACACCTTCGACTGGATCAACCTCGCGGGCACGGGCCTCACCGGCTCCGAGAACTCGGATCGCTTCCCGAGCCCGATGCACGAAGAGCCGATTCGCCTCATCCCGATGGAATGGCGGGCCCGCGCCATCGAGGAGCTCGCCCTCTCGAACGACAAGTTCAAGGTCAAGGTCGAAGGCGACCTCGACCCCGCGAGCCGCTTCATCTTCAAGCACCTCATGGCGAAGTACAAAGGTGACTGGAGCAAGGTCATGGAGAACCACGTGCGCGTTCGGCGCCTCGTGCTCTCCGAGAAGGACCGCATCGGCATCGGCACGTTTCAGCCCAAGGACGAGAAGAACCAGGACTCGACGGAGCTCACCGGCGACATCAACTACCGGAAGATCGCCGAGTACGGCTCCGACTCGGATCCGCGAGCGTTCAACTTCGACGGCGAGTTCAACATCGCCAACCGCGGCATCGTCGAGTTCGTCGAGATGCTCAAGCTCGACGTGGCGTTCCTCTACGACCTGCTCGGCGCATCGCAGGAGCACCGCATCAAGCCGAAGAAGTTCGCCCAGACGGACATCGACGAGGTCATCATCGGCCACACCAACGAGGCCGAATACAAGAAGCTCCTGAACAACGAGTTCATGGAAGCCTTGCGCGACCGGACCATCAAGATCGACATCCCGTACATCACCAAGATCTCCGAAGAGATCAAGATCTACGAAAAGGACTTCAACCAGCAGAAGATCAAGGGGCGGCACGTGGCGCCTCACACGCTGGAAGTCGCGGCCATGTGGGCCGTCATGACGCGGCTCGAAGATCCGAAGAAGCACAACTTGTCGCTGCTTCAGAAGATGAAGCTCTACGACGGGAAGGTGCTCCCGGGGTACACCCAGGACACCGTGAAGGAGCTCCGTAAGGAGACCAAGCGCGAGGGCATGGAAGGCATCTCGCCGCGCTACGTGCAGGACAAGATCTCCAACGCGCTCGTCAACGAGATGGGCGAGGGGACCATCAACCCCTTCATGGTCCTAAACGAGCTCGAGAAGGGGCTTCGCCACCACTCGCTCATCACCAACGACGAGCAGCGAAAGCGCTTCGGCGAGATCATCAGCTTGGTGAAGCGTGAGTACGAGGACATCGTGAAGAACGAAGTCCAGCGTGCCATCAGCGCCGACGAAGACGCCATCGGCAAGCTGTGCGGCAACTACATCGACAACATCAAGGCCTTCGCCCTCAAGGAGAAGGTCAAGAACCGCTACACGGGCCAGGACGAAGAGCCCGACGAGCGCTTGATGCGGTCCATCGAAGAGAAGATCGACATCCCGGAGAACCGCAAGGACGACTTCCGGCGCGAGATCATGAACCACATCGGGGCGCTGAGCCTCGAGGGCAAGCGCTTCGAGTGGGGCACCAACGACCGCTTGCGGCGTGCCCTTGAGCTCAAGCTCTTCGAAGACCAGAAGGACTCGATCAAGCTGAAGACGCTCGTCTCCGCGGTCGTCGACAAGGACACGCAAGAGAAGATCGACATCATCAAGTCGAGGCTCATCAAGAACTTTGGCTACAACGAAGTGAGCGCCACGGACGTGCTCAACTACGTGGCGTCGATCTTCGCGCGCGGCGACGCGAAAGACTGAACGACGCGGGGCCAATGTCCCCGTTCGTGAGGCCTGGTCCCACCGAATTCCCCCGGAAACGGGACTGACCAGACCGCGTGAGATAGCCTCTCGAAGGCGAGATTCGTCTCGCTCCTTCGGGAGGCTTTTTCGTGCGAAGTGCTTTGCGGCTTCTGGCTTTGGCAGGTTTGGCAACAGCGGCCGGTGCGGCCGCGTGCAGCGTCGACACCGAGGGCACCGGTGATCCGGCACCGACCGGCGGCGACGACGCAGGCGGCGACGTGACCACGGGTGGACCGGACGGGGCCGTCACGGATGACGGCGGCGGTGGCGACACAGCGCTGCCGCCGGTCGACGCGGGCCCCGATACGGCGACGACGAACTGCAAGGCGGCGAACTGCGCGCTGAGCATCGCGGCGGGCCCGGCGCACACGTGCGCGATTCTCGGCGACCGGACGGTGAAGTGTTGGGGCGATAACATTCACGGAGAGCTGGGGAGCGGGACCCAAGACGGCGGAAATGTGTCACCACAGATGAACGCGACGCCGATGTTGGTGTCGGGGATTGCAGGCGCCACCAGCATCTCGCTGGGCGGCACACTCGGAATTAAGGCGTTCAGCTGCGCTCTCGTCGGTGGAGGAAGCGTTCGCTGTTGGGGTGCCAATGACCTTGGACAACTCGGGGCGAAGACCGATGCAGCAGTGTCCGTGGATGCGGTGACGGTCGGGGCGGATGCCGCTGCCACGCAGATCGACGTCGGGCTACGGCATGGCTGCATGGTGGACTCAGCGGGTGCGCTCCGGTGCTGGGGCCTCAACTTTTTTGGGGAGCGCGGCAATCCCGAGCTCTCCGCCTGGCCCTCCCGACCGACGCGGGTTGGCCTCGATCTCCGCCGGGCACGGAACAACCTGCGCGCGAGCGACGGACGGCAATCTGATCTGCATGGGTGCCAACGCCAACGGAGAGGGTCGGCCGAGGAAGCGACGCTGGAACCGTTGGACCAGGCTTCGGTCGACGCAGGTGGCCTGGTCGAAGATATCTCCGCGAGCGTGACCTTCACGTGCGCGACCCTCACGGGAAACGTCACATCATGCTGGGGAAGTACGGGAAACTCGCGCCTCGGTCGAGGAGCAGCCGCGGGTGCGACGGCCCAACCCGGGAGCCCCCTTTTTTCGCCCGGCTTCGATCCTACGCGAGTCGCGACCGGCGGCGCTCACGCGTGCGCGATCATGACGGACCGAGGGGTCAGTTGTTGGGGATCGAACACTCGAGGTCAAGCGGGCGACTTCTCGGGCAAAGACCCGGTGACGACGCCGTCCGGCGTCGGGGGCCTCGGCAAGGTGGTCCAGCTCGCGCTCGGCGGCGGACACTCCTGCGCCCTCACGGAGGACGGCGACGTCTATTGCTGGGGCGTCAACAACCGCGGGCAGCTCGCGTTGCCGAGCCCTGATGGCAGCGTCGACAACGCCTCGCATCCCGACCCAGTCAAAGTGCCGCTTTAGGCTCGAAGCCGCGCCCGCGCGGAGTCAGCAACACCGAGGCGGTCGCGGCGCCACACCGTGGTACTTTGGAAGCTCCCCATGAGTCTCAAGAAGAAGCTCCTCTCCGAAAGCATGAAGCTCATCAGCGACCCGCGGGTCACCAAGCTCATGCAAGACGAACGCGTCATGAAGGCCCTCATGGCGGCCATGAGCATGCCCGGCAAGATGCAGACGTTCACCCACGAGCAGGTCGAGAAGCTCGCCAAGGCGATGGCCCTCGCCACCGAAGACGAGGTCAAAGACCTTCGTCGAACGGTGCGTCGCTTGGAAGAAGAGATGTCGAAGATGCGTCGCGACAAGGGCAACTGATCGGCGCCGACTTCGCGCCGCGCGGCGCCTACTTGAGGACGAAGTTGTTGAGGGCGGCCACGACGACCCCCATGATGCTCTCGCCGGCGATGAGCCCGGAGGCGACGGCGATGGTGTAGCGGTCCGACGCGCGCTTGCTGATCTTCTCGATGGCCCACGCGAGGAGCGCGCCGAGGAACATGGCGAGCGGGTTGTAGAACGGCAGAAGCAACCCGAGGCCGACGCCCGACGCCGACGGCAGCCACTTCTTCACCTTCGGGAAGAGCGCCTCGATGAGCGCCATCGTCACGCCGACCGCCAGGCCGATGCCGATGCACGTCCGCGCCATCGGGTGGAGGTTCTGGATGCCGTACTTGAACACCTCGGCGACGGCGCGCCACTGCTGCGCGCCGGGCGCGGCGAACTTCGGATCGCGCCCCCCCTCCCCGACGAGCGCGCTGGCCTCGGGCACCAGAATGTAGAAGCCCAAGACGCTCGCGAGCGTGCCGGTGAAGATGCCGCAAAATTGCGCGAGGAATTGCCGACGCGGGTTCGCGCCCAAGAGGTAGCCGCTCTTGAGATCGTTCAGGAGGTCGGCGCTCGACAGCGCCGCGCCCGACGTGATCCCTGCCGTCATGAGGTTCGCCGTCGTGCTCTGCGGGATGAGCACGCCGTAGGTGAGCTGCATGATCTTGCCCATGGCGCCGCTCGGTGTGATGTCGGTCTCACCAGTGGCGCGGCACGCGACGAGCGCCAGCACGAACGTCATGAGCACAGCGAGGACGCCGTAATACGGTGGGATCTCGAAGTAGCGCCACGCGAGCACGACGATGCCCGCGCCAGCGACCCCGGTGCCGATGGGAAACCATGACATCGGAGCTTCCACGGCGGCGACGCGCGCGCCAGCGTCGTCCGTGGCGCCGCCGCCGCCGAGACCTTTGAAGGCCCGTGCGATGGTGCGCCACTGGAAGGCGAACGACACGAGCGCGGACGACACCAGGAGCGGCGCCCCGAGCCAGATGCCGATCTCTTTCCACGCCGACGCCGGCTTGCTCGCCGCGGCGACCACAGCGCCGGCAGAGTTGGTCCACGTGCTCGCGAGCGCGATGGGTGTGACCCAGAAGGCGAGGATCAACGCGCCGAGCATCATGCTCAGCGTGACCCTGAGGCCGATGATCGCGCCGGCCGCGACCAAGACGCCGCTGTGGTCGAGCTTGATGCCAAAGTCGCTCATCTTGTAGGCCTTGCCACCGACCGTGAGGCCCGGCAGAAAGTCGAAGATCTTGCTGAACTCAGGCATGAGCCCTTCGCGGACAACCTTGCCGGCGGCCGTCGTGATCTTCACGAGGCCAAGGTCCTTGAGGAGCGGGATCGCGAGGCCGAAGACGCCGGCAATGAGCAGCGCCCTGCCCTTCTCGAGCGCCTCGGTGCCCTTGCTGTAGAGGCTCTGCAATGTCACCGCCGCGGCGACGCCGGAGGGAAACTTGAGCCGCTCCTGGTTGATCATGTTTCGCTTCATCGGGATCGCGAGGAAGACGCCGAGCGTCGCGAGGAGCAGAACCCATGCGCCAAGAACCCACGCGGGCAAGTGCGTGCCCGTCGGGTTGTCCTTGGTGACCGACAGGATCAAGAGCGCGGGAATGGCCGTCGCCAACGTGTTGCCCGTCGCGTAACCGGCCGCCGACGCCGTCGACTGCATGCAGTTGGTCTCGAGAATCGACATCGGGCCTTTGACGACGCCGGCCTTCTGAAGCGTGTTCCAAATGGAGAACGAGAGGATGCACGCCGTGATGGCTACGCCCAGGTGCCAGCCGGTCTTGAGACCGATGTACACGTTCGTGAACGCGAGCAAGAATCCCAGCCCGGTCCCCATGGCCACGGCGCGCACCGTCAGTTGCGGCGCGTCGTCACCGCGGTACGCGCGCTCGTACCAGGTCTTCTCGTCGAAGGTGAGGACCTCTTCCGGAGGAATCTCGAGGGGCTTGTTCCGGTCGAGGTCTTCGGGGGACGGTGCCGGTTGAAAGAGCGCCATGGGGCTGCTGTACAGCGTATTCCGCGACGACACGACGCCGAAATCGGGTCGGCCTTGGTCAGCGGCTTGGTCGCAGCGCGGCCCCTACGCAGCCGTTCGCGTCCGGTCCGTGAGCCAACGCGTGACGATGCTCCACACGCCCCGCGACGCCTCACGACCGACGAGCAGATCGATGTGCCCCGCCTCCACGGTGCGGTAGGTCTTGTCCGGGGAGCGACTCCGCTCGAAGCCCGGCTTGACGCTCTCCGGCGGAGCGAGATCGTCGTGTTTGCCCGCGAGCACGAGGAGCGGCAGGTCGAGCGCCTCGAAGCGGTCTGCCCGATCGGTCGCCCGGCCCCCAAAGCGACGCTCGTTGGCCCACTCGAGCATCTCCACGAGCTCACCCACGATGGCGCGGTCGAAGGCCAGCGAGAGGTGTTCGGCCAAGACCTCCGGCTCGAGCGCCCCCGGGTGCCATCCACGTACGATCGGATAGAGCGCTGTCTCCGCGACGGGGCGCAACGTCCGCAGCACCGAACCGAGGCTCGACACGGCGAGCGGCATGCGATGCGGGCGCATCCGCACCACCGAAAGACCGCGCACAAGGAGCGCGAGCGCCTGGAGCGACTTGGAGCCGCGCGTGAAATGGTAGGGCGAGCCGATCGACACAAGGCCCGCGAGGGCTCCCGTGAGATCCGGCGCGCCGGCGTAGCCGACGAGGCCCCCCAGCGAATGCCCGACGTAGAAGATGCGTTGGCCACCGCCGGAGGCTCGCTGAACCTCCTCGACGGCGCGCGGGAGGTCCTCCGCGATGTAGTCGTCGAGGCTCGTCGCGCGCGCCTTGGAGAGCTGCCTCGAGCGCCCATGCCCTCGCAGATCGAGGTTGTAGACATCGAAGCCCGCCACGGCGAGGGCGTTCGCAAAGCTGCGTGACGGCAAGTGCCACGCGTATCGGTTTTGCGCGAACCCGTGGACCAAGAGGACGGGTCCGAGGGTGCCGCCGGCGCGGTGAGGGTCGGCCGAGCGCTTGCGGACGATGGAGAGGGGAGCGCGACCGCTCGTGACGAGGAGCTCCTTCACGAAGGCCGCTCGCCGACCGGTGTCGACGGTCTGCTCGACCACGCGCCCGTGGAGGATCACGAAAGCTTCCGCTCCACGGCGGACAGTGTAGCATGCTTGACGACGCGTCGCGTTGCGGCTCAAGTGGGCGCGCGCACACGCCCGGGAGAGTCATGACGCACCGAACGCTCTTTTGCGGGGCCGCCATCTTGGCCACCCTTTCCTTGTCGAACGCCGCGCTTGCTCAGAAGAAGCCCAAGCCCAAGGCGCCGAAGACGGAGGAGAAGGCTCCCGAGCCGGTGACGGAAGCGCCCTCGGCGGACAAAGCCGAGGAGCCGAAGGCCGACGCCGAGGGGGCCGACAAGGGCGACAAGGACAAGGCGAAGAACGTCGAGCCGCCGGCAGAAGAGTGGGACGACACCGACGTCACGGAGAAGCCGGGCAAGACCTACTACTTCGTGGGGCTACGCTACCGCGGCACCATCGTCCCCAAATTCATCCTCAACATGTTCGTGGATGAAGGCGCGACCTTCTACTCGAACACCGTCGGCGTCGAGGCGGACATCCGCAAGGACGGCTTCTCGATCATCCCAGCCCTTCAATACGTCGAGTACGGGACAGACGACATCCTCTTCAAGGAGAAGGGCAAACCTGATCTCTCCAACAACTGGTCGGTGGTGAACTCCGGCTTGAAGGGCATGTACCTCACGGCCGACCTCTTGTGGTCCACCAAGGTCCACAAGAACTGGGACTTCGAATACGGCGCCGGCTTCGGTCTCGGCGTGCTCTTCGGCAACCTTCAAAACAACTGGGTCTACTTGGACCCGAATGGCCCGCTTTCGCGCGAAGACGGCGTTCGCTACTCGAAGTGCCCCAGCGAGTTCCAGAACGACCTGCCTGCGCGCACGGGCCAAGCGACCTGCTCAAAGCCCGCGCACTCGAACGCCAACGAGGCCAAGGTCGGCAACTACGAAGAGAAGTTCTGGACCGGCGGCGGTTCGGTGCCGAACGTGTTCATCCACCTGGCGATTCCGCAATTGGGTGTCCGTTTCAAGCCGCGCAAGGATGTGCAAGCGCGCTTCGGCCTCGGGTTTTCGCTGACAGGATTCTGGTTCGGCCTCAGCGCGAACTACGGCCTTGAGACAGCGCTCGACAAGGGCAAGGGCGGAAGCGCGGCGGCGAACTCCGAGTCAACCCAAGGGCCTCGCCTCGTGACCGGGCAATCGCTCTCGCCGTTCCACTTCTGACGAAACCGAGCCCCCCTTGGCTCAGCGTCCCCAGAAAGGCCACGAGGCCGCGCTACCCGCTCGCTACGAGCCGCTCGCGCTCCTCGGCCGTGGTGGTGGCGGTGAGGTCTGGTCGGTCCGCGACCGGATTCTCGATCAGGAGCTGGCGCTCAAGCTCCTCTCCGCCGACGCCGGTGAGGATGAACTCATGGCGCTGGTGCGCGAGGCCACGGCGCTCTCGGGCCTGGAGGGGCTCGGCGTGCCGCGGGTTGTCGCCTTCGGCACCCTCGCTGGGACGAAGCGCCGCTACCTCGCGCGTGAGCTGGCGAAGGGCCGCAGCCTCGACCACATCTTTGACGATGCCGACGCGCCGCCGGCCGTGTCGCTGGGCGCGATCGCGGAGGCCGCCGAGAAGCTTACCCCGCTCCATCGCGCGGGCCTGCTGCATGGCGATCTGAAGCCCGCCAACATCGTGGTCGATGACGACGGCCGCGCGACGCTCGTCGACCTCGGGCTCGCAGCGCCGTGGCGCGAAGGTGGGACGCGCGCTCGCGGTCTCACGCCTCGCTACGCCGCACCGGAGCTCCTGGCGGGCGCTCCGTTGACCGTCCGCGCCGAGGTCTACGCGCTCGGCGCGACGCTCGACCAATTCCTACGAGCGCGGGGCGACCGCATTCCCGAGGCGATGCGCGACGCGCTTGTGGCCGTCGCCACACGAGCCACGGACGATGAACCCCAGGCGCGCTACCCGAGCGTTGATGAGCTCGCGAGCGCCCTGCGCCACGCCGCACAGCAGCCGGCCGTGAAGACCGATGCGAACGAGGTCGATGTCTGGCCCGTCGTGGGCGCGGAGGGCGAGGCGGCGCGCCTGCGCAACGTCGTCGAGTCGCTGCAAGACGGCGACGTGCTCTTGCTCGACGGGCCAACGGGGTCGGGCCGCACGACGCTCTTGCGGCGCTTGGCGTGGACCCTTGGCGTCGAAGGGTTGTCGGTGGCTCCCCTCGAAGCCCCGACCCATGGTGCGCTCTCGCTCGACCTGGTCGAGCTCGAGTTGGGCGCCTTCCCCCGCATGGCTGGCGGCATCGTCCTCGTCGACGACCCCCTTGTCCTTACGGAGCCCGTTGTCGAACGACTGCGCGCCGCGGTCACCGATGGCGCGCGCGTCGTCGCCGCCGGCGACGATGCGTTCGCGAAGCGCCTGACGGAGCGTGCGCCCGTGCTCTTTCACGTTTCGGGCCTCGGCAGCGACGTCGCCAAGGATCTCGTTCAGCGCGTCGCGCCATCGCTGGCCGTGGCCGTGCAGAATCACCTCATCCGGCGAGCCGGCGGGCGCCCAGGACGCCTCCGCGCGATGCTGCGTGCGATGGCGAATCGGCCCGTCGTCTCCATCGAAGACGTCGACGCGCTCCTCACCGGCTCCGGTGGATCGCTGGCGCCGCCCGCCAGCGCCGAGGAGGCGATGACGCAAGCGGAGCGTGCCCTCGACGTGGGGCACCTCGACGAGGCCGATCGCCTCTTGGCCGATGTGCGCGGCGCTTCGCTGCGCGCCAGGCGAGCCGTGGCCGAGGCGCGCCTGGCGCTGGGGCGAGGCGATGCTCGCGGAGCGATGGCCCATCTAGGCGGCGTCGCCGATGAGGTCGAGGGCACCGAACAGGCTCGCAGCTTCCGTGTTGCGCAGGCCCGCGCGCACCTCCGGCTCGGTGAAAACGCGGAGGCGGCGGAGCTTGCGCGTCGTGTCGTCGAGTCGAGCGGCGACGACGCACTGGCCATCGAAGCGTTGTGCATCCAAGGCATCGCGCTGGCGTATTCGGGCAAGGACGACGAGGGGGCGGCACTGCTCCAGCGTGCGTGCGCGCTCGCGGAGCCCCGTGACGAGCGCCGCCTGGCAGCCTTGGCGCACGGCAACTTGGCGATTCTGCACCAGCGGGCCGGCAACAACGCCGAAGCGCGTGCCGCCTACGAGAGGTCGCTCAAGGCCGCGGAGGCTGCGCGTGACGCGGCCACCATCGCGCTCACGCGGCTGAACCTCGCGGCGCTTGCGCGCGGCGAGGGGGACTTGGCGAGCGCCCTCTCGCACCTCGAGGCGTCGGTGGATATGGCCCGCCGCGCCGGAGCAACGCTCGCGCTCCGTGGCGCGCTGCTCAGCCTCGCGAACCTCGATCTCTACCTCGGAAGGTATGCCCGCGCGCGCGGGTCCATCGCGTCGCTTGCGAGCGAGCGAGCGAGCTTGCCACCGGTAAGCCAGGCGACGCTTCTGGGTCTCGAAGCGGAGCTCGCGGCGCGCTCCGGCGACGCCGACGGCGCCGCCGCGCTCTACGATCGCTCCGCGAAAGCCTGGACCGAGCAGGGGCGGCCCCACGACGCCGCGGAAGCCAAGCTCGAGCGCTTGCTCTTGCGCGCGCGGGGCGGAGCGGCGCTGGGAGCGCTGACGGCCGAGCTCGATGAGCTGGAGCGCTCCCTCGAGCCGCGCGGCTTCGGTGAACACGAAGCGCTCGCGCAGATCGTCCGCGGTGTCTTGGCGGTGCAAAGGCAGGACGACGCCCGCGCGCGCGCTGCCTTCGACCGCGCCGAGCTCGAGTCTCGTCGGAGCGGCCGCCGCGAGTGGGAGTGGCTCGCCCTCGACGCGCGCGCCCGTCACGCCGCAGCGCTCGGCAGCTTCGCAACGTCCAAGCGCGACGTCGACGGAGCGCTCGCGATCCTTGAAGAGACCGCCGCGAAGCTCCCGCGCGATCTGCGGGAAGTCTTCTGGAACGACCCTCGAAGACGCGCGCTACGCGAGGCCATCGTGGCGACGCAGTTGCCACGGAGCCTGACCACCATCGAGTCGCCGGGCAACAGCCGGTCGCACCGCGTCATGCGCGACGAGTCAGCGACGAGCCTCTTTGCCGGCGGCGTGCTCGCAGAAGATCGGCTGGCGCGAATTCTCGAGGTCAACCGGGAGCTCGCCGGCGAGCTCGACGTGCGACGGCTTTTGTCGCGCGTCACCGAACACGCCATCGCGATCGTCGGCGCCGAGCGCGGCTTCGTCGTGTTGGCGAACGAGCGCGGTGACCTCGAAACGCGCAGCGCTCGCGATCGAAGCGGTGACCTCACCACCGATCCGCACGGAGACTTCTCACGTTCTGTCGCGGCGCAGGTGGTCAAGAGCGGAGAGCCGGTGGTGATCACGCGCGCTGGTGAAGACGCGAGGCTCGCCGAGGCCGTCAGCGTCCATCGCCTCCACATTCAGTCGATCGCCTGCGTGCCCATTCGGGGCTTCCGACGCAGCGACGAGGGCGAGACGGGGCAGTCGACGACGATCGCTGAGCGGACCATCGGGGCGCTGTATTTGGAGACGAGGCAGCGGCCGGGCCTTCGCTTCCAGGCGGAGCTTCCGACGCTCTTGGCCTTCGCCGATCAAGCCGCCATCGCCATCGAGAACGCGCGCCTCCTCGACGAGAACCGCAGTCGCGCCGAGGAGCTAGCCGGCATCAACGAGGAGCTCTTGGCGGCCAAAGAGAAGCTGGCCGCGGTCCTCGGTCGCCGCACCGAGCAACTCGCTGAAGCGAGGCGAGATCTTCGCGAGGTCCGCGCTCAGATCGGACGGCACTTCGGCTACGCGGGGCTCGTGGGCACGAGCGGGGCCATGAGGAAGGTGTACGCGCTCATGGAGCGGGTTCGCGACGCCGAGGTGCCAGTGCTCATCACCGGCGAGAGCGGCACCGGCAAGGAGGTCATCGCGAAAGCCATCCACGCGACGGGGCCGCGGGCGAAGGCCGGATTCTTCGGAGTCAACTGCGGCGCGATTCCCGAGAACCTCCTCGAGAGCGAGCTCTTTGGCCAGGTGCGCGGCGCCTTCACCGGTGCCGACCGCGACCGCAAGGGTCTGTTCCGCGAGGCGCATGGGGGCACACTCTTGCTCGACGAGATCGGCGAGCTGCCCCTCAAGATGCAAGCGGGACTCCTGCGCGTTCTCCAGGAGCGCTGCGTTCGGCCCGTGGGAGGCGCCGAGGAGGAGCCCGTCGACGTCCGCGTCTTGGCCGCCACGAACCGCGACCTCTCCAAGATGGTCGAAGAGGGGACCTTCCGAGAGGACCTCTTTTACCGGCTCCACGTCGTGGAGCTCTTGATTCCACCGCTACGCGACCGCCTCGAGGACATTCCGTCGCTCATCGATCACTTCTTGGCCATCTTCTCCACGCGCTACCGGCGCGACAAGAAGCAAGTCGGTCGCGAAGCGCTACGTCGACTCATGAGCTACGAGTGGCCCGGCAACGTCCGGCAACTCGAGCACGTGCTCCTAAACGCGTGGCTCATGTCAGAGACCAACGAGATCGAACCCCAGGACTTCGAGCTTCCGAGCGTCTCGCGGAGCCTTCGTCCGGCGGCTCCGTCGTCGACGCCGATCGCGAGCAAGGAGGACTGGAAGAGCTCGGAGAAAGGTCGCATCTTGGCGGCGCTCCAGGCCTGCGACTGGAACCGTGTCCAAGCCGCTCGCATGCTTGGCCTGCCGCGCCGCACGTTCTACAGACGACTCAAGGAGTACGGCATCGTATGAAGACCTCTCGCGCGCCCCTCGTTCTGATGGGGCTCTCGCTCTTGGCCGCCGCAGCCGGCTGTTCGCGCGACTCGAAGGGCACGCCGAACGCGGTCGCCGCCGAGGGCGACCTCACGCCGGGCGGGGCGGCTCCGGACTTCACGGCGAAGGCCCACGACGGCACGGAGCTTCACCTGGCGGCGCTCAAGGGCAAGCCCGTGGTCCTCTATTTTTACCCGAAAGACGAGACTCCCGGCTGCACCAAGCAGGCGTGCGCCCTAAGGGACGCGTGGGCCGATCTCGAAAAGACTGGCGTCGTTCTCGTGGGCGTCTCGGGCGACTCCGACGAGTCCCACAAGGCATTTGCGGCGCACCACAAGCTGCCGTTTCGGCTCATCAGCGATCCCGACGGCAAGTTGGCGGCACAATTCAAGGTGCCCTTCCGGGCCGGCTTCGCGTCGCGGCAAACGATCGTCATCGACAAGGAAGGCCGCATCAAGAAGGTCTATCGCTCCGTTGATGTGACCACCCACGCGAAGGATGTCCTGGGAGACCTCTCGTCGTGAAGGCGACGCCGCCCGGCGGGTCGCCCGACGCCCTTGCCGCCCGCGTCGACGGGACGTTGCTTCCGCCAGACGAGGCGCGAGAGCTATGGGCCCGCTTCAGCGCCCATATGGAAGCGAACAAGGGCGACCTCTTAGGCTTCGCGGCAGCGGAAGGCTTCGCGAGCATTCGGCCGGGGCTGGAGGGCGGCCGGCCGGTGCTCCTCGCCTCGCGTAGCAAGGCCCAGGAGCCCTACCGAAACGTCTCGAAGGAGAAGTAGGAAAAGGCCGACGCGAGGAGCCCCGCGAGGTCGAGCCCTGGCATGCCGAGGGGCTGAGCCCTAAGGCCATGGACAGGCGACATGCGCAGTGGTACTGGCACCGCCAGGATTGGGAGGGGTCTCCCCGGCTTGTTCCGTTGTTTCGCGCACTTCGGTGACTGAACATCGGCGCCCGTCGGGTGGACCGACTGCAAGCGAGAGCAACCCGACTTCTCACGCGCGGGCTTTGAGGCTGCATGGCATTGGTAAGCGAAGGTTTGGCTTCTGGCGTGGCGGAGATCGCCACGCTCCTGGGCGGTGCCGTAGACGTCGACTTCGACCTCTCGGTCTTCATTCAGATCGGCTTGTTCTTGCTGCTTCTCGTGATCGTGAAGCCCATGCTGATCGATCCGATGCTCAAGCTCTTCGAGGAGCGCGAGCGACGCATCGAGGGCGCCAAGCTCGACGCCCGGAAGATGGACGAAGAATCGGCGGGAGCGCTCTCGAAGTTCGAGAGCGAAATGGCCAAGGTTCGCTCCTCGGCCAACGCAGAGCGGGACAAGGTTCGCGGTGAGGCGCTGAAGGCGGAGTCCGAGCTTTTGAGCAAGGTCCGGGAGAAGTCCGCGGCGAAGCTTGACGCGGGCCGCAAGACCACCGCCGAAGAAGTGAAGAAGGCGCGTCAGGGCCTCGAGGCCGAAGCGCGTGAGCTGGGCCGCCTCCTGGCGAGCCGCGCCCTCGGTCGTGAGGTGCACGAATGAAGCGCATCGCTTGGAGCGTCTCCCTGGCGGCGGCGCTTTCGCTTGGGACTGCAGCCGCCTGGGCCGGCCCTGAGGTCGACGTGGCCCCGGCCCATGGCGCGGCGGCGCCGGGAGGGCATGGAGGCGGACACGCCAAGGGCGGAGACGCGCACGGCGGCGGCCACCACGAGCTGGCCCCCATCAACTGGTTCGACATCTCGAACAAGAAGCAGCCACCGTACCTCGCGCTCGTCGTCAACTTCGCTCTCTTGGCGTACCTCTACTATCGCTTCGGCAAGACGCCGGTGGCCGAAGGCCTGAAGAAGCGACGCGAACAGGTCGCCAAGCAGATCGAGGAGGCGGCCCGCATCAAGAGCGAGGCGGAGGGGCGCGCGAAGAAATACCAGGCGCAGCTCGATCGCCTCGACGAAGAGGCGGCGGAGGCGCGCGAGGCCATTCGCACCACGGGCGAGGCCGACAAAGCGCGGGTCCTTCGCGAGGCTGACGAGAAGGCGGCGCGCATGGAGCGCGACGCCGAGCAGCTCGTCGACGCCGAAATGAAGCAGGCCAAGCGCGCCCTCTACGAGGAGTGCGTCGAGGCGGCCGTGCACCGCGCCGAGGAGCTCCTCCGCTCGAAGCTGACCATCGACGACCAAGAGCGCCTCGCCGAGGAGTTCATCGCGCAGCTCGCCGCTCAAGGTGCCACGCCGGCGCGCGGCGCTGCAACGGCCGCCGCTGCGCCCATGCAAAAGCGAGGTGAACCGTGATCGACTCCAACGTTGCACGTCGCTACGCCCGAGCCGTCCTTGAGCTCGGCACCGAGGCAGGAACACTCGACGCGATGGTTCGCGAACTCGGCGACGTCGCCAAGGCCTACGCCGGCTCCGAAGAGATGCGCCAAGCCTTCGAGAACCCGCTCGTGGCCATCGACGCGAAACACGGCATCCTGAACGAAGTGGGAAACAAGGTCGGCGCGTCGGCGGTGACCCTCAACCTGCTCCGCATGCTGTGCGACCGGCGCCGCATGCCTGCGCTGCCGCGCATCGCCCAGCTCCTCGAGGAGATGGCCGACGCGAAGCGCGGCGTCGTTCACGCCGAGGTGACCACTGCTGTTCGCCTTAGCGAAGGCTTCTATGACCGCCTCCGCGTTCAGCTCGAGCGCATGACGGGGCAGAAGATCGTCCTCGACCGCCGCGTCGACCCGACGCTCGTGGGCGGCGTGTCGACCCGCATCGGTGACCGCGTCATCGACGGCTCGATCCGCTCGAACCTTCAAGAATTGCGAAACACGCTCCTGGCGGCCGAAGTCTCGCGCACCAACGGTGCCGGGACCAACACCGCCTCCGCCTGACCGGTCCTCCGCCAACAAGGAAACGAGAATGCAGCTCCGCGCCGAAGAGATCTCTCAGATCATCAAGAGTCAGATCAAAAACTACGAGAAGGCCGCTCTCACGACCGAGACGGGCACCGTTCTCGCCGTCGGTGACGGTATCGCGCGCGTCTACGGCCTCGAAGGCGCCATGAGCGGCGAGCTCCTCGAGTTCCCCGGCAACCTCATGGGCATCGTGCTCAACCTCGAGAGCGACAACGTCGGTTCCGCGCTCTTCGGCGAGTCGACGCACATCAAAGAGGGCATGAGCGTCAAGCGAACGGGCCGCATCATGGACGTCCCCGTCGGCGAAGCTCTCGTCGGCCGCGTCGTCAACGCCCTCGGCCAGCCGATCGACGGCAAGGGCCCCATCGAGTCGCCGCACCGACGCCGCGTCGAGATCAAGGCCCCCGGTATCTTGGCGCGCCAGCCGGTCAAGGAGCCGCTGCAGACGGGCATCAAGGCCATCGACGCGATGGTTCCCATCGGCCGTGGGCAGCGCGAGCTCATCATCGGCGACCGCCAGACGGGCAAGACCGCCGTCGCGCTCGACGCGATCATCAATCAGAAGGGCCAGGGCGTTCACTGCTTCTACGTCGCCGTCGGCCAGAAGCAGTCGACGGTCGCTGCCGTCGTCGACAAGCTCGCGCAGCACGGCGCCATGGAGTACACGACGATCATCGTCGCCGGCGCCAGCGAGTCCGCGCCGATGCAGTTCATCGCGCCGTATTGCGGCGTCACCATGGCCGAGTATTTCCGCGACACGGGCCGCCACGCGCTGGTCATCTACGATGACCTCTCGAAGCAAGCCGTCGCGTACCGCCAGCTCTCGCTGCTCCTGCGTCGTCCGCCGGGCCGAGAAGCGTACCCGGGCGACGTCTTCTACATCCACTCGCGCCTCCTCGAGCGAGCCGCAAAGATGGCCGACATCTTGTACCTCGTGAAGAAGGGGACGCAGGTCCCCGCCGGCAGCAAGACCTTCAAGGGTGTCGATGGCAAGGCTCACGTCGGTGAGCAAGGACACGAGTCGTCGAAGGCCGCTCTCGAAGAGTGGAACAAGAAGGGCGACGGCGAGTACGAGCTCGTGAAGGATCCGCACTCGGGCGGCTCGCTCACGGCGTTGCCGATCATCGAGACGCAAGGCGGAGACGTCTCGGCCTACATCCCCACGAACGTCATCTCCATCACCGACGGTCAGATCTTCTTGGAGAGCGACCTCTTCTACTCGGGCGTTCGCCCCGCCATCAACGTCGGCATCTCCGTCAGTCGCGTCGGCGGCAGCGCGCAGATCAAGGGCATGAAGGCCGTGGCCGGCACGCTCAAGCTCGACCTCGCGCAATACCGCGAGAAGGCCGCCTTCTCGCAGTTCGCGAGCGACCTCGACAAGGTGACCCGCGACATGCTCGAGCGAGGCCAGCGGCTCGTCGAGATCTTGAAGCAGGGCCAATACGTGCCGCTCGCCGTCGAGAAGCAGATCGTCATCATCTACGCGGGCACCAAGGGTTACCTCGATACGCTCCCCGTCGCGAAGCTCGCCGCCTACGAGCGGGACCTCTACGCCTTCATCGAGAGCAAGCACTCGGAGATCTTCGAGACGCTTCGCAAGAAGAAGCAGCTGGACAAGGACTCGGAGGAGTCGCTCAAGAAGGCCCTCGAATCGTTCGGCAAGGCGTTCGGCGAAGGCAAGAACTGAGGAAACGCCATGCCTTCTCTGAAGACCATCCGCAAGCGGATCACGAGCGTCAAGTCGACGAAGAAGATCACTGGCGCCATGAAGATGGTCGCCGGTGCGCGATTGAACCGCGCCCAACAGCGGATCACGGCGCTTCGACCCTACGCCGTGAAGACGCAGGAAGTCCTTGGCCATGTGGCCTCGACGTTGCGCGCCGACGCGAAGGCCGAGGCGGAGCGCGAGGGGCCCGGCCACGAAGAGGACTTGCTTCATCCGCTGCTCACGCCGCGGACGGAGAACAAGGTCCTCTTTCTCGTGCTCACGAGCGACCGCGGCCTCTGCGGCGCCTTCAACACGAACATCATGAAGGCCGTGGCTCGCGAGTGGTCGGAGCGACGTGAGAAGGGCCTCGAGGTCTCCTTCGCGACCATCGGTCGAAAGGGCCGCGAGTACCTCACCCGCCGCGACGCCAACATCGCGCAGAACTTCCTTCGCATCTACGAAGGCGTGGACCTCGAGAAGGCTCGTACCGTATCGAGCTGGCTCGTCGATCAATACGAGAAGAACGAGTTCGACGCCGTCTACATCGTCTACAACGAGTTCAAGAGCGCCATCACGCAGAAGCTCACCTTCGAGCGCTTGCTGCCGGTGCCGACCGATGCGCAGGCAGAGGGCGACGCGCAGCCGGCCGATTTCCTCTTCGAGCCCAACGGCAAGGCGGTCCTTGAGCGCCTCGTGCCGATGTACGTCGAGATCTCCGTATACCGGGCGCTCCTCGAGAGCCAGGCGAGCGAGTTCGGCGCGCGCATGACGGCGATGGACGCGGCGACGCGAAACGCGAGCGACATGATCGGTCGCCTCACGCTCGTCTACAACCGCGCACGCCAAGCGGCGATCACGAAGGAGCTCATGGAGATCATCGGCGGCGCCGAAGCCCTCAAGGACTGAGGCGCACGACGAACTTCAAAGCGAAACGGCGGCTCTCCTCGCGGAAGCCGCCGTTACCTTTTTGGCGCGCCCAGCCGCTTCAGCAACGTGCCCATGTCTTCCGCACGCTGCGGCAGGATCACGACAGCGAGGCCCGTCGCCTTTTCCCCGTCGGGCCCTAGCTCGAGGCTCCCGTCGGTCCGGAAGTGAACGCGCGCGCGCACGCCAAGGACGACCGGCGCAGCGCCGCCCTGCTCGGGTGCCGCGATCGATTCGTCCAGCCACGGGTTGCTTCGGCGCACCGCTGACGGATCGACGGAAGGCACCGGGACGACAGGCGCCGGAAGCTCGGGCTCCTTGGGTTCGTCGTGTCGAATGCGGAGCGGCAGCGGCGCGCGAGAGGCGCCAGCAGCCACTGCCGGCGGGCGCACGCTGGGCGCGACCGAAGCTTTGTGCGCCGCGTGACTAGCCCCATTGGAGGAGGCCGCGGGTGCGTGCGCTGCCGGCGGCTTTGACAACGCGCGCGCAGGGAGCGGCGGAGGCGTGGCGCTGACGCGCGTGGCGACCCCGGTGGCGGCGGCCGGCGCAGCGGCCGGCGCGGCGGCAGTCACGGCGACGGGCGGCGGACGCGGCGACATGGACGCGCCGGGTGAAGGACGCGGCGGCAGGCTGGGCGTCACCTGCGGCGGCTTCGGCGAGGGCTTCGGCGCGGCCAGCGAATTCGCCGGTGTTGGAGCCGCCGGGACCGCCGACACTACCGCTGTTACCGCTGTCGGAGGCGGCGCCGCGGCGGCCGTATCGTGCCGCGGGCTGTCGACGTCCACTTCGTCGGCGGGCACGAGGAGGCCCAAGCCTGGGTTCGTCTCCGCGGGAGGCGGAATGACAGAGTTCTTCTTCGCTTCCGCTGCCGCTACCGGCGGCGAAACGGAGAGAACCAAAGGCGGCGTCATCGTGGCGGCCGGGGGTGACGCGGGAGGAGGCGCGGGCACGAGCGCGGGGGCGACGCTCCGTTGCTCCTGAACGCGGGCCTTTAGCTCCGCCGCGACGCTCGCGAGCTCGAGGCCGCGGCGCTCGAGCTCAAGCTCAATGGCGGTTTGGGCGGCCCGCTGCACGAAGCTCACAGCGGCGTCGTGATCACCGCGATTCCATGTGACGCGCGCGATGGAGAGCAGGTCGGCCACGTCTTCGTGTTCGCCAGGCGCGTCGACGGGAATGGTGCTCTCGCTCGACATGAAGCCTGAGGATAGCCGATCTGGCCGCGTGGCTCCCACTTCGCGGTCGGGTGATGAGCTTCTGTGGCGCTAGATTTTTGCCGTGTCGCCGCGCCCTTTCAGCGCATCGACGACGGCACGGACATCTTGCGCGCGTTCGCGCGGCATCACGAGCAGCGCGTCATCGGTGTCGACCACCACCAGATCGTTTACGCCAACCAAGGCGATGACCTTTCCGTGGTGCGACGACATGGTGCGGATGAGGTTCCCCTTCGCGTCCACCAGGATGGCGCCCTCGGGCGCGGCGTTGCCGTGCTCGTCGCGACGCGACAGCTCCCACGCACTCTCCCAGCTGCCCACGTCGTTCCAGCCGAAGTCGCCGCGAACGACGGCGACGCGAGGCGCCCGCTCCATGACGCCGTGGTCGATGGAGACGGCGGGAAATCCGGGAAATAGCCGCGCCAGCTCTTCCGCTTCGGCGCCTCGAAGGGCCGCCGCGTCGAGTTTGCGCAACCCGTCGGCGAGGGGCGGGAGGTTTTCCGCGATGACCGACAACATGTCCTTCGCGCGGAAGAAGAACATCCCCGCGTTCCACAAGAATTGCCCGCTCGCGAGGTACTGCTCGGCGCGGGCGCGGTCCGGCTTCTCGACGAATCGCTTGGCGACGACGACGTCATCGGCGACACGGTCCGTCGACGCTTCAATGTAGCCGTAGCCGGTTTCCGGTCGCGTGGGGACGATGCCGATGGTGGTCAAGTAGCCGGCGCGAGCCCCGGCGAGGGCGCGTTCGACGGTCGCGCGAAACGCACCTTCGTCGGTGATCGTTTGGTCGCTCGGCAGGACGGCGATGAGCGCGTCGGGGTCAGAGCGCGCGATAACGGCCGTGGCCCAGCCGATGCAGGGCGCGGTGTTACGCGGCACCGGCTCGGCGAGAAGTTGCTGCCGCGGCACCAAAGGAACGGCGTCGGCTGTGGCATCAAGGAGGTGCGCGCCCGTCGCGATGAAGACGTGGCTCGGCTCGATCAGCGGCGACAGGCGCCGGACCGTGGCCGCCAAGAGCGGTTCGTTGGGGTCGGAGCCGAGGGGAAGCAGTTGCTTGGGCCTGTGAACGCGAGAGGCGGGCCAGAAGCGGGTGCCGGCCCCGCCAGCCATGATGACGGCGTAGACTTTGGACATCGGTCCCTGAAGGTACCACGCACGCTTCGCCAGAATTTCGCCTCGTTCGCGGCACGGGGCTATACCGATCACTCCTCATGAGATCGGGCGTCACCGTCTCTTCATCAGCGCGCTTGCCGCTCCTCTTGCGACTCCTTGCTCTCGTGCTCGCCGCGGCGGTATTTCCCGCCTGCGAGCCCCTCGCGCCACTGTCGCTCTTGACGTTGCGCGAGGTCTCGCCTGGCGAGGTCGAGGTCGGCGAGCGCATCGAGTTGCGGGGGGTCGGCTTCCCTCAGGGAAAGACCGCACAGGTCACGTTCGAGGGGACCCTTCATCGCGCCGGCATGGCGCCCCAGAAGGGCTTCTCGGTTCGTGCCCCGGGTGTGGTGACCGCGGAGGGCATGATCGAGGTTCACTACGATCGACACCTCGAGGCGCTCTTCTGCGGGCCCGAGGGAAGGGCGGCTCACACGACCTTCCGTGGCGACGTGACGGTGGCCTTCGCGGCCAAGACCCAAGGCGCGCCCCCGGCCGCCGCGTCGCTCGCCAACGTCGTGTTGGATCTCCGGCCTCCGCCAGGCGAGCCCGCCCGCGTCGAACGGGCGCGGGCCGATGGCGCCGCGGTGCTTCGCGCCATCGGGGTCTCCGTGGCCGCGCCCCAGGGTGCCCAACGAGGGTTGACCGTTGCCGAAGTAGGAGATGGCTCAGCCGCCGCTCTTGCAGGGCTGAGCGTTGGCGACGTCTTGTCGAGCTTCGATGGGCTCGTCGTCAAGGGCCCAGCCGACCTGGCTCCGCCGCGCGGAGCCCAAAGGGCGAGGCTCGGTGTTCGGAGGAGCACCGAAGCCAACGAGATCTTCCTCGACGTCGCGTTGCACGGCTTTCGGGCGCAGGTATCGCCTGGCGCCGTCTTGATGATGGTTTGCCTCGCGGCGGCGTCGGGCCTTTGGCTCGTCGCCTCGCCGTCGCCTCTCCTTCTGTTCGTCGTGCGCCGCTGGCGCGCGCGCCGCCTCGCGACGCGCCCACATCATCGCCTCGCGGCGATTCTCGCCGTGCCGCTCACCGTCGCCGTCCCCATCCTGTTGCGCGCGCTCTGGGGCACGGAGCCGGAGCTCTGGATCGCCGCCGTAAGCACGCTCGCCGCGTCCGTCATGGTGCACGGACTCCTCGGTGACGGCGGCGTTCGCGCAGCGCTGAGCCGCGTCCTCCTGACGACGCTCACGCTCCTTCCTGCGACCACGGTCATCTTGGCGAAGGCCGTTTCGACAGGGGCGACGCGCCTCTCCGAGGCGAGCCATGTTCAGGGCGGTGTGCCGTGGACCTTCGCCGCAACGAGCAGCGTCTCAGCCTTCTTCATGTTCGCCGCGGGCGTCCTCTCGCTGGCCCTCGCCGACGACACGGCCGCCGGCTACGGCCGTTCCGCACGCGTTCGCCACATGGTCTCCGACGCAACGACCGCCGTCATGGCGAGCCTGCTCGTGGTCACCATGCTTGGGGGGACCGAATCTCCCTTCGAAGCCGCAGCCGGTCGCGAGCTCATCGGAGCCGCCGTGTTCCTCGCAAAGGCGGGCGCGCTCACCGGGGCGCTCCTCTTCATCCGCACCGCGCTTCCGGAGGTCTCTCGCCGTACGAGGTTCGTCGTCGCGACGGGGTCGCTCTTGGGCGCGGCCGCAGCGACCTGGCTCGAACCCTTGGAGCTGCGCCTCGCTCCGCCCGACGGCAGCGTCATCCCCTTGCTCCTCACCGCGCTCCTTGGCATTGGCGTCGCGCGCGCCGCCGTTGTCGCGTGGCGCATGCGCAAGGACCCCGGTCAGCAGCCGCGGCTCGACCCCTTCGCGTAGCCGGACGGCGCGGGACGCAGACGGTTGGCGGTTCTCCGCCTCCTCAGTGAAGGTCTTCTCCCAACGAACTTCCTCGGCGAACCTTGATGTCGTCGAGGCGACCGCCGAGCCGCACCGCCAACGCAACGGCCACGACGGACAGCGCAAAAGTCACGTAGAGGGGCCATTCGAAGGTGAATTGAAGCGGCAAGAGCCGACTCTTGGGCGGCCGGAGCAAGAGCACCAGGGTCGTGACGGCGGGAACCGCGCTCAAGAAGCCCGCGGCGACGCGCGCGGTCCGCAATTGCCAGATGGTGCGCCGACTGAGCACCGTGGGGATGAGGACGACCCACGCGGCGAGCGCCATCCAGACCCAAACGAGGCGTCGCGCGAGGTCGAAGCCGCTCAGGTCCACTGTGTCGGGCAACGTCACGTGGATCCACGGCATGAAGAAGAGCGGCATTCCCAGGGCGCCTAAGACGCCCAAGGCTCCGCGACCGCGCCCCAAGTAGAGGCGTGGCAGGACCTCGTTCTCTGGCGCCACCGGGATCTCCTCGGCGAGCACGTCGTGGGACGGGCCCAGCTTCTCCAGCGGAGAAAGTTCCACGCCGCAAACGGGGCACGCGGTCTCCTCCCCCTCCTGGAAGAGCTCTCGGCAAAAAGGACAAGCGATGAGACCCAAAGAGACCCCTGGCGCGACGCGTGCGACACGCGCGCTGCGTGCGTAAGAGTAGCCCATCCCATGATCGACAGGCAGAACACCCCAGAGTTCCCGTACGCTCCGGTCATGGTCCGCCCTGCCCGCCTCACGGACGACGATGTCGCCGAATGGTTGTCGACCCGCACCGCTTGGGCGCGCACCGGCGGAGCACTCGTTCGAACCGTCTCGTTCGCGGATTTTGCCGCCGCGTTGGCCTTCACGGTGCAGGTGGGCTGCCGCGCCGAAAAACGCGACCACCACCCCGACGTAGCGCTCTCTTACGGCAAGGCGCGAGTCCTCTGGACGACCCACGACGCGGGAGGAATCACCGCGCTGGACCTCGAGCTTGCGGCAGCCTGCGACGGGATCTATGACGCAGGCCAGCCGAGGGAATCGTAAACGACCCACTCGGTCGGCTCGCAACAAGGACGAGAGTCGTGGGTGAGGAAGACTTCACGAAGGCGCGCGAGGCGCTAGCGGAAACGCTGAGAGGCATCGTCGGCGAAGTGGCCCTTCCACGTTTCGCCGAGGCGCTGACGCACCCGAGCTACTCCAACGAGACGGGGGCGCCCGACAACCAGCGGCTGGAGTTCTTGGGCGACTCCGTGTTGGGCCTCTGCGTAAGCGAGATGCTCCTTGAAGCGCACCCGACCGCCGACGAGGGAACGTTGACGCGCATGCGAGCCGCCCTCGTCAACGCCGACGCGCTCGCTCGCTGGGGCCGCAGCGTCAGCCTCGGTGACGCGCTCGCGCTGGGTCGCGGCGCGCGCGCCAGCGGTGACCGCGACCAAACCAACGTCATCGCCGACGCGGTGGAAGCCCTCGTCGCGGCGTTCTACGAAGCCGCAGGCCACGACGCCGCGAGACGCCTCGTGGCGGAGGTCATCCGCGAGCCGCTCGCCGACGCCGCCCGTCTCATGGGACGGGACCCGAAGAGCGCGCTCCAAGAGCGAGTGCAAGCGTACGGGCTTCCGGCGCCGGTCTACCGCGTGCAGGGTTCGAGCGGGCCGAAACACGAGCCGACCTTTCAGGTCGAGGCGATGGTCGGCGATCGCCTCATCGCGCAAGGCGAGGGTCGCTCGAAGCGCATCGCCGAGCGCGCCGCGGCGGAGGCGGCGCTGGAGCTCGACGACGCGGAGCTCCGGACGCGCCTTCCGAGGCCCTCCCGCCTCCCGCCCGCTTGATGGCGGCGCCCGCTACTTCGCGAGCGGCAGGGACTTCGGGCTGTCGAGGAAAGACGGCAGGTCGGTCGCGCGGACAAGCTCGGCGTCGAGCGGCCCCACGCGCGCCTTCTTCAAGTCCGAAACGAGCGCCTTGGTCGCCTGATCGGACGCGCGCCGTGCGAGCGCGTGGCGAATCTGCGGCTCCACCTCTGAGAGCGGCTTCCGAAGAGCTTTCACGGTTCCACGACGCCACACGACGGAGAAGTGAGCGCCATCGGCCACCGGTGACGGCACGAGCTCGCCATCCTTGACCGACTTTGCGGCAGAAACGACCGTCGGCTCCACGCGCAAGCCGGCCTCGTTGGAGATTCCGTCGTCGCTCAAGAAGCCAACGTTGCCGCCGCGGAGGTTCGTCGCCTTGTCGAGGCTCTTGTCGCGCGCGAGGGCCGAGAAGCCGGAGACGGTGAGATCCTTCTTGGCGGCCTCGAGCACCGACTGCGCCTCGGCCCGGGTCGCCAAGACGATGCGCCAAACGAGCACTCGCTCCGAGGCTTCGTATTGTTCGCGATGCTCATCGTAATAGCGCTTCACGTCGGCCGCGGCGACGCGCTCTGGGGTGGCCGACGCAGCGCGAACGGCCCGCAACGTGGCATTGGCTCGCGTGCGTTCCACGAGGGCCTCGGTCCGCGGGCCCTTGCCGTGAGACCCCGCCTCACCGGCGGCGGTCAGCAGCATCTCGGGAATGACCACCGTCTCGAGAAACTTCTTCTTGGCGGCGAGCGGCGTGGCGCCGAACTCGAGCAGTTGAAAGCGGGGCACGGCGCTCAGCCGATCCTCGAGCTCGCCAACGGAGAGCGTCTTCGCGCCGACACGAGCGACGACGGCGGCGCGGCGGGTCGCCTCTTCTTGGACGGAGGCATCGGCTCGCCCGGTGCGTGCGTGAAAGAGCAGCGTCACCACCGAGACGGCGCGTAGCACCGCTGCGAGCCTGCCAGGCGTGCCTAGCCACCGCGCCATCATGCGCGCCGGGCCCGACTGCGCACGCCGCCGCCATCGAGGACGCCAGCGTCGCGGAGCACGTCGTCGCCGATCCCAACGAAGCGATATGCTTCGGGCCGAAAGCCGTACGCCTTGTGGAGACGACTAACGACGTCGGTGACGAGCTCCGGCGCCACGCCGAGCTTGCGGACCTTGGCCACCTTCCGGATGGCGCCCACGGTCTCACCGAGCTCGAGCAGCTCCTGGACACGCGTCAAGACGTCAAGCGGCTTGAGCTCGCGGCTGCCACGACCCTTGCCGGTCTCGAGCTCGGTGAGCAAGCGTTGCCGACGCTTCTCCGTGCGACCGTCGAGTGCACTGGCGCTGCGGCCACCCAGGATGTCGTTAAACATCCTCGCGGCTCGGCGCTTCTCGATGGCTTCCGGGCTCCCACGACGATTGGGAGGAGACTTCACAGCTCGCGTCTTGGCCTTCGCCATGGCCCTCGGTCGTAGCCGAGGCGCCGGTCCGTCGCAACAGGAGTGCACATTCACGTGTTTGAGCCGGCGCGCAGGTCACTCTTGCGAGAAAGCCATGAGCATCGCCAGCGCAAGCACGATGAGCCAAAGCGGCCACGTGCGTCTCAGAAACCCGGCGACGTCGGACAGAAGGCCCCTCACCTCGCCGGCCAGGAGCGCGTGGCGGCCGTGGAGGCGCGCCGCCTCTTCGTCGATCTCGCGCCGCTCTTCCTCGTCCGTCTCGTCGTGTCCACGCAGCGTCGCCACGAGGTGCTCAATTTCGTGGTCGAGGGTCTCCGCGAGCTCCGATTCCCAGTCAAAGGGGCCCTCGTCTTGCCAGATGGCGCGGAACGTTCGGTAGTAGACGGCGACTTCGTGCGAGCGCGACGGCGAAGCACCGTCGCCCGGCGTGGCCGGCAGGTAGGAGCCAAGAAGCGGCACGCCACCGTCATCGACGGCTGCGACGCCCCCCTCCACGACGAACATGATCTCGTCTTGGAGCGCCTTCGGAAGTGTCTCTTCGAAGAGCGCCTTGGCCCGTGCATCGAACGTCTCGAAGTCGACGAACGGCGCCTCCTCGCTCCCACCGCTCCCGATGTGCGAGGCCGCATCGCCCAGCGCGAACTCGCGGTCGAAGGGCGCGTCCACGTCGTTGCGGGCGCCGCACGCCGAGCAGCGTGCCACCCCCCCCAGACGCAAGGGGTAGTGGAGCGAGAGGAAGAGCTCACTCACTGCGTAGACGGCTTCGTCGCTGGCGCCGCGCAGCGCGGCCGCGATCCGCGCTGGATCTCGCTCGGCGCCGAGCGCCAAAAGCCCCATGGCGGTCACCGCGTCGGCGCTGATTTGAAATGAAAGCGAGCCCTCGCCCAGCGCGCGCCAAAGCGGCATCGCTTCGCTCACCGTGCGATCGACGAAGACAGCCTCACGGGCGACGGCGCCGCTTGCCAGCGCGATCTCGGGAATCGAGGAGACCTCATCGGGTGCGAGCCGTGCATCGAGCTCCTCGTCGTTGAGCGCCCCTTCGAGGAAGGGACCGAGGGGCATGCTCTTGCAGGGTGACACCTCGATGCTGGCGCCGCAGTTCAGGCAGCCGATGGTCACGACCTCTTCGTCGAGCGCCCCCTCGTGCGTAAGAATGGCGCGAAGCGCGTGAAAGTCGACGAGCGAAAGGCCCTGGACGTCGTGGCCTTGCCCGTCGAGCGTGACGCTCTCTCGCATAACCCAGAGGGCCTCGGCAAAGAGCGCTGGCCCCGCGCCCGGCGGCGCGGGCGCGACCTCCGGGCGTGGCTTCTTGGCGAGCTGGAGCAGGGCGGTTCGCCCCGTCGGCAGCCACACCTTCATGGCTTCTTGCGCTCCGCCGGCGCCGGCTCGATGCGCAGGCCGCGCACGATGGCGCCGTGAATCGCGTAGACAACCGGGGTCAAACAAATGGCCACGACCAGCTTGATGCCGTATTCGCGCCCAATCTTGCGGAAGATCCAGTCCCACCGCTCCATCGGCGCCATGCGTCCTAAGAACGACGACGGATCGCGCGCGCCGGTCCACGACCAGAACACGACGTTGATGGTGATCGTGTCGACGAGCTGACTCAGGACCGTGGAGCCCGTGGCGCGAAGCCACAAGTGCCTCGACTCGGTGAGCGCCTTCCAGAACTGAAACACCTGGATGTCGAGGAGCTGCCCGATCATGTAGGCGATCATCGACGCCACGAAGAGCTGCGCGCTCCCGCCAAAGATCTTCTCGAACTCGCCTTGCGTGAAATACGTCGAGACGTCGGGCCGGAGCCACGTCGAGAGCTGCAGGACGAACCAGGCCAAGAGCGCCATGAAAAAGCCGAGGAACGTAAGAAAACGAGCGCCCCGTCGGCCGTAGAAGTCGTTGACGACGTCCGTCAGAAGAAACGTCACGGGAAAGGGCAAGATGCCGACGGAGATGGGACCCAGCGGCGTCGCGATGGTCTTGCCGCCGATGATGTCTCCCAAGAGGAGGCACGATACGAAGACGGCGCCCAAGTAGACGAAGAGCTTCGCGCGCGCGTCCATGGCGGCGAAGGGCGGCGTGCCGGAGGGTTCGCTCATGGTGAGTTCTGCGCTTGGATCTTCTGCGGCGAGCGTGGTCGAGCGGTGAGCGACGTTCAGGAGAGTCAGGAGAGAGGGGCTTCCGACGGCGCGTCGCCGCCGTCGTGACGGGGAGACTCGGGCCCGCGAACCGGCAAGATGAGCCGGAACGTAGCGCCACTCCCGGGCTCGCCAACGTATGCGAGCTCGCCACCGTGTTCCACCGCGATGCGCTGAGCGATGGCCAGGCCGAGACCGGTTCCTTGCACCTTGGTCGTGGCGTAGGGCTCGAAGAGGCGCGGCGTCAATTCAACCGCCACGCCTGGTCCCGTGTCGCGCACGCTGATGGCGACGCGCGTGTCGCCCTCGAGCTCGACGTCGACGAAGACCTTCGGCGTACGGAGGCCACGCACCGCTTCAACGGCGTTCTGGACGAGGTTCGTGAGCACCTGGACGATCTGGTC
This sequence comes from Myxococcales bacterium, assembly GCA_016703425.1. Classification (NCBI taxonomy): domain Bacteria; kingdom Pseudomonadati; phylum Myxococcota; class Myxococcia; order Myxococcales; species Myxococcales bacterium. The sequence goes on from JADJCA010000002.1 coordinate 329,203, forward strand.
CGCGTCGCAGACGACGCGAGGCAGCCCCGCCTCGGCGCGGATCTCGATGCGAGTCTCACCGGCCACGGCCCGTTGGAGGCCGACCACGCGCTCGCAGAGCTCGAGGAGGTTCTCCTCGCGGACCTTCGGCGCCGGGAGGCGCGCGAACTTCGTGAACTCGGTGACGATGTTCGAGATGCGGTGCACCTCGTCGAGCACGGTCCGCGTGGCTTCGTCGAAGTACTCGTCGAAACGCGGATCATTGCGCGCCCGAAGGCGCCTGAGCGTCTCCACCGCGGCGCGGATCGGCGCGAGGGGATTCTTGACCTCGTGGGCGACGCGGCGTGCCACCTCGCGCCACGCGGCGATGCGCGAGGCAGCAGCGAGGCGCCGACGCGTCCCCTCCAGATCGCGGAGCATTCGGTTGAACGCGTCGGCCACGTCGCGGACTTCGCGTGACCCCCGCAGCTCGAGCGGCTTGGCGTCCCCCTCGGCAACCTTGCCTGCTTGCTCTGCCAGCGCCGAAAGCGGCCGACTGAGGCTCCGCGCGAGCAGGATGCCAAGGAGCAGCGCTGCGCCCGCCGACGCCAGCGACGCGTAGAGGACCGTGCGGTCGGTGCGCTCGAGGGTCTCGACGAGCGCGCTCTTCGATTTGGTCACGGAGAGTTCGAGCGACGCGCCGCTCGGGTCGGTGATGGCGCAACGGGCTCGCTCTTCTTGCCGCGACGAGAGGTAGATCGCCCCCTGGTGCGGCACGATGTCGACGCCGGCGGTGGCGCCCAGCCGGCCGAGCAACGCCGTCGCGTCGCGTACGCCCACGAGGGCCACCGTTCTACGGCCCTCGTCCTTCCGACAGCGCGCGACGAGTCCCGTCATGGTGCGCGTGCCACGAAGAAAATTTCCCGGCGCACCGGCTACGAGGAGCCGAACCTCATCGGCGGGAATGTTGAGGAGCGGCTTCGGGTCGGCGCCGAGCACCTCGCCGCCGCCGGTCACGAGCACGAGGCCGTCGAGGCCGAACGCCTCGCGGAGCGTCGGCACGCCCGTGGCGAGGGCTAGCCGCCGCTCGTCGAGTTGCCCTGCTTCGATGGAGACGAGAACACGGTCGACCAGGTCACCCTTCGCGCACGAGCTCGCGATGAGGCGGCGGTCGCTCTCCGCCTGGCGCTTGACCTCGTCGGCTACGCGGGTGCACGCGGAGCGAACCTCGCGCTGAAATCGCGTCGTCTCTTCGATGATGCGCGACTCGCGCAAGAGAAGGCCCAAACCCGCCGTCGACAGCGCCGCGAGCAGGCCGAAGGCCAAGACGAGGCGAAGCGCGAGCCCCGACGCGGAGCGACGCCGCGCGGCCTTCGCGGCGAGCGTCGTCGAGAGCGGCGACGGCGCGTCGTCGGGGCGCGGCGAGCTCAGAGGCCCTTCCTTCCGCGCGTGGCGGCACCCAGATCCCAGCCATTCTCCGACGCGGGAAGGGTCAACTCGGCAATACGTGCACCTTGCACACGCAATTCGCCGACCACGCCGAGACGCATGGTCCGCGCGAGGATCCGCGCCGAGGGCTCGGTGACGCGGGGTGGGCGGACGACGCCGCTTGACGGCTCGGCGACGGTCGCCAGCGACGTCCAGGTGGCCTGCGGCCCGCGCGCGACGACGCGCGCGGTATCGAGCGCGAGCAGATGATCGCGTCGATGACGACGGAGCGCGAACTCTCGAGCCGGAAGCGGAACTGCCGAGAGCTCGTGGCTCGGCCGTGAGAGGAGCGCCGCGACAGTTCGAGCGACCTCGATGAGGTAGGCCGAATCGTCGGGGACGATGACCTCACCGGTGGGCCCTGACCAGCCCTCTTCTTTTTCCCGGCGCCACGGGGCCCCGAGTCCCAGGAACGTAAGTTTTTGCGGCGGGAGGCCATCGAGCAACCGCTGCGTCACGCCGGGCGCATCAAAGGTGCCAGCCAGCGTGCCCGTGGCGAGCACGATCCATCCGGCGGCGCCGGCGTCAAAGAGCTTCGAGTGGGGGCGCGGCGCGTGGAGGCCCGCTCCCAGCCAGCCGACGTCGTCGGCGCCCGCCTCGAAGGCGCGAAGGGACGCGGCGAGGTCCGGCGCGCCGCGCAAGACGATCTCGTCGAGAAACGCGGGACCGCGGGCGGCCTTGGGGTTGCGCACGAAGGAGAGCCCGTCGGCCCGAGGGACGACGAAGAATGGCCCCGTGCCGTCCGGATGCTCGGCCTCGAAGGCGACCGGAACAACGCTCGTCAGCGGCGACGCGAGCAGCTCCATGAGCCGCGGTGGGTCCTTCAACGCGAACCTCACGGCGTCGTTTCCGTAGCGCTCGAAGGCCCCCAACTCGGCGAGCCAATGCCTCGCGCCCGTCCGTTTTGCGCGGGACAGCGAGTGGACGACGTCACGCGCGTCGATGGGTCGCCCGGTGCCAGTTTGGAGACCGCGGCGAAGGGAGACGACGAGCCCGTCGCCCTCGGCCGTCGGCTCGCCTTCGGCGAGCGCCGGGACGAAAGCGGCGCCTTCGCGCGCGTAGAGCGCATCGAACACGCAGTCGGAGAAGATCGCGGAGAAGGGATCGTCGATCCGATGCGGGTCGAGTGACCGAATGGCGAAGGGGATGCGAAGCGCGATCCTGCCGCCGAGCGGCGAACGGCCCTTCGCGAAGGCGCTCCTTGAGAGGCCCCAGGTCGCCAGCGCGGCGGCCAACACGCCGCGCCGCGACAGCCGCGCTCGTGCGTCACCGAACAAGCCAGAGCTCCGCGCCGACGACGGCGACGAGCCCCGGGGCCGCGTTGGCCTCCGGTGGGCACGCCGCCAGCGCACGCACGGGCGTGGGCGTGGGAATTCGACGCCGCAGCCGTGGCTCCGCACCACGCGTCAACGTGTAGAGGGTGATGCCGTCCTCGCTCCCCTGCGCGTCGGCCGACACGGCTAGCTCGGGCGCTCCGTCTAGATCGAAGTCGAAGAGCGCGAGCTCGGCGCCGGCGTCGATGCTGCGCGCCTCAGTCTCGGCGCCCGAAAACCGCACGCGCGCCTTACCCGATGGCTCACGGGCCGCAAGCACCACCGACTCGGCACCGTCGCGCGCGATCACGACGGCGGCAACGATCGCGTCGAATCGCGGCGTGGGCAGCGCGAGCTTCGCCTGCGTCGCCGCGAGCGTTGAGCATGCGACGGCGCCCTCGAGACCTCCTTGCGCCGGCGCGACGATGCTGCACGCCTCGACGCCACCCGTGGAGTGGATGGGAAGCGCGCGTAGGCGAGAGGCCACGTTGAGCTCCGAGTCGAGCGCGACGCCACCGCGGTCCGAGATGCCAACGAGCAGCCGATCGTCGATGAACGCGGCCGTCGCGATGGGCTCACGAAGCGGTACCGGCGCGCGCGGGAGCAGCGCCGCCCAAGGGACCGCGTGGTCGACGCGAAAGCGTCCGCGCTCAAGGCGCCCCAAGATGACACGGTTCTTCGTCACGAGCGCCAACTCGAGGCCGCCGTCGCCGGTGACGTCACCGCAAGCTGCCGCGAGCACATCCGAGTCGTCGAGCTTCGCCTTTGAGATGGCGGCCTGCTCGAGCAGGATGGCTGGCAGGTAAGACCGAAGCTCGGCGTCGATGGCCGCCTGCGCGAAGGTGTGATTTTTTGGCGCGACGCTCGGCGCGCGAATGCGGTCCCAGCCGTTCTTCGGCACCGCGTAGAGATCTGCCGACACGGAGAGTCGCCCCTTCTCGATGACCGGCGCGAGGAAGAGCAGCGAAGAGGTGTCCTTGAGCTGGGCGCGCGCCTGCGCAAGGGTCATGGCGCGAGGGGCGGGCCGCGCCCCCTTCTCAAGGCGCCCCGCCACGAGGGCGGCGAGGCGAGAGGCAAGCTCGTCGCTTCGCGCGCCAGGGACGTCGCTTACGAGCGGGGCCGTAGCGACCAACGTGCCGGCGGGGGCGTCCTTGAGGCCCTCGGCCACCTCACGAACGATGGACGCGAGACCCGAGGCGGCGACGGCCCGTGTGGAGCCGAGCGCGATGGCGAGCCCAAGAAGCGTCGTCCGCGCGCGCGCGATCCAAGGGCCTCTTCTGCCCGGGAAAAGGCCAGACGATTGCATCAGTTCGACTTGGGAACCGTATCACCGAGCGCCTCGTGCCGCGCGTCTTCGCCGATGCCCGCATCGGCGCCGGCGGCCTCCGAGGGCGTCGCGACGTCTTTCGGCTCCGTTCCCTCAAGGAAGAGCTCGTCGATGACGTCAACGTCGCCGTCATAGGGCAGGAGCCCGGTACGCTTGTCGATGGAGACTTGAACGATGCCCCCGGGCCGCGCGAACTCAGTCTTGGCCTTGCCTTCAACGGCGCTCTTCATGAAGGAGACCCAGGCGGGAAGCGCCGTACCGCCCCCCGTCTCGCCGCGGCCGAGCAGGTTGCCGTCGTCGAAGCCAATCCAAACGACGGACGCGACGTCAGGCGAATACCCGGCGAACCATGTGTCCTTCGAGCCGTTGCTGGTGCCCGTCTTTCCCGCCACGGGCCTGCCCAGCTCCTTGGCCTTTTGACCCGTGCCCCGCTCGACAACGCTCGTGAGGAGGCTCGTCGTCAAGAAGGCCTCGGGCTCCGAGAGGACGCGACGCGCCGGCGGAACGCTGGGCAGCGCGACGGGCGCACCGTCAGGACCTTGGATCGAGAGGACCACTTGCGGCTCGGCGTAGAGGCCGCCGGCAGCGAGCGTCGCGTAGGCGCCTGCCAGCTCCATGGGACTGACCTCGTAGCTGCCGAGCGCGAGCGAGAGATCGGGCTTCATCGTGGACTCGATGCCCATGGCGCGCGCCAGCTCCACGACCCCCGCGGGGCCCACGTCTTCGATGACGCGCACCGCCGCGACGTTGACGGAGTTCGCCAGAACCTCGCGCAGCCGCAGCGGCTCGCTGTCCTTCCACCCTTCGTAGTTCGCGGGACGATAGCCGCCGGCGAAGGTTGCCGGCGTGACGTCGAGCAGCGACGCGGGAGTGAAGCGGCGCGTGCGCAACGCTTGGGCGTAGACGATCGGCTTGAAGGTCGAACCGGGCTGACGCTTGGCCTGCGTCGCGCGATCAAGGCCACCGCTCTGCGCCTCGTAGCTTCCCACCAGCGCCACGATCTGCCGCGTCCGAACGTCGAGGGCTACGAGGGCTCCTTCGGGCCCGAGCTCCAGCCGCAGCGGGATCTTGGAGCGTGCGAGGGCGCTCGTGCCCGCGTCGGCGACGCCTCCGTCGATGGTCGTCGTCGGCGCGGCAGCGGCGAGCGGAGCGTCGGGGGCGCCTAGAGCCGTCACGCGCACGAAGCTGCCGATGGGAGCAAACGCACTGGGGCTCAACTTCTGCGGGTTGTAGCGCTCGTGATCGCGCAGGAGCGCTACACCGGTGACGGCTCCAAGCCGCACCTCGATCGTGCCCTTGACATCATCCACGCCGGTCACCGTGCCGACGTACGTCTTGTTCTTCTCGGGCAGGCCGTCGGCCAAGAGTTCGCGCGACGCCGTGGGCTTTGCGACGCGCCCCTTCTTGTCGGGGGTGGGCTCTTTGAGAGGCCCAACGACCCCCTTTCGCTTGTCGTACGCCACGAGGCCTTCGCGGAGCGCCTTGCGAGCCGCCGCCTGGAGCTTCGGATCGATGGTCGTCTTGATGACGAAGCCTCCACGCTTCGAGCGCTCCGGTTCAACCTTGGCGAGCATGCGGCGCGCGAGCTCGACGGCCTCCGGCGCGAGCTCGCTTTGGGGAGCCTCACTCGCCGCGAGGTGCACGGGCTCCGCCATCGCCTCAAGGTATGCGGCCTCGGGCAGGAAGCCCTTCTCACGCATTTGCCCCAAGACGAAGGCGCGACGCGTGAGCGAGCGACGAAGGTCGCGGCGCGGGCTGAAGAGCTCGGGCCCCGCAGGAAGTCCAGCAAGGAGGGCCGCCTCGGCGATGGAGATCTCGCGAGCCGCCTTGCCGAAGAGGTGCCGCGCCGCCTCTTCGACGCCGTAGCGCCCGTGACCAAAATAGATGTGGTTCAGGTAGAGCTCGAGGATCTCGTCCTTCGTGAGCTCTTGCTCGATGCGGCGCGAGAGCAACGCCTCGCGAAGCTTGCGCTCGTAGGTCTTCTCGGAGTCGAGGATCAGGTTCTTGACGACCTGCTGCGTGATCGTCGAGCCGCCTTGGCGCTTGCGGCCGGCCTTCAGGTTCACGATGAAGGCGCGCGCGATGCCGAAGTAGTTGAGTCCCTCGTGCTCGTAGAAGCTCGCGTCCTCGGCTGCGAGGACCGCCAGCTTGACGTGGGCCGGCAGGCTCTTGATGGGAACGACGGTGCGCCGCTCGGTGAAGAGCTCCGCCAAGAGCGTGCCGTCGCGCGCGAGGACGCGTGTCACTTGCGCCGGGTGGTACGTGCTCTTGAGGTCGATGGCAGCCGGCAGCGTGGCCTCGATGCGGCGGACGTAGGCGAAGGCCACGGCGAGCGCGACGAGGGCGAGCACGACGCCGAGCAGCGTGAGTCGTCCGGTCCAAACGAGGAGGCCGCGCCAGAAGCCGCGCCGTGCGCCGCGAGCGCCACGCTGACGGGGAGCGCCGCCGCTCGGTTTCTCGGCGACCGCCTCGGCGCCCGCTGACTCGGATTCAGCAAATGGAGCGGCGCGCCTCACGTTCTTGGGAAGAACGCTGGACTCGGGAGCCCGCTTCCGTCCGGGGCCGGGCTTTTCTGGGGGAGCGAGCGGCTCGGACACGGCCCAAGGCGTAGCCGAGAACCTCAGGAAACGGCAAACCCGGTGACAGCTGTACAGCGTCGCCGTGATTTTCAAGGGAATTTCCCGCGAAGCGGACGCCCGTCGGCTGGACTTGCTCGATCCCGGTGCTACCCCGCTCTGCCGGCGCACCGCTTCGAAGGGCGCGCCGACGGGAACCCACGATGAACGCTCGAAAGCTCGCTCTCTTCATGATTCTCGCCGCCGGTTGCAGCGCTGGCGCTGCGTCGGGTACGGGTACGTCGGCCGAGGCGCCCCAGGATGCGGGCGGCACCACGACGAAGAAGGACGCGGGCGGCGGCACTCTCATCGAGGACCAGGACGCAGGCACGACGCCGCGCAAGGACGGCGGCGTTGCCGACACCGGTACGGAGGAGGACGCAACGACAAGCGTGAGCGACGCGGCGCCTGTTGGCCGGGACGCCGCGAAGCCCGTCGACGCGGCCCCCGTGGTCGATGCGGCGAACGACACGGGTGTCGCCGGAAACGACGCAGCCGCTGACGCGCAAGTCGACGCGGGGCCCGTCTGCAGCATCGACGATGCCACCTGGGTGAGAAACACAGGCGCCGTTACGGTCAACGAGTACGACATCGTCGCGAAGGGAAAGATCTGGGCCGTCAGCGCCGCAGGGGTGCTCCTGGGGTCGGTCTCGCTCAATCCGGCGGCGGGCCCATGTGCCGGCCAAGTCGGCACGTGCCGCCTCGAGGCCACCACGTGGCGCGAGGACCTCGGCGAATACCACATCGCCCAGAGCGGAACGCTCTGGCGCCTCGATATCGACGGCAACATCCTCGGCTCGCTCTCCCTCCAGACGTTCACGGGCCTCGTCGGCGCCGGCGGCCCTTGCGAAGGCAAGGCGGCTACGGCGTGCACCTTCGAGGCGGGCGCCTACCGCTCGGACCTCGGCCAATACCACCTCATCGCCGACGGGAAGATTTGGGCGGTCAACGGCACGTCGCCGTACGCGCTCGTGGGCTCCCAGTCGCTCACGAGCCTCACGGCCGTCGCCAACGGCCCCTGCGCGGGCCAGGCGGGCACGTGCCACGTCGATGCCTTCACGTACCGGCCCGACACCGACGAGGTTCACGTCGTCGCGAAGGGCAACCTCTACATCATGAACGACACCGGCTCGATCCTGAAGAGCACGACCTCGCTCCTGTCCATCCCGGGCATGGCCCAGGGCCCCTGCAAGTAGCGAGCGTTCAGAACTCGCCGCTCGCGTCCTTGGCGCAGGCCTGACACTCAGGCCGCGACGGGTCCTGATCGCACACCGAAGGACAGAAGCCGTTGCGACGGAAGACGAGCGGTTTCCCTTCGTCGCTGACCTCGTCGCAACGGACGCTCTCGCCGATGACGCTCATCTCTGCGTAGCCGCCGCTCGCTTGGAACTTGGTGGCACACACCGAGTCGGTCGTCGCCCAGTGCGGAAGGTCGGGCAATGCCTGGGTCACGTTCGCGGCCTTGTAGTCGGTATCGACACACGACTTCGCGACGACGCAATCGTTCGGAGAAGGCGCGTTCACGTCGCCGGCCTTGATCGCGTAGCAGAGCTTGAAGTGCCCGGCGCAGTCGGCGCTGAGGCGATCCTTCGACCAGGTGCCGCCCGTCGGCGCCTTCGGCATTTGCCCCGGAGAGAGTGACGAGAGGCTCGCAGGGCAGTTGCCGGCTTCCGTCGACACGGCGGCGAACTTGCCGGGCCCGATCTCGACGAAACACGGGACCACGTTGTCGATGTCCCAGCGGCCCTTGGAGAAACAGGCGCACGCGTCTTTGCCGCTCTTTGCGCCGGCTCTTGGCTTCACTGCGCCCTTGCATGCACCCCACACTTTGCCGATCTCGCCGTCCGCCTCGCAGCGCGTGACGCCGTCTTTGCAGACGCCGAGGCCCCGCTGCTTGCGAAGCCCCGGCCAGCACGGAGCTTCTTCGCCGAGCGTCGTGCAGGGGCATCCTTCCTTGTTCTTGTCGGAGGGGCATTCCGGGGTGCCGCCGGGAACCTGATCTTTGGGCGCCTTGCCCGGGCCACACCAGGCGGGCGGCGGGTCGGTCTCCCAGAAGTCGTCGGCACCGAACTCCTCGGGCGCGTCGTCGGGACGGGAAATTGTCGGCGAGCCACCATCGGGCGAGCCACTGACGAACGCCCGCGTCGTTCCGTCGCCGCAGGCTACGACCAGGAGAAGGCACGCTACGCCGGACAGTGGCACCAAGCGCCGAGCGGAAAAGCGAGGTTGCATGCTTCATGGAGCCCGACGTGGGGCTCATGTCGCACGGTTTTGTGCGGCATCGACGCGATGGGCCCGCGGCGCTACGTTGCACCTCGTGCGCCCTGTCGCTCTTGGAGCAGCCCTTTCGCTGTCCGCGTGGCTCGTAGCGGGGCCGCTTCGCGCGGGCGACGTGTCCGACACGGATCGACAGATCGCCCAGTCGCTCTTCGACGAAGGCCGGATTCTCCTGGAGGCGGACCGTCCGCGCGAGGCGTGCCCCAAGTTTGCCGAGAGCCAGCGTCTCGATCCCGGCGGCGGCACACTCCTCAACCTCGCGCTCTGCCTTGAGCTCAGCGGCAAGACCGGCTCGGCCTGGGCCCGCTATCAGGAGGCGCGGGCCATCGCCGCGCGCGACGGACGAAAGGACCGCGAGGAGTTCGCCCGCGAGCACCTCGCTCTCTTGGGTCCCAAGCTCCGGCGCGTCGTCGTCATCGTCCCCGCCGAGGTGGCGGCGCTAGGACCGTCGGTGACGCTCGATGACTCACGGCTCGGCACAGAAACCTGGGGGACCCCGCTGACGGTTGACCCAGGGCAGCACCGCATCAGCGCGCGAGCGCCGGGCCAAGCCCCCTGGGAAGCCGTCGTGGAGGTCCCGGAGGAGGGGCGTACGCTTCGCGTGGAGGTGGGCCGCGCGCCGAGCGACGGTGCGCCCCAAAACGAAAGGTCAGCGGCGACGACGACTGCGTTTTGGCTCACGCTGGGGGCGGGTAGCGCAGCGCTGTTGGCCGGCGGCATCTTGGGAGTCGTGGCCCTTGGCTCGTCGCGCGAGGCCGACGACGGCTGCGCGCCCACCCGTTCGTTTTGCAACTCCGACGCGCAGGCGAGCGCCGCGCGGGCGCGCACCGAAGCGTGGGCGAGCACGGGCTTCGTGGCAGCCGGCGCCTTGGGCGTGGGCGTCGCGTTTCTTTTCTTGCGGCCCGCGCCGGCAAGAGCGCCAAAGGCTCGCCTCGAAGGCTTCGCGACGGACCGAGGCGGCGGCCTGCGTGGGTTCTTCTGACGGCGAAGGCCCGCGCGCGTCTGCCTAACGCTAGCCCGAGCCTTCGAGGCGGCGACGAATGGTCGCGTCGAGTTGGCTTTGCACCATGCGCAAGACACTCTCGCACTCCTCGTTCGACACGCGGGCCGCCGCCGCAAAATAGCTGCGCGTTCGCATGAGGAGCGTCTCGCGCGCCGAGGCCAGCCAACGCGCCGCCGTCGCTCGGTGAACTTGATAGAGGCGGCCGAGGTCGTCAATCGACAACTCGTCGACGACGTGTTGACGAAGCAGGTTCTTCTCCCGATCACTCAACGAATCGAGGGCGCGCTGAAAGGCCACCTTGAAGGCGTCGCGGTAGAGAGCCTTCATGTAAAAGAGCTCCGGGTCCCCCTCGGCCGTTCGCTCCACGAGGAGCTCCGGCTCCGGCACCTCGCGCTTCTCGCGACGAAGCAGCTTGAGGGCGCTTCGCGTCGCGCTCACGCGGAGCCAGCCGATGAGATCGCCCTGGCCCGCGTATTCGGCGATGCGCGGCGGCGCCACCTCATCGCCCGTGAAGAGCAGACGCCGGAGCCCCTGAAGGACGTCGTCGATCTGCGCATCGGTGAGGCGCATGCGGCGCAGCGACTCCGAGAGCGTGGGCCCCACCTTCGCGTCCAGCGCGGCGACGGCGGCCCCGTTTCCCTGCGCGCAGGCGCACGCGATGAAGAGGTCCGCGGCGCGGACACGTGAGAGATCCGTCGCCGTGCCGATGCGTGCCGCGACGTACGCCACGAACGATTCGGGAGCGACGTCGATGCCGGGCCACGCAGCTCCGGCGCCATCGAGCAGCGCTGTCAGCTCGCGCAGAAGGCGACCTTCCTCCGCCGCCGACGCGAACGGTCCTTCCGAGCCAACCGCAAGGCCCGCCAAAAAGGCTGCCACCAACGCTTGTTCCTTCACGCCCGCTCATCTAGCACAGAGAGGCTGATGCGCTGCCCCTCGGAAGCCGAAGTCCTTGCCTTCGTGGACGGCTCCCTCTCGGGGCCGGACCGGGCCGAGCTGGAGCGGCACATCGCCGACTGCGAGGACTGCCGCATCCTCGTCTCGGCGCTCGCCAAGCAGGAGAGCGGAACGGGCTTCGCGCAAACGTCACCGGCCGACGACGTAGCCGACGTCGTCAACGCGGACGTGGCCAACGCCACCGGGCCGGTGCGCCGCGGCGACGTGCTGGCGGAGAAGTACGTCGTGGAGCGCGTGCTCGGTGTGGGCGGCATGGGGGTGGTCGTCGCGGCGCACCACCGCGACCTGGCCCAGCGCGTCGCGCTCAAATTCCTCTTGCCGGCCGCCTTCGAGGCGCCGGGTTCACGGGCGAGGTTTCTCAGGGAGGCGCGCGCCGCCGCGAGCATCAAGAGCGAACACGTCGCCCGCGTGATGGACGTGGGCACGCTCGAGAGCGGCGTGCCGTACCTCGTCATGAAATACCTTGAGGGGCGCGACCTCGGCACGGTCTTGCGAAAAGACGGCCCCCTCGCGCCCGCCTTGGCGGTCGACTACGTCCTGCAAGCGTCCGAGGCCATCGCCGAGGCTCACGCGCTCGGCATCGTGCATCGCGATCTGAAGCCCGCGAACCTGTTCCGCACCGAGCGAGCCGACGGGACAGCGCTCATCAAGGTGCTCGACTTCGGGATCTCGAAAGCGGAAGGCGGCTCGCAAGACACGCTGACGACGGCGTCAAGCGTCATGGGCTCGCCGCGCTACATGTCACCGGAGCAGCTTCGAAGCTCTCACGACGTCGATGCGCGCACGGACATTTGGGCGCTTGGCGTCATCTTGTATGAGCTTGTGACCGGCGAGCCTCCTTGGAAGGGCGGGTCGATGCTGGAGATCTGCACGGCCATTGCCACCGAGGAGACACCTCCGCTTCGTGCAAAACGCAAAGATGCGCCGCGCGCGCTGGAGCTCGCCGTTGAGGGCGCGCTCCAGAAAGACCTGGCGGCGCGGACCGCCGACATCGCCGAGTTGGCAGCGATGCTGCGACCGGTGGCGAGCGCGGCCGGTGTGTCCGCCATCGAACGCATCGTGCGCCTCATGGAACAGAGCGGACGCCAGCGGCCGGTCGCGCTCAAGGGCACGGAGAGCCCGCCAAGAAGGGGCGCCGAGCGGTGGGCCTTGGTGGCAGGCGTATTGCTCGCTGTCGGCGGCGCGTTCGCCGTGTGGTCGACCCGACCGACCTCGACCTCGACCTCGACCCCGAACATGACTGGACGGAGTCCCGAAGGGACGGAGGAAAGGCATGTCGACGGGTCCGTTAGGACCCTAGTCGACCTCGACCTCGACCTCGAACATGACTGGACGGAGTCCCGAAGGGACGGAGGAAAGGCATGTCGACGGGTCCGTTAGGACCCTAGTCACCTCGCCCCCGACCCCGCCCCCGACCCCGACCCGCAGCGGCTCCGTGGCCGCGCGGCCTGCGGCGTCCAAGGTGGCGGAAGCGGCCTCCCACAAGGCCCCGCCGGTTGACCCCGCCGACGCGGGGCCAGCGCCGCCGGTGGGCTCGCCGCTTCGGGACCGCAAGTAGCGCGCGCGATGCCCCTCCTACTTCGCCAGGGGGCCCCCCATTTGCTCGTCGTAGTAGACGGAGCCGCGGCGCTTGTACCGACGCACTGTGCCGCAGACCTCGACTTCGTAGCGACCGACGCGTGACTCCTCGTCGGCGCGCCGAACGAAGACCTGCGCTTCGGGACACACGTGGTCGGCCGAGGCCGTCGCCACGAGTCGCGACGGTGACGGGAGCGGCGACGAGAGCGCTGCTTGGCCCCAAGAGCGGGGCGCCTCTGGCGCAGCCAAGCCGACGCAGCCGGCCGAGAGCAGCGCCGCCATCGCGAGTACGTGTGGGCGGGCGTGGTTGGCGCGCAAGGAGCCGTTCACGCCTTATGGAGCCCGGGCGCGCCCCCTCGTCGCACACGTTTTGAACCGGCACTCGAAAACCGGCGCTCTACTCGTCGGTCGAGCAAACGCGGTCGCGGCCGCCAACTTTCGCCCGATAGAGTCGCGCGTCGGCCAAGGCCACCAGCTCGCTCTCGCCGCCGCGCTCGCTCACTTCGGACAACATGGCCACGCCCACGCTGACCGTCACCGAGACGATCTTGCCCTCGACGGGCACTCGCCGGCCCTTGGCGGCGAGGCGAATGCGCTCCGCGAGTCGGACGGCGCCCAGAGCTCCCGTGGCGCGCAAGAGCACGACGAACTCCTCACCGCCGTAGCGAGCCACCACATCCTCGACGCGCACAGTTTGGTGCACGAGGTCGGCGACGCTCTTCAAGACCGCATCGCCGGCAGGATGACCGTGGAGATCGTTGACGGACTTAAAGCCGTCGATGTCGAGCATCAAGACCGCGAGCTCTGACTTGTGGCGCCGTGCGTATGCGGTCTCGGAGAGGAGGCGGTCGGTGAGGTACGCGCGGTTGAAGGCGCCGGTGAGCGCGTCACGGGTCGAGGACTCAAAGAGTCGCCGTTGGAGCGCCTCTTCCGTGCCATCCACGAGCGTGTAGCGCAAGACCAGGTTGGGCCCGAGCTGGATGCGAGCGCCGGGGCGCAGGATCGACTTGGCGACGCGCTTGCCCCCGACGAACGAGCCGTTCGTCGAGCCGAGGTCCTCGAGCAAGTATCCGCCATCGACCGAGGAGAGGCGCGCGTGGCGACGGCTCACGGCTTGATCATCCACGGACAGGTCAACGTCCCCGCCGCGCCCAATCAGGCATTCGCCGTTCAGAGTGTGAACCTGGCCCGCTTGGATTCCCGTGAGCACCGTGAGCGTCGCGCGCTCATCGCCGCCGGAGGGGCTGGCCGCCACCACGCGCCGCTCCGTCTCGCGCGCCTCTTCGACGGTCGACGAGCGGAAAGAGATGGGGGTCGCCTCGAGATCCTGCGCGACGAGCTCGTCGGTCGCAGGCATCGTGGGGACCGTCCCGTGCCGCGAGGTCACGAACTCGGCGCGAGCAGTCGGCGGAACGCGGTCGCTGTCCCCCATCGGATTCCGCAGAATGCGCCTCTTTGCGGCTTACGGCAATCGGGCTCGCGTCGAGCCTGATTGTTACGGCAAGACTGGATCGGCGTCGCGCGCGCGACGCCTCACGCTGCCGATGACCGCGGCCCAATCGCCGCGAGCATGCGCCCAACCTCCGCACCGCGCCGGTACGAAAAAAAGCGCTGCGCATCGCACCGTGTGCAGCCTTCGATTCGCTCGACCTCCGCCACACCGACCGCCCGAAGCTCGCGAAGGACGCCCCCCCGCAGGTCCACCAGGGCCTTTTCCGGGTCACCGGGGACGCTGAGCCGCACGCCCGCGCGCTTCTCGATCTGCAAGGCCACGTCGAGGCCCACTTCGAAACAACAAGGGCCGATGGCCGGGCCCACGGCCGCGATGAGCCGCTCGGCGCCGCGTGCTCGAAGCGCCGCGACGGCGGCTTCGACAACCCCTGCGACGTACCCCCTCCAGCCGGCATGAATGGCAGCGCGCATCCCCTTCACGGGATCCGCCACCAGGATGGGGACGCAGTCGGCCGTCCGCACACCGATGGCGGCCCGTCCCGTCGCGACCAGCGCGTCGGCCTCCGGCATGGCGGAGGGTGGCGGGAGGTCCGCGTCGACGACGACGCACCCATGCACCTGGCGCGTCTGTCGCAAGGATGCGGCGTCGAGGCCGGCGCTCTTTGCGAAGGCGTCGAGGGTCGCCGCGTACCCTACCGCCGTGAGCGAGAGGTCGTGCTCACGGGTCGAAAAACCATGAGGAAACCCGGCTTCCGTGAGGAGCGAACTCTTGAGCGGCGGCATGCTCCTCTCGTACGCGCGGCCGGCCGATGGGGCAACTCCGCGGACCGGTTGCGGCGCCGCGGGATCGGCAACCGCACCGAGCGAGAACGGGATATAAACGGGAGCCGCGGATGAGTGCCGGCCCCTCCCGATCCCAGGATCCCTTCATCGGGCGCGAGATCCTGAACGGACAGTTCAAGATCCTCCAGAAGATCGGCAGTGGGGGAATGGGTGCGGTCTACAAGGCCTCCCAGCCGGAAATGAACCGGATGGTGGCGGTGAAGATCCTCCACCCAAAGCTCACCAATCGCCAAGACCTGGCGTCGCGCTTCCGCCGTGAAGCGCGCGCCATGAGTCACCTCTCGCACCCGAACACGGCGCGGGTGTTCCTCTACGGCGAGCTCGAGGACGGCTCGCTCTACATCGTGATGGAATACCTCGAGGGCAAGAACCTCAATCAGACGGTACGCGCCGAAGGTCCGCTCAGCATGGACCGCGCACTTCCGATCTTGATCCAGACCTGCGGGGCCCTCGAAGAGGCTCACCGAGCTGGCATCATCCATCGGGATCTAAAGCCCGAAAACATCTTCTTGTGTCAACAGGGCGGCCTACGCGATTTCGCCAAGGTGCTGGACTTCGGCCTCGCGAAGGTCACGGAGCGGGAGATGCGCCCCGGCTCGGTCATTCTCACGCAGGAGGGCATGGTCTTCGGGACACCGGAGTTCATGAGCCCCGAGCAGGCGCAAGGCAAGACGCTCACGCCGGCCAGTGACATCTACTCGCTCGCCGTCATTCTCTTCGAGGTCCTCACGGGCAAGCTCCCGTTCGACGCGAAGACGGCGATGGACTTCTTGCAACTCCACGTCATGGGCACGCCGATCGCGCTGAGCCAACGAGTGCCGGGACGCACGTTCCCGCCGCTCCTGGACCAGATCATGGCGCGCGCGCTGGCGAAGAAACCCGAGGAGCGTTTCGCCTCCGCGGCCGAGTTCGGAGAAGCGCTCTCGGCGGTCCGCGACGGGCGCGAGACGCCGGTGATGCTGCCGCCGGGCGCGAGCACTCCGCCGCCGCCGGATGCAGGGCGGCCCGTCGCCCCCATCGCGAAAGAGTCGCGTCGCGAGACCGGTCACCCCAGGGCCGGCGCCCGACCGAACTCCACGTTGAAGCTCGCCCTCATCGGCGTCGCGTGCCTCGTCGTAGGAGCCGTCGCCGCCGTCATCATCATGAAGCTCGCGGGCGGCTGAGCCGAGCGATGCGTCGTATTTCCGGGCGCTCCCGCGCGGCCGCTCACGCGCCGTCGCGAACCAGCTTGATGTTGTAGACGCCCTTGCCGGTGGCGATCGTGGTCTCGGCGTCGCCCTCGTGAAACAGGCGCACGTCCGCCACGCCGACGCGGTTGCCCGAGCGGACCACGTGGGCTTCCGCCACGAGCGTCTCGCCGCGGCCAGGCCTCAAGTAGTCGACGCGCAGATCGATGGTCGACACGCGCCCACGAACCGGGTCTGGAAGCTTCGTCCAAACGGCGGTTCCGCCGGCGACGTCGGCCATCGTCGAAATGACGCCCCCGTGGAGTGCCCGCCGGAGCGGGTCGCCGATGAACTCGTCACGAAACGGGAGCCGAAAGCGGACGAAGCCGGGCCGCGATTCGTCGAGCTTCATGCCCAAGAAACGATTGAAGGGCACGTAGAGCTCCATGAGCTCGCGAATCGTCGCATCCATCGGAACCCCACGACTTCGCGGCTCACGCTGCGCAAGCCCACGCCTTCACGCCCACGACCCTAGGACGCGCGGCGCCGCGAACTGCGCCGCCGGGGACGAGCCCGCGGCGGCGTTGATCGCGGCGCGACGCGCGGCTCACTTCTTCTTCTTCTTCGCGCCCTTCTTGCCGGACTTCTTGGCGCTGGCGGCGCCGCCCTTCTTCTCGCGGCAGAAGACGAAGAGGATGACCTCCTCATCGTGGTCGTCCTCGGGGCTCTCGTCGCGCGTCATGCCGACGAGCTGCCAGCCGTCGCCACCTCGCTTGTTGAGCTCCTTGACGATGCCCGCCGTCGAAGCGCCATGTCCCCACGCGACCGAATAAACGTCGTACTCGAATGCCATTGAATCCTCCGCAAAGGACTGGGGAGGATACTCGAAGGCCGAGGCCGCCCGCGGGGTGAAATCAACGACGGCGAAGTGAGAACGCCTTGAAAATTTTTCCGTTCAGCGCGACAAAAATGCGGCCATGACGACCGAGACGACGACACACAAGTTCCAAGCGGAAGTGAGCCAGGTCCTCAAGCTGGTCATCCACTCGCTCTACACGAGCAAAGAGATCTTCCTGCGAGAGCTCCTGTCGAACGCATCCGACGCGCTGGACAAGCTGCGCTTTCGCGCCGTGACAGAGCCGGACATCTTGGGGTCCGACGCCACGCTCGAGATCCGCATTCGCTACGACAAGGAGAAGAAGACGCTCTCCATCGACGATACGGGCATCGGCATGACGGAGGCGGAGCTCACGCAGAACCTCGGCACCGTCGCCCACTCAGGCTCGCGCTCGCTCATCGAGAAGCTGAAAGAGGCCGCCGCGACCGGTGAAGGCAAACGTGCCGACCTCCAACTCATCGGGCAATTCGGCGTGGGCTTCTACAGCGCCTACCTCGTGGCTGACCGCGTCGAGGTAATCACGCGGAGCGCCGCTCGCGGCGAGGGCGCGTTTCGCTGGACGTCGGACGGCCAAGACACCTTCACCATCGAGCCGGCGCAGCGCGCCGAACGCGGCACCGAGCTCATCCTTCACCTGAAGGACGAACACGCTCATTTCTTGGACGACTACGAGCTGGCAAACCTCGTCAAGCGCTACTCGGACTACGTGGCGCACCCGATCCGGCTCGAAGAACACGACGGCGACGAGCGCACGATGCGGCAGGTCAACCGCGCCAACGCCCTGTGGCAGCGCCCCAAGGCCGAGATCACCGAGGAGCAATACAGCGAGCTCTACCGCCACCTGACGCACGACACCGACGCCCCGCTCGCCCACACGCACTTCCGCGTGGAGGGCTCGCAGGAGTTTGTCGGCCTCGTCTACGTGCCTCGCCGCGCCCCCTTCGACATCTTCGACGTGCAGAAGCGTCGGGGCCTCCGCCTCTTCGTCAAGCGCGTCTTCATCTTGGAAGACTGCGACGAGGTGTTGCCGCCGTGGCTGCGGTTCTTGCGCGGCGTCGTCGACTCCGACGACCTGCCGCTCAACGTCTCGCGTGAGCTGCTGCAGGACTCGTCGATCTTGCGCTCCATCAAGAAGCAGGTGACCAAGAAGGCGCTCGACCTCTTGGGCGAGCTGTCGACGGACAAGCCGGACGACTACCTCGCCTTCTGGCGCGCCTTTGGGACGGTCCTCAAGGAAGGTCTCGCGCTCGATCGTGAAGCGAAAGATCGCATCGCGCCCTTGTGCCGCTTCGAGAGCTCACGAGGCGGTCTTGTCTCACTCGACGACTACGTGGGCCGGATGCCCGAGAAACAAGAGGCCATCTACTACGTCTTCGGCGAGTCGCTCCGGGCCGTCGCCGGTTCGCCCCATGCGGAAGCGATCCGCGCCCGCGGCTTTGAGCTCCTCTATTTGACCGACCCGGTCGACGAGTTCGCCACCGACGGCCTCGGCGAATACAAGGGCAAGAAGCTCGTGAGCGCCATGCGCGCCGAGTTGCCGCTCGAGAAGACCGACGAGGAGAAGCGCGAGGCCGAGCGGCTGAAGGAAGGCCT
Source organism: Myxococcales bacterium (assembly GCA_016703425.1). Lineage (NCBI taxonomy): Bacteria > Pseudomonadati > Myxococcota > Myxococcia > Myxococcales > Myxococcales bacterium. Next base: position 347,671 of record JADJCA010000002.1, read on the forward strand.
CAAAGGTTTGTTCGAGCGCGTGAAGAAGACGCTCGGCGACAAAGTGAAGGACGTTCGCGTCTCCGAGCGGCTCACCGACTCGCCGTCGTGCCTCGTGCTCGACGCGCAGGCAACGCCAGCCTTCATGGAGCGACTCATGAAGGATCGAGGCCACGCCGTCTCGCACAAGACGCGCATCTTGGAAGTGAACGCGACGCACCCGCTGGTTCGCGCGCTCGGGGCCTTGGTCGATAAGGGTGCCGCCGAGGCCGAGGTCGACGAGTGGATCGAGTTGCTCTACGAGCAGGCGGTGCTGACGGAGGGCGGAGCGCTCGACGACCCGAATCGCTTCGCGAAGCGGGTGGCGACGCTCCTGACGGCGGCCGCGGAAGCGCGCGTCGCCAGCGCGTCCTAAGGATCGCTAGTGTCCTGAGTCAGAAGTTCGCTCGCCGAATCTCGCGCCCCCTCGTCGAGCGAGGGGCGCGAATTCGTCGGCCAAAGTCACAGGTGTACTCGGTTCCTGTCCTTGTTCGACGTGTGGTGAATCTCTGATTCACCACACTAGCGCGCGACTTCGGCGGCGCGGATTTCGGCGAGGCTCTCGCCCTCCGTGCCGCCGTACCTCGTTCCGAGCCACGCCTCGAGGATTTCCGTCGCGACGGGGTCCGACAAGAGGCGGAGACTCAAGGTCAAGACGTTCGCGTCGTTCCATTTGCGCGCGCCCGCAGCGGTGGCCGCGTCGACGCAGAGGGCGGCGCGAATGCCGGGGACCTTGTTGGCGGCCATCGTGACGCCGGTGCCGGTCCAGCACATGACAATGCCTTGGTCCGCGTCCCCCTTCGCGACGGCGCGTGCAACGTCGAGCGCGACCTCCCCCCAGGTCTTCACGGTGACGGCGATGACCTCGTGGCCACGGGCCCGCAACTCGCTCACCACATGCTCGACGATGGGACGGGCGTCATCGCTGCCAACGCTGAAGCGCATGGCGGCGGATCATGAGGAGCTTGGGGACGCACGTCAACGGCCGATCTCGCCGCGCGCGCCCCGTGGCTCTATAGAGGCGCTGTGGCGCTCGTCGAGGTACGGAGGACCCATAGGCCGCTGACGGTCCTCGCGCTCATGTTGTCGATGACCATGGCGGCGATGGAAATGACCGTCGTGTCGACGGCGATGCCGACCATCGTGGCCGAGCTGGGGGGTCTCTCGCTCTACGCGTGGGTCACGACGGCGTACCTGCTCACCTCGACGGTGACCGTGCCGCTCTACGGCAAGATCGCGGATCTGCGCGGCCGCAAGCCCGTACTCCTCTTCGGGATCACGGTCTTCTTGCTCGGGAGCGTGGCGTGCGCGCTTGCGCGAACGATGCCGCTCTTGATCGCGGCTCGCGCGTTTCAGGGGCTCGGCGCAGGGGCCATGCAACCGATGGCGCTCACGCTCATCGGCGACCTCTTCGATCTCAAAGAGCGAGGGCGAATCCAACCGCTCTTCGGGGCCGTCTGGGCGCTGGCAGCGCTCTTGGGCCCGCTCGTAGGCGGCGTGCTCGTGGAGCGCGGCTCGTGGCCCGACGTGTTCTGGATCAACGTGCCCTTCGGCTTGGCTGCCATCGTCGTGCTTGGAAGGGCTCTCCACGAAGACGTGGAGGTGCGCAAGGCCAAGCTCGACGTGCTCGGCGCGGCGCTCCTCTCGGGCGGCGTCGTGGCGCTGCTCGTAGGTACCGAAGGGCACTGGCGCGCGCCTCTCTTCGCCCTCGCGGCGGCGCTGCTCGCGTTGTTCGTCGCCGTCGAACGTCGCGCCCTAGACCCGCTCGTCCCGCTTTCGCTCTTCGGCGGTCGCGTGCTCGCGACGACGAGCGTGCTGTCCGCCCTCTTGGGCGGCGTCACCATGGGCGTCGGCACCTACGTGCCGCTCTTCGTGCAAGCGACGCTGCACGGAAGCCCGACGGCGGCCGGCGCGGCGGCCACGCCGCTGCTCGGCGCATGGACCGTCGCCGCCTTCGCGGCAGGCGTCTTGGTCCCGCGCTTCGGCTTTCGCCCCATCATCTGGAGCGGCGCTGCGCTGACGGCGGTGGCGTCCATCGCGTTGGCCATCGCGACAGGCACCGCGGGAGACGTCGGGCCAACATCTTGGTGGACGCTCGCCGCGACGACGGCCCTCGTGGGCGTCGGCATGGGCGCGGCGAACACGGCGCTCCTTTTGGTCGTGCAGTCGGCGGTTCCTTGGAGTCAACGCGGCGTGGCGACCGCTGGGACGATGTTTGCGCGCACGATAGGCGCGACGGTCGCGGTGGGTACGATGGGCGCCCTCCTGGCGTCGACGGTTCGGAGCGAGGCGCATGTGCCGCCGGAGGTACTCCGCGAGGCGTTGCTCGGGCGAGGGCGAAGCGCGCCCGGCCTCGAACTCGCGCTTTCGCACGGCATTTTTCAGGCATTTGTCGTGGTCGCGCTCCTTGGTGTCGCCGGCCTGCTCGCCGCCCTCCTGTTGCCAAGAATCCCGTTGGCAGCGGAACGCGACGCCCGCGGGCGCGCCGCGGCCGGAACGACTGTCTCGGAGGCCGATGTGGGCGGGCGCGGGTAACGCGGCACATCGTCCTCACGTTCTTCTGATCCGCTTTCTGGACGTGCGTGCTGGTGGTTGATTCGATCCCCCTCATCTGCTGTGATGTAGCGTGGAGGACCGTTCATGCCCCGCTTAGTTTGGTCAGCTGTCGTCGTGTGCGCCGTGGGCTCGATCGCGGTCGCTTGTGGCTCGAACAACTCGGCCTTCGAAAATCCTCCCGGCGACCTCGATGGCGGCGGACAGCCGGAGGGCTCGATCGGCTTCACCGGCAACACCGACGCGAGCACGAACAGCGGCGAGTGCCGCCCCAAGACGTGCCAAGACCAAGGCATTGAGTGCGGTCCGGCGGGCGACGGCTGCGGCGGAATCATCCAGGACTGCGGACAGTGTGGCGCAGGACTCCGCTGCGGTGGCCCCAACGCGCTGTCCAAGTGCGTCGCACCAACGCTCGGAGATGGCGGCGTCTGCACGCCGAAGACGTGCGCGGACCTCGGCGTCGAGTGCGGCCCGGCCGGCGACGGCTGCGGCGGCATCCTTCAATGCGGCTCGTGCCTCACTGGCTTTCAGTGCGGTGCCGACAACGCCTATTCGAAGTGCGTCTCCACGGCCCCAACGGGCGCTGACGGCGGCGCGTGCGTGCCCATCGCAGCCTCGACGCTGACGACTCAAGGGATCTGCGGCCAGCAGAGCGATGGCTGCGGCGGCGTCATCACTGGCGTCACGTGCGTATCGCCGCAGTTCTGCGGCGGCGGCGGCCCTAGCAAGTGCGGCTACCCGGCCGGCAGTGGTGGCGACGGCGGGACGTGCGCCCCGAAGACCTGCGCCAATCTCCTGGCCTCGTCGGGCATCAACTGCGGCGTGCACCCCGACGGCTGCGGCGGCATGACGCCGAACTGCGGCACCTGTTCGAACGGCCAAGCCTGCGGAGGCGGAGGCGTCGCGAGCCAGTGCGGCGGCGGCGGCGTCGTCGGCGGGGATGGCGGCGCTTGCGTGCCGCTCACGAGCTGCGCCCAAGCCAGCAAGAACTGCGGCACCATCGCCAACGGCTGCGGCGGCACGTTGACCTGCACAGGCGCCGATGGCGGAGCAGCATCTTGTCCTTCTGGACAGACGTGCGGCGGCGGAGGCACCGCCAACGTCTGCGGCGCGCCGGCGTGCACGCCGTTCACCAAGACGGCGGTTTGCACGAACGCGGGCAAGGATTGCGGCTTCGTGTCCGACGGCTGCGGCGGCGTCATCGACTGCGGCGCTACCTGCGCAACGGGCATCTGCGGCGGCGGCGGCGTTCCGAACAAGTGCGGCGGCGGCGTGGTCCTCGGCGCCGACGGCGGTACGTGCACTCCGCAAGGATGTGGGACCAAGAACTGCGGCCAGGTGGCCAACGGCTGCGGTGGCCTGACGACGAGCTGCGGCACCTGCACCCTTCCGGGCCAAAGCTGCGGTGGCGGCGGAACGCCCAACGTTTGCGGCGGGGCGGGGGCCTGCGTTGCGCGGACCGCCGCCGACTGCACCACGCTGGGACTAAACTGCGGCTTCATCGCCGATGGCTGCGGCGGCGTCGTCCAGTGCGGCGCCACCTGCGCCAGCGGTGGCATCTGCGGCGGCAGCGGAACGGCGAACGTGTGCAGCGGCACCCCCGGCTCGTGCCCGCCTGCCGCGACCAACTACTGCAATCAGCAGGTGAACTGCGGCGCGCAACCGACGACGAAGGTCACCGGTCGCGTCTATGCCCCCAACGGCACGCTCCCGATCTACGACGCGCTCGTCTGGGTCCCGAAGACCACGGCCGCTCTGCCGACGATCACCACGGGAGCGACCTGCGACACGTGCTCCGTATCAGTGCCGGCCCTCGTGAGCGCTCGCACCGACTACAAGGGCGACTTCACGCTCGACAACGTGCCCGCGGGCAACAACATCCCGATCGTCATTCAGGTGGGCAAGTGGCGTCGCTCGACGACGCTCAACGTCACCCAGTGCACGACGAACTCCATGGCTTGCGACACGGCTACCGCCAACGGCAGGACCGCGTGCAAGACGCGCCTTCCGCGCACGCAGGGAGAGGGCGGTGTTGCAGCCAACAACATTCCAAAGATTGCCGTCACGAGCGGCGGCGCTGACACGCTTCAGTGCCTCCTCCGCAAGATCGGCGTCGCGGACAGCGAGTTCACACATCCGACCGGAACCGGCCGCATCAACCTCTTTGCCGGCTCCGGCGGGACGAGCCGCTACAGCGATAACTTCAACGGCTACACCGGCACCAATGGCGGCTACACAGGCGCTAACCGCATTTGGCCGGGCCAAACGGACGAGCTCTTCGACGACGTCAACAAGATGAGGGGCTACGACGCCATCGTGTTGAGCTGCGAAGGCAACGACGACAACGCGCAGGGGTACTCACCGTCGTATGCGCCTTACCGCGGCAACATGGAAGCCTACGCCAATGGGGGCGGCCGCGTCTTTGCGTCCCACTGGCAACACTCGTGGCTGCACAAGAGCAACTTGGCAGCGTGGCAAACCGCGGCCACGTGGAACCACGAAGAAGATCTCAAAGAGCCGCAGGACGCGACCATCAACATGTCCTTCACCAAAGGTGACGCCTTGGCGCGGTGGCTCAACAACGCTGGCAGCCCATCGCCGCTCGGCACCATCTCGATCGACGACGCCCAGCACACGATCGACGCCGTCAATTCCTCGGTGGCAACGTCGTGGATCAGCATCCCGAGCCCCATCGAAGAAGACGACGACTCGACTTCAGCGTCGATTCAGTACTTCACCATGAACACGCCGACGACGGCGGCGCCGGCGGCGCAGTGTGGCCGCATCGTCGTGAGTGATCTCCACCTCTCGCCGAACGCGTCGGACGACCCGCCCGATGGGGTCGATGACGTCGACGGCAGCTTCCCGACAGGGTCGTGTCGGAACACCCAATTCCCGGACCAGCAGAAGCTCCTCGCGTTCATGCTCTTCGACCTCACGTCGTGCGTTCAGCCCGACCTGCCGCCGAGCTGCACGCCGAAGACATGCCAGCAGCAAGGCATCGAGTGCGGCGCCGCAGGTAACGGGTGCGGCGGCCAGATCGCTGGCGGCTGCGGCACCTGCCAGGTGCCCGGCCAGATCTGCGGCTACGGCGGCCAGGCCAACAAGTGTGGCGGCCCCTCCTGCACGCCCATTACGACTTGCCCTGCGGGGCTCAACTGCGGCGACATTCCCAACGGCTGCGGTGGGCTGCTCAGCTGCGGCACTTGCACAGTACCGGGGCAAACCTGCGGCGGCGGGGGCCAAGCCAACAAGTGCGGCGCGCCCACCTGCAGCACGAAGACCTGCGCCCAACTTGGCGTACAGTGCGGCCAAGCGGGCAACGGCTGCGGCGGCACGCAGACGTGCGCCACCTGCACCCCCGGCGTAGCCACCTGCGGCGGCGGCGGCGTGAACGGCCAATGCGGCACGCCGGCTTGCACCCCGAAGACGTGCGCGCAGCTCGGCAACCCCTGCGGCACCTTGCCCAACGGCTGCGGCGGCACCGTCACGTGCAGCAGCTGCCAGAACGGCCAGGTCTGCGGCGGCGGCGGGGCTCCGAACCTCTGCGGTTCGGCGAGCTGCTCACCGAAGTCCTGCGCTCAGGTCGGCGCCCAGTGCGGCCAGGCGTCTGACACCTGCGGCGGCCTCACGACCGACTGCGGCACCTGCCAAACCGGTCAGGTCTGCCAGAACAACCAGTGCATCACGCCGAGCTGCACGCCGACGACCTGCCAGGCGGCGGGCGTCGCGTGTGGTCCGCTCGCCGACGGCTGCGGCGGCCTCATCGCGAGTTGCGGCTCTTGCCCGACGGGCCAGACCTGCGGCGGTGGCGGGGTGCCTGGGCAATGCGGCGGACCGACGTGCACGGCCCGCACGTGTGCACAACAAGGAGCGGTCTGCGGCCAAGTCGCCGACGGCTGCGGCGGACTCACGCCGAACTGCGGCTCCTGCCCCGGCACGCAGACGTGCAACAACGGTGTCTGCACGGACACCTGCACGCCCCGCACGTGCGCACAAGCCAACGCGAACTGCGGCAGTGTGGCCGACGGTTGCGGCGGCCTCCTCGACTGCGGCCCGTGCGTGACCGGCACCTGCGGCGGCGGCGGCGTCGCCAACCAGTGCGGCGGCGGCGGCGGCATCCACTGACGAAAGAAGCGGTGGACTAGCCGAAAAGACGAAGGGCGCGCTGGAAACGGCGCGCCCTTCGGCGTTTCGAGGTGGCGACACGCCGCACGAACAAACGCGACAGCAAGCCCCTGCCGCGCCTGCGCCTGCGCCTGCGCCTCAGCGCGGGCTCAATCCGCGAACGAAGAGTACTTGTTAGCCACGACCGCGCAGCTCGGCGGATCGGACGAGTCGAGCGACGACGTGCTCACGCCGCCGCCATCGGTCTGAATGTTCTGACAGAACGAGTCCATGACCGACTCGGCGGAGCGCGCGCGCGCCACCGTGTCTTCGACGCAGCGATTGAGCTCCGCGACAGTGACGGCGCAGTTGGCGGAGTTTCGATCTTTGCACGAGCCCGGATCGAGGGCGGGCTTGGACGCCGCAGCGGGACGGCCAAGGCATGCCTGGTATGCCGAGGAGCACTTGGACCGCAGCTCGGCCTCCGTCGTCGCGCCTTGGAGCGCCTTCGTCGCTTCCCTTAGGCAGTCGGTCTTGTGCCGAAGGTTCGCGAGAGCCGGGTTCATGTAGTTCGCCACGTCGACGCAATATTGCGTGGCGTCGTTGGCAGGCAGCGCCGACACTTGCTTGTCGGGCGGTGCCGAGGTTGTGAGCCCGCCGCCGCCCACACCGCCCGAGCCGCCGCTCCCGCAAGCGAGCATGAGCACCGCCGCTGCGGTGCTCGAGATAGACATCAGCAGAACGAGTCGCCTCATGGGTCCTCCCGGGCGGCCACGCCGCCCCGCGCATGCTACGCCATCGGACCTGCGGGCGTATTTTTCGGCTCCTTCGGCGACCGATCGCTCTACCCTCTCGCCATGGAAACCCTCGTCGTCGACAACCCCTTCACCGGTGAGCCTGCCTGCACGTTGCCCCTCGCCGACGAGACCACCGTCGGTGTGGTTCTCGACACCGCACGCGTCGCGGCGCGCGAATGGGCCACCTCGAAGGTCTCCGACCGCAAAGCGCTCGCCGAACGAGCCGTCGCCGCGATGGTGGCGGCGACCGACGACATCGCGCGCGACATCAGCCGCATGATGGGCAAGCCCTTCAGCCAGGCCCAAGGCGAGGTGCGCGGCATGGCCGAGCGCGCGCGGCACATGATCGCCATCGCCGAGGACGCTTTGGCCGACGTGGTCTTGCCCGCAAAGGAAGGCTTCGATCGCCGCATCGCCAAGGCGCCCTTGGGGGTCATCCTCGACTTGTCCGCGTGGAACTATCCGCTCTTGACGGTTGTCAACGTCGTCATCCCCGCGGTGCTCGCTGGCAACGCGGTCATCGTGAAGCACTCGCCGCGCTCGCCGCTCGTGGGGCACGCCTTCGCGACGGCCTTCACAACGGCCGGCGCCCCAAAGGGGCTCGTTCAGGCCCTCGATTGTTCGCATCCCATGAGCGAGAAGATCGTCGGCGACGCCCGCGTCGACCATGCGGTGTTCACGGGCTCGGTCTTCGGTGGGCACCGCATCGCGCAGGCGGCCGCCGCGCGCTTCATGCACGTCGGCTACGAGCTGGGCGGCAACGATCCGGCCTACGTCGCCCCCGACGCCAACTTCGACTTCGCCGTCGAGAACATCGTCGACGGTGCCATCTACAACGCGGGCCAGAGCTGCTGCGCCGTAGAGCGCGTTTACGTGCACCGTTCCCTCTACGCGCGCTTCCTTGAAGCCGCCGATACGCTCGTGCGCGCCTACGTGATGGGCGATCCGATGGACGCGAAGACGAACCTCGGCCCCATCGCCCAACCGAATCATCCGGCAGAATTGGCGTCTTTCGTCGAGAACGCAACCAAGAGCGGGGCGCGCCTCGTGCGCGGTGGCCACGCCACCAAGGTCGACGGTCGGGGCCGCTTCTTCGAGGCGACGCTACTCGCCGACGTGCCTCAAACGGCGGACCTCATGCAGCGCGAGTCCTTCGGCCCCATCTTGCCGATCTCGCCCGTCGACTCCGACGAAGAGGCGCTGGCCAAGATGAACGACTCGCGCCTCGGCCTCACGGCCAGCGTCTGGACGAAAGACAAGGAGCGCGCGGAGCGCTTCGGCCGCGCGCTCGAGTGCGGCACCGTCTACATGAACCGCTGCGACGCCCTTGATCCCGCGTTGCCGTGGGTCGGCTGGAAAGACTCGGGCCGTGGTCACAGCCTCAGCGCCTTTGGCTTCGACGCGCTCACCAAGCTCAAGGCGCTGCACTTCCGCCTGTAACGGGCGAGCCAGCCCCTATCTCGTCAGACCGGCCGCGACACCGAGGGCAAGAGCTTCGCCCCTTCACCTTTGGTGAGGACCAAGGCCGTCGCGCCGTCACGTTCGCGGCTCGACGCGTCGTGCACGACCGCGACGACGGTCCGCCCGCGCAGCAAGTCGAGGTTGGCGAGCGTCGTTCGCATGATGCCGTCCATATGCGCGAAGGCTTCGTCGAGGAGCAGGATCGGAGCCGGCGACGCGACGGCGGCGGTGAAGAGCACGAGCTGCCGCTGGCCGCTCGACACGTTCGAGCCGCCGGCCGACACGACGGTCTCGAAGCCCATGGGCCACGTCTTCACGAGGGCCGCGAGGCCCGTCGCTTGCGCCGCCATCGCGATGCGCTCGATGGGCGCGCCGCCCGAGAGCATTCGCAGGTTCTCCATGATCGACATGGGCATCAGCGCCGCGTGTTGCGGCAGGTACGCCACGAGGTGGCGCGCCCGAGCTGCCTCGGTACCGAAGACCAGGACGTCTCCGCGCTCCGGCGACAGGAGGCCCGAGAGGAGGCGCAAAAGCGTGCTCTTCCCTGCGCCAGAAGGCCACTCGAGGACGACCGTCGCGCCGCGCGGCACGACCACATCGAGCCCCTTCAGGATCCAGGGCGCGGTCGGATCGTAGCGGAACCAGACATTGCGCAGCACGAGCGCGTCGTGTCCCTCGGGAGAGGCCGACGTGGCTTGGATCGTGTCGAGCTGCTCGCTCGCGTCGCCAAAGCCCGCGTCGATCCGCTCGACTTGCGCACGAAGGGCGTAGAGGATCATCGGCATTCGCGAGAGCGCCTGGGCGCTCGCAAAGAACGACGCCGATGCCTGGACGCCGCTCATGAGGTCGCCGAAACGCGCCTCGCCATCGAGGACGCGAAGCGCGACGAAGAAGAGAATGGCGCCGTAGACAAGCCGGTCAATGAGCATCGAGACGATGCCGTGAATGGACGCCTCCTGTTGCTCCTTCACGGCGAGCCCTTGCAGGGTCACGAGCCGATTGAGGTAGCGAACCATCATCCGCTCCTCGGCGGCCTCCGTCTTGATGGTCTCGATGCCGGCGATGGTCTCGTAGAGCGCCTGCTGCTGACGACGACTCGCATCGAGCGTCGCCTGACGGAGACTGAACGCGCGCTTACCGGCAAACCAGCCAACCCCCAACAGAAGGACGGCGCCGATGACCGTGGCGACTCCGCTCTTTGCATCGAGCCAGAAGACGAAGCCGAGGTACCCGAGAGCGGTTACGCCGTCGAGCAGCGAGGTGGCGATGGACACCATCGACTGGCTGCTGACTTGCCCCAGGCGCACGAGCTCGAGGATCTGCCCCACCTCCATCTTGTCGAGCTTGGCGAAGGGGAGACCCAAGAGGTGCCGGACGACCTCCTCGGCGCCGCGCTCGCCGAGCTTCGTCTCGATGTACATGATGGCGCGGCGACGGATCCAGCCGGCCCACGAGCTGTGCACGTAGAGGAAGAAGGTGCCGACGGCCACGGCCGCGAGCTTCGAGCCGGCGCGTTCGGGAATCGCGTCGTTCAGCGCGACCCGCGAGAGCATGGGCGTCGCGAGGCCAAAGGCCAGCGCAACAATGGCCATCACGACGACGAGCGCGATGGCTCGGATGCCGCCGGTCTCGCCCTTGAGCGCGTTGGTGATGCGTCCCACCAAAGACCGATCGGGCTTGGACTTGGGGCGAACGGCGATGGCGCGGCCGCGGAGGGAGGCTCGCTTCGAGCCCCCGAGGCGAACCACCTCGCCGCTCACAAGCTCCACCTTGACGGCCGATGGCTCGACGGCCACGACGACCGCCGGGGGACCGTCGTCGAGCCATACGAGCGACGACGGGGGCAAGAACGCGACGTCTTCCGGTCGGTAGCGAATAAGCCGCGCGTCGAGTCCTGCGCGCCTCAGACCGCGAATGATCCCTGAGAGCGAGAGCTCGCCGCAGATGTCGCTCAAGGCGCGCGGACTCATGGTGATGGAGTGGAGCGCCAAGACCTTGCACAGCTGGACGACGATGGCTTCCTCGCTCATGCGTCGCCTCCTTGCGCCATGAGGTCCGCGTAGGTGCCGGGCACCTTGGCGAGCGAGAGCGCCGTCCCCTCCTGGACAATCTTGCCCTTGTCGAGCACGAGGATGCGCTCTGCGAGGCGCAACGCCGAAGGGCGATGGGCCACCAAGAGCATCGTGCACTCGAGCACGTCGAGGTACGAGTGAACGCGCGACTCGAGCTCGCGGTCGAGGGCGCTGGAGGCCTCGTCGAGGAGGAGGACGTCGGGCTCCTTCACGAGAGCGCGGGCCAAGAGCAGACGTTGCCGCTGGCCACCGGAGAGCTGCCGCGCCCCTCCGCGGAGCATCGTTTGGTACCCGCTCGGCAGAGCGCGCACAACGTCGTCGATGCACGCGGCATCGGCGGCGCGGCGCACCTGATCGACGTCGGCCTGGGCGGCGCCGAGGGCCACGTTCTCGAGGACCGGCTCGTCGAAGAAGGTGCCGCCAGCGAGCACGGTGCCGATGCGGCGCCGCAGCGCCGCGGGCTCGTAGTCGGCCACGGGCCGACCGTCGACGAGCACGCGACCCTCGGTAGGCAAGAGGACGCCGAGCACGAGCTTCAGGATGGTGCTCTTGCCGCTACCAGACCGACCGACGATGGCCAGGCGCTCCCGGGGGCGCACCTCGAAGGAGACCTTGTCCAAGATGACAGGGCTCTTGGGACCGTAACGAAACGACACGTTCTCGAATTGGATGGAGCCGATGAGCTGTTCTGGCGCGAACGTGCCGTGTCGCTGCGGCGCCGTATCGAGGACGTCGTCGACGCGGTCGAGCTTCGACGGCAGGCGCCCGAGCTCGAGGATCATGTTGACGAAGCCCTGGCTCGGGCGACGAAGCAGCGCCTCGACGGCCACGAAGCTCGAGAGCACGCCCACGGTCATTTCGTCGGCCATGACCGCCTTGCCGCCGAACCACAGGACCAGCGCGAGCCCGAGGCCGTCGAGCACCGAAATGATCTGCTGCGGCGCTTCCGACGCCTGGCGGCCGCGAATCGATGCGTTCAACTCCTCCGACTGCGCGCCGGCCCACCTTGCGAAGAGAAGTGGCGCGGCACCGAAGGCCTTGTGACTCTCAGGATCCGAGAAGGCCGACACGAGGGCGCTTTGCGTGCGACCGCCCGCGATTTGTGCCGCCGTCGCGTGGAGGCGCAGCGCCGGCTGAAACGACAACATCACGATGATGCGCGCCGCCACGAGCGCGAGGACCATCAGCCCGAGCTTGGGGGCGTACGCGATGAGGAGCGCGCCGTACGCGAAGATGAGCACGAAGTCGAAGCCACCGAGCATGATGGCCGTCGCCGACTCACGCACACGAAGGAGCACCTGCATGCGGCTCGAGAGCTCGCCGACGCTGCGTTGCGAGAAGAAGCTCGACGGGAGCGTGACGAGGTGGCGTAAGAAGTCGACGGCCAGCTCGAGGTCGGCGCGGGCCCCGAGGCCCGCCAGGATGCGCTCTCGGGAGAGCGAGAGCAGCGCTCGCAAGAGGAGCGTGAGGGCAAACACGACGGCCATGGGCATCAGCCATCGGTCTTGCTTGGGGCGAATGATGAAATCGATGATGACCTGCGTGAGCGCCGGTTGGACGAGGCCCACGACCTCGAGCACGAGGGCCGAGATGAGCATCATCCGCGCTGGCTTGAGCGCGGCGCGGATGGCGGCGCCGTATTTGCCGAGGCTGCGCCCCGACTTCTCGCGCTTCTTGAACTCGGGGCCCGGCTTCGGGCACATGACGACGCCGGTGAAGGCGCGCGAGAGCTCTTCGGTTGTGACGCGGCGCCTTCCCACGGCCGGATCGACGAGATCGGCGCCCTTCGAGTCGAACCGCTCGAGCACGAGGAAGTGATTGAGCTCCCAGTGCAAGATGGCCGGCTTGCCGACCTCCGCGAGCGCCGGGACGTCGCCCTTGAAGGCCTTCGTCTCGAGACCGTAGACCTTGCCGGCCTTGACGATGTCGAGGGCGCTCGTGCCGTCGCGGGAGACGCCGCACGCTTCCCGTAGCTCGGCCAAGGGTACGTGGCAGTTGTAGTGTGCGAGCACCATGCCCAAGCTCGCGGCGCCACACTCGGTGGCCTCCATCTGAGCAATGAACGGGACGCGGCGCTTGAACAAGGTCGTCACGCGAAGAAGCGGCGGAGCGGCTCGAAGAGGACCGTGATGATGCGGCGCTTCCGGAGCGCAAAGCGGGCGGTGACGAGGCTGCCGGGGCGCAGCAGTTGCTCGAGACGCGAGAGGCTCTCGCTGGCTTCGAGCGTCAACTCGACACGGAACACGGGCTCGCCGAGCTTCGCGTCACCGAGCGCTTCGCCGATCTCCGTAGGCGACGCGAGGTCCGACGCGATGCGCGTCACCTTGCCGCGCAACGTGCCGAACTCGCCAGAGGGAAGCTGATCGACCTCGATGCGGCCCTCCGCGCCCTCGAGGAGGAATGCGCGATCGCGCTCGGGCACGAAGACGACCACCTGCCTTGGAGCGTCGGTGGGCACCAATTTGCTCACGGCCGTCCCGACGGACACCGCGTCGCCGACCTTCACGAGGAGCGCTTCGAGGCGGCCGCCGCGGGGCGCGCGGACCTCCGTTTGCGTGACCTGCACGGCGAGCGCCTCGCGACGATCCTTCGCCTGCTTCACGTCGGCCGCGAGGCGCAGGTCCTCGGCGTCGAGGTCAGCCGCGAGGCTCGCGATCTGGAGCTTCGTGGCCGTGTACTCCTCTTGAAGGCGCAACGTCTCGCGTTCAGCCGATGAGACCTCGTCGGCGACGTCGCCGCCCTGCATCTGCGACGTGAGCCCTTCGGCGACCAACTTGCCGACGCGCGCTTGCTTCTCGCGCAGCCGCGCGACGGTGCGCTGCTGGTTCCCTGCTCGAGCCCCCAGGAGGCCGGCGCGTTGCTCCAGGAGCTTGATGCGCTCCTTGTGGACCTTCGAGCGGCGGTCCTTCGCCTCTTGAAGCTTCTGCTCCGCTAGCTCGATCTGCTTCTCCGATTCGACGAGCTGCTGCCGCGTCTGCGCCGAGTCGATGCGAGCAAGGAGACTGCCCTGGGTGACGATGTCACCGGACTTCGCCGCGACCTCGAGGACGACGCCGCTGGCCTGCGCCGGCACGCTCTGCACGCCGCCGGCGACGCGCAAGATGCCTCGGGCAAAGCCCGTCTGCTCGACGTCGAAGAGGAAGGCCATGATGACAGCCGTGATGACGAGGCTCGTAGACATCCAGAAGACGGCGCGGCTCCACGGCGGCGCGACGCGCAGCACCTCCGCGTCACGGACAGCGGCGAGGTTCGCCTCAAGCGACTCGCGTCGGAAGAGCGCGTGCCCCTTCACGAGCGCCGCCGCCGCGCCCGCCTGCGCGGGCACCATCGCTTGCGCGCCTTGTGGCCCGGGCGGCGCCTGAGACGGGCGGCCAGCGCCGGGAGGCTGAGCCATGAGGGGGGCCCTCGCCCCCGCGGCGGGAGGCACGGAAACGGTCGTCTTGCCGAAATCGGCAACGGGTGCCGGCCGCGCCGGGGGCGCCTTGGGCTCAAGGGCCGCGACGATGGTTCGCTCGGATGCGGCGGGAACGGGAACGGCGCGCTGGGCGGCGGGCGGCGCGGCTGCCTGAGCGACGACCGTGCGGTCCTCGTCGCCGTCGGCGCCCTGTGGATCTGAGGAGTCGTCTCCGTGGCTCATTCGCTGCTCTGGCCTCGAAGCAGCAATCATACCGACGTCCAGGCTTCTCACGAAGTTCCTTCCCGTCCTTCGAGACCCCCCTGGACCTCCACGACGACGGCTCCACGGGAGCGGGCCAAATGTCGGCAACGGGACGGGGCGCGACTATCGTGGCGCCGTGCGCCTCTTGCCGCCGCTGCTCGTGCTAGGCGCGACCGTGTCCTTGATCCTCGCGCGGCCGCGAGTGGGTCGGCTCGGTCGCCTGCACCCTACCCTCGCGGCCTTGGCGGGAGCCGCGAGTCTCGGCGCCATGGGCATCCTGTCGGCCGCCGACGTGGCGTCGACCGTGGCGGGCGTCGCGAGGCCGCTCCTGACGGTAGCGGCCATCATGGCAACGACCGGAGCCGCCCACGCCATGGGCATCTTCGATCGGTTGGCGCGGATCATCGAGCTTCGCACGCGCGGCCCCGTCGAGCGGGCCTTCGCGATGGTGTTTCTTATCGCCGCCGCGATGGCGACGGTGTTCAACAACGACGCGGCGATCCTCATCCTGACGCCCATCGTCGTACCGCTCATCGCGAGGCTGTACCCAAAGCGGCCATACCTGGTGGAACCGTTCGCCCTCGCCATCTTCGTCGCCGCCGGCGTCGCGCCGCTGTCGACCTCAAACCCGATGAACCTGGTCGTCGCGGAGCGGGCCGGCATCTCGTTCCACGGCTACGCCTTGCGCATGATTCCGGTCGCGCTCGTGTCGTCGTACGTCTCGTATCGAATGTTGCGTTGGGCTTACCGACGCGAGCTCGACGACAAGGTCCCCGCCGGTGGACCGGAGCAAGGCTCCTTGGCTCCGATGGAGGAGGAGCCACTCGTGGCGCTGCTCATCGTCCTGGCGGTGCTCGTGGCCTATCCCGTCGTGTCGCTTCTTGGGGGGCCCGTGTGGGTCGTCGCCCTCACGGGCGCCGTGCTCACCGGCTTCGTCGGACTCCGCCACGGCAGCGTGAGCGCGCGAGCCTGGTTTGGCGGCGTGGCTTGGGAGGTCCTGCTCTTCATGGTCGCGCTCCTCTGCGTGGCGACGGGCCTCAAGAACGCGGGCCTCCTGGACGCGATCGCTGCACTCTACAAACTCGGCGGCGAACACATCTTTGGGCAAGTCGCCGTGGTGGGCGCTCTCTCCGCCGTGGGCTCCGCGCTCTTGAACAATCATCCCATGGCCGCCCTCAACGCCCTCGCCGTGGAGCGACTCGCCGGCGACCCGACCTATCGCGTCCTCGCCGCGCTCGTGGGCGGCGACCTAGGACCGCGGCTCTTGCCCATGGGCTCGCTCGCTGGGCTCCTGTGGCTTGATCTTCTTCGGCGCATGGGCGCCGCGATCCCGACGCGAAGGTTCTTGCGCATGGGTTTGGTCACCACGCCGGCAGCCCTCGCGGTGGGGCTCCTTGTGCTTTGGGCCGAGTCGCTTCTGTTCCCATGAGGTTGGCACGTCGGTTAGCCTCCGATGCGCATGCGTCGCAATCTGCTCCTTGGTCTCGCGCTCGTTGCCCACCTCGCGGCCTGCCCGCAGACAGAGGTGACGCCTCTCGTCGACGACGACTTCGATGGCGGTCTGCCTGACGGAGCCACGAAGCCCGACGCGAGCCAGCCCGCCGAAGCCGGGGGTGCCGTGGACGCGGGACGCGACGCTGCAGCCACGCCCGACGCGACCGTGGATGCCGCCGTGGACTTGGACGCAGGCGTCGACGCGCCCGCGGATGGCTCCGTGGACCTGGACGCGGCCGTCGACGCGGGCGCGGACGGCTCCGTGGACCTGGATGCGGCCGTCGACGCGGGCGCGAGCGACGCAGCGCTCATCGATGACAGCGCAGCATCGGCGGACGCAGCGCCTGGGACCCTGACGACCTCGGCAACCGCAGCCACGCAGCTCGACCTCATCGGCCCCGGTGACATCGCGCTCACTCCGAATGGGCAGAACGACGGGACCATCTCGGCCCACGCGGTCGGCCCTATCACCGGGTTCATTCTCGTCACGACGAACGCTGCGGGCACGCCGGCCGGCGGCCAGCAGTGGGACACGATCACGGGGAGCGAGACGCTGCCGAACATTGGGAGCGGCTTCAACGGCGCGGGCTCAGCGACGTGGATCCTGGGCGTCTTCGAAGGGACGACGATGCTCAATGACGTCAACGGCAACGTCTCGCTGACCGCCGGAGCGCACTCGCTGACGCTGGTCGCGGCGCCGAGCGGGTACTTCACCGCGGGGCAGTACTTTCGACTGTACGCGCGAGGGCCCGGAGGCGCGTGGACCGGCGGGCCCGTGTTCCTGTGGCCGTGACTCCCTCAGCCGCCGTCGGACGCTGCCGCGACGACCGCGCCGGCGTCGGGCCCCGAGTCCGCGCCTGCGTCGCGCGGCTCGATGACCGGAACGGCAAGCAGATGGAGCCCTCGGCGCTCGTCGTCGTCGACGCCACCGTCGGCGAGCTTGGGCGCCGGATCACCCAGCATCAAGAGCACGTAGTTCGACGCCTGCGCGTAGTAGTTCTGAGGCAGATCGCGAGGCGAGGAGAGCTTCTGAACGCGAGCGAGCGATTGCTCCACCGAGAGGAGCGTTCCCGCGTCAGCGCCGCCGCCGTAGGCCACGCGAAACCCGGTCGTCGCATACTCCGCCGTTGCGTCGGGCGCATAGGCGAGCCGCTCCGGCGCCGCCGGCTGTCCGAACAGCGGCGGGTCGGTGGCCACCACCTTCATGGCTCCGCCAAGCTTGCCGAAGGACACGGTGAGCGTCTTGCCTTGCCGGGCCGTTTCGAGGGCCTGCGACAAGTGCACAACCTGCACAGGAAGCTCGTCGCTCGCGCGCGCGGTCCCCTGAAGCACCGTGTCTGAAATCGTTAACGTCGACTCGCCGCTGTAGGCAGCACCACACTCCGCCGCCGTGTACGTGCGCACCGCCGTCGACTTCGGGCACCCGTGGACCACGAGGAGATGAACGCCCTGGGACAACGGCGCATCGAGACTGCCGAGCAAGATCGCGTCGTCGCTGCGCGTTGGGCTCTTCAAGAGTTTGCCGCAAGTCCACTCCTCGCTGCCCGTCCCTCCGAAGGCCGCGTAGAGAGGGCGAATGAGCGCCTCTTCGAAGAGAAAGACGCGACCGGGAGCGGTTTCACGTGGTGGCAGGCGCACCGCGCTGCCGACTTCGACGCCCACGACGTTGGCCTCGGGCATGACGGTCGCGTCGGGCTGCGGGAGCGCGTCGGGTTCGTTTTCGAAGCAGAGTCGAAAAGACGGAAATGTTGCCGCGTGTACAAGAATCACGCCGCGCTCCGTCGGCCCCAGCGCGGTCGCGGTACCCTCGAGCGGCGCGTTCGTCTCTGGGCGTGCCCCCCCGTCGCCGCCGGCCACGCGAGGGGGTGAGCCGGCGTCGCCAGCGGTGCCCTTCGCCAGGTCGGAGCACGCGCACATGAGCGCCATGACGATGCCGACGGTCACGCGGGGGAACGTGTGCATGACGGCCAGGGTAGCATCGGGCGCGCCACCGTTCGTCGAGGCAAAGGCGCGAGATCCCGAGGCGCTGGCCGGGCAAGTGTGCCAGGCCCTGATCGTGGTGTCGCGATGCGAGCCGCCAACTCGCGAGAATCCAAAGAGCTTGCCCAGGCTTTCCTAGTCCCGCATCCTTCTTGCGTGCCTGAGGCCCACGCCGACATGATGGTCAACCCCAATGTGCGCCTCGCCGCGCCGCTTGGAGAGGGCGGCATGGGCAGCGTGTGGGTCGCCGACCACCTGGCGCTCAGAACTCGCGTCGTCGTCAAGTTCATCTCCGCCTCGCTCAAGGACGATCCCGAGGCGCGACAGCGCTTCTCTCGGGAAGCAGCGGCCGCGGCGCAGGTCAAGAGCCCTCATGTCGTGCAGACCTTCGATCACGGGATCACCGACGAGGGCATCCCGTACATCGTCATGGAGCTGCTCGAAGGGCGAGACCTCGGCGCGCTCATCAAGGAACGCGGACGGCTGGAGCCGACCTTTGTGGCCGAGCTCCTGACGCAGCTCGCGCGAGGCCTCGACCGGGCTCATGAGCGCGGCATCGTGCACCGCGACATCAAGCCAGAGAACGTCTTCATCTGCGATCAAGGACGGGGCGAGATCTTCGTCAAGTTGCTCGATTTTGGCATCGCCAAGGGTGTGGATGTCCAACGACTCGACGGGAGCACCAAGACCGGCTCGGTCATGGGTTCGCCCTTCTACATGAGCCCCGAACAGATCATGAGCACGCGCGACGTGGACCACCGGAGCGATCTCTGGTCCGTCGGCGTGCTCGTCTACGAGGCGCTTACGGCCTCGAAGCCCTTCGACGCGGAGACGATGGGGAGTCTCGCCGTCAAGATCCACACGGAGCCGCTGCCAATGCCCCGCGCGCTCGTTCCTGAACTGCCGGCGAAGGTCGACGCGTGGTTCACCCGTGCCTGCGCACGGAAGCCCGAGCATCGGTTCGCCTCGACGCAAGAGATGGCCTCGGCGTTCTCGTCGGCCATCGCCTCCGGCTCACTCGCGAGCAGCGGGGCGACGGCGCTCGACCAAACATTGCCGGCGCTTCCCGCGGGAGCGATCTCCGTCGCGCCGTCGCCTACGCGCAGGCCGACACGAACGAACCGCATCGCGCTGGCCGGCCTCGTCCTGGCCGTGGGACTTGGCGTCGGGTTTGTTGGACTTCGTCTCGCGTCTAGAAGCTCCACGCCGGCAGGAGTGCAGCCGCGGCCCGAAGGGTTGGCGGAAGCTCCGACCGACCCCGTGAAGGTCGTCGTCACCGCCAAAGAGAGCGCGAGTTCACCGGCGACCCTCGCACCGAACTCTAGCGACCCTTCGGTGAAGCCCACCGCGGCACCAAGCCCGCCGCCGCTCCCCGCGGCATCACCGTCGCCGCCGAGGCGGGTGACCAAGACGGAAGGCAAGCCGACGGGGCCCATCGCTCCGCCGGCGTCCCCTGCGCCAAAGGCCTCAGGTCATGACATTTTCTAAACGCGCTCGGCTCACGCTGGGCATCGCGGTCCTCTTGGCGCCCTCGCGTGCAGCGGCAGAAGCCTCCGCGTCCGACATCGAGTCGGCGAGGCAGCTCTACAACCAAGCGATGGACCTCCGTGCCCGAGGGGACCAGAGGGGCGCCCTCGAGAAGTTCAAAGCGGCCCACGCCTTGGGCAACACGCCCATCACGGGCCTGGAACTGTGCAAAGCGCACGCATCCGTCGCCGAGCCGCTTGAAGCGCGACAAGCGTGCCTTTCTGTGGGGCGCATTCAACCGACCTCGAACGAAACGCAGCGCTCCCGTGACGCACGAGCGGAGGCCGCCCGCCTCGCGGAGCAGCAGCGGGCACGTCTCGCGACGATTCGTATCGTGCTCTCCGGTGTCCCCGCCGGCGCCGCCGCCTCGGTGTTCGTCGACGGAGCCCCCGTGCCTCCGGCGGCCTTGGCTGAGCCTAGAGTCCTCAATCCCGGACGACACGACCTCTCGGCGCGCGTAGGCACGGGCCCCGAATCGAAGACGGCCTTCGACGCGGCCGAGGGCGAAACCAAGGAGATCACGCTCATCGTCGAGCCGCCGCCAGCGGCGCCGGTGCCCGCCACCGCGCCGCTCCCAGTGCCAGCGGGCAGCATGCCACCGGAGGAGCCAAGCCGACGGACCTCGCCCCTACTGGTGGCGGGGCTCGTGGTCGCTGGGATCGGCGTGGGCATCGGCAGCGCAACGGGCCTCCTAGCCATGAAGGCGAAGAGCGATCTCGACCTCCGCTGCCCGAGCGGTGCGTGCGGCAAGAGTGAACACGGCGCTCTCGATGACGGGCGAGCGCTTGCCGACGTCAGCACCGCCAGCTTCGTCGTCGGTGGTCTTGGGCTAGGGCTCGCCGCCTATGGGCTTCTCTTTCCGCCGCGCGGGGCCGCTCGCCGAAGCGCCGCGTACGGCTTCTCGGCAAGCCCGGCCATCGGCCCAACTTCCGCGGGGGTTCATGGAACGTTCTGAGCGTCTGCGCCGACGACGGCAAGGCGGGTGGCGACGCGCGACACTGGCGCTGGCCTTCGTCGCCACGCTGCCGCTTGGATGCCGAGGGATCGTCGGCCTCGACGACTTCCGTAAGGTCGAGTGTCCAGGGGCAGTCTGCGCCGAGCCATTCGACGGGTCGGTGCCTTCAGAAGACGCGTCCGTCGACGCCTCCCTAGACGCCCGGGTCGATGCGCCCCCCGGCGCCGCGCCCGTCTCGTGGGCGCGCTGGAAGATGCCCAACTACGGCGACAGCGGCTTGCCGAACCCACCGAGCTTGAGTCCGGTGACGGGCGGTGTCGTCGACGCGGTCACAGGACTAGTTTGGCAGCAAGCGCCCCTCGATCCGCTGTCCCAACCGAACGCCGAGAGCACCTGCCGCGCGCAGCCTGGCGGACCTTGGCGACTTCCGAAGCGCATCGAGCTGATCTCACTGCTCGACTACGGCCCGGCCGCGGATGGAGGTCGCCGCAAGGTGTTCATCGATAGCGTCGCGTTTCCGAACGTAAAGAACGTTCGCGTCTGGTCGAGTTCGGAGGTGCGTCCCTTCACGGGCGGGAGCGAGCAGGCCTATTGGGTCGTCAACTTCGAAACGGGCGCCGCGGAAACGCTTCCACAAAGCTCGGAGGCACGCGCGCTGTGCGTGAAAGACAAGTGATGCGTCACCACCGAAGGGCTTGGCGTTGGGTAAGCGCAGCGTTCGGCGCCTTGATCACGTTGCCTGCGTTCGCCGATGCGCCGAAGGATCAGTACGAGCTCTTTGACCGCGAGGCGCGCACCATCAAGGACACGTTCACGCGTCTCGAGTGGGAGCGACGACTGTCCTCCATACCTCTGGGCCACAGCATCTCTGAGAGTCGATGCAACGCCTTCTTCGCCGGTGGACGCTTGCCGACGGTGAAGGAGCTCCTGACGATCCTCGACGAAGAGCCCCACCAGGAATATGAGTCGGGTGCGGTCGTGCCCAAGATGCTCGACGCCCTCGCCTTCCCTGACGCGCCTATTGGCAAGCCCTACTGGACGAGCACCCCAGCCGACGCCAGCAGCATGTGGGGCGTGAACTTCAGCACGGGAGAAATGGTGAAGGTCCTGGCGATCGACACCGCGCTGTCCCGCTGCGTGAGGTAGGGCGCCGACGATCCACGACGGCAATGGCGCGGCACGGCACACTCTTGCCCCTCCCGCGCGGCCGATCGACCAAGGCTCCGCAGCGCTCACGACGGCACTAGCCTTGCTTCGGAGACACACCATGCGTCATCACACGGCCCTGCAGCGAATCATTCGTCAGATCACCTTGGCCAGCCTTGCGGGGGCTCCGCTGGCCGTCGCGTGTGGCGGGACAACGGGCGCCGACGGCGCTGGACCGACCGGCGGCGATAGCGGTGCGAGCGTTGACGGCGGTGGTGACGGCGCGGTTAGGACGGATGCCGCCACCGACGGTGGCATCAACCCCCAGGGCTTCGACAAGACCGTGTGCAACGGCCCCAACTACGAGAGCGTCTCCGGACTCACCCCCGCGGCGCCGCTCGACTACGTCGAGCTTCGTCAGGCGTGGGTCAACGTTGGAAGCGACGCCGGTTCGCCCCCCACGACGGTCGGAAAGGACGGCGTGGCCTGCGCATCCGCGACGAACAAGTCGAAGTGCGCCGCCGACCTCGCGGCCCTCCCCTCCAGCGAGGGATGGGTGAGGCCATCGGACGGCAACGCGCCGCAGGCGGTCCGCTACCTCGTGTTCACCCGTGGCGACAGCGTGGGTCTCGTCAAGACGCTCGACGAGCTCGCCACGTTCCTCGCTCCTGTCGATACGGCCAAGGACGCGGCGCTCCTGGTCAGCGAGCGAGGCTATTCGTTCGTCTGCCCTTCAGAGAACGCCAAGCAGACGCCGTCCGGCGTGGAGCTCATCGCGCGCTCCGGCGGCACGTGCGGCGCAGGCGCTCATCTCGACGAGCATCGCATCGTTGTCTCCGCGACGGGCGTCGTGACCGTGGCCGAGAGCAAGCTGATCGCCAACGGCGACCCGGGCTGCGCCATTGGTCGAAGGCCCGCCGGGCTCTTGTCGCCTTCCGAGCCCTGCGCCGACGACGAATGCGAGGCAGGCGCGTTCTTCGCCGCCGCGGCGCGCCTTGAGGCAGCTTCGATTCCCGCGTTCGAGCAGCTCGCCCGTGACCTCGCGTGGCACGACGCCCCCTCGGACCTCATCGAGGAGGCCCTTCGCGCCCGCGCCGACGAGGTTCGCCATGCTCGCGCGACGCGAGAGCTCGCCCGGGGCTTTGGGGCGTCTGTGGAGGCCCCCGTCGTCGTCATCGGCGCGCCTCGCTCGCTCCTCGCTATGGCGCTGGAAAACGCGGTGGAAGGATGCGTGCGTGAGACGTTCGGAGCCCTTGTGGCTTCCCTGCAGGCAGAGCGCGCCCGAGACGCCGACGTCCGCGAGACACTCTCGCGCATCGCCGAAGACGAGACGCGGCACGCGGCGCTGTCTTGGGACGTCGCGCGCTGGCTTGAATCGCAGCTCGATGCGGACGATCTGCTCGCGGTGGCCGCGGCTCGCGAGGCGGCCAAACGCGAGCTCTTCGAGTCCTTTGCGACCGAGGCACCAGAAACCGTCCAACACGTCGCAGGCATGCCTGGGCGCGCTCTCTCCGAGCGCGCGTTCGAGCAGCTCTTCGCCGCACTGGCCGCGTAGTCGCGCTAACGCGCCGTCCAAAGAAAAAGGCGACCACTCGCGTGGCCGCCTTCTTCACGCTCATTGAGCGTTCACTATCGAGCGGTGTCGCGCGAGGAGCTCAGGCCTTCCAGGCGGCGCAGGTCTCGGTGACAAAGGCCTCAAAGGTGCGGAGCGGGTGCCCCACGATCTCTTCGCAGGCCTTCACCTCGGCGTCGGTCGCCTTGAGGCCCGACTTCTGGAAGTGCGCGTACATCACGCCGAAGTCGAAGACCATCCATGAGGGGAGCATCGACGACATGGCTTTGCCCCACTGGTCGAGATCGTTGCCCGCGTAGGCGATCTTCTTGCCGAGACCGGTCGACCACATCTCCGCGCACGAAGCGCCGTTGATGGGCTTGGGCCCGCAGAGAACGTACGCCTTGTTCTCGAAGTTGGTCTTCGTGAGCGCGTTGACGGCGGCATCGGCGATGTCGCGCGCGTCGACGCGGTGGCAGCCCACGTCGCCGATGGGTTGGGGATAAACGCTCATCTGCATGACGGCGTCCTTCACCCAGTAGTCGTTCTGGAAGAAGTTGTTGGGCTGAAGGATCGTCCACTTCATGCCCGAGTTCTTGATGGCAAGCTCGATGGCCGCCTTGGAACCGAAGTGCGGGATGTGCGGCGCGACGCTCGCGTGCTGCACGCCCATGTAAACGAACTTCTTCACGCCCGCGGCTTGGGCGAGGCAAACACCCGCGAGGCCCTCCTGGCATTCGGTCATGGCAACGGGGTTCAGCATGAACACCGCATCGCAACCTTCGAAACAGGCTTTCGCCGTCATGGGGTCGGTGAGATCGCCGGTCATGATCTCGACGTTGCCCGGCATCGTGCCCTTCGCCTTGTCGGCGTTGCGGGTCATGACGCGAACGTTGACGCCTTTGGCGACAAGGCCCTGGACCACTTTGCTGCCAACGTTTCCGGTCGCTCCAATCACGAGTGTCTTCATGTGTGCCTCCGCGAATTGCGAGGTACGTACATGTGGCCGCGGGCGACGCGCTACAAGGGTGCAGGCTGCGATTTTCGCCGGCGGGAAATGCCGCTGCGCGTCAACCAGCCCCGCTCACGTTCGCCTACCTCGCCGCTGAAGACGACCGGATCCAGCGGTGTGTCGCGATCAGGCGGCACGCCGCGCGAAACCGCGTGGGGTGGGCCGCGAGGCGGCGACGGGGCGTCGCCGTGCGCTCCGGGGACAAGCGGCCGAAACTTGGAGCAAAGACGCGACGCGCGTCGCGCCCCGCACGCCGTCTTTGGCCCGGGCGTCTTGTGACCAGGGCCCCCGCGGACAGCTCGCGAGCGATGGCGCTCTTCCTGCGTAGTGGGGGACGACCGCGACACCTCGCCACGAAGTTTTTCAGTGGCAGGGGAAATCCCAAAGGAACGATGAAGACCCCCTCCGCGCCTCGCCCGTCCCGCTCCCCCTCGCGCTCCGGCGCCTTCGCGCGCGTCATCGACGGCGGGCTCCGCGTCGCGCGCCGCGTCGACCGCTTCGCGCGCGCGAACGTGCTGTGGCTCCTCGTTGGCGTGGTGCTCGTCGCGTTCTTGATGCCCGACGTCGCGGCGCGACTGCTCGCGCGGCGACACCTCTTTAGCGTGCCCTTGACCTCACTCCACTACGAGCCGCGCACGCTCGCGCTTGCGATCATCGTCCTCTCGGCGAGCTTGCGTTACCGGCCGCGAGATCTCGCCCGCGTGTTTCGCTCGAACGGAGGCTTCGCGAATCTCCTGAGCGTCTACGTAGTCGTGCCCGCGATGACCGTCGCCATCGCCATTGCGCTCATCGCAACGCGGAGCCCCGAGCTTCGCGCCGTCGCCACAGGCCTCGTCTTGTGCGTTCTCATGCCAGTAGCCATGACGTCCGCCGTTTGGACGCGAGCGAGCCGCGGCAGCGTCACACTCGCGCTCGGCACGCTCGCGCTCACGAGCGCCTTGGCGGTCTTCCTCATTCCCATCGCGCTCGGTCGCATCCCCGGCGCGCACCTTCGCGCCGTCGACTCCGCGTCGGGAATAAGGGCGCAGGTCGTCGTGGCCTTTGCACTGCCACTCGTCTTGGGCATGGCGCTGCGCGCCGCGGTCCCGGGCCTCGCCAAGCGTCTCGAGACACCGCTCTCGCTGTTGAGCGTCCTGTCGCTGCTCCTCTCGGTGGCCGACTGCACGGGCGCCCTCAAGCCGCACCTTCGCATGCCGCTCCACCTCATCGTCGCCGCCGGTGTCGTGACCGTCAGCGCGAACGCGTTGGCCTTCGGTGTCGGCTACCTCGTGGCGCGCCTCCGAGGTCTGGGGGAGCGCGAGACCATCTCGGTCGTCTTTGCGAGCGGCATGAGGAGCACGCCGGCGGCGATGGTGGTGGGGATCCTGGCGTTCCCCGACGCACCGCTCGTCGCGCTCGCGCCGATCTTGTGGAGCGTCTCGCAACAACTGCTGGCGGGCATCGTGACGCGACAAATGCTCCTGGCTCGCGAGTCCGTGGATGAGACGGCCCCCATGGCGGTGCGGCAGCGCGCTTGGCCGCCGCCGCGCCGCGCCGAGCAAGACGCCCTCGTCGACGCGAGCCGGAGCGAAACCGCCGTCGAGCTCGAAGAGAGTCTGGTGATGCCGCTCGTGCGCCGCTTCAACGACACGCTCGATGAGAGCGGCGACGGAGGCATCGCCGACCTCCTGGCCGATACCCTCGTTCAGTCGCCGCGTGCGAAGCTCACCCATCTCTCCGCCGTCATTCGCCGACGCGAGCTGCTCTGACTCCCGCGTGCGCAAGTGGCGCACGCACCGCGACCGCCGCTCGGGGGTCTGGATCGGCGGGTCTCGGTAAATCGGTAGCGCTCCCCATTTTCGCGTAAAACACCCGACAAATCAGCCGCGGGCGACGGCACGGCGCCTGCAGCGTCGCGGGCATGAACTCGCTCTCGCGCTTCAAGGCCCTCCCGTTCCTTGCTCTGGCCCTCGCCGTGACCGGCTGCGCTGCCGAAGCGCCGGGCGACGACACCACCGGGTCCTCGGAAGGCGCCGTGGTGGTCAAGTCGAACAAGTTCGACCTCAAACAATACGCGCTCGTCACGGGCGTTGTTGCGATGGGCCCCGACGCGCGGAAGCTATACGAGGACATCAAGGCCAACGGCGGAAAGGACCTCGGCAACTTCAGCGTGCTGGCGGGCCTCAGGGGCGCCGACTTAGGGATCAACGGCGACGACGCCGACGAGAGCTTCGGCATCGTCTGCCAAGCCAAGGAAGGAGACTCCACCTTCCGCGCGGACACTTGTTCGATGACCGGTGTGGTGAAGGCGCGCGGCCAGAAGAAGCGCGGGGCGAGCGGCATCGCCGTGTCGCTCTCGGGTCGGCTCGCCGCGGCCGTCGCGCGGTCGCTTCCGCCCACGAGCCCCGCAGGCCTTGTGGGGTCAACGAGCACCGGCTCCGGCAACGTGTCGTGCACGACGACGTCAGGTCACACGCCCGACGGCCCGCCGGCGACCTGCACGGTGCCCGTCATGGGCGCGATGTTCACGTTCCACCAGGCCGTGAACGATGAGGAGAACAAGATGAAGGTCGAAGACGCGGAGGCGATCATCGACGCCTTCTACTGAGCGCGCGCGATACGTCGTATCGTCGTCGCGATGGCCTCGCGCAAGCGGCACCCAAGAGAGGCGGACGAGCTCGTGCGGCTCTTTTGCGCCCGCGCCGAAGATGCGCGCGGCGAAGCGGCGATCACGTCCACGGAGCGCGCTGCCGTCGTGCGCATCGTCGACCTGTTGGGCCGAAACCGCGTCGCCGTTCTCTTGGCGGCGGGCCGCGCGGCAACGGAATCGGCGCACGAGATCGAGGCCGACCTTCGAGCCCTCGCGACCTTCGACGAAAACGAGCCGCGCGGGCGCGACGCCGTGGCGGCGGCCGAGACGGCGCGGCACCACGGCGACCTCCGGAAGGCGGCGCGCCTCGCGACGAGCGCGCTCGCTGCGTCTGCTGGCGATCTCTCGGCCAAGGCGCGGGCCTACGCGACGCTCGGCGCGATTCATCGCGCGCGCGGCGACCTCGACGCAGCGCACGAGGCGCGGACGCTCGCGCTCGCGAGCAGGAGGGCGCTCGGCGACCGGAAGGGTCTCGCCGTGGCGTTGGGCGAGCTCGGCACGGCGCTCGCGAGCCTCGGGCGGTTGCAAGAGGCGCGGTCCTCGCACGAAGCGGCCCTCGCGCTTCACCGCGAGCTGGGGCAAAGGCGCGAAGAGGGCGTCGAGCTGTCGTACCTCGGCGCGTCGCTCCATCGCGCGGGCCGATTTGAGGAGGCGAAGCGCGCGCACGAGATGGCCCTCGCCGCGCACGTGGAGACCAAGAACGAACGACTCGAGGGGGCCGAGCGTATGCACCTCGCGTACGTCTGCCACGAGCTCGGCGAGCTCGACGAGGCGCGCAGTCGTTACCGCGACGCGTTGGCGATCTTGCGCCGCGTCGGCGATCGCGCGCTCGTGGGCGTGCTCCTCGGCTACCTCGGGGCCCTCGAGGTCGAGGCGAGACGGCCTGAAGAAGCGGGCGCCCTGCTCGCGCAAGCGCGCGTGCTGCACCGCGAGGTCAAGAGCCCGCGCCACGACGCCATCACACGCCTTCATCTGGCCGAGCACCATCTGGCCTTGGGCGAGCCGAAGGCAGCGGCCTCGGAGCTCGAACGAGTTCTCGCGCGCGATGTGTTGGAGCCCGAGCATCGCGCGTGGGCCGAAGCGCTGGTCGGGCGCCCGCCTACGCTGACGGCGGACTTCGAGGACCAGAAGACCCGAGAGGCCATCAACCTCTTGACCGCAGCGAGGTCGTTCGACGCGAGTTCGGGCGCCAAGGTTCTTGCCAGGCGCGCGCTTGCCAACCTCCGAGCCAGCGGTCCGATCGTCGGCCGACGCGTTCGGTTCGCCGCAGCTCGCCTGGCCGAGGCCTTGACCGAGGACGCGACTCCGTTGGCCATCGCCGCCGACGCTGGACACTTCATCGTCGCGGGAAGGCGCACCGAGCTTGGGCGCCGACACACGCTGAAGCTCGTCTTGAGGCGACTCGTCGAGGCGCGGCTCCGAGCACCGGGCGAGCCGGTGCCGTGGGGAGAGCTCTTGCGGGCTGGGTGGCCCGACGAACGCATCCTCTACGAGGCGGGCTTCATCCGCGTGCGCAACGCCATGGCCCAGCTCCGTCGCGCCGGCCTCGAGCCGCTGCTAACGGCGCGCGGAGGGTATTTGCTCGATCCGTCGGTGCCGCTTGTGGTGGAGGAGACTTGAGCGCGTCCCTGCTTTAACCAAGTTTCACGTGCCGCCGGCGGCCCGGCGAGCCACGGTGCGGCCCATGTCGACGCTCCGCCCGCGCCCGTTCAGCCCCCTCTCGTCGCTCGTTGCGTTCTTGCTCGTGGCGTGCGGGGCGAGCCAGCCCGACGGCGCCCCTCCGGAGGCGACCGCAGCGAACCGGCCCGACGAGCCGGCGGCCGCTGCGGCCGAAACGCCGGCGCCGCCTACCACCGCCATCGCACCGCCAGCGGCCGCGCGAGGCTGCGTCGCGACGAGCCCTCGCGCCACAGCCGTCCAGGTGGCCGTCTTCCCCGACGACGGTGAAGCGCCCTACGCCGACGTCATCGCGTCGGCGACGCACTCGCTGCGCGTCTTCGGCTACATCATGGGCAACGGCGCCGTCCTCGACGGCCTCATCGAACGCGCCCGCGCCGGCGTCTCGGTGCGCGTGATTCTCGACGGCGAGACGCAGCGCGACGTAAACGACAAGTACAAGCCGCGCCTCGAAGAGGCCGGCGCAGAGGTCGTCTACAGCGACCCGGCGTTCCGATACATGCACGCGAAGACCATCGTCGCGGACGAAGCGCGCGCCCTCGTCTCGACGGGCAACTACGCGCGTTCGTTCATGCTCAAAGAGCGCAACTTCGCCGCCGACCTTCGAGATCCCGATGACGTCGCCGACCTAATTCACCTCTTCGACGCCGACTTCCAGAAGGCCTCGCCGACGCTCACGTGCACGAGGCTCGTGGTCTCGCCCATCAACTCGCGCGCTCGCATCGTGGACCTCGTCAAGAGCGCCACGAGGGAGGTGCGCATCGAGTCGATGCAGCTCGCCGATCGCGAACTGCGGGACGCACTCATCGAGCGAAAACGAGCGGGCGTCGCCGTGTCGGCCATCGTGGCCGACCCGACGTGGATCGACGCCAACGCGAGCGCTGCCGCGCTGCTCGGAAAGGAGGGCATCGAGGTGCGCTACGTGCTCGCGCCGCACGTCCACGTGAAGGCCATCCTTATCGACGGAGCTTGGGCCTACCTGGGCTCGGAGAACCTTAGCGCCACCTCCCTCGACAAGAACCGCGAGATCGGCGTCTTCGTCTCCGACACCGCCGCCCTCAAGCGGATGAACGACACGTTTCAAGCGGACTGGGTCAAGTCGACGGCGTTCTAGCTCATCGTCGGGAGCAGAGCGCTCGCGCGGCGACGCTAGGCGCTCGCCGGCTTCGTGAGCGCGTCCTCGATCATCGCCGTTGCCACCGCGACCCCGTCTTCCCGCGAGATACGCGCACCGAGCCGCTTGGCCGCCGTCTGCATCGCCGCATCGGACAGCATACGGTCGACGCGGGAGCGAAGCGCCTTCGACGTGAGCTTCTTGTAATGGAGCGACGGCGGCGCGACGCCGTGCTTCTCCATGCGCTTGCCCCACGCCGGCTGATCGCCGAGATGCCACACGATCGACTGAGGCACGCCCGCGCGAAGGCACGCGGCCGTCGTGCCGGCGCCGCCGTGATGAACGACGCAGGCGGCCTTGGGAAAGAGCCAGCTGTGCGGCACGAACTTTACGACGCGCACGTGGGGCAACGGTGCCGCTCCTCCTAGGCCAGCCCAACCCGAGAGGACGATGACGTTGCGGTCGAGGGTACGAACGGCTTCGATGACCGTCTCCGTTACGGCACGGGCGTCGAAGCCCATCATGGAACCGAAGCCAACGATGACCGGCGGCGCGCCGCCGGCGATGAAGCTCTCGAGCTCGGCGTCGTCAAAGTCTGGCTCGTCGAGGAAGAAGTAGCCGGTGATGCGGCTCGCGGCGGGCCAGGCGGGGTCCAAGTCGATGACCTCCGGGCTAACGGCGATGAGGTCGAGCCAAGTCGACGACGCGGCTGCGAGGAGCACGTCGCGCCACGGCGGCAGTCCGGCCTCACGGACGATGGCGTTGAGCTGCTCGTCGGATGCCCGCCTTATGGCGGCGGCCGCGGCCTTCCACATGAGCCCATTCAGGAAGGGCCCGAGGTTCGCGCCGGTTGGCGAATAGCCGCGTGCCGCGTGAACCGGTGCAAGCTGCACGCTTACGTGGCGCACCTTCTTGGCGCGCGCGGCGGCCGCGGCGGCAACCAAGATCGGCGGGTAGATGACCACATCGCTCTCGGCCGCGAGCTCCATCAGGCGGGGCAGCGCAAGGCGCTCCGGCTCGGCGATCGAGTCCATGACGATCTTGATGTGCTCGAGGGGGCTCGAGTGGGACAGGATTTTCCGAAATGTCGTCTCCAGTACGGCGGCGTCCCAAGGGGGGCCTACGGCTTCGAAGGGAATGCCGTAGCGAGCTGCTCCCGGCGCGTAGTGATCCGCGGCGGCGAAGCGGACGTCGTGCCCTCGCGCAGCAAGCCCCTTGGCTAGCGCGAAGAACGGACGAATGTCCCCGTCGGATCCGGCGGTGGCGATAAGGGCGCGCACCGGGAGCAGCCTACCAGGGAGCGCGCCTGAAGAGCCCGCTCGTCAGGGCAGGTCGAGCGTCGCGGTGTACACGTAGTCGCTGTCGGCTGGGATCGGGCCGATCTGCTCGACGCCCCACGGGTTCATCGGCACGAGGACCGTCTCGCCCGTTGAAGGATCAACCAGCGTGCCACCGATCGCGTACGCGTGACCATCCTCGCCGTACACTTGGGCGGCCACGGCGTCAGCGGGGACGGCATCACCCGCGAAGGCGTAGTTGAGGCCGATCTGCGCGAGCGCCAGGCCCGCGTTGCCGCCCGCTGCGTCAGGATTGACGCCCGTCAGGGGGTCAGCGCTGTTCGTGTAGACGATGGCCTTCTCGATGGCCTGCAGGTGCTCGGGCCCTGACCCGAAGACTTCGCCGTTGTTGAGCGCGACGCCCACAGTCACGGGGCCATCGGGCCCTTGCAGCGTCACGTTGTAGACGCCGTCACCGAGCGGCGTGACCATGCCCTGCAAGTGCGCCTGCCCCTCGGGCGTCTGCGCGACCGCGTTGATGGCGGCGACGGCGTAACAGTCGCCGATGTCGCCCTGAATGAGCTCAGGGCTGCTCGCCGCGTCTCGGAAGTTCTGGATCAAGTCGACCTGTTGATCGAATTGCTGCTGGGGAGTGAGCTCTTGCACAACGACCCCCGTCGTGTCGACGTCGGCCTCCGTGGGCCAAGTGTCGCGACCAGCTGGCGACATCTCGCCAATGGCGTCGTCAATCGAGGGTGGACCGACAAGGGCAGCCGCGTCGTCGAAGCCGAAGCCGCAATCGCCGCCCGTTCCGCCGCCGTACTCGAAGGAGTCGATGTTCTCGTCTCCTCCCGTCACGTAGGCGAGGAGTGCTTCGTCAGCGATTTCGATGAAGTTGTGGTGCATGGCCTTCGATCCTTCCGTGTTGGTTTCGCTCTGAGCGTTGCTGCGTCGGCGGGGGTCACTCGGTGGCGGGCAACGGCAACGGCGGATCGATGACGATAGGCGGACGGTTCCAAGGAGCGGGAACCGGTGGGATCGGGCGAGGGCACCGCGGGATGTGGGCGCCGCCGACGACGTCTTCGAGGTTTGCGGGTTCCAGGGGGACGAGCTTCTGTGTGTTCATGCGATCTCCTCCGCGACACCGCGCCGCGTACTCGCTCCCCCTCGCATGGCACATGCCGACCGCGCGGTGCCAAACCGTCGCGCGCGTTCGTCCACCCGGCTCGGGGCCAGGGCAGCCAAATATCAGCCCCGTCGAGCCGGCCGGCTCGCGGGTGAACGCGCCCACGTTCAGGGACGCATGAACGGCTCCGCGTCCCTGACAACCTTTGCCGCTCTGGGCGCTTTCGGTGTCTGCGTGCGGCAAGGCGGCGGCGCGCCGCCTCTCACCGAACCTGACGTGCGGATCATGGCGCGCGCCGTCGGTCACCTGCCGCATCGCATGAATTGCCACACCAAGCGGACGGCGCGACCGGGCACACCGTTTGCGTCGCGCGGCCGCATGCAACTTCCTTCCTTGCGCACCTTCGTTCTGCCGCTCATCGCCTTCGCTACGGCCTGCGGGAGCACTGACCCGCAAGATCTCGATCGCGGGCCCGGCAGCGGCTCCTCTTCAGGGACGGCCCCGGCCCCGAGCGGCTCGAGCACCACGCCAGCGCCGCGGACCTCCACCAGTCCGGGTCCGGCGAATCCCAAGCCCGGCGCGTCGTCGACCCCGACGCCCTCACCATCCGCGACGCCGTCAACCTCACCGGGCGCCGCCCTTTGCTCGCCGGGAGGCGCATGCAACGGTCTGCGCTCCTGCCACGACGACACGTACGTAGTACCGGGCAACGGGACCTGCGTGCTGGATTGCGAGTGCAGGGCCAACACGGGCACGCTCGAGTGCGTGCTCTACAACTGCAACTAGACGCGCTCGCCGCAGGGGCGCCGGAATGCTTCCGACGCACCATTGGTCCATCGGCAGGGTTCGCCCTGCCATAGAGTCGCCGACGCGAGTCGAAAGACGCCGCGTGCGTAGACGTTAGCGCCCGCGACATTGTCCTGCCTGAGGCGAGCGGCGATCCGCGTTGCTCGCCTTTGCCCGGCCAATCGCGCTGTCGTGGACTCGCGACGACAGGCACTGTGCGCAAGTCGCGCACCATGGGCACTGCTTCTGCAGCGTGGGGCCCATGGGCCGCACACGCGTTTGTGAATCGTTGGTGGAGAGAGTTCAAGCACGAGAGTCGACCTCTCCTTCTCGCCGCCTCTTCCTCCCGCACCGTCTCGGCCTG
Organism: Myxococcales bacterium; assembly: GCA_016703425.1. Taxonomy (NCBI): domain Bacteria; kingdom Pseudomonadati; phylum Myxococcota; class Myxococcia; order Myxococcales; species Myxococcales bacterium. The sequence continues at coordinate 380,976 of JADJCA010000002.1, forward strand.
CTCGCGCTCATCGTCTCGTGCGTGCCGCTCGCGGTGGGCTGCGACGGCGACGAGCAACGCGCCAACGAAGCCGCGCTCAGCTCGACAGTGCTCGTTCCGGGGACGACCACCGGCCAGCTCGAGGTCACGCCCGCGGGCTCGGTCTCGTACGCGATGCCCGTCACGCTGGCGCCTGGGATCTCCGGCCAGGTGCCGTCGCTGTCGATTCAGTACTCGAGCCACGGCGCCAACGGGATTCTCGGTCAGGGCTTCTCGCTGTCGGGCCTCTCGGTCATCGCGCCGTGCCCGCGCACGGTGGCGGAGGACGGCGTGGGCGCCGACGTCACCTTTACGAGCAGCGATCGGTTGTGCCTCGACGGGCAGCGGCTCGTAGGCGTCAACGGCCGGTACAACGTGGACGGCGCCGAATACCGCACGGCGCGCGAGTCGTTCTCGCGCATTCGGCAGGTCGGCGAGAGCTTCATCGTCGAGACGATGAGCGGGCAGAAGCTCGAGTACGGCACGACGTCGGACGCGCGCATCGCGGTCGTAGGCGTCGCGGGACCGTTGAAGATGCGCGGCTGGGCACTCTCGCGCTCGAGCGATCGCTTCGGCAACGCGATCAAGTACAGCTACGCGCAAGACTTGGCCAACGGCGACTACTGGCCGACGACGATCGAGTACACGGAGAACCTCGCGGCGGGCATCGCGCCGACGTCGAAGGTGGAGTTTCGCTACCGACCGCGAGAAGACGCCACGGCCGCGTACGTGGCTGGCGCGACGGTGACGACGACGCAGCTTCTTCAATCGATCGCGTCGTTTGAGGGGGGCACAGAGTTTCATAGCGTCAACTTCGAATACGGCGCGACGGGCCAACGCGGCCGCGCGCGCCTCGTGTCGGCACAAGAGTGCGCAGCGGAGCGAAGCGGCCCGAACGCAGGTCAGACGACGTGCTTGCCGCCGACGCGCTTCGAGTGGACGGAGCAGCACTCGCTGTGGGCGATGCCGCTCGAGACGGCGCCGAACGCCACGGGCCTCTTGAGCACGGCCATCAGCGGCGACTTCAACGGCGACGGCCTCAGCGACTTGGCGCAGCTCCAAGGGGGGCACGGTCTCGGTCAACCTTGGTGTGGCTGACGGGCGGCGATTTCTCGGGTGGACGTCGTGGGGCGCGGGCTTCTTCGGCGAGCTGGTCGGCGGCGATTGGAACGGCGACGGCAAGACCGACTTGCTCGATGTGCGCAGCGACGGCTCGGCGTACGCGTGGACCTCGAGCGGCGCGGGCTTCACGACGTCGCTCTTCGCGGGCGGCATCAGCGACACCAAGCGGCTTCGCGTGGCGGACTTCAACGGCGACGGCCGGAGCGATCTCTTCCGCCTGACACCGAGCGGCCAAGCGCTATTTCACCTCTCCGAAGGCGGGACGACGCGCGGCCCGTTTCTCGGCCCCTACGGGCTGGTGCTCGACAACCTGCGCCTAGGCGATCCTGGATGGCGACGGGCGCGCGGACTTGCTGCACGTGAAGGGCGGTCAGTTTTGGGTGCACCGCGCCTTCAACGAGGTGTCCGTGGACGTGCTCGATCGCTTCGATGGCGAGCCGATGCCGGGGCGACCACGCGCGAGGCCGCCGACGCCGCCGCCGGCGTTTACGACGGAGCTGTGGGGCACCGACGACGAAGCCGGCGCAGGCGCGGTGCGCATGGGCGACGTCAACGGCGACGGCAAGGCCGATCTGGTGCTCATCACGGGGAGCGGCACGGCGAAGGTGCACCTTGGCACGGGGCGGTCGTTTCTTGCGAAGGGCTCTTGGGGTGGCGGGTACAACGCGACGGCGCAGCTCGCTGACTTGGACAGCGACGGCAAGAGCGATCTCTTTCAATACGACGCGACGGGGACGCGGCTGGACGTCTCGCTCTCGAACGGCAGGAGCGGCTTCGACGCTTTCGTCAAGCTCACGGACCGGAGCAAGGCGCCGACGCGGTACGCGACGACGCGCGTGTATCCGCGCACGCAAAACCCGTGGGGCTATCCGGTGCACACGACGGGCGGGGCGGCGCAGTTTTGCGCGGGGCTCGGCTCGATGACGGCGGCGGCGACGCACAAGCAACAGCTCTTGAGCTACTGCGACAGCAATCAGCCTTGGTGCCGCGTGTACACGAGCGGCGCCGTGGATTGCAGCGAGAGCAGCCGCTGCGTCGTCTGGTCGGATCCGGGCGGCACCGGTGGCGCATCGCTGCGTCCCTTGGACGGCGATGGTGCTGGCGGGCCCAGCGATCCAGGTCCCTCCGATCCGTATGGCGGGCCACCGGGCGCCGAGTGGGAGACCGTGGCGTCGCGGGATACGGGGTATTGGGACGCGTCGGCGCGGCACTTCGATCCGGCCGGCGACGTCATCGATTCGGTCGATTGCCAAACGGCGGACACGTCGGAGCAGCAGGCCATCGACCGTTTCAGCATCCAGCTGGCGGATCTCGATGGCGACGGAGCGACGGATCTTCTGCAGCGTGGCGATGGCGGGACGTTGCTGTTTGCCAAGAACCGCGTGCAGCCTCACTTCGACGTGGTGCGCGCCATCACGAGCGGCCTCGGGGCGCGCACGGAGATCGACTACGCGTCGCTTCCCGCATCGCCTGGTGTGTACGCGCCGCTCGACGAGGCGCTCACGTACCCGACGGTGGCGGCGAACGGCGCGATGTACCTGGTGCGCGAGGTGCGCGGCTCGGACGGCGCGCGGAGCACCTACCGATACGAGGGGGCGCGCGCGCGGCTCGATGGCCGCGGCTTCTTGGGCTTTCGCCGCGTCACGATGCGCGACGAGGTCAACCGCATCGAGCTGATGCAGCAATTCCGCGTGGACCCGCCCTTTGAGGGGCGCGTCGAGTACTCGGAGCGACGCTGGAGCGCGCCCGATGGCCGCGTCATTCTCATTGGGCGAAGCCGAAACGACGTCGCGTTTCATCCCGGCTACCCGAAGCCGGGCATCGGAGGCTTCGTCGACGCGGTCGTGCAGACGGGCGCGGTGGAGGAGAGCTTTGACCTCTCGGGCGGCACGTTGCCGAGCATCACGACGGTGAGCTCGGGGCACCAAAACGGTAGCCCGAGCACGATGGTGTTGACGACGGCGCTCGGCGCCGAGGCGCTCCGCAAGACCACGTCGGTCACCTTCCAGAGCAACGAGGCGACGTGGGTTTTGAACTCCATCGTCAGGAGCACCACCACCAGCGAGTGGACCGGCGCTCTGCCCATCGTGCACACGGCGGCGACGACGTACTTGCCCAACGGCCTCGTCGAAAACGACACCGTCGAGCCCGGCAACGCGGCCTTCGAGGTCACGACGCACTACGACTACGACGCGCTCGGCCACGTGGTCCGAAAGACCGTCTCGGCCGCCGACGGCACGCCGCCGCGCACCGTGAGCATGCAATACGGCGAGCCGCGCTTCATGACGGCGAGCGTGAACCAGCTCGGTCACGCGACCGGCGGGGCGTACGACGCGCGCTTCGGCAAGGTGACGCGCGCCGTCGACGTCAACGGCCTCGTCAGCGAAGACGAATACGACGCCTTTGGCCGAAAGCGCCGGGGCAAGCTCCCGAGCGGCGTCGAGACCACGACGGAGCTTCGCTTCTGCGACGCGTCGTGCCCGCCCTTCGCGGTCATGTGGGGCGAATCGAAGACCACCGGCGGCGCGACGCAGCGCGCGTACATGGACAACCTCGGCCGCGAGGTCACGACCGAAGTCGAGGGGTGGGACGGCAAGTGGGTGCGCTCCGAGAAGCGCTACGACGCGGCGGGCCGCGTGCGGGCGCAATCGACACCGGCGTACATTGGCGAGCCGGTCTATTGGAGCGAGACCGAATACGACGCGCTGGGGCGCGTGATTCGCGCGACGGCAGCCGATGGCGGTGTCTCGAGCGCTCGATACGACGGTCTGCTCACGGTCTCCACCGACGCGCTTGGTCGCACCGCGCGCTCCGTCAAGAACGCCGCCGGTTGGGTTGCGCGCAACGTCGACGCGGTCGGCAGCGCCATCACGTTTACGTACGACGCCGAGGGCCACGCGGTGGTCGTCACCGATCCGCGGGACGTCCGGCACACGACGACTTTCGACATGCGCGGTCGGCGCATCAAAGAGACGAGCCCCGACTTGGGCGCCGTGACGCTGACGCACAACGCCTTTGGCGAGCTTGTGAAGCAGGTCGTGGACGCGACGGGCGCGGCGACGCACTTCGAGTACGACGAATTGGGGCGCGTGAAGAAGCGCATCGAGCCCGAGGGCACGACGCTCTACACGTACGACGTCGGTGTGGGCGCCAAGGGCCTACTTGTCTCCGAACAGCTCATCGCCACCGGGGCGGGCGCGCTCGCGAGCTCGCGCACGACGACCTTCGATGACAAGAGCCGGCCCGTGGCGACGACCCTCGTCACGCCTGCGAAGTCGTTTACGACCACGAGCACCTACGACGCGCTCTCGCGGCCCGAGACGGTGACGTCGCCGAGCGGGCTCGTGCTCGCGTACGGCTACGACGCGCGCGGCGTGCAGACCTCCATCAAGAACGCCAAGACGGGCGCCCTTTATTGGACCGCCTTGGACGTCACCGCCGATGGGCAAGTGAAGGTTGAGCGCGCGGGCAACGGCCTCGTGACGACGAGGCACATCGATCCGAAGACGGGCCGCGTGCTCGGCATCACGACCCCGAACAAGGAGGGCAGCACCTCGTGCGTGCCGGCGGCGTGCACCATGGACATGGCGTCGTACGACACCTCGACGCAGAAAGACGCCACCGGCTGCACCTTCAACAAGGACAACGGTCGCTCCGAACGCGTCCCCAGCGGATGCAACAGCCCCACGGTCCAGAGCTACTTCACGGGCTACGATCTCGTCGGCAACGTCACCGCGCGCCGCGACTTGGTCACGGGCCTCGACGAGACCTTCACCTACGACGAGCTCAACCGCATGAGGGCCGCGACGCTCGCGGCCAACGGCACCGCCCTCGAGAAGGCCAACCAGGGCAAGATCGTCTCGTACCACTACGACACCGTCGGTCGCCTCGCCTTCCGCTCCGACCTCGGGCAGTTTTTCTACGACGGGGCGCAGCCGCACGCCGTGACGCGCGTCGTCGGGGACGTCAACGCGACCTTCACCTACGACGCGAGCGGCAACATGCGGACCGGCCACGGCCGCACCCTCTCATGGACAAGCTTCAACAAGCCCGTCCGCGTCGAGTCCGCGACCAAAGGCACCTTCAGCCAGTGGTCCTACGGGCCCAGTCACGAGCGACTCCGCCACGAGCAATCGAACGGCAAGGTGACGACGCACGTCTCCGCCGCGTACGAAGAGGTCCAGAAAGGTGCAGACCTCGATCAGATCCACCGCATCAGCGCGGGACACGGTCTTGTCGCGGAGGTGACCCTCGTCGGGCAAGCCGCCGCGAACGAGCGCACCGTCTACTTCGGCACCGACCACCTGGGCTCCGTCACCGTCGTTACCAACGAAGCCGGCGACGTCGTGCAGCGCCTCGGCTTCGACGCCTTCGGCAAGCGTCGCTTCGCCAGCGGCGGCGACGACGTAAGCGGCATCCTCAAGAGCGATCTCACCCAGCGCGGCTTCACCGGCCACGAGATGCTCGACGACCTCGGCCTCGTCCACATGAACGCCAGGCTCTACGATCCGCTCTTCGGCGTCTTCCTCTCGCCCGACTCGGTCACGCAGTTTGCCGGCTCCACGCAAGGCTGGAACCGCTACTCCTACGTCGGGCAGAATCCCCTCTCCTTCGTCGACCCCAGCGGCCACAAGAAGTGGGGGACCATCTTCCGCGTCGTCGTCGCCATCGTCGCGGTCGTCGCGATCGTGGCCACGTGTGGCGGAGCGGCCGGGGTCTTCGCAGCATGGGGCAGTGCGGTCTCCACCGCCGTTGGGTTCATCTCAGCGGCAGTGGCTCAAGCGGCTATCACGGCTGCGGTCACAACCTTCGTGTTTACCGCGATAGTCAGCGGCAGCTTACGCGTTGCCGCCAAGGCCGCGCTCATCGCGGGCGTATGCGCGGGCTTGGGAGCGGCCGCCGGAGGGAATACGCTCGGTGGCGCGCTCGAAGGCACGAGTCGCGCCGCTTTGCAGGGCGGTGACATGAAGCAGGGCTTCGTCACCGGCGTCATGCCTCTCGCGAGTCTCTACTACGCGTACAGGGGCGGCGGCACCGACGGCATCGCCATGGCGCTCGGGCAGAAGTTCGTTGAGGAGTTTGCGACGGGGTTGTTTCCAGCGAAAGCTGACGACTACCAGGTCGCATTCAACGAATACGGCAACGCCGCCGACGGTGTTGTATCGGACGTTCCGCGCGCCGGAATCGCCCCAAGCAAGGGTCCAGGCATTGGCGCCAAGCTTTGGACGGCGGCGAACTTCGGCCTCGGCGTCATCTTCTACCCCTACTCCCTAGCCGAAGGGATCTACGGATTCTTCAGCGGCAAAGACTTCGCCGGCGACGACATGCCCAAGTGGGCAGCGGTGGCGGCCGCCGTGCCGCTCGTCGGGAAGTTCGCGCGCAGCGGAGAGCGTCTCATCGTCGACTCCGCAGACATCGGACGCAAGCTCGAATACTTTTTGGGGCGAGCGACCGGAAGTGCACACAACGTCGAACGATCAACCGGGATGCTGCGCCAGCTCGAAAGCATAGGCCTCCACGACACTCCAGCGACTCGCGAGTACCTGGCAAACCACTTCGCGGCAGTCGCCACGGACCCGACGACCATCTCCATGGTTCAGCAGAATGGGCGGATTCTGCGAGAGTCGCTGCTGACGGGACCGAACGGCGGACTGAAGGTCGAGAGCGTCTGGGACGGCACCAAACTCATCACCGCAAGGTTCTTCGGAGGCACGCTGACGGCCCCGGCCCGGAAAGGGGGGGGGGGGGGGGGGGGGGGGGGCGCCCGCCCCCCCCCCGCCGGGGGGGGGCGGGGGGGGGGGGGGGGGGGGGGGGGGGCCGGGGGGGGCCCGGGCGCCCGCGGCCCCCCCCCCCCCCGGGGGGGGGGGGCCTCCTCCTCCGGGGGGGGGGAGCCGGAAGTCAGTCGACTCGCGAACGGCATCGTTCTGATCGGACACGACTCCTCGCTCACTTGGGTCGATCCCGCTGCGGGATGCACGTTGGCATCCCGACAACTTGTTGGCGCCTTCTTCGGATTCCGTGGGCTTCCAGAGCAACGGGATGCGTTGGTCGTTCACGAACTCGGACTTCTTCGGGTTGATGGAGCCGGGCACACGAAGTGGTGTCTCGACACCGACATCGTCGAAGACGCGCGTGTCGAGTCCGATCGGATCATTCTCAAGCTGATGGCTCAGGAAGAACCAATCGTGGTGGAACCGAACAGCGGGTCAGTCCTCCACGAACGATGACGGCCCTCGTTCGGGGATTGAGGGTCACTCGGCGAGCCCCCTTCGCCTCTGGACTCGCCGGCTGGCGACGCGAGCGCATGCCCGTCTTGCCCGGCCCGGGGGGGCGGGGGGGCGGGGGCCCCGCCGGGGGGCGGGGCGGGGGGCGGGCCACCTCCCCTACCGGCGCACGCCCTCTTCGATCGCGAACACGTAGTCGTGATCGTAGGTGCGCACGAAGAGCGCTCCATCCTTCTCGATCAACGCCGACGGCCCGCTCGCCACGGGCACGCGGCTGGTGACGGCGCCCGTCGCTCGTTCCAGCACGAACATGAAGTCAGGCTCCGCGGTGAAGCCGTAGCCCGCGAAGATGTGCGAGCCGTGGAGCACAAAGTTGCTGGCGTTCGCGACGAGCGGCTGACTGCGCCACAAGAGCTCCCCGGTCTTCACGTCCACCGCTGAGAGGAAGGCGTTCTTGCCGCCCGACGACGCGGCGTAGGTTCGGTGACCGTTCTGCACATAGAGGACGTCGTCTTTGACGATGGCGTAGTTGACGCTTGCGCCCACGAACATATCGGCGCCCTTCTGAACGTTCGGAGACGACTGCCACGCTTTGAAGTCGAAGAGGGCGCGGAGCGAAAGATCGCGCCCCAGCACCGCCACCACATGACCGTCGGAGAAGTCGCGTCCGAAGACGAGGACGAAGTGGTCTCCATGGTCGAGCGCGCTCACGAGCAAGAGCGCCCCGAAGCGCGTGGGCATGCCCGCCGGCAGATCGCCACCCTCTCGCATGAAGGGGTTGGGCACCTGCAACGAAGGCAACTTGAAGTTCCCCTTGGTCAGCCAAGCCTCGTCGTCGGTGATGCCGTTTTTCGACTCGCGCCGCTTGACGAGCCGTGGCGCCGGCAGGGGCAAGACGGACACCGGCCTCACGACCGTGTGCACCATGGGCGCGGCGCCAACGCGCGTCGGCGTGACGTTCGCGAGACTGCGAGTGGCGCTTCGTTGAGAGTCCGCGAGGAGCTTCTTCGCCGTCTCGTAGAGCGCCGTCGTCGCGGCGTTGCCCGGATTCCGCGAGAGAATCGCCGCAAACGCCCGCTCCGCGTCTTGAAACCGGCCCGCGTCGAGATGCGCAACGCCGGCGACCCGAAGCTCCGCGTCGGCGGCGCTGAGCGAATTGGAAGGGCCCTGACTATTGGGCCCCGACGGCGAAGCCGGCGGAGCGGGGGGGACACTCGCGGCGACCGGCGTCACCGCTACCGCCACGGGGACTTGGACCGGTGCACTCTGCACCGGTGGCGGCGACGCCCCGCAGGCGACGAGTGCTAGTGCGAGGGAGTTCGCGACGGCGAAGCGCGTGGAGACCATGGCTCAGGGTAGCGCGGCCGGGTCGCGTGGTGAGCTAGCTGGCTCGCGGAGCGCAGCGGCCCCTTCACCGCGGGGCTCACTCAACTGCCGCGCAGGGCCGGTGCCCCTTCTGCAGCGGCGCGAAAATTCACCGTCAATTTCGAACCGGGCCGCTTGGCGCAAACCGACAAACCGGGTGATGATCCCTCGATGCGCATGCGCAACGTGGCTCGAAAGACGCTTGCCATCGCATGGCTCGCACCACTGGCCTGCTTCGACCTCGGTACGCTCCAGACGGACCCCGATGCCGGGCCGACCGGGAGCGACGCCTCGAGCGACGTGTCACCAGCGCCTCCCGACGCGACGCCAGAGAGCGCGCCCCTGGACAGCGCTTCACCGGTCGATGCCGGGCCGTCCTGGAGGCTCTACTCAAACATCGACACCGCGGCCCATCGAACGGCGTGGACCGATGTCGATCTCGCGAGCGTGTGGACGGGCGCCAACGCGCCGCCGCCACGAGGCATCGTCGCGGCGACGAAGCTCACGAACTTCGACCGGTTGCTCGTCTGGGCCGACGACGGGCGCTTCTACGTCCAGGAAGCAGGCGTGTGGAAGGCCCCCCAAGAGACCGCGACCGTGTTCCCCACGCTCCTGGGGCGCGCGTTCCGCGGCGCGTACCATCAGCCCAACAAGCCGACGCCCGGCGTGGAGGAGATCGTCTTGGTCGACAACCCCGCGGCGTTCCTCTTCTCGTACAGCGCGGCCGACGTCGTCAGCTATCGAAGCCAGGTAACGCTCGCGGACGAAGCGGGCCCCTTCGGCGCGCCCAAAGGCACCAAGAAGCTCCGCTGGGTGACGCGCTCTTGGAACCCGCTAAACGCCGATGCGTCGACGTACCTCGCCGAGTACTCGATGTACGAAGGCGACGACAACGTCTACTTCTTCGACGCAACGGCGCTCCCGACGAACAAGTGGCTCTTCTCGGCGGCGCCGCTCTTTTCGGGGAAGACGAACGTGCCGCCGAAGGACAGCATCGCGGTCGGCTGGCGCGACGACTCGCCCTTTTCGCCGGTCAACTACTTCATCGTGAAGCCGAACTAGTACGTCGAACCTGTCGACTTCAGAGTGTCAGGGTATAGGCGCAGCGCTCTAGCAGGCGCAACCAACGGGACTAATTCGCGGCCGACTTCGACGTCACTCGGCGCCTCTGTTACCCCTGCGCCGTGAAAAAGCCTCGCGCCCGACGGTTCCTTTGGCTTGGCTATGCGCTCGCGGCATGCGCGTCCGAAGCGCCCCCGAGCGAGACGGGCCCTGCCACCAATGGCCGCGACGCCGCGACCAACAACCCCAGCGACGCCGGTGCCGCTTCGTCGAGCGTTGACGCGACGAGCGCCACACCAGTCGTTGAGGGAGGCGTCGACGCCTCCGCGGGGTCCCTCCTACCGGTCTCCTATACGCGCCCCGACGTCGGCACGCCTCTTACGGCGGCCGAGCTCGCCGCCGCCACCGACGAGCTCGTCGCAATCCTCAACGACACGAACGCCTACGCATTCCTCGAAGAGAGGCTCCACGGCTGGCCCGAGACGCATCCGCAGGGCGGCTTCTGGTGGGGCAGCTGGTGGTCCGGAATCACCGTCACGAAATCCGGCGGCACCGTCACGTACAAGCACTCGAACGACGGGGCCGACAACAACGGCCTTCGAACGGCGCCCTACCTCGAGGGCATGTGTTACGCGCACGCGCTCTCGGGCGACGCGAGGACAGCTCACCTCGTTCGAAAGATGGTTCGGGGCTTCTCCGCGTGGATCCTTTCCATGGTCAAGGACGCGGCCGACACGAACCCACCGCTCCTCAACCGGACGTTTTACACAGCGAGCTACGAGTCGAACGACAGCGGAAAGAAGCTGTTCGTCGACACGAGCCTCAACCGCCCGGGCATCGATGCGGAGACGTCCTATTACGTGCATCTTCCCAGCAACCCGACCTTTGGCGACATCTGGATCAAGAACCGCCGCTCGAAAGACGACATCGGGCACATGCTCCGCGCGTTGACTCAGCTCGACGCTTGTTCGGCGCAGCTCGACGCAGCCGCGAAGGCCGACATTGCCCAAGCGAAGACCCTCTATGAAGGCTGGGCAAAGGAGGTTGACGCCCGCGGATTCGTCATCCCGACGCTCGAGCCGTCGCTCGCCCTCGTGTCGCCATCGGTAGGGTTGGCGCGGTACGAGATGAACTTCGACCTCGAGTGCCCCAACGGCCTCGCCGTGCGCTTGTTCCACGCGGGAGTGTCGGGCGGCATCGACTGCAAGAGCGGCATCTCCGCCGCCGAAAGGGTGGGCCTGCCACTGCTCAAGAACGACGCGCGGCAGATCCTAAGATCGCATCAGTCGGCGGCCGTTGCGCTCTCGTGGCGCAAGAACCAGCTCGCCCCTGGCCTCGCGCTCCTCGCGGGCCTCGGAGAGCGCGTCGACATCGACTACGGCTACGCGACGTCGGCCGCACCTCCGAACGGCTTCGACAAGAACGACGTCGCGGGCTTCTTCGCCTACGCCGCCGCGGTCGGCGTGCCGCTCACTTCGCGCGAGGTGCGGTGGCTCCACGAGCGACTTCATCAGGCCTACGCCGGCATGCGAGCCCCCGCGAGCGCAACCACGTTCAAGCTGTGGGATCCGTCAGTCCCCGACGGTCTCTACTCTTACGATCCGCCCAACCCGGGCCTCTACTACGCGGACCTGGGCCTCTTGATGGGAACGTGCGCGGCGCCGCATCGGAACCCGACGGCACGGCCGCTGCTCGATTGCGCGAGGCTCGTGCAGGCCCTCAAGGCGTTGTGACGGACTGCCCTTGAGACCTTTCAGGCGCTGACGATCCGGATGATGTCGACGGGGACGTCGCCCTTAGAGAGAGAGAGAGGGCGTTCACGCGGCGAAGGTGTCGGCGCTCAGATGAACCACCAGCCCTTGTCGTGGTCCTTCTTCGTAGACTCGCCGTCAATCCCATCAAACTTGATGGCCGGCGCGCCGCCTTGAACCTCATCGAGGCACTCCTCGGCGAGCTCAAGGAGTTGTTCGGTCTTGTCTTGGTTCGAGTTCATGGTCGGCTCCGTTGTTTCGTGGACGAAGCCTGTAGAGCAGGCTGCGTGCCAGCCCCCGCGCCAACGGATGGGCCTGACTTTCAGCGGCGTTTCGTGCGCGCGCGCACCCTCCGCGCGGACGCGCGCGAGAGGGCCCCCCCGCGCGGGCCGCTCCGCAAGTTCGCCGTCAACCCCGAGGGGCCATCAGCGGGCGCACGCGCCCGTGGTAGCGGCGGCGCCCGTCACGTAGGTGTTGCCGGTGATGCTGGCAGCGCTGGGCGCGCTGACGCTCGCGCTGCCGGTGGCTGGCGAGGAGTGACACACGAGGTTGTTGCGAACGATCGCCCCGGTGTCGACGTCGTCGCCCGGGCCGGTGGCGATGGCCGGGACGAGCACGCCAACTTGGTAGCGCGCTTGGGTGTTGTAGATCTTGTTTCCCTCGATGAGCGCGCCCGGCGCTGCCGACATGCACACGGCGCAGACGCCGAGGTTGACGATGGTGTTGTTCCGAATGACCGCGTTTCGCAGCCACTCGGCCGACGCGTAGCCGGCGGTCACGCTGATGCCAAAACACCCGTCATCCGATGCGCTCTGCTCGATGAGATTGTCTACGATGGTCACGCGATCGTGCTGGCCGTGGACCGTGAGGTTGCCGCCGTCGCAGCGGCCCGTCGCCACGTTGACCGAGTTACGCCGGAAGGCGTTGGCGCGCACGGTGAGGCCCGTCGAGTGTCCGCCGAGGTAGATGCCATGCTCAAAGCCTCCGCCGCTGGGGTTGTTGTCTTCGATGCGGCATCCCTCGATGAGAAGCTCGTTCGAATCGCCCAAGAATCCATGTTCCCGGTTGTGGTGCAAAAACGAATTTCTCACGGTGAGCGCCTGGTTGAATCCAGCGCCTGACTGCTGCGAGTGAATGCCGATGTCGAAGCCCGTGATCTCGACGCCGTCGAAGACGACGCCACGCGTGCCACCTTGAACGAAGGCGCCCCACTGCGCGGTCCCCATGCCGTCGAGCTTGAGGTTGCGGAACACGTAGCCGCCGTCGACGACGGTGTCGCCATACTGGCCAAACGACACCGCCGTGCCGGTGCCGGTGGCTAGCCTCGGGAGCGGTCCTTGGCCGTAGTCCGCAAAGGTGAGCGGTGCCGCGAGGGTCACGTTCCGGTTGTCGAGCGCAATGCGGAAGTCTGACCATGCGCCGCCTCGCGCGAAGACGAGCGTGGCGCCGGCCGGCAGGGCGTCGAGGTCGATGCCCGCCAACGTACGCTTGGGAGCCGCGAGGGTGCCCGGGTGGGCGTTGTTGCCGGGCACGCAGCCCGCCGCAGCGCCCGCCGCACAATCCCGAAAGTAGACCGCGTTGGCGGGAGGCGAGGTCGAACCGCCTCCGCCGTCGAACGTACCGCCGCCCGGAGGCGCTGCATCAGGCACACCGACGCCGCTGTCGACGGGGCCCCCGTCACGCGCGCCGCCGTCACGCACGCCGCCATCGGCAGGTCCGGCCTCGAGTGAAGCGTCGGCCACGCCGCCCGAGTCCGAAGAGGGCGCGCCTCCATCGAGCAAGGTGCCAGCTCCCACCGCAACAACCACCGAGGCTGCGCTCGAGACACCGGAGTCGATGAGCGTCGCTTCGACGTCGACGATCGTCTCGCCTCGTCCGACCGCCGTGATGACGCCATCGGTCGCGGCGGCGGCCACGCGCGCGTCACGACTTCGGTACGTCACGATGTAGAGGCTGGAAGGATCGCTCCCCGTAACGGTCGCGTTGAGCTCGACGGATTCGCCGACGACCATCTGAAGGCGACCCTGGCCCACGGTGACCTTGAACTGCGCCGTCGCGACCCGTGCCTCGTCGGCCGGTTCCGCGCCGTCGAAGGAACAACCTGCCGCGATCGACAAGGCCATGAGCGCGGCTTTGCACAGGGACAACACGTGACGACGACTTGCCATGAGGGCCTCCACTTGGGTTGGTGGAGGCCGTCACGCAGGATTCGGTCCAGCGCCGTCAAACCGGCGTCTTTTTCTTTTATATACAGACAGTTACGCGTCGCTGTCGGCACCGTTGCCCATGGGGGTTTTGGACCTCGTCGCGGGGTCGTCCTCCCCCGATTTCCGCACCGTGCCGCGCGGGCGCGCGCGGTACGCGGAGCCCAAAGGCATACGCGGCACTGGCGAGGCGCCTCGGGACCGCACCGGTCGTGACGAGGCTTATGCGCTCGCCGCCGCTCGCATCAAGACGCTACTTGGTCCCGCACCTCTTGTTCGCTTCCGCGACCTTGGCCTCGGAGCCGAGCTTCGCGACGTAGTAGTTGCGAACCTGCTCGGCGGAAATCTTCGCGTCCTTCCACGACGCGCACGGCGCAGCGCAGTCGCCTTTGCCGTCGACGCAGCTCGCGAGCGCGCGGGCGCGCGTCTCGTAGCAAGCCATGTCGTTCTCCGGCTTCCCGGTCTCGCAAAGCGCTCGGCAGGCGTCGTTGTCGCCTTCCTCGTAGCAGGCCTTCGCCTTGTCTTTGCAGGCCCCGAGCAGCAGCGCCGAGGCCACCGTCACCGTCATCACTCCGTTGCGCATCGTGTCCTCCGCCGGGAGGGATCTATATCACCGCCCGCGCGGCTTTCGGCGCAAGTGGACGGTCCCTCGCCGCTATCTTCGCGCGTCGTCGCCCTCGCCCAACGTGCAAGTTGCCACGAGCCTGTCGACATCGAAGACGTGAAGCTGATGCTCGTAGACCGACGCGAGGCGCTGGCCACCTGGGTCGAAGCCTGGATAAGGCCACGGCGTCGCTCCGCGAAGGAGCGGGCCGCCGGACCGATTGCATAGCCCACGCGGCACTCGACGCGGCGGGTCGTCGCGGTCGCGGCGCGCGAGCCAACAGCTGGTCTCTCGTGCGGTCCCGTCGTAGCGCTCTTCGAGCCGGTGCGTCGACGATGGCACGCTCTCCGAGCGTAGCGCGTGATGCTCGACGCGTTCCATGACGCCGCTCCCAATGTGAAGCAACAATCGGTCGTTGGTGTATGCCGACGTCAGCCAAACACGATCCTCGTCGAGTTCGTCGACCTCGAGGGCGCAATGCGTGCAGTTGGCGCCGCGCTGTATGCGCAACTCGAAGGTGCGGACGACGCCGTTCTTGACCGTGTCCCACACGTGGACCCGGCCGCGCTTTCCCTCGAGCACCACGACCCGCATCGTCTTCGGGGCGAGAACGGCGAGCGTCTTGCCCGCATGGGTCGTTCTGCCCAAGGTCTTGCCGCTCGTCAGTTCGATCAGCTCGACGCTCGACCCGTGCCCCACGACGAGCCGATCGCCCGTCACGTGGGCGAGGTCAGGCCGGTTCCACGCGTGCACGTCAAGCGTCCGCTGCCACGCGGGACGCTCCACGAGGTGGCGCCCCGTCGCCGCATCGAAGACGGTAAGGCCGACGCTCGCCCCGCGCGCGAGCAGGTAGCGACCGTCGTCCGAAAATTCGAGCTCCTCGAAGCCTTTGAGGCTCGCGAAGCTCGCCACGTGTCTTCCCGTCTTGCCGTCGTAGAGGCTCGCCACAGGTCGTTACGCTGGACGCATCCGTAAACGCCGCGCAGCCGCCGAACGCGACGCGAGAGCCGTCCTTCGAGATGGCGCTCGCCCCGTGACGCGCCGCGTGTTCGACCGGTCCGACGGGCTTGAGGGCGGAGGCGTCCCAAAGCGTGAGCCTGCCGTCGTCCGCTTCAACCACGAAACGATTGGCGCCGTTTCGCGCGTGGAGCGTCGAAACGTCGACCCTTGCAACGGCCGACGCGCCACACGTGGATGCACGGTCCGACGCCGGGTCGAGCCGAACGAGCATGTGTCCCGACGCCGCTACGAGCTTGCCATCGGTGGTCCAGAACGCCCATTCGAACTTTTCGTTGGCGCCAGGCGCGGGCGCCGCTGCCGTGGCGCTCGTCGGCGCGGCCGCGGGCGCCGCTCGAGTCGCGCCCACGGGGGGCCGCGCGGGCGCGGGACCGCTGCACGCCATCAGACCCAAGAGACCTAGACGGAACGCTGGCTTCACGGCGATGAGGCCACCCGTCACTGCGCAGGCGAGATGTACCGCAGCTCCACCCACTGCTGGTGCCCGTTGCCAAACTGCACAAGCAAATGCGCAGGCGCCATTTGCACGACCGTCGCCGGGTAGCTCTGCCCATCGGACCAAAGGACCCTCACGAGGGATCCCGGGTGCAGGCCCGGCGCTTCGGCGTGCGTGGCCGCCCGCGGTGAAACAGCAGCGCCGGCGCTCGAGGGGTCGCGAGCCGGCGGGCGCGGGATCGGCACCGACGGCAGGGGCGCCTTGGCTACGCGCTCGTCAGCCACAGCCCCACTTTGCATCGTGCGGTCCAACCGCACCGGGTCGTCGTCGCTGGCGCGACGGTCGTCGACCGCCACCAGCGGCGTCGTGGAGCCCAACACGCGCTGCCGCACGGGGACACCTTCTCGGTTCGCAGCTTCGATCATCGCGCTCAAGCGCTGAAGCTCCTCGGGACTCGCCGGCGCCGTGTGCGTGAAAGGATCGGCCACCGTGTGCGGCGCCTCCTCTTCCTCGTTGCTCTGGGCCACCGCGCTGGGGACTGGCACGTCCTTGACCGTCGGCTCGTCGACGACCGAGGCGAAGAGGGCTTCGACCTTCTGGCCACAAAAGGGGCAGAAGCGAGCGTCCTCTACGATCTCGGCGGAGCAACTGCGGCAGCGCTGCACAGAGGGAATGTATCGGCTTCGCTGCCGGGGCGCGACCGTCGTGTCGCTCGACGCCGAGCCCTACCGTTTTCGTAGCACCTGCAGCTCTGCGTCGAAGCCGCCCATGTCGACGAGGGCGACGATCTCGAGGTCGAGCCCGTGACGGCGGGCCGCCACGCGCGTGCGCTCCGCCTGAGGTGAGAGCCACACGAGGCGGCCACCGGGCGATAGGACCGTCGCCGCCCGCGCGACGAACCGTTCGAGCAGCTCCCCGATGTCGCCTTGCCGATGAACACGCCGCCCCATGGGAGGGTTCGTGACGATGAGCGTCGGGGCCTCGGGGGGGGTGAAAGACAGCGCATCCGTGCGCGCCAACGACGCCTCGACGCCTGCGCTCGCGAGGTTCGCGCGCGCCGCATCAAGAGCCGCCTCGTCGAGGTCGGTTCCGAGGAGCGCTCGATAGGGCCCGAGGCGCGCGCGCTCGATGAGCTCGAGGCCGGAGCCCACGAACGGATCCCACACGACGTCGTCGCCCAAGGCGCCCGCGACGCGCGCGAGCGCTGCCGCGATGGTCGGATGGGACGCCGCCGGCACATCGCGCACGCGGTAGCGAAAGCGCGGATCCGGCAGGCCGCGCGGTGAGAGCGAGAACCGGACCAGAGAGCGGCGCTCTGACACCATCAGCTCCCAAAGGCTCTCCGTCGGGTCGTTGACGAGCCGTGAGCCACGCGAGCGAAGGGCGAGGGCGCGCTCGGCGAGCTTCCAGGTGAGCGCGCGCCGGTGCGCGCCGCCGGACCAAGACACGCGAAACCGAATCGGTCCCTCCGTGAGCTCCTCGAGCAGCGGCTCGGCGGCCTCGAGGCCGCGGAGCACCACGTCGGCGAGGTCATCGCCTGGCGCGACTGGCATGTCGGGCAAGCGCAACATGACGCGCTCGGCCACGCGAAAGCGCCGCAGCGACGCGAGGGGCCCGCGCAGCGTTGCGGAGACGAAGCCCGGCCCCTCGACCTTCCCCTCCCACTCGGGCGGAACCTCCAAGAGGAGAATCTTCTGAAGACCGCGGCGACACATGAGCTCAAGGGGGATGGGCGTGGCGAGCGTCACGTCGCCGCGAATGCGTCCCTCTTCGGAGCGGCGGTCTGCCCGGTCGAGCATCACGCGCGCGCGCGCGGTGACGCGACGAAGCTCCGCGTCGCCCGAGGCCACGGCGCCGTCGGGGAGTGCGGCGGCGAGGAGCGAGGCGGCCGCTTGTCCGCCGACCTTGCCCAGCGCCTCCACGATGACCTTCTGCTCCACGGGAGTCCCGGCGCGCGTGAGCGCTTGTGTGAGCCATGCCTCGTAGCGGCCGCGTTCGTCGGCGGGCGCCCGGAGGCCGAGCTTCCCGAGCGCGGTGGCGGAAGCGCGACGCACGCGTTCCGCGTCGTTGGCGAGCGCGCCTTCGAGGAAGCTCGCGGCTTCGGCGGTCGGCTCCGCCGCTCGGCCGAGGGCTCGGGCCACGTGAATGAGCGCGCGCTCCGAGAGACGCGCGGCGTGCGGCAGGACGGCGCTTCCCAACGCCTGTCCCATGCGCGAGAGCGCGCGTTCGGCGAGCTCGCCTTCTTGCTCATCGTCGAGCAAGGCGAGGAGCGGCGCGACGTGGCGTGCGCCCGGCGAAAATCCTGGATCCCGAAGGCTCGCGGCGAGCTTCTTCGCGTCATCGGACGGATCGCGCGCGGGGCTCACGGTCCGGTCACCGGAGCGCCTCGTCGAGCGTGCGTTGCAGCTCAATGAGGTCCACGAGATCTTCGACGTAGTCGAGCTTGGTCATATCGATGCGAACGATGGGCGACAGATCGTAGCTGTCGAACCAGCGCCCGTAGAGGCGATGGAGTCGCCTCAGGTAGTCGTCGGGGATCTCGTTTTCCATCGCGCGGCCGCGCCTCGCGATGCGCTTCTTGGTCGCACCGAGCGAGCACGTCAGCGCCACGAGCACGTCCGGCGGCTTGAGGGCGCGGCGAATGCCGTCGTAGAGGCGCTGGTAGACCTCGTAGTCGCGCTTATCCATCATCTTCGTGACGAAGAGGTTCTTGGCGAAGATCTCCGCGTCTTCGTAGATGGTTCGGTCAATGACGGCGGGCCGACCTCGCTTCTCGAGCGACTGATGCAGCTCGAGCTTGTGCGCGAGAAAGAACGCCTGCGAGTGAAACGCGTAACGCTTCATGTCGCGGTAGAAGTCTTCCAGGTACGGATTGGCCTCGTTGGGCTCGTAGAAAGGCTCAAGCCCGTAGCGCTTCACGAGCCACGCCACGAGCGACGTCTTGCCCGCCCCGATGGTCCCGGCCACGGCGACGTAACGCTTCACAACCGAGGCTCCTCGTCTCTCCCGGTGGTCCCCGTCCCCGTCCCCGTCGCGGTCGCGGTCGGGGTCGCGGTCGCGGTCGTGGTCGTGGTCGCGGTCGCGGTCGCGGTCGTCGTCGTGCTCTTCTTCCTCCGCTTCGCAGCGGACACGCCCATCCCAGCCTTCGCGACCGCCATCGCCTTGCCGAACGACGGGCTCGCCTCGAACGCCGTCAGCGCGCGGCCGAGCGCCGCGATGCCTTCGAGGTTGGGGAAATAGGGCGGCGGTGGCGCGCTCCGAAACGCCGCACGCACCACGGTCTTCTCGGGATGGTCGAACAACATCGCGTTGTGGACGACGCCCGTTCCCGACTGAATGTCCTCTGGCGTATGCCCCGGGAACGCGCCCCACGTCGCGCCCGCCAGCGCGAAGATGACTCCCGGCCACGCATTGACGCCAACGCCACCGTAACGAAGCTCCGCGATGGCGCGCTCGACTGCGGCTCCGTGCTCATCTGCCACCGACGGATGCACGATGAGGCTCGCCGAGAGCGTGCCCCACAAGCGCTCGTTGGCGAACGGCACGGCCTTCGCGAGGTAGGCCTCCGCGTCGCCCGCGCCGCTCAACTCCACGACGGCGAGGGCCCCACAGAAGGCTTCCTTCCGAAAGAACCACTCGTCGGCCGTGGCCCGATCGCCGTCGATCGACAGCAGCGTCCAAGGCAACGTGCCCGGAGGCGCTTCGCAGACGGCCTCCGCCGACGGGTAGTGCGTGAGAATGTCCGCGCGCCGCGCCGCGGCGCCGGGGATGAACGATGGCCTGGGCGCGATGGCGGCGAGCTCTTCGCGAAGGAGGCGCAAGAACGTGTCCTTCTGGAGCCACTCGCGCCCCACGATGAGCACCTGCGCCGCGTCGCAGTTGAAGCCGCCGTTGTGCGTGAGCATCCCGGCGACGTGGCGCGCTTGGTAGGCGAGGTCGCGAAGCGCGTAGGGGCCCGGGACCAAGAGAACCGGCGTCACGCACCCGAGCTCCGCCGTGAAGGGCCGCTCGTTCTGGCGGAGTCCCTGCGCCTTCTTGCGCTCGCGCTCTTCATGGGCGCCACCAAAGACGATGGCCTCGTAGGTCGCGTCGGAGCCGGTCACGTGAAGCGTATCGACGAGCGGATGATTGGCGAGCAGGGCGCCGACGTCAGCCCCACCGTAGACCACGGCGAAGACGCCTTCGTCGACGAGTGGGCGGAAGGCCGTCTCGAAGAGCGGGCCTAGGTTCGCGGCCACGGGATTCACCTTGAGTACCGTGACGTGCCCCTCCACGAACAACTTGTAAAGCGCATCCATCGGCGCGATGGCGGTGATGTTGCTCGCGCCAAGGACGAGCGCCGTTCGGCCTTCCGGCGGCGTGGCGGTGAGTGCGGTGCCCTGCGTCGTGGGCTTCCCAGGCTCCAGCCAGATGTCGGCCGTCGTGCCGGCGAGCAGCAGCCGATGCGACAAGTCGAGGGGAAATACGCGCGCGATGTTGCGGCCTTGAGCGTTCGTTCGGACCTTGACGCTTCGTCGACCTCCAGCCGCAAGAGAGTCCATGAGCAGGCGGATGTTCTGCACAAAGGGCATGGGCCCCGAGAGCCACTCGTCGCCGGCCCTGGGCTCATGCGGGTCGAGTCCCTTGCCGCGCGCGGCTTCTTCGACCCAGCGCTCGGCGACCGTGAGTGCTCCCTCGAGGACGCGCTCCAAGAGCTCTCGCCGTCGCGCGAGCGGGGTCTTGCCCCAGTCGGCGCGCTTCGCGGCGAGCCGCTTCAAGATCGCTTCGAGATCGTCCGGATGGGTCGACGGCGGCGTGGGCGGCGTGAGGGAGGAATCCAAGGCCGACATCTTATCCTGTGACGCGGGCGTGGGCGTCGCGACGAGGCTCCTCGAAGGGCCGGGCGCGGCGGCGCATCTCGTTGGTTGAGCGGCGCCGGCCGCGGCGTGATAAAAGTCCTGTCGATGAGCGAGAAAGAAGCGCTCTCGGCCTTTCGGTCGGTGCCGCGCACGGGCGTCATCTACGTCACCGCCGAGGCACAAAAGCGAGGCTTTTCGTCGAGCGCCGCCGATTGGTGCAACCTCGGCCAAGGGCAGCCCGAGACCGGTGACCTCGAAGGCGCGCCGCCGCGCACGACGGAGGTCAGCATTCGGCTCGACGATCAGGAGTACGCGCCTGTGGCGGGCCTGATGGAGCTACGCGAGAGCGTCGCGTCGCTCTACAACCAGCTCTTTCGTCGCGGCATGCCGTCGCAATACTCGGCCGAAAACGTGTGCATCTCCGGCGGCGGACGCGCCGCGCTGACGCGCGCCGCCGCGAGCCTCGGAGCGATCAACCTCGGCCACTTTTTGCCCGACTACACGGCCTACGAAGAGTTGCTCGACATCTTCAAGGCCTTCACGCCCATCCCCATCTTGCTCGAAGGCGACCGGGGGTACTCCTTCAGCGTCGACGACCTCCGCCACGAAATCCTCGGCCGCGGCCTCTCAGCGCTCTTGCTCTCCAACCCCTGCAACCCCACGGGCAAGCTGGTCGGCGGTGACGAGCTAGCGCGATGGGTGGAGACCTCACGGGACCTCGAGTGTGCACTCCTCTTGGACGAGTTCTATTCGCACTACGTCTATCGAGGCCGGCCCGGCGCGCTCCCCATCGAGAGCGCCGCCCGTTACGTCGAGAACGTCGACAAAGATCCCGTCGTCATCTTCGACGGCCTCACGAAGAACTGGCGTTACCCGGGCTGGCGCGTCACCTGGGCCGTAGGCCCGAAACACGTGGCCGAGACGCTGGCGAGCGCCGGCTCGTTCCTCGACGGCGGCGGCTCGAAGCCGCTTCAACGCGCGGCCATTCCACTCCTGTCTTTGGACCACGTCACCAAGGAGACGTTGGCCATCCAGGCGACGTTCCGCGCGAAGCGCGACCGGATGCACTCGCGGCTCGAGCGCCTCGGCGTGCGCTTCGATGGCGTCCCGCAGGGAACGTTCTACCTCTGGGGCGACGTGAGCGCCCTCCCTGCGGGGCTCTCCGACGGCATGTCGCTCTTCCGCGCCGCGCTCGACGAGAAGGTCATCGTCGTGCCCGGTGAGTTCTTCGACGTGAACCCCGGCAAGCGGCGAGCGGGACGCCCCTCGCGCTTTCGCCACTACGTGCGCTTCTCCTTCGGTCCGTCGGCCGACGTCCTCGACCGAGCGCTCGATCGCCTCGAACGCCTCGTCGGACGCGCCGGCTGAGTTCGACTCAACGACCTCGCGTGCTGAGCGGCATGCTCGGAGGAACCCCCTCCGACGCAAGCTCGGCTTCGTCGACCGACGAATTGCGACCAGCACCCAACTCGTAGCTCGTGATGCGCTTGAGAATGGCCTCGTAGGGGACGTTCTGCTGAGCGCACACTTGACCTGGCCCCATGGCGCTGAAGGCCTTCCAGAAGCGCGCGCGGTACCCGCGCTTCCAGGCGAGCCAGAGGGCGCGATCGTCGGACCCCTGAGCGGCCGCCTTGATGTGGTCGAGTAGCGCTTGCGCTTCTGTAAGGTCGCTCATGGCCTCATGCCTTCTGTTCGATCGCTGGCCGAAACGATTTATAGTGCAAGATGCGGACGCGGGAGCGCAAGCGCGTTCAACCCGAGGGTTGAAATCGAAACCGGCGCGGTCGCGACGTGGTCACGCTCGACACCAGTCGAAGGCTTTCGGGTATGTAAGCGTGCTCGCAAGGCCGACATGCCCCAACCCCAGACGGTCCCATGAACGTCATCTTTTTCCGTGGATTCACGCGGCTCCTGGCCCTCGTGCCGCCGTCGGTCCGTGTCTTCGTCATGTTGGGCGTCGTGCTCCTTTATGGAACGCTCGGCTTCGTTCAGTTCGAGCGTACCGGGCGCCCTGAGCTCGGGTACGCCGACGCCGCCTGGTGGAGCATCGTCACCATCTCCACTGTCGGGTATGGCGACATCGCCCCGCTGACGTTGGCGGGGCGCTTCTTGGTGGGCGTGCCCCTCATGCTTTCCGGCATCGGGCTCTTGGGCTACGTGCTTTCCCTCGTCACCACGAGACTCGTCGAATCGAAAAACAAGGAGCTCCGCGGCATGGCGAGCCATCTCTTCAGCGGCCACGTGGTCATCGCGAACTTTCCCAGCCTGGGCAAAGTCATGCGCGTCATTGACGAGCTCAAGGCGAGTGGAGCCTTCGAGGACGGCACCCGTATCCTGCTCATCGACGAGGACCTAACCGAGCTGCCATCCGAGCTCGCAAAGCGGGGGGTGTCATTTGTCAAAGGAAACCCCGCGCGCGACGCGACCTTGGCGAGGGCGAGCATCGAGAGCGCCGATGAGGCGATCATCTTGATGAAACGTCCCGGCGATCCGCACTCCGACGATCACAACCTCGCCGTCACGCTCGCCATCGAGGGGCGGACTCCCAGAGTTCGCACGGTCGTTGAGTGCGTCGACCCCGAGTCGGAGGAGCTCCTGAAGAAGGCTGGCGCCGACAGCATCGTCTGCATGGCCCGCTTCGAATCGCACTTCATCACCACCGAGACGGTGAATCCGGGCACGCAGGAGGTCGTGGACGATCTCTTGAGCCACCTTCGGGGCGACGGGCAGCAGATTCACTTCACGAAATGGGACCGCGCCAACGACACCTTCGGTGGTGCCGCGCGGCGCTTCGTAGCGGAAGGCCACCTTGCCATCGGCGTCCGCCGCGACAAGCAGGTGCGCCTCAACGTGACCGAAGCGTTCGCCGTGAACAAAGGCGACGACGTCATCAGCATCGGGCCCAAGCACATCAAGAGCCTCTCATGAACAGCACCCCCAAGAGCCAAGTGGCCATCGTCAGCGCAAAAGAGGCCATGGCCGTCGACACCGATCTGCCGCTCTTGCGGAGCGCGCTCGACGCCCGCGGCATAACGCACGCCACCTACGCGTGGGACGACAAGGCGGCGCCGTGGGATACCTTTGACCTCGTGGTGGTGCGCTCGGCGTGGGACTACGTTCCGCGCCGCGACGAATTTGTGGCGTGGGCCCGCGCCGTGCGCGCCCCCCTGGCCAACGACGCCGGCATGCTCGCGTGGAACACCGACAAGCGGTACCTGCGCGTGCTCGAGAAGAAGGGCGTCGCCATCGTCCCGACGACTTGGGTGGAGGGCGGAGTCGACGGCGGCGCGGCGCCCACGTTCCCGTCGACGGGCGAGTTCGTCGTGAAGCCGGCCATCTCGGCGGGCGCCCGCGACACGGCCCGCTACGAGGCCAAACAGACGGGCGAGGCGACGGCACACGTGCGCCGCATCACCGACGCCGGAAACACGGCCATGATTCAGCCTTACGTCGCGTCGGTCGATGAGCGCGGCGAGACGGGGCTCATCTTCTTTGGCGGCCGCGCAAGCCACGCCATCGAGAAGGGCGCGATCCTCCGCGGCAAGCGCACCGAAGTGGCGGGCCTCTTCGCCGAAGAGCGCATCGTGACGCGAAGTCCGAGCGACGCCGAGCGCGCCTTCGCGGAGAAGGTCCTGGCGGCCATTCCCTTCCAGACACCGCTCTACGCCCGCGTCGACATGGTGGAAGACGAGCAGGGCGCGCTGCGCCTCTTGGAGCTCGAGCTCACGGAGCCTTCAGTGTTTCTCGACGTGGACCCGAAGGCGGCGGCGCGCTTTGCTGAAGCCATCGCCGAGCGGCTCGAGGACTGAGCGAGCGACGCCTGATGCAGGTCATCGCACTGCCCCTCGGCGGCACGCTCCAATACAACGCTGATTTTCTCGCAAGGTCCGAAGCCGACGCGCTCTTTGAGACGCTGCTCGCCGAGCTGCCGCTCGTGCAAGAAGACGTCGTCCTCTTCGGTCGGCGCATTCCGCAACCGCGACTGTCGCTGTGGATGGGGGACCCGGGCGCCACGTACCGCTACAGCGGCGTCACGCGAGAGCCGCGGCCGTGGCACGGACCTGTTCGTGCGCTCGCCGAACGCGCGTCGGCGGTGGCGGGCGTCCCGTTCAACAGCGTGCTCTGCAACCTGTACCGGGGCGGACGAGACTCGATGGGATTCCACGCCGACGACGAGCCCGAGCTCGGCAGCGAGCCCGTCATCGCGTCGCTGTCGCTGGGCGCGGCGCGCACGTTCGTGCTTCGCCCGAAGCACAAGCGAGATCGGGCTGCCGGTGGTCACAAGTTGCGGCTCGGTCACGGAAGCCTTTTGCTGATGAGCAGCGCGGTCCAACGCCACTGGAACCACGGGATCCCGAAAGAGCAGGCCGACGGCCCGCGTCTGAACATGACGTTCCGCCGCATCGAGCGCTGAGCGATGCACAGGTGACGTCTCCTTGCGCGCGCGTGCGCTACGCTCGGCCCGTGACGCCTCGGACGATCCTCCACGTCGACATGGACGCCTTCTACGCGTCCGTCGAGGAGCTCGACAACCCGAGCCTCAAGGGCAAGCCGGTCATTGTGGGCGGCGCCGAGCGACGCGGCGTGGTGCTGGCCGCGTCTTACGCGGTCCGCCGTTTTGGCGTGCATTCGGCCATGCCCATGGCCGAAGCCATGCGCCTCGCGCCGCGCGCTCTCGTGGTCTCGCCGCGCCATCAGCGATACGCCGAAATAAGCGCGCAGGTCTTCGCCGTCTTCGAGCGCTACACGCCGCTCGTCGAGGGCCTCTCCATCGACGAGGCGTTCCTCGACGTCACGGCGAGCCGAAGCCTCTTCGGCGACGGAGAGACCATCGCCCGAACCATGAAGGCCGAGATCGCCCGCGAGGTCGGCCTTACGGCCTCGGCCGGCGTGGCCCCCTCGAAGTTCGTGGCCAAGATCGCCAGCGATCTCGAGAAGCCCAACGGCCTCGTCGTCGTGCCTCCCGAGCGGGTCACGAGCTTCCTCGCGCCCTTGCCCATCGAGCGCATGTGGGGTGTTGGCCCGAAGAGCGCCCCGCGCTTCCACGCGGCAGGCCTTCACACCTTCGCCGATCTCGCCGCGGCCTCCCCGGAACTGTTGGAGCGAACCTTCGGGCCCCACGGTGCCGACCTCCAGGCGCTAGCGCGCGGCGACGACGTCCGCGACGTGGTCCCCGATCGCTCCGCCAAGTCCATCGGAGCCGAGGAGACCTACGACGAAGACCTGGCGACCTGGGACGACATCGACCGGTCGCTCTTGGCCCACGCCGCGCGCATCGCCACGCGCCTCGTGCGCGCCGAGCTGGCCACACGCGTCGTGACCGTGAAGCTCAAGTACTCGGACTTCACGGTGCGGACGCGTCGGGTGACCCTCGCAGAGGCCATCTCCGACACGGTCACGCTCTACGACGCCGCGCGCCGCATCGTGCGAGACCTCCCGCTCCGTCCCGTGAGGCTCACGGGGATTTCCACGGCCGACTTCGTGCCCCGCGGCACGCGTCTCACGCTCTTTCCCGACGAATCGCTGGCGCGGCGCAGCAAGGTCGAAGACGTCGTGCAACGCGTCCGAGGCAAGTTCGAGGACGACGACACGGCCGAGTCGGGAACCCGCGCCGACGCCCCGCGAGGCCGCTTCGAGCGCCTCGGAGAAGCCAAAGGCGCGCTGCTCCTGCCCGCGTCGCTCCTCGAAACCCGCAAGCGACGGCGGTAGCGAGTCGAGCAGTCTATCCCCGAAGCTTCACGCCCTCCGCAACCCACTTCGCGCTGACCGCGTCGGCGAATTTCTGGCAGGTCTCGTTCATGGCCACGTTCGTGGTGGCCTCGCCGCCGTGGAAGCCCACGGCGAAGGTCACCGAACGCCGCGTCTTGTCCTCGAAGACGTCGGTCACGTCGAAGGAGGCCACCATGGGCGGAGCCAGCCCCCTCATCACCGAAACGATGGCGTCGGCGGTGATGCCGCGGGGAACGTCGAAACAAAGATCGCGGCGGGCCGGCATGAGCACCGGCGGCTCGGTGTACTTCTTGGGCGCTGCCCCCACGAGCTTGCGCCACTCGATCTCGAGGTACGCCGGCCGTGCGTGCTTGATGCGAAAGCCGCGCAGCACCGCCGGATGCGGCTCACCGAGAATGCCGACGATGGCATCGCCGACCAGGATCGACGCGCGCCGCTGCGGGTGAAAGAGCCGGTCTAGTCGGTGCGGAACGCTCGCGTCGAGGCGAAGGTCGACGCGCGTCGCGAGGCGGAGTTCGTCGAGGACGCCGCGCAGGAAGAAGAAGTCGAGCGGCGCGTGGCCGTCGACGCTCCGCCACGACCCCGGCGCCGCGCCGGCGGCGACGAGCCAGAAGAGCTCGGTCTCGCGCGAGAAGCCGTTCTCAGCGTTCGGATCGAGGTGAAAGGTGCGAGTCCACTCGAAGGCGCGCACGTCCGAGAGACGAACGTCGAGGTTGACGCCAACGGTCTCGAGCGCATGAACGAGAGCGTTGTTCTTGAGCAGCGTGTAGTCGCGGTCGAGCGCGTTGATCGTCTCGACATGCGACAAGAGCGGGTCGCCTTCCGGAAGCTCGAGCTTGGTGAGCGAGCTTCGGCCGTAGAAGCCGCTGGTGAAGATCTCGTGAAAGCCGTAGCCCACGATGACATCGTCGACGGATCGGCGCAGCGCCTCCGCTGCCGACGGGCTCGCGCCACGCACGGCAACGGGAACGCTCACCTTGAGCGCGCCGTAGCCCACCGACTTGGCGAGTTCTTCGTGCACGTCGGCGATCTCTTCCACATCCCAGCGGCGATGCGGAGGCACCGTCACGAGCAGCTCATCGCCCGAGCCGGCGCACGAGAAGCCGTGCCGACCGAGCCGCTCGATCATCTCAACCCGCGACAGCTCGGCGCCGATGAAGTGATTCGTGGAGGCCACGCCGAGCGTCAAGACGCGCCCCGGCTCGGAGAACGTCGCCGCCATCTCGAGGGCTTCCGGTGCCGCGACGATGCCCGCCGCCACCAGGATCTCGATGGCTCGCGTCGCACCCACGGCGGGGAGCGTCGGGTCACCACCCCGCATGAATCGCGCCGCTGCGTCCGTGGCCACGTTGAGGGCTCGGCTGGCCTTGCGAACGAGGACCGGGTCGAACGTCGCCGCTTCGAGGAGCACCGCCTGACTCGCGGCCGTCATGGCCGAGTCTTCGCACCCGATGACGCCGGCGATGGCCAGGATCTTCTCCTGGTCCGCGATGACGAGCGTCCCTTCGGGGACCGGCGTCGGCTCTTTGGTGGCGAGCAACCAAGCCATCTCGCCGGCGCGGGAGAAGCGCACGGACACGTCGCCGACGACCTTGGCGGCGTCGAAGGCATGGAGAGGCTGGCCCAGCTCGAGGTTGACGAAGTTCGTGACGTCGACGATGGGCAGCTCGGAGCCGAGCTCCGCCGCCTGCACCACGGCCGAGACCTCCGCCGGCAACTTGCCGGTGCCGCTCTTGACCGTGAGCGGCGTCAACGAATAGGCGAGGCACGCGGCTCCGCCGGCCGTCACGCGGGCCCGCCCGCTAGTCACTTGTGGCAACGACTTGGGCGAGGGCAGCCTCAACGCTCCGCCGGTGCGCGCGTGCACTTCGCGAGCGATGCCGCCGTAGGCGTAGTGGTCGCCCCGATTGGCGAGCAACTCAACGGTGAAGACCACACCGAGAGCCGGATCGGTCAGCGCGCGCTTGACCTCGATGCCGACGTCGTCGAGCAAGCTGCGAACGGCGCGCGGCTCGTCGGGCAAGTCGACGAGCCGACGAAGGTGCGAAAGAACAACTTTCATAGGCCACCTCGGCGCACGGCGGCGAAGACGCGCAGGTCTTGCTCGTAGAGTCGCTTGATGTGCTCGACACCGCTCGCTTGGGAGGCGATGCGGCTGATGCCGAGGCCAAAGGCGATGCCGCCGACCTCTGACGGATCGTAGTTGAACTCGCGGAGCACCTCCGGGTGCACCATGCCGGCCCCCAAGACGGTGAGCCAGCCAGCGTCGTGGCACGCGGCACAACCGGCGCCGTCGCAGGCCGTGCACGCGAGGTCCATGCCGAGCGAGGGCTCGGTATAGGGGTAATACTTGGGCTTGAAGCGAAACTTGGCAGCACCGCCGTAGACGCGCCGAGCGATCTCGGAGAGCAGGCCCATCAGGTGGGGAAACACGAGGCCGCGGTCGACCCAGAGGCCTTCGAACTGGTGAAACATCGCGAGGTGCGTCGCGTCGACGGCCTCGTTGCGATAGGCGCGGCCCGGCGACGCGATGCGCACGGGAAGCGGCGGATGTCCCTTGAGGACGCGCGCCTGGACCGTCGTCGTGTGGGTTCGGAGCACGCGCCCACCGGGGAGCCAGAAGGTGTCCTGCATGTCGCGAGCCGGGTGGTGCTCGTCGATGTTGAGCGCATCGAAGTTGAAGTACGCCTCCTCGATCTCGGGCCCTTCTGCCAGCTCGAAGCCAAACTCGCGCGTGACCTCGAGGCACTTCTCGACGACCTCGGTGAGCGGATGCCGCGAGCCGCGCGGCGGCACCGTTCCCGGCAGCGTGCCATCCAGCCACTCGGCGGGGCTCATGAGCTCCGCGTTGGCGAGCTCCTCTTCGGCCTTCGCGATGGCCGCCTCCACCTCCGCTTGCAGCTGATTGAGCCGCGTCGCGCGCGCCGCGCGCTGGTCCGCGGGCAGCGCGCCCAGTTGACGGAGCTCCTGCCGCAAGGGGCTCTTCTTGCCGAGGTGCAAGACGCGCAGGTTAAGGAGCTCCTCGCGTGTCACGCCGGCGGCGAGCGAGCGGCGCAGCTCTCCGAGGATCGATTCGCCGCTGTTTTCTGGCTGGTCGGTCATGTTTTTGGGGCCACGAGACTACCAGCGAACGCGGCGCTCGGTCGAGGTCGCTGGCAATGGTGACGCTCGCGGCGGCGCGAGACGCTACGCTTCCCGCGTGCCCGACAACAAAGGCATCCTGCGCCAGCTCCGCTCTCCGCTCGTCTTCGTGGTCGTGCTCGCCGGTCTGTGGGCGCTGCAGAGCCGCGTCCTCCGAGAAGAGCCACGGGCCCGCATCGTGCCGTACAGCGAGCTATTGGCGCTGGCCCAAGGCGGAAAGGTCGCCGAAGCGGAGTTCCGAAGCGAGCGCATCCTCGCCACGCTGAAGAGCGAGGCGCCGGGCGGAAAAACCGAACTTGTGACCGTCGAGCGTCTGCCAAACATCGAAGATCCGACGCTCCTCGCTGCGCTCCGCGCGAGCGGCACGAGACTCACGGGCAAGGCCGAGAGTCAGAGCAACTTCTGGCCCATCCTCTTGTCCGCGCTGCCGCTCTTGCTCCTTCCGCTCTTGTTCCTCGGCGGTGGCATCCTGGGTCGAGGCCGGCGGGGCGGTCCGCTCACTTTCGGCAAGAGCAACGCAAAGCTCTACGACTTGGGCCCCGAGAACCGCATCACCTTCTCCGATGTTGCCGGCATCGACGAGGCGAAGGCCGAACTCGTCGAGGTCGTAAGCTTTCTCAAAGAGCCGGCCAAGTACCGCAAGGTCGGGGCGCGAATTCCAAAAGGCGTCTTGCTGGTAGGACCGCCGGGCACAGGCAAGACACTGCTTGCCAAGGCCGTGGCTGGCGAGTCAGGCGTGCCGTTCTTCGCCATGAGTGGCTCCGAGTTCGTGGAGATGTTTGTCGGCGTTGGCGCCTCACGCGTACGCGACATGTTTCTTCAGGCGAAGGGCCGCGCCCCTTGCATCATCTTCATCGACGAGCTCGATGCCGTCGGAAAGACGCGAGCGGGCGCTGCCGGATTTGCGTCAAACGAAGAGCGTGAGCAGACGTTGAATCAGCTCCTCGTCGAGATGGATGGCTTCGACTCCGGCGCTGGGCTCGTCATCATGGCGGCGACCAACCGTCCCGAGATTCTGGACAAGGCGTTGCTGCGTGCGGGTCGCTTCGATCGACAGGTGATTGTGGGTAGGCCCGACGTGCGCGGACGAGAGGCGATCTTGAGGGTGCACGTGAAGCAGATCGTGATGGGCCCCGATGTTGATCTCCCCGTCATGGCGCAGCGAACGCCTGGCATGGTGGGAGCCGATCTCGCCAACGTCGTCAATGAAGCGGCGCTCGCCTCCGTGCGGCGCGACGGCGAACAGGTCACCATGCGGGACTTCGAGGAGGCCGTGGACCGAATCCAGCTCGGCCTCAAACGTGAAGGTCGCGTGATGACGCGCGAGGAGAAGCGGCGCGTCGCCATTCACGAGACGGGACACGCGGTCGCGGCGCTGTCCGTCGAACACTCCGATCCGGTGCACCGCGTCACCATCATTCCTCGCTCCATCGGCGCTCTCGGTGCCACGCTGCAGCTCCCCACTGAGGAGCGCTACCTCATGACGGAGCACGAGCTGCACGACCGCATCTGTGTGTTGCTGGCAGGCCGCGCGGGAGAAGATGTGGTCTTCGGCGAAGTGTCGACGGGGGCGGAAGACGACCTCGAACGCGCGACAGAGCTCGCGAGACTCATGGTGACGCGGTTCGGGATGAGCAGTGCCCTGGGCCCCGTCAGCTCGGGCCGCGCGGCGGGCCGCGGCAGCGGCGGGTTCTTCGACATGGAAGGGGGACGAGAGATCAGCGCCGAGACGGCACGCACCGTTGACCTCGAGATCAAATCGCTGATCGACACCGAGTACGCGCGCGCGAAGGCACTGCTCTCTGCCAAGCGACACACGATCGACCGCGTCTCGGCGGCCTTGCTCGAAAAGGAGACGCTCGATCGCGCCGAGCTGGCCGCCCTCGTGGGCCCTTCGTAGCGGGCGCCGCCCGGGACGTGGCTGCATCGAAACAGCGCCTCCGTCGCCGGCGCGCTACCGCTCGATCATGTCGCGCCGGTGCTCGTAGGGGTCGATGGTCTCGCCGCGCACCTCGTCGCGACTCCCACCCACGGCGAAGTGGTAGAGCACCTGCTGCTCACGGCCCGTAAGGCCGACGGCTTCGTGCACGAAGTCATCGAGGAAGCAGCCGAGTCCGGTCCCGCGCAGGCCAGCAGCCTCCGCCTCGAGGTAGAGCACCTGCCCAATGGCGCCCGCCTCCCAGTGGAGCGAGCGGTAGGTCGGCGCACCCTCTTCGCGAAGGAGCGACTCGAAGCGCCCCAGCATGGACGCCACGAACGTGGCGTCGGAAGCGACCGCCTGATGGCACGACGATGAGCGCGCAAGGGCGCGCGTATCGCCGCGCTCCAGGAGAAAGAGCGGCAGCTTCTGCGGCGACTCGACGCTCTTCCAGAGAAAGGGGCGGTCGAAGGACGTTCGCAGCTGCGCGAGGCGCGACGCGTCGCGCGCGAGCAGGTACGTCCCCGGCGCTAGGTCGCGAACGCGATGCACGAAGAGCAGGAGGTGGAGGGCCGGCGCACGCCCCAACGCGTCAAAGACCGGGTGCCCGCCCGTGGGCAACGTCCGCGCGAGCATGCGGAAGAAGGTCTCCTTGGAGACGCGCGTTCGCGGGTTCATTTGCGTCGCGCTCCTTCGACCACGAATGGCCACGCGAGCCAGCGCCGGGCGAATGTCGGCCGACGCCTTGCGCCACGAGAGCGCGAGCTCATCGTTGGCAACGCGGAGCAGCTCGTAGGCGGGCCGCGACATACGCGCGAGCTTGAAGGTGAGCTTTCCACGCCCTCGGATGGTCCGCGTCAGCGCCAGCGGCAGCTCGTCGTCGAAGGTCTTCGTCTTGTCGTTGTCGAGGAGCGTGGCCGACGAAGGCGGCGGCGGCGGGATGGTCGTTTCAACGGCGGAGCGGCGCGTCGCGTGGGCCACCACGTCGAGGATCGGCCAATCGTGATGGGCTGCGCTGAGCACGTTCGGCGTTCCGCGCCACGTCGCCTTTCGTGCGCGCTCGACGAACGCTGGCGTGAGCGACGAGAGCCCGACGGATGACGCCGGATAGAGCGGCTCGTTCGCTTGAACGGCAAAGCTCGGCGACACCGCCAAGAGCAGCACCGGTTGCTCGGCCTCGGGCCCACGCTGAGAATGAACGCCGACGAGAACGGCGAGATCGTCGTCGGTGAGGCCCGCTACGCGACGCGTTCCCCAGCCGAGCGACGCCGCCGAGAGCGCGATGGCGGCGGCCGCGTGACCGGCGTCGTGTTGGCAGAAGCGAAACGCGCGTTCGCCAAAGCGCCACGCCTCGCGCCACACGATCGACGTAAGCCCCACGAGCAGCGTGTCGGTCGGCAAAGGAATCGCGAGCTCCTCCCAGTCGTCGGGCGAAAGATCGCGACGCACCTCGAGGGCGTGAAGAAGCGGGCTGTAGTGATAAACGGCGGGCCGGGGCCCAACGCCGGAGATGGGCGGGATGACGAAATAGGCTTCCGTCGGGTGGAGGTTCCCGTTGGACGGGTTCACTCGAACGGACCAGCGGCTCTTGCCGTCCTTGCGCCAGGCCGCCAGCGCGAGGCTGTCGTAGAGGAAGCGCGCGAGGCTCTCCTCGTCGAGCTTCTCCGGCGGGATCGCGCCGGGAAGGAAGAGCTCGTCGTAGGCGGGGCCGATGATGCCGCCGCGCTCCGCCGCCAGGCGCGCCGTCTCGGCGACGGGGACCTCGCTGAGGAGCACGTTCGGCGCCCCGTCGTAGACGCGGAAGGGGCTCGGCTGCGTGTCCCAGTCGACGAACTCGCGCGCGCGAGCGTAGGCGCCCGGTCGATGTTTCGACCGCTCGTGGTACGCGAGGGCGACTTGAACGCGCGACTGGGAAGGCTCAACCACCAAGCAGCTCCAACGGCTCAGCCGGCTCGCTCGCGATAGTAGTCGACGGTGACGTATTTTTTGGCGGCGAACCCGAGGAAGATGCCAGCGAAAGAAATGAGCGCTGCGTAGAAGAGGAACGACGCCGCGCCGCTGAAGACGTTGAGCTTGGCCACGACGGCAACGACCAGGTTGCCGATGGCCACCGTGAGGTTCCAGAAGCTCATGACCGTGCTCTTCATCGACGGCGGCGCTTGGGAATACGCGAACTCGAGCCCTGTCACCGACACGAGAACCTCCGCCATGGTCAGGGCGAGGTAGGGCGCGAGCTGCCAGAGCACTGTGGGCTTCGCGCCCCCGGCAATCCAAAGCTCGAGGCCCGCGACCATGACGAACGAGGCCGCCGCGAAGAACATGCCGATGGTCATGCGGCGAAGCGGCGTCAGCGTGTAGCCGAAGCGCTCGGCGGCGGGGTACACAACCGCCGCCGTGAACGGAACGAGCATCATGACCAGGAGCGGATTGATGAACTGAAGCTGCGACGGCGCGAAGCGAAAGCCCAAGACGTCGAGGTCCATCCGTTTGGCCTGTAGGACCCACGCGGAGGCCTTCTGGTCGAAGAGCATCCAGAAGAAGGGAATGGCGGCGAAGATCTTGAGCACGCGAAAGACCGCGCGCGTGCCCGCTACTGCGTCGGGAGGATGCTCGGCGAGCGCCGCGTCGAGCAGCGGCTCGCCCGTCGGCCGCCGGGAGCGGTGTTTCAGCGCCGAGCGAATGACGCGCAAGAACGAGTGCGGGTTTCGGCCTTGCGGCGGCGAGTGGACGTAGTGACCGCGGCCGAGCCAGAAGATCAGCGTCGCCAGCGCCATGAAGACGCCAGGGATGCCGAAGGCGACCTTGGGGCCGTACCTTTCGAGCGTCTTGGGGATGAGGAGCGACGCGAAGAACGAGCCAAAATTGATGGACCAATAGAAGATCGCGAAGACCGTCTTGGCGAGCGACTTGTTCTCGCTCGTGAACTGATCGCCGACGAAGGCCGACACGCACGGCTTGATGCCGCCGGAGCCGAGGGCAATGAGGAACAGTCCGACGAAGAAGCCGGTCTTGTCGCTCTCGAAGAGCGCGAGGCACCCGTGGCCGGCGCAATAGACGATCGAGAGCCAGAGGATCGTCCGGTACTTGCCGAGGAAGCGATCGGCGAGGGCGCCGCCCAAGAGCGGGAAGTAATAAACGCCGACGACGAAGAGGTGGAAGATCGACTTCGCCTGCGCCTCCCGCTCGCTCTGCGCCGTGGCCCGCGAGAGCAGGTAGTCCACGAGGAAGACCGTGAGGATGTTCCGCATGCCGTAGAAGCTGAAACGCTCCGCGGCCTCGTTGCCGATGATGAACTTGATTTGGGGCGGCAGCGCCTTCATGTCCCAAGGTCATCGCACGCCCGCGACGAGAGGGGAAGGACGTGAAGCCATGCGCCGTGGCCGAGACGACTGGCGCCGGCCCAGGCGGGCCCGCCTGGCCGGCTGGCTTTCGCCCCCCGGCGGGGGCCTTCTCCCCCCCGCACCCAGCCCCGAGCCCCCGGCGGCCCCCCCAGGGCCCCGCCGGCCCCCCGCGCGCCCGCCCCCCGCGCCCCCCGCCCGCGGCCCCCCCCCCCCCCCCCCCCCCCGCCGGGCCCGCGGGCGGGCGCGCCGCCGGCCCCGCCGCCCCCCCCCCCCCCCCCCCCCCCCCCCCCCCCGCGCGGCCGCCCCGCCCGCACGGCCCGCGGCGGCCCCCCCCCCCCCCGCGCGGGGCCCGCCGCCGCCCGCCCCCCCCCCCCCCCCCCCAGAGCCCCCCCCCCCCCCCCCCCCCCCCCCCCCGCCCCCCCCCCCCCCCCCCCCCCCCCCCCCGCCCCGCGGCCCCCCCCCCCCCCCCCCCCCCCGCGCGAACCCCGAGGCCCGACCCGGCCACCGGCGCGGGCCGACGGGCAAGGCGCGCGATGCCTCTGACGCCTAGGCGGCAGCGCGCCGCAGTTCGGCGAGAAACGGCTCTACCAGCGGGATGACCCGCTCGGGCACCTCGAGCTGCGGGACGTGCCCCACGTCGCCCCAATGATGGAACTGGAAGGCTCGATTCAGGAGGCACATCTGCCGGATGGACCGCCCCCGGACGAGCCGGTCCTTGTCGCCCGCGAAGACCAGCGCCGGCGCGCGAATCGCACGAACCTTCTCGCCGAAGCTGAGGCGGTTGACGAGGACCCACGAGAGCGAGCGCAGCGCGTCGGAGAAGGCGGTGCCGACCCAGGGCTTGTCGATTCGCGCGCGAGCCTCCTCGATGTGCGCGACGAGCACGTCGTGCGGGATCCGGCGCCGCTCGTGGGTCATGAAGGCCATCATCTCGCGGACGAGACGCTCGGGTCCCACGCGGATGGCACGGCCGCGAACGCTCTCGGGACCGAAGTGCGGCAGCATCGCGGCGCCCATGGTGAAGAACGCACGGACGTCGAAGGGTTCGAAGTACGCGTGCGGCACCGCTGGCGCGAACAAGAGGAGGCTCGCGACTTTGGCGGGGTGCTGGGCCGCGAAGAGCAGCGAGAGCGTTCCGCCGAGGGAGTTGCCGCCGAGGGTAACGGGGCCCGGTGCGAGGGCCTCGAGGAACCGCTCGAGCGTGGCGCCGAGCCCCGCCATCGTGGTGCCGGCGGGTAAGGGCGCTGTGCCACCGAAACCGGGCAAGTCGGGCACGAGGACCCGCCCATGGCGCGTCAGCGCTGGCGCGAGGCGCATCCAGTTGAGGTGCAACCCACCGAGTCCGTGCAGAAGGACGATGGGTGGCCCCTCGCCGCCGTAGTCTGCGTAGCGAAGACGAACACCCACGTCGAGACTGCGAAGCTGCACGATCGATGACGATAGCGGAGTCGGGCCGCAGTCCAAACGCCCATCGCGCGTCGGTCCGAGCACGGAGCCGTCCTCTGGATCGCTACGGCAAGGCTCCGAGGCTCGCCTTGTGCGCCCCGTCGGCCCAATACAGGCTGCGGCCGGTCCCGGCTTCGCACGCAACGTCGTTGACCGAGCGCCAGCCCGGCTTCCAGTACCAAACGTTGGCAGCGAACGCCGACGTGAGGTGCTTCAGGTCCGCCGCCTGAGCGAGAATCTCGGCCTCGGAGCGCGCCGCTGCCTCGATGATGAGCTCCCCGAAGAGGCCGCTGAGTCGTTCGTGTTGGTAGCTCGCGAACCACGGGCTATCGCCGATGGTGAGCTTCGGACTCGGAGGAGGCGTTTCCGCCACGTCGCCGCCGGTGCTGGAGGTCCACTCGAGCACATCGACCGGCGCAACGGAAGGCAGCGCCGTGTAGAACGTGTAGGTCTTCGAGGCGTTCGCGTTCCGCACGACACGAAGCGCCTGCGTGCGCCAGACGCCATAGACAACGTCCTTCGACGTGCCGAGCCCCGCGCGAGTGTCAAAGTAGTCGCCACCGGAGGGAGCGGCGATCTCCCAACGTTGAACCGTCCCCGTGTTGTTCCCCGCCTTCGGGTACGGATGACCGCCCACGTATTGCGCGCCGGGCGTGAAGCCACCGTCGCCTTGGGCCCACCACAGCGTGACGTAGTAGCCCGTCTGCGCGCGTTGATGGATGCGCCACAGGTACGTGACGCCGGCGTTGCCGGGCCCGGCGAAGGGTAGGCCGTGGAGATGAGGATCGTCGTACTGGAGCGCCACGAACGGTGCCGATTGGTCGGCGCCGGTGACGTTGCTCGGAAAGTCGAGGGCGAAGCGCGAGCCGGGACCGGCGTCGGTCGTGACGACGCCGCCGTCTTTCGCCGGGGCGTCGGTGCCAGCGTCGTTCGCGGGTGGCTGGCTGTCATTCGCCGCGGCGCCGTCACCGGCCAGAAGCCCGCCGTCATCACCGCGGGCCGCGCCCCCGTCGATCGATGCCCCCACACCCGCATCGCGGAGCTCAGTGCTCGTTCCAACGGCCGCCGTGTCGGTGCACGCGCCTGCGAGGAGCAACCATGGGAGCCTCGTGGTCAAGCGCATGGGGGCATCCTAGCGCCCACGTCGGGCCGTGCGCCTCTGTCGTCGCGAGGCCGCACTCGAGCCCGTCCCTTGTGGCGGAAAGACCACGGCCCGAAATGTTGCTCGGCGCGTCGATCCAGACCGCGTCGCTGACGAGGTTCATCTCGCGTTGAAAAACGCCGGCGATCGCGCCCGACGTCGCTCGGCACAGCCGGTGCTTCGTGGTGCGCCATGACAAGGCTCTTCGCTTTCCTGCTTGTTCCCTGCATCGCCGGCTGTGGGGGCTCATGGCTTGCCGAGCAAGACGAGTCGCCGATGGTCGACGAGGCGACCTTGGCGGCTCGCCTCTCGCCCGGCGTCTACGACAGCGTCACGGGGCCCCCGACGAGCCTTCGCATCAGGTCCCGCGCGGGAGGGCTCACGTTGTCGGGCGCCCTTGGTCACGCCGCTGGAACGAAACACGTCGTCGATGTGCCACTCTCGCCCGGCGACGCCAGGTCGACGGTGACCGTTGCGGCGGGGCTGAGCCTCACGCTGCAGCGAGCCAAAGACGGCCTCCTCGTCCACGGCGCCATCGAGCGTCCCCCCTCGATTGGCGGCGACGAGCGCCTCGACGCGCGACTCGAGCAGCGGCCCGTCGGGGCGCTCGTTGGTCGTTTCGCGTCGGCGGAGGCCGAAGTCGTGGTCAACGCCTCGAACGACGAGGGCGCGACCGTTTCCCTCAAGGTGGGCGGCCAAGTGGTCGTCCCCTCGCAGACCGTTCCCTGGGCCGATGGCACGACCGACGAGGTGACGCCCCCGCGCCGCAGCGTCCCGTGCCCGGTGACGCTCCGCATCGATCGTCAGCGCGGCGAGGTTCTCGTGCTGGCCGAGCTCTGTACGTTTGGCGACCTCCGACTTGCCAGAGCTCGCTAAGCGCGTCTGCGAGTTTCGCGAACGGTCCAACGCGAGCGCCGCCACGCAACGCCCTCGCGAACGACCTACCGCATCGCGTTGTCCAAGATGCGCTGGATGAGCGCCTCGTAACTCAGTCCCGCTTCCGCCGCCGACATCGCGAAGTCGTCGGTCTTCGCCAGCGACGGGTTCGGGTTCACTTCGATGACGACCACGTCGCCGTTGGCCGTGAGGCGGACGTCGAGGCGCGCGAGGCCTCGGATCTTCAAGACTCGATACGCCATGCGCGCCGTCTTCGCGAGCTTCTCGGGAACGCCCGCGGGGAGCGCCGCCGCGGCGCCGTTCTTGATGCCCCACTTCTTTCGGTAGGCGTCGTTCCACTTGGCCTTGCTCGTCGTAAAGCGCGGCCTCCCGTCGTGGTCAACGCCGTCGTCGACGCCGAAGAAGATCTCGCGTGGTGGTAGGGCGAGGACGCGCGGGTTTCCGAGGACGCCGACCGTGAGCTCTCGCCCCTCGATGTACTCCTCGATGAGCGCGTCGCGTTCGAGGCTGTCGTGAATGAACCGCGCGCGCGCCAGCGCCTCGACCTCGTTGCGCGCGTAAGACGCCTTGCTGATGCCGTCACTCGACTCTTCGCCGAGCGGCTTCACGAAGGCCGGAAAGCGAAAGCGACGGAGCTTCTTTAGCGGTCGCGAACGCGTCGAGACGACGAAGCCGGCCACGCGAATCCGATGAAACGCCAGGACCTTCTTGGCGAGCGCCTTGTCCTTGCACAAGAGGAGCGCCTCGGGGCTCGCCCCCGTGTAGCGGAGCTTCATGAGGTCGAGGAGCGCCGGCACGTTCGGCTCGTGGGCGCGGTCCAGGAAGAACGTTTCGCAGAGGTTGAAGACGACGTCGGGCGCGAATTTCGTCAACCGCTCGAACATGAGACCCACGTCGTCGTAGACCGGGAGCTGCTCCACCTCGTGGCCCAAGGCGCGGAGCGCCGTGATGACGTCGGCCTCGGTGGCCTTCGCCTCCTCCTTGCGAAGCTCCTTCATCGAGAAGGTCTCGTCGGGCTCGAGCTGCCGGTGAATGTCGAAGAGGACGACGACTCGCATGACTAGTGCACCGCCGTTGAGATGAGCGCTAGCTCCGCCTTACGCGGTGCAGAAGCGAATTCGCGGAGCCGAATTCGCCGTTTGGGCGAAGCCCAAGAGAATCGTCTAGTGCACCGGCGCCTCGCGCAGCGAGACGCCCGCCTTCGGACGTTGATGGAACATCGACGGCTGTGCACTAGACGCTCCGCTTAAACTTGCCCGTGTGAAGGTAGTTGGTGACAAGCGTGGCGAGGTACGCGCCGATCTCAAGAAGGAGCGCGCCTTCGTCGGCGCGGGTGCCAAGGTTGAGCGTCGCGGTTCGTGCGATGAGCTTCGCGGCCAGGCCGTCGACGGTGTACTTGGATTCGCCGGTCCACGTGACCGTCGACGAGACGATGGACCTTCGGTAGCGACGCATGAACCGAGCCGCCGGCTCGTCGCCTGGAGTGATCTCGCCGAAGATCTTCCGAAGGTCGGCGTCGTAGAAGTCCGGGTAGTCGGCCTGCCAGACCTTTCGCTTCGCCGCGTAATGGCGAGCGAGGGTCTTCTTCAAACGCGACACCCGTGAGATGAGGCGCCCACCTTTGACCTTGGGCGGCGTCTTCGCGGCGTAGCGCATCAGCGAGTCGATGTACTCGAGCTTCTCGAGGGCGCGCCAGCCGGCGTATTGCTTGCGCCACTCCTCCGGAGGGAGCGCGAGCCAGGTGGCGAAGGTCTCGGCGAAGTCCTCGTCGGGGTGAGCTTGCGCATACCAATTGGGCAGATGGCGAACGAAGGCCTTGCTGTGGGGCCGCGGCCGGTACGTCTCCGGGTGGTAGTCCACGCGCGGATCGCCGAAGGTCGCGCGCCAGGCGGGCCGCGTCGAGAAACGGTACGCGTGATCGATGGCGTGACCGCACTCGTGGAACATGAGCTTGTCGCACCACTCGGGCGTGCCGCCTTCGACCTCCATCATCTGGCGCATCTCGAGCTGCTTGAGCCGCGGATGGGCGAGGTAAAACGGAATCGCGATGGCCGGCACGCCGGTCGGCGAGAGCCACTCATCGGCGAGGTAGAAGGCCGGCTTCATGGAGAGCCCGCGGGACGCGAGCGCCGCCAGCAGCTTGTCGACGCGAGGCTCGAGCTCGCTGCCTTCGATGCGAACGTTGAGGTCGCAGAGCCGAACGGCGAGGAGCTCTTCGTCGGAGAGCGATTCCCAGGGCTGGCTCACGCGCCAATGGTAGAGGCGCCCGGTCGCGCTTGCGACAAATCCGCGCTCCCAGTCCCTCTCGTTCTCCCTCTCCCGCTCACCGCGAGCTCCTGGCGGAGCGCGTCAGCGTACGGTTTGCACGACGCAGAAGAGGCGCACGAACACTTCGAGCGGAAGCTCGAGGGCGCCGCCCCGTCGGCGAGGCGGCCCCATCGCCTCCTCGCCCCAAGGGTTTCTCACGGTCACGAAGCGACGGCCTCGAACGCTTCTGCAGCCAAGCACCGTGTACGCGTGGTTGGGCACGAGCCCCGTTCGGACGTAGCGACGCGGTTGGCCCGTCCAAGTCCCCGCGCAAACGGGCCGGCGCTCTGCGAAGGCGCGCGAGAGCTCCGAGAAGACGCGGTCGTCTTCGCCGGGACGGGCGCCATCGACGAAGAAGCGGTGCGGCGACCGACCCAGCAGGTCGGCGAGCACCAGATCGGCGCAGCCGCCGTCACCGAGGCTCTTGTAGCTGCCCTTTCGACTCGCAAAGGCCTTCTCGAGCAGCGGCCACCACAAGGCGCGCGGCGTGGGCGTGCGCGGTGAGCCTGGAGGCAACGACGCCGCGCCGTACAACAAGTCGCCGGAAGGCCGCACGAAGAGCTGAGCGTCGAGCACGATGTCTTCGGCGCGTCGGGACCCGCGGCGAAAGAGGCGAACGCGGTACGAGGAGCGCGCGGCGTCGCGAGCGACGATGGCGCGAGCCAAGACGGCGGGCTGGACGTGAGCCACGGCCGCGGCGGCGCTCGCCACGTGACAGTTCGAGAGCTCGCTCTGAAACACATCAGCGGCGCGCGGGCGCCCCACGAACAGGGGCCCGGCGAGCACGCGCCGCTCGGGGACGGCGCCGAGGCGCTGAAGCCGCGCGCACGGCTTCACGGCGCCGCGTGGCAACGGCGCCGCGCTTGGGACGCTAAGCTCGCCCACGTGACGAGACCGCCCCGCGATGACGGCGACGGAGAGCGTCTCGCCGGCGCGCGCGCCGATGAGCGGCCGACCCGGGAGGCTGCCCTTCTCGTTCGTCACGAGGTCGAGCGTCTCGCCGGTGGTGGAGTTTAGAAAGCGAAGACGCACGCCGGGCGCCGCGAGGGGACGGCTCGCGCTGAGGTTGACGACGGCGACGCGAGCCTCGTCGTACGGCACGAGACCGATGCGAAAGAGCGCTACGCGAGGCGGCCTCGGAGCGCGCCCCGTGGCCCGCGCGTCGAAGAGCACGGACTCGGTAGGGCCGCGCTTCGCGCGCGCTCGGACGCGAACCACATCGCCTTCGCGCATGGCGAAACTGCCGGCGAATCGG
This sequence comes from Myxococcales bacterium, assembly GCA_016703425.1. Lineage (NCBI taxonomy): Bacteria > Pseudomonadati > Myxococcota > Myxococcia > Myxococcales > Myxococcales bacterium. Next base: position 422,793 of record JADJCA010000002.1, read on the forward strand.
CCTCGGTGGTCGGCGCGCGCGATGCGCGTCGGGTCCTCGGCGCCCATCGGCTCGGCGGCGCTGCGCGACAGGTTCACGGCCTCGATGTCGGCGCCCGGCGCCGCGCGGCCGCGAATCATCTGCCCGGCTTGCGAGCCAACGACGACGAGCGCCACCGCCTTCCCGGACGGCTTCCCGGACGGCATACGGGCCAGTATAGAGGCCCCGCGCTTCTCGGGAGTCAGGCTTCTTGAAAGCCCACGCTTCTTGAAAGTAGGACGACGGAGCACCCACATGCCCCGTGCGTGAATGCTCCGTCGGTCCTGACTGAGCTTGAGCACGAACGGCGCCAACGCTTCGCGACGCCCCAGCCTGGCGCCTCCCAGGACGCACGCCGCGATTCGCCGCGCTTTCGGCTGCAACGCTGAGGATGTCCGACACGAGCGCAGAGGAGCGAGGGCACCATGCGTGGATCGCGTGCGATCGGTGGCTCGAACCTCGAGCGCGCGAACAGCAAAAAAAAAGAGCGGGGGCGCTTTCGCACCGCCGCTCGTTGGTCTTGGAATTGGGACGACGGAGCACCCACGTGCCCCGTTCGTGAATGCTCCGTCGGTCCCGAGGACACTTGAGCACGAACGACGCCAGTTGCGGGATCCGACCTCAGCAAATTCTTACCGTCGCCGCCCCGACCGTGCGCCGTGGCATCTCGCACGATTCATCGGCGTTTTGCGCCAGAACGCGCGCGCGTGTCCGACACTAGCGCAGAGCCGTCGATAGCCCACGGATGGATCGGACGCGGACCTGTCGTCGCTGCGGCGAGACACGGCGTGCGGGCGCGGGTTCGGGGCGGCTAGGCGGCGACGGAGATGATCGCGAACTTCTCCACGTCGACGAGGCCCCGGTCGGTGAGCTTGAGAGAAGGGATGACGGGGAGGCTCAGGAAGGCGAGTTGGAGGAACGGCTCGGCGAGGACGCAACCGGCGGCCTTGCTGGCGGCGCGCAATTCGAGGAGCGCGCGCTCGATCTCGCGAGGGTCTTGCCGCGACATGAGACCAAAGGCCGGGAGCGGGAGGAGAGCCGACACGGCACCGCCTTTGACGACGACGAACCCGCCGCCGGCCTCCACGAGCGCGGCGAGCGCCACGCGCATGTCGCGAGGAGTCTTGCCGCAGACGATGAGGTTGTGGCTGTCGTGGCCGACGCTCGACGCGATGGCGCCGTCGAAGGTCTCGCCGAAGCCGAAGGCGTAGCCGTTGGCCGGCGGGACGCCGTGGCCGTGGCGCTCGAGGACCGTGAGGCGCGCGACGCCCGGCGCGTCGTGGTTCATCACGTGGTGATCGGTGAGGATGCGACCGCCGCGAACGCCGATGACGTGCACGCGCCCCGCGGGGCCAATGAGATCACTCTCCGCGGGGACCACGGCGCGCATGGTCCCCTCCCCTGTCTTGTCGGCGAGCGAGGGGAAAGCGAGCTCGCTCGCCGGCACCCCGCGACGAAACACTTGATGAACGGCGCAGCTCGCCACGTCGTCCAAGACCACGAGGTCGGCGTCGAAGCCCGGCGCGACGGCGCCCAGATGACGCAGGCCGTAGTGACGCGCGACGCTGAGCGAAGCTGCGCGGTAGGCGACCTCGGCGCGAACGCCGCGGGCGATGGCGCCGCGGATCAGGTAGTCGAGGTGCCCCTCGGTCGCGATGTCGAGCGGGTTGCGGTCGTCGGTGCAGAAGCCCATGGCGATCGACGTCTCGAGCGTGAGGAGCGGCGAGAGCGCGTGAAGATCTTTGGCGACGCTGCCCTCACGAATCCAAACGGAGATCCCGTTGGTCAGCTTCTCGCGCGCCTCTTCGAGCTCCGAGCTCTCGTGGCAGCTTCGGATGCCGGCGGCGGCGTACGCCGACAGCTCGCGTCCGCGGAGCAGCGGACAGTGGCCGTCGATGGGCGTGCCCTCGAAGGCGTCGAGCTTGGCCAAGACCTCGGGGTCGCCGTGAATGACGCCGGGGACGTTCATCACCTCCGCGAGGCCGAGCGCGTGGCGGCGCGCACGAAGCGGCGAGAGGGCAGCGGCCGAGAGGACGCCGGCGCCATTTGTCTCCATGTGCGTCGCCGGGACGCACGAGCTGATCATGACGCGAAGATCGAGCGAGTCGCGCATGCGCTCGGCGGCATCGAGGAACGTCTCGATGCCCCGCACGCCGACGACGTTGGCGACCTCGTGGGGATCGCAGATCGCGGTCGTCGTCCCCTTCGGGACGACGACGCGCGCAAAGTTCTCCGGCACCAAGAGCGAGCTCTCGACGTGCACGTGGGCGTCGATGAAGCCGGGCACCACGGCGCGACCGCCAAGATCGACGGTGCGCGTGGCCGCGAGGGGCACGTCGCCACGCGGACCGATGCCGACGACGGCGCCGTCGGCGATGGCCACGTCGCATTCACGCCACGTGAGGGTGAACACGTCGAGCGCGCGAGCGTTCGTGAGGAGGACGTCCGAGGGCTCTTTCCCCATGGCGGCGGCGACGCGGCGTGAGCGGTTGGGCGGGTTGTGCATGGCCGCGTGAGCGTAGCCGATGGGCGGGCTACCCGGAAAGTAAGCCCCACGAAGAGTCGCCGACGACCGGTGCGCGAGCCTGCGTCGACCTTGTCGTTAGGCACGCCCGCGCCAGCGGGGCGTTCGGGGGAATCCCGGGCCGGTGGGGCCTTACCCGGGTGCCGAGCTGGGCCCCGAGGCCGGTGGCGCCGCTGCTCGGCTGCACCGGCATCCCCATCGAGGCCATCAGCTCCTCGTTGCTCATCCCGCCGCCACCGGTGGCGGGAGCAACGGGGAGTCGGTCGGCCAATGGCTGACTACGCGCTGCAAGCCCATCGAGGGGGAGGTTGTTCAGCGCGCCCGATCCGTTCAGCAGGAAGTCCGCCGCGCGGCCGTGCCTCGTCTCATCGAGGATCGTCCCGTTCGCACCGTTCCCGAAGGCCGCACCACCACCGCTCGTGTTGAGCGCGTCGAGCGCCGTCGTTTCGCGGGCACCGAAGCCGCCCCCTTCGTTCCTTGAGAAGGACGCCGGCATCTCGTTCAACGAGTTCAGTCCATCGCCGCGCTCCTCATTCATGAAGTTGGAGCCGCCCTGGGGCGCGAAGCGCTCGAGGTTGCCGGCGGGCCCGAAGAAGTTTGCGCTGTCCAGACGGCTTGCCGGGAGGTCGTTGGCGACGTTGCGGAAGGACGGCGCGGAGCCCTGCCCGTTCGGCGTGCCACGCCAGCCGTTGGGCTCATTGACGAGTGCGTTGAGCAGCCCTGACGCGGCGCTCGACGTGGTGTCTACCGGCGTGAACCGAGAGCCCGTGAAAGCGGCGCCGCCAAGCCAAGCGCCGTTGCCCTCGAGGGTGGCGACGCCTTCGTCGTGAAGGCGTTGCACCTCCGCGGGCCACACCCCGGCGTGCACCGTGCGCCCTCCGGCAACAGCCCCGAGCTCTTCCAAAGACAGCTTTCGATTCATGATGACCTCCTGGGCGCAGGTAGAGCAACGACTGGGCCGCGCCCCGCCGCCGAAGCTGGCTGCCGAACGCCAGCGGCAATCCCGCCAAGGTCGCGAAACAGCCGTGAGCGGAGAGAGACTCGGCGAGCGGGGCCGCGATCGAACGGCTCGCGCCGCGCGATCGGCTCGATCGCGGGAAGGGAGAAAGCCCTGAGGCCCTGCGCTACCATCGGGCTCGATGACGGCGGCAGCGCGAACGCGCGAGGAGGTTGTGGCGGGGCGTTACGTCCTCGTCGCGCCCATCGCTTCCGGCGGCATGGCTAGGGTCCACTTGGGCCGAATGTTGGGCCCCGCGGGTTTCACGAAGATCGTCGCCATCAAGCGGCTGCGTCCACATCTTGCAGCCGAACCCGAGTTCGTCACCATGTTGCTCGACGAAGCTCGCCTCGCAGCACGCGTTCGCCACGCCAACGTCGTGTCCACGCTCGACGTGGTCCGCGAAGACGGCACCGTGTCGATCGTGATGGAGCACGTACTCGGCGCGAGCCTGCTCGAGCTCGTGAAGCTCGCCAAGGGCCCGCCGCCGCGCGATGTGGCGGCCGCCGTGATGGTCGCCGTGCTTGAGGGCCTTCACGCAGCCCACGAGGCGCGCGACGACGACGGCGCACGGCTCGCTCTCGTGCATCGCGACGTGTCACCGCACAACGTCATCGTCGGCGCCGACGGGACGGTGCGCGTCGTCGATTTCGGCATCGCGAAGGCCGCCGCGCGCGACGCGTCGACGCGCACGGGACAAGTCAAGGGCAAGCTCGGCTACATGTCCCCAGAACAAGTGCGGGGGCTCGCCGTCGACGCGCGAACGGACGTCTACGCGGCCGCCGTGGTCTTCTGGGAGCTCTTGACGGGACGTCGGCTCGTGCCGCCGGCCGATCCGCGTGTCTCGATGAAGCGCGTCGTGGAGGACGAGGCACCGCCGCCGAGCCGCTTCGCCGTGGGGCTCGACGCCAGCGTCGACGCCGTGGTCTTGCGCGGCCTTGCGAAGTCGGTGGAGCAGCGCTTCGCCTCGGCGCGCGAATTCGCGGACGCGATCGAGGCGGTCCTTCCGCCGGCGTCGCCGCGGGCCGTCGCGCGGTGGGTCGAGGAGCTCGCCGGCGCCGTCGTAAGGGAGCGCGCATCGGCCGTCGCCGCGGCGGCCGACGGCCCAACGGAGACGACCACGCTCGCGCGACCCGCGGCGACGGGCGCGGAGGCAACGGACACGGCGAGCGACGCGTCGACGATCACGACGAAGATGGCGGCCCCCGACGCGGCGCCGCCCGAGCCCGCCACGGAGCGCCGCCGCGAAGTCGCGAGTGCCGCCGCCACGGGTGACGCAGGTGTGGCGGCTCGCGCGTCGCACCACGTTTACGCGCGTACGCGGCATCGAACCCCGCTCCTCCTTCTCGGAAGCACGCTCGCGCTCTTGGCCGCCCTCGCGGCTTTCGCTTGGCGGCGGGACTTGGTGGTCGTCACTCCGGCCGTCGCCACCGAGGCGGCTCCGCCGGGCGTGCCCGCGCTTTCCCCGACGCCCGAGTCACCGCCCATGCTGACCACCCAGACCACGCCTTCCAACGTGGCCCTCGCCGGCGACGCGCCGACTCCGACGACTGCGACGACGGCGAAGCGGGCTCCGCCCAAGGCTCCACGGAGCGGAGCGCCGCCGGCCGGCAGCTGCAGTCCGCCCTGGGTCATCGGTGCCGACGGCATTCGAGTGCTGCGACCGGGGTGCCGCTGATGTGGCGACTGCTTGCAGGGTGCACGCTCCTGCTGTGGCCTCGCGTCGCGTTGGCCGACGACGCCTGCGCCTCAGCTTATGAGGGAGCGCAGCGTGCCCGCCGTGACGGAGCGCTGAAGCGGGCGATGGTCGAACTGGCGACCTGCACGCGGGAGTGCTCCGCGATGGTGCGGCCCGATTGCGTCAGGTGGCTCGGCGAAGTGGAGGCCGTGATGCCATCGGTCCTCGTCATCGCCAAAGACACGGCGGGCCTTGAGGTCGACATCGCTTCGCTGCGCATCGATGGCGTCGAAACGAGGCGCTACGCGCAAGCCGTCGAGCTCGATCCGGGCGCTCACGAGATCGTCGTGGAGAGCGCTCGGGGAGAGGGGAGGCGCAGCGTCCTTCTGCGTGAAGGCGAACAGCGTCGAGTCGTCGTCGTCGAGCTTTCACGCCCCACCGGGCAGGCCACGGGTACGGTCACGGCGACCTCACCGGCGCAGCCCCCCGCGCGCCGCGTCTCGGCGCCCGTGATCGCGCTCGGGGCCTTGGGCGTCGCCGGTCTCGGGGTCTTTGGCGTCGTCGCCGCCACGGGGGAAGCCCGCTACGCGAGACTCGAGACCTGTCGCCCGCATTGCGCTCACGACGACGTGCAGGCGCTGCGCGCGACCTACGTCGCGGGCGACATCGGTCTCGCGGTGGGGCTCGTCGCGCTAGGGGCCGCAGCGCTCGTGCACGTCTTCGAACCACAGGCCGGGACCTCGCCATGATCCGCGCTGGGTGGCCCCGATGCCTCTTGCTCCTCGTGCCGGGCGCGGCCGCTTGCAGCCTCGCTCGCCCCTTGGACGGCTTCGATGACCCGAGACCCGCGTCGATCGACGACGCGGCCGCCGTCACCGACGCACCGTCGACGCCAACCGACGCCGAGCCTTGGGACGCTTCACCCATCGACGCGACCCCGTCCGATGCCGAGCTCGACGCCGTCGCACCCAACGCGGCCCCCATCCCCGACGACGGCGCCATCACGCGCCCGGTCGTTGGACGCACCTCTCAGCTCGTCTTCCCCAACGGATGTTCGCTCGCGGAGGTCGTGATGTGGGGAGCCGGCGGCGCTTCGACGGCCTCGGGGCTAGGCGGCGGCGGCGGCGCGGCGATGGGCGAGCTGGCGCTCGCGCCCGGCGAAGTGTTTCGTGTCCAGCCCGGCACCGCAGGAACGAGGGACGGCGGCGGATATCCGAACGGCGGGGCGCCGGGCAACGGTGCCGGAGGAGGCGGAGGCCTGTCGATGATCACCAGCCTCACGCTGGCGCGATGGCTCGTTGCCGGGGGGGGTGGAGGCGCGTGCGGCCAAGATCCGGCCACGTCCACGTCCGGCGCCAGTGGCGGCGACGCGGGCAGAGCAGCAACACGGCCGGCTTCGGCGGCGGCTTTGGCGGCGGCGTCCCCGACGCGAGCGGACAGGGCGGCGTCTATGCGAGCGCGCCATCGCCGGGCGGCGACGGCGCTTCTTCTCGCGGGGGAAGCGGCGCCTCGTTCGATGGGGGACTCGGTGGGGGTGGCGGCGGAAGCGGATTCGTTGGCGGGGGCGGCGGGGGCGGCGGCGTTGCCAACTGCGGCGCCGGCGGCGGCGGAAGCGGATTCGTCGACCGGACGCGAGTTGACGGAGGGACGTTCGCCGGTGCCTTCAACACGCCGGCCCTGACGACGCATGCGCTATACATGGATGCGGGAATGCCGGGACGCCCCGACGTCGACGGCCGCGTCCTCATTTGGTGCAAGAAGCGCTGAAACCTAGCGCTCGGCCGTCCTCCGCTCGGCTGCCGCTCAGCCCTCGTTCTGGAAGCGCTTGGCTTTCAGGAGTTGGAAGTACCGACGAGCCACGCCGGCTTTGCGCGCCGCATGGACGACGCTGCCGCCGGTCGCATCGAGGGCGCGCCTCAGGTAGGCGCGCTCAAAGAAGGCCACGACCTCTTCGCGCGCGAGCACGAGCGGTAGCTCGCGCGCCAAGATGGCTTGAAGCCAGTCTCCCGCGGGGGCCCCGGCACCGTCTTCCTCGAACGAGACCTGAGCGAGGTCGCCCAGCGCCAAGTGTCGAGCCACCACGTTGTGCAACTCGCGCACGTTGCCCGGCCACGGCTGCTTCTCCCACGCGGCCAAGAGTGCCGCCGGCAGAGAGCCCGGCTCGGCTCCGAGCTCGACGGCGAACTGACGCGCCAGGAGCGCCACGTCGCCCTCCCTCCTTCTAAGCGGAGGTAGCTCGACGCGCGCGACGGCGAGGCGATGAAAGAGATCGTCGCGAAAGCGCCCTTCCTCCACCGCGAGGTCGAGATCGCGGCGCGTCGCGGCGATCACTCGCACGTCGACCTTGAGGAGGCGTTCACTCCCAACGCGCCGCAGCTCGCCCTTTTGGATCGCGCGAAGTAGCTTGGGCTGCATCGAGAGCTCGAGATCACCGATTTCGTCGATGAGCAAGGTCCCGCCGTGGGCTTGTTCAAAGACGCCCCGCCGCGCAGCGACGGCGCCGGTGAACGCACCGCGTTCGTGCCCGAAGAGCTCTGATTCGAGCAGCGACGGCGGCACCGCCGTGCAGTCGAAGACAACGAATGGCCCGTCGGCGCGGCGACTCGCTTGATGAATCGACTCGGCGAGCACTTCCTTGCCGGTCCCCGTCTCGCCCTCGATGATGAGCGGCACATCGGAGGAGGCGATCCGCTCGAGCAGCGGGTAGAGCCGCTGCATGGCGCGGCTCTGGCCGAGGGTTTGCCCGAAGCGCGACGCGCTCGAAAGGGGCGCGCTCTTTTGCGAGCTTCGCTCCACGAGGAGCGTGGTCTCCCCGAGACGCAAGCGTTCACCGCCGGTTGCGACAGCGGAGCGGAGCCGGGTCGCGCCAAGCCACGTCCCGTTCGTCGAGCCGGCGTCTTCGACGAGCAGACCGTCGCCCTCGACGACCAGCGAGATGTGCCGACGGGAGACGCGCCGATCGGAGAGGCGGAGCGCGCACGCGGGGCTCGTGCCGACGAGCAGCGGCGGCAGGTCGGGAGCGACGTCGGCGTTGGCGCCGCGATCGGGTCCCTCGACGACGCGCAAGGCGAAGCGATGCTCACCCGCGCCCTCTTCCGCTCGCACATGAAGCGTCGAGCTCTCGTCGTCGGTGGAGCCGAGCGGCGGGTAGCGGTCGTCGTCGGAGGGCATGGGGCGAGTGTGTCGGGCCACCAGAGGCCTGGCAAGAATGGCGCTCCCGCCCGGGGACTTCTTCGCCGACCGCCAAAAAACGCCTTGTTAAGCGGGGCTGTTGCGCTTGCGCGCGCCCGATCTTGTGCCACACGGGAGCACATGCCCCTACGCCAATGGCCCGCGCTGCTCCTTCTCACCGTCGCCGCCTGTGGAGGGAGCGACCTTTCCTCGACCACCACGAACGGGAACGCCGACACCGAGGTCGAAGAGGCGCTTCGAACGGGTCCGCGCTACACGCTTGAGAGCCCCGAGATCTTCGGAGACTACGCGTCCGACGACGGATGCGCGGGGGGCTTTGACGTTTGCTACAGCGTGAAGGTTCGCCGCTCCGGCGACAAGGTCGAGGTCGTGCTCGGCGACGAGTCGTTTGGCGCGGTGGTCGCGCCCGCGTGGATGAGCCGCGGCTCCGTGCTGTTCTCGGTCGACGGCCTCGAGGGCGACTGCGACGATCCGGGCTGCGGCAACCTCCAGAAGATCTCGGGCGTCATCTACCCGGTCAAGAAGGGCACGAAGTGGGTGCCTCAGGTGAAGGCCTCCATCGTGGCCGACTTTCCCTTCCCGGACGAACAAGAGGCGCCGTCCGGCGAGGTGAAGTCCGTCGTGCGTTACAAGAAGAAGTAGGGCGCAGAGCCGCGCCCCTAAGCGAGCGCCGCGCCTTCACGCGGCTCGACGGCCTCGGTGAGAACATCGAAGAAGTCGCCCGCGCTCATGACGTCGAACTCGCCGAAGTAACCGTAGAGATCGCAGAAAACCTGGCCCGCGAAGGGACCGTTGCAGACAAGGAAAGCTTCCACTTCGTCGTCTTCGCGCACCCCGAGGAGCAAGGTCCCTTGCCGGTACGCCACGTCGTGCTTGGTCGGGTCGAAACGGCGACGGCCCTTCACCTCCGTCGTGTTCTCAGCGGACAGTGGGCATGGAGCTTTCATCGTGGCCACTGCCTCGGCATCGGGAAGGTCGAGTCGGGAGTAGTGGAGGAGCGGCTCGCCGATGGGCCCCACGGAAAGCATCAGCTCGCGCAGGCAAGCCGGCAGTTGGACCTCGTGGGTGGCTTCGAAGGTGGCGACCTCTTCCGCTGTGTAGGCCTTGACCTCGTGTTCGAGCTCCTCGTCGGCGCAGCGTTCAACGATCGCCTTGCGGAGCTTCTTGACGGCTTTGGTGTAGCTCGGGGACGTCATGGGAGGGGAAGATAGTCGGCGGGCTATCGCTAGCGAGCGCAAGCGGCGCACCATCCTGCTTTGACCGCCGTCGGGTCTCGGCCCGCCATGAACTTCCCGTCCTCGAGTCGGACTACCGCATCCCCGTCATGTACTGCTCACGGAGCATCGTGGTGCCGGGCCGCAGCTTGGTGGCGCTCACGCCGCCGACGTAGTCGCGGTACGCGTAGCCCACCGTCGCCGTCCTGAGCACCGCCTCTGCGAGGTAGGCCGCTTCTAAGCGACCGCCGGACTTGTGGGGTGCGCCGAGGCTCTTCTCGAGCGACGCTGCGACCGCCGCGCCGCGCGCCGCAGCCACGTCCTCGGAGACGCTCTCGTGGTAGGCCGTCACGCTCACGAGCGTCATCGCTTTCGGCTCGAACGCGAAGAGCACCTCGCTCAGGTCGGGCCCTTCGATGGCTGGCGTGAGGGCCGATGCCTTGACCCGCGTGCAGCGGAACAACGCGCCGCCGCGCTCCTCGGCGCAGGCGACGGACTGTTTCTGTGCCCACGCGCGAACGTCCTCGGGTCGCGTCTTGTCGAGCTCGAAACCCAGCGCGGGCCGCGCGGGCGCCAGCTCGGTGCCCAGCATCTGCCTAGCCCCCTCGAGGCGCGACGCTTCGACCTGCTCGCCGGTGACCTGACCGCCCACGGGACACTTCGCCGCATAGAACGGGGCGAGCAAGCGTCGACCGCTTGCACTGTGCACCAAAAGCATGAAGGCCACGAAGGCGACGGTGATCGCCCCCGCAGCCTTCGCCACGGTCTTGGCCTTCGAGGAGAAGACCTTCGCTCCAGTGGTCTCGGTAGCGGCTGCCATGAGTGGGTACTACCTCTGGTTGCCGCCCGAGGCCAGGGCCTCTCAGCCGCCGTCGGTGGCCGCGTCGGAAGGCGCGGCGGCGTCGGAGCCGGCATCGCTGCCGCTGTCGACCTTGATGCCCGAATCGAAGGGGCCACCCGCATCCTCGCGGGCCGGATCAACGATGAGCGGGCGGTTCGCGGTGAGGAAGCCGCTGAGTGCCGCGAGGCCGTCGGCCGGAACGCCGGCGGCGGTCGCCGTGGCTGCGGCGATGGTGGCAAACTTGTCGAAGGTGAGGCCTCCGATGTGGAGGTCCTTGTGGGCGGTGCCCATGTCACGGCACTGGAAGCCGCCCGACACCGCGGTGGGGTACGTGAAGCCGGGGCCGCCGAGGGCGGTGCCCACTTGCTTCACGAAGCACTCCTTGATCTGCGTGACGCTCGGGTGGCCCGCGGCCGGCGCTCCGTTGAAGACGAAGTACGACGCGATCTCCGGGTCCGCGACTTCGGCCGCGACGAGCGCGTCGATGAGCTTCACGAGGCCCGGCTCGCCGCCGAGGCGCGTGAAGAGCGGGACCGGCGCGTCGGTCGCGGCGTCGCTCGCGGTGGTCGCGTCGCTCCCCGCGTCGGACGTGGCCGGTGCCTTGGTCGCGTCGATGGTCTCATCGCAGCCCGCGAGGGCGAGAACAGGAATGGCAACCGCAACGGACAAGATGGCGCGGAAAGTGACTCTCATTGGCGTCTCCCTACGTGGATTCAAAGCGGCCCTCGTGCTCCCATGGCGAGACCACAGGCCAAAAACCGGTGCGGCAGTGATAAATGAAAAGGAAAGGGCGTGTCCAGAAACTCTGTGGATGGGCGGGCGGGCCGAGGCGCTGCGTGGCCGCCAAGCCGGCCTGCGCAAGCCCGGGACCCCCATCTTTTCCACGACTTTTCCACAGCCGGTCGAAAGAAGCGTGCTGCACTCGTCCGACACTGCCTCACCTCTCCTTATGTGCTAACGCACCTCTCGATGTCGTTCGCACGCGCCCTTGTCGCCGCCGCCCTTCCCCTCCTCGCTCCCATCCTCACGGTCGCGTGCAGCGCGAAATCGGAGTCCACCGCGGCGCCCGTCGCCACCGCCGACGCCGGCACGACGACGCCGAAGAGCGCCGATGAGGTGCCCGCCGTCCGCCTCGCCGCGGACATCACGGCGTGCCCCGACGCCTACCAGTCGAAGGCTCCGAAGAGCGGCGTGAACCGCGGTTTCTCCGTCGCCGGCCAGAGCCGAGAGTTCGTGCTCCTCCTGCCGCCCGAGTCCTTTACAGGTCCTCGCCCGGTGCTCGTCGGCTTCAACGGCACCGGCGAGACCGGCCCCATCTTCCAAGTGCGTGCACAGCTCAAGGAGTTCGCCGACGCCGGCTTCATCGTGCTGGTGCCCTCGAGCGCCGCGAACGGCACCGTCTGGCCCGTCTGGGACGGCATGCGGACCGAGAAGGACATGGACGCGCCGAACAAAGACCTCGAGCTGTTCGACACGCTCCTCGCCTGCAACGCCGCCCACTTCGAGATCGACAAGAACCGCATCTACATCGCGGGCCACTCGGCCGGCGGCATCTTCACGAACTACGTTGCGCAACGACGCTCGAACGTCATCGCGGGCGCGATCCCGGCGTCGGGGATGTTCTCGAGCACGAGCCCGACGCCCGCCAAGGACCTCGAGAAGATGCTCGTCATCGTCACGTGGGGAGGCGACAACGACAAGTACAGCGGCAGCGTCGGCGGCATGACGGTTCCTGAAGCGAACTTCGTGTCCGAGGCTTCGCTCGCGACCAAGTTCTACGCCGCGCAGAAGAACGTCGGCCAGAGCAACTGCCGCGGCAAAAACCTGAACCACGTGTGGCTGCCCATCAACGACTGGTTCATCAAGGTCCTCCTCGCGCACCCGAAGGGCTTTCCGGGCTCCGAGGGCCTCGAGCTGCCGCCCGTCGAGAACAACCCGAAGATCACCTGCACCACCGACGTCTTCGATTACAAGGCGCAAGACGTGACCTGCGGAGCGAGCAAGACCGCGGGGTGCCAAGAGTCGTGTCAGCTCTTCGCCGATTGCGCCGTGGAAAACGGGACCGTCTACGGGGCCATGAAGCCGCAACTCGCCGAGCTCGGACTCACGGCCACGAGCTGCGGCGACTGCATCACGCAGTGCGAGGCGAAGGCCGACACGACGGTGATGTCGTGCATCAAGGCGGAGTCGGCTTCGGCTCAGTGCGGGCCCGGCATCAACGGCGCGCAGCCGCTCATGGACGCCATCAACAAGTGTTGTGACGGAAAACGGACGAGCTCGCCCTACTGCAAGACAGTGTGCGACTCGATCGCAAAGAACAGCATCGCGATCACCTACTTCACGGCGTGCCAGTGACAGCGAGACTCGCAAAAGAGCTGGGCGGCGCTGGGCCCATCGAGCCGGTGCCCTGGGTGACCTGCTGAGCGCGGCGCGCGCGCGCCTTCTTCGGCTGGCGTCCGGCCAGAGTAGGACACGCCCAGAGAGGCGCTCACCTTCTTGGGGGCGGCCGCGGCTGAGTCGACGGTCCTGTGTGTTAGTTTGATCCGGCTAGGCCTTCCTCCTCCCCGCGAACGCGGGGTTGGACCCGGGCTCGCGTCGCCATGGCAACCCTCTACGCGGAAACCATGGACATGGTCGAAGGAGGGTCGGCCAGGTCCTGCGTGACAAGTGGCAAGTCGAGTCGCTCATCGGAGTGGGCGGCATGGCGGCCGTGTATGCGGCCACGCATCGCAACGGCAACCGGGTCGCCCTCAAGGTCCTTCATCAGCAGCTCTCCGTGGACGCCAACATCCGGAGCCGCTTCACGCGCGAAGGGTACGTCGCGAACATGATCAACCACCCGGGCATCGTCCGGGTGCTCGACGACGACCAGACCGACGAAGGCTCCGTCTTCCTCGTCATGGATCTCTTGGAGGGCGAGACCGCCGACGCCCGCGCGCAGAGACTTGGCGGCCGCCTCCCCGCTCGAGGACGTCCTCCTGGTCGCCGATGGCCTCCTCGACGTGATGGGCGCGGCCCACGACGCGGGCATCGTCCATCGAGACATCAAGCCCGAGAACATCTTCATCACGGTCGATCGCGAAGTGAAGGTGCTCGACTTCGGCATCGCGCGCTTGCGCGACGGTTTCACGAGCGCCGTCAAGACGTCGGCCATGATGGGAACCCCCGCGTTCATGCCGCCGGAGCAAGCGCTCGGCCGCATGGAGGAGGTCGATGCGCTCTCCGATGTGTGGGCCGTCGGCGCGACGATGTTCAACCTCATCTCGGGCCAACTCGTCCACGAGGCGGAGACTCCCAACGAGCTCCTGATCCTCGCAGCGACGGCCCCGGCGCGCTCGCTCAGTGAAGTGGCTCGCGACGTCCCTCTGGCGCTCGTCGAAGTGGTCGATCGCGCGCTGGCGGTAGAAAAGGCGAAGCGCTGGTCTGGCGCGCGGGCCATGCAGCACGCGCTCCGTCAGGTCGCGACCGAGGTGTTGCGCGCGCCATTGCCCCCGCCAGTGAGTCTGCGTGTCAAGACGGCCCCCCGCGCCTTCAAGCCTTTTACGCCGAAGGCGTTCAAGCCCGTGTCGTCGCCCTACGACGACACGCTGGCGGAGGGCGAGCTGCCGCCCGTGAGCGAGCGCGCGCTGAGCCCCGCCGGCCCCCCTGTTCGCGGCGGTTCGCCCGCGGCGATGGATGTGCCGCTCTTGCCGGTCCACGAAGAGCCCTCCACGTTCGATGGCGCGGCCGCTCCCACCGCGCACGGCAGCGGTCGACGCGTCCTGACGCTCGCCGCCGTGGCCTCACTCGTGGTCCTCGTCGGCGGCGCCATCGGCGTGGGTCTGGCGATGCGAAGCGTCAAGGCGCCGGTGCCGGCAGCGACGGCCACCCCTGTCGTCGTCCCCAGCCCCGAGCCCGCGGCGGCGGCTCGGGCCGAACCCGCAGCGGCCCCGACGCCGACCGAGGAAATCGCTGCCGAGGTGCCGAGCGGCGAACCGGCGGGAGAGCGAAAGGCGCCCCCCGCCGGTCGCGCTCAACAAAAGAAGTCGTGGCTGGATCGCCGAAAGTGAGGATGATGGCGTCCCATGGCATCGACCCGACGGCGATCGACGCTCGCGACCCTGCTCGCCGCCCTCGCCCTCGCGTGGCCCCTTAGCGCCGAGGCCTCCGAGGCCGACCGCCTCTTCCAGTTGGGCCGCCGGGCCAGCGAGATGGGGAAGTTCGCCACCGCCTGCTCGCTCTTTCGCGAGAGCCATCGCCTCGAGCCGGCCGTCGGCACGCTGCTCAATTTAGGCGACTGCGAAGACCAGCAAAACCACATCGCCGCGGCGCTCGAATACTACAAGGACGCGCTGTCGCGCCTCAGCGTGACCGACGATCGCCTCGGCAATTTGCGGGAGCGCATCGAAGGCGTCGAGCGCCGCTCCGGCACCCTCGAGCTCGTCCTCGGCGACGGCGCCCCCTTGGAAACGCAGATCGCGGTCGACGGCGAAGCGATCCCGCCGGCGAAGCGCAAGAAGCTCCTCTTGCCCGCCGGCGGGCACCTCGTGCAGGTCACCGCCGTCGGGTATCGCGGCTCGCGGCAGCAAGTCGACATCGTGGCCGGCAGCGCGAAGCGACTCATCGTTTGGCCCGGGCCGCAGCTCGAGGCCACCGAGCTCGCGCTGCTGACGAACCCTTCGAACGAAGAGGTGCCACCGGAGACGCGCCGCGAGAGCCGCGCCCAAACGCTGCGCGTCGCTGGCTTCGCGCTGATGGGCGCCGGAGCCGCGAGCCTCTGGGTAGGCTCCTTGACCGGCCTCTTCGCCATCGACCGAGAGTCGCTCCGCAAAGAGAACTGCGACGCGACGAACCAGTGCAACCAGGTCGGCTTCGACGCAGCGCGGTCTGGGAGCACGTTCGCGACGGTCGCAACCTACACGCTCGCAGCGGGAGCTCTGGCGACAGCCGGCGGGTTGGTGCTCGTGCTCACGAATCGAACGAAGGCGCCCGACAAGGTCGAGGAGCGGCGGGAGGCCCGAGCCCCCCGCAATCCGCTCGCTCGAAGCGCCCTCGTCGCGTTACCCTCTCGCTCCGGTGCAACGGTGACGTTCGAGCACTCCTTCTAGCTAGTGATGCCCGGAGCGCCACGGGCATCGACCTCCACGATGCGTCGGCAGATTCAACTCGTCTTGGGCCTCGTCGCCGCGAGCGGCTGCGCGCAGCTCATCGGGGCGGGCTTCGACGACGCGACGCTCGCCGCCGATGCGGGCGTCGACGCGCAAGCCGACAACTCGGTGGAGCGCGACACCGGCGCTTCGCCGCCCGACGGCGCAGTCAGCGACGTCAGCGACGCGGAGCCGCCTTTCGACGCGCGCGCGCAAGGCGACATTCTCTTCTGGGTCGCCGCCGACTTCGGCGTAGACGCCGGCCCGCCCGACGTGGCCAGTCCGCCCGTGAGCTCGTGGCTCGACCAATCGGGCAAGCTGCACGATTTGTCGCAGGGCGCGCCGGCGAGGCAGCCGACGTTCGTCGCCGACGCGCAAGCAGGCTTGCCGGTCGTCCGCTTCGAGCGACAACGCGGGACCTGCCTGACGGCGCCCTTCGGGGGTTTTACGGGACAGGGCGGCCTCACGTTGTTCGTGGTGGCGCGCGGCACGCCTTCGTCGGCGGTGCGCTTCCAGGGCCTCCAGCCTGGCTTCGTAGCCTACCCTTGGGAGCGCGGCGACGCGGGCACCAGCGAGGCGGGCGCCGATCTCTTCTTCGCCGTGGGGACGCCGGGCGAGAGCCGCCGGGTTCGGGCGCCCTTTGGAGCCGAGCTCTCGGTCGGAACGGCGCGCCTCGAGGTGGCCAAGCTCGGCGGCATGCAAGCCTACAAGAACGGCGTGCTCATCGAGCAGACCTCGTTCTTTGAGGATGCGATGCCGTTCGTCGACGGGCTCAGCGTCGGTTGCCTCAGCACACTCACGGACTTGGCCGACGGTGAGATCGCCGAGATCCTCGTCTACGGCTCGGCGTTGCCGCCAGACGCGCGCGCCCGCGTGGAAAGCTACCTGAAGCACAAGTGGGCGATCCCGTAAATCGCTGAAGGCCAACGTCGCCAAGAACGTGCTCCCCAAAAGCCAAGGCACGTTGCTACTCTGGCAGGCCCGCGAAGGGTCAGAGAACCGTGGATCCCCACGGCGCTCCGGTTCAGCGGAAGGACTCCCCGGGCCATGGCCGAAACGTCGCGACAGCGCGCACCGCTCCCGCAACCAATCCTCGAGGCCTTGGACACAAGGCTCGAAGGCGAGAAGCTCGTCCTTGAGGCCTTCCTCAAGGCCGCCGCTCGCTTGCCTGTCGAAGAGGAGGCGTGGGACAAACTCCACGCCGCGTCGAAGCGCGACGGGCGCAACGCGGAGCTCGCCTTCGCGTACGAGTCCTTTCGCGAAGACAAGCGCCTCCGCGCCTTGCCGCCACCTTCGCAGGCCGACTTCCTCCTTCACGGAGCGATCTTCTTCGGTGAGATCTTCGGCGACGACCAAGGCGCGGCGACCTTCTTGGAGCGCGCGCTGGTCGTCGTTCCTGGCCATCCGGAGGCCTTCGAGAAGCTCGAAGCGTTGCTGCTCGATCGTGGCGATTTGCGCGCCCTCGCGGAGCGCTACGTCGAGCTGGGCCAACACCGGCCGAGCCGCGCCGAACAGGCGCAAGCGTACCGTCGCGCCGTGGAGATCCTCGCCAGCGTCGCCAGCGGCGACGATCGGCTCGTCGAGGTCTTGCAGTTCTTGTTGCGCGTCGAGCCACACGACGAGGCGGCCCGCTTCCAGCTCGCCGCGGCGCTCTCCCAGCGAGGCCGTCCGAAGGACGTCGTCCGGGTCCTTGAGCAAGGCCTGACGGTGACCGAGCCGGCGCCCTCGCCGGAAGCGGCGACGCGCATGCGCCTGGCGCTCGTCGAGCTCTACGCGGACGAGCTTCGCGAGGTTGAGCGGGCAACGCCCCACGTCGAGGCGCTCTTGGCCCTCGATCCGGCGAACGCCAAAGGGCGCGCCGTCGCCGAGCAGCTCCTCGAGTCGAAGGGCGTCGCCGCACGCGCCGCCGCGGCGCTCGCAGCGGCTCACGCGCTGGCTGGCGCGCCGGAAGACGTGGCGCGCTACTTGAGCGTCGAGCTCGAACACACGCGGGGCACCAAGCGCCGCGAAGTCTTGCTCAAGCTCGGCGTGTTGCGGCAAGACCGGCTCGGCGACGCAGCCGGTGCCTACGAGGTCCTCGAGCAGGCGCTGGTCCTCGACCCGACCGACGACGAGACGCGGCAACGCTACGTAGCGCTCGCGATGTTGCTCGGACGTCAGCTCGACGCCGTCAAGACGCTCGGCAAAGTGGCAACGACGGCCAAAGACGCCCCCGTTCGCGCGCGGCTCTCGGCGGACACTGGCGAGCTCTTGCTGAGCGGCGGCGACAAGAAGCGCGCGAAGACCGTGTTTTCGAGCGTGCTCGCCATGCCCGAGGCCCCCGACGACGCGGTCTTGCGCGCCGCTCACGCGCTCCATCCTCTGCTGGAAGAGGACGGTGACGCGGAAGCGCTCGCGGAGATCTTGGAGCGCGTGGTGACGCTCGAGCCGGACCCGGAGAAGGCGCGCGCCGCCAACGAGCGCGTCGCTGAGGTGGCGACGGGCCTCGGCGATCGCGAGCGCGCGACGGCCGCGTGGAAGCGGCTCCTGCCGACGACCTCCCGGGCGCGCGCCCTCGAGAACCTTGAAGCCATCTACCGCGAGGCCCAGTCGGAGGGGGACCTCGCGTTCATCCTCGAAGAGCGAGCGAAGGATGCGCCCGACGACGAGGCGCGCACGTTGCTGATGTCGGCGGCAGAAGCGAGCACGCGCGTCGATCCCGCGCGGGCCGTTTCCGCGTTCCAAGCCTTGCTCGCGCGCTTTGGCACGGACCGCGAGGTCAACGCAAAGCTCTTGCCCTTGCTCGAAGCGCAAAACCGGTTCCTCGAACTGGCGGTGTTGCTCGAAGACGACGCGACGCTGGCGCCCGCGAACGAGCGCGGAGCCATCCTCGCGCGAGCCGGCCTCGTGCGGCTCGCGCGCCTCCGTGAGATCCCGCAGGCGATCTCGCTCTTGAGCCAAGCGCTCAAATACGATCGGAGCGCGTCAGCGGCGCAAACGGCCCTCGAGAAGCTCCTCTCGAGCGGAGACCATCGGCTGGCGGCCGCCGTGGCCCTCGAACCGTTCTACCGCGCCGTCGAGTCGCAAGCGGGCTTGCTGCGGGTCCTCGAGCTCAAGGCAAAGGAGGCCACCTCGGCCGACGACCGGCTCGCCGCGTTGGACGAGGCGGTGCGTGTCGCGCAATCCGACGAGGAGCTCGCCGTCCGGGCCCTGGACTTCGCCGGGCTCGGCCTCGCGGAGGCGGCGCTCAGCGGAGCGCCCTTCGAGTCGTGGATCGATCGCGTCATTTCGCTCAGCCGCGAGGGCGACGCCCAAAGGCGCGCCGCGATCTTCGTGCGTGCTCTCGGCGACGGAGCCGTCGAAGGTTCGGCGCGGCTCCTTCTCGCGAGGCACACTGGCGACGCCTTGGCCGCCGTCGGCGACGTGCAAAGCGCCCTCGCCGCCTACCGACGCGCCTTGGCCTTCGACCCGTCGTCGCGCGATCTCGTCAGCCGCGTCGACGCGTTGCTCCGCGACCAAGGCAACCCGCGCGAGCGCGTGGCGCTGTACACGGCAGCCCTCGAGCGCGAAACGAACCCCGAAGAGCGGCGCCCTCTCTACCACCAGATCGGCAAGACCCTTCGCCACGAGCTGCACGACCTCGAAGAAGCGGCGGAGGCGTACCGGCAGGTGCTCGCCATTGACGCCGACGATCGAGACGCTCACGCGGCGCTCGTCGAGATCTATACGGAGGTGAGCGCCTTCGGCGATCTCATCGAACTCTTGGAGAAGCGGCTCGCGCGTTCGATCGGCACCGACGCGACCAAGCTGCGCGCCGAGCTCGCCGAGCTCTGCGCCGGACAGGGCGACGGCGAGCGGGCGTCGACGCACGCGGCCCAGCTCCTCGAAGGTCAAGACACGGGAACCGCTGAGCTCGACGTGGTCGAACGCGCGGCCAACCTCATCGAGGACTGGGATCTCTTGGGCGAGGCGCTGGAACGGCGGGCCCATTTGGCGGGCGACCCGAAGGACGCGATCGCTGCGTTGGAGCGGCTGGGATTGCTCCGAAAACAACGCCAAGACGATGACGACGAGGCCGTCTCCGCCTACCGGCGAGCGGCTCGGCTCGCGGAAGAGTCCGGTGACGGCGAGGTCGCTCGGCGCCTCTACGAGCGCATCCGCAAGCTCCGTCCGAAGGACATCGACGCGACGAGCCGTCTGGTGGAGCTCTTGGACAAGGCGCAGATGTGGACCGCGTTGCCGGAGCTCATCGGCGTCCTCGCCGCCGCCGCCGAGACCGCCGAGGTGCGAGCCGATCTCCTCGTGAGGCTCGCCGCGGTCCTCGCCGATCACTTGGGCGACCCCTCGCGGGGCGCCGAGGCTGCAGCCGCCGCGCTGCGCGCCACACCGACCAGTCGCCGCGCCC
Organism: Myxococcales bacterium; assembly: GCA_016703425.1. Classification (NCBI taxonomy): domain Bacteria; kingdom Pseudomonadati; phylum Myxococcota; class Myxococcia; order Myxococcales; species Myxococcales bacterium. The sequence goes on from JADJCA010000002.1 coordinate 442,767, forward strand.
TCGACACCTTCGAGCGGTTGTCGATCCTCGCCAACCAGTCGGGGTCTTTCGGCCGCGTCATCGATGAGCTCATGGACGCCGCGAAGGCGGCGTCTTTTGGCACGGAGATGACGCTCGCCAGGGCGCGCGTGTTCGCGCGAGACCCGAAGCTCCACGATGAGGCCTCCGAGGCCTACCGAGAGATCCTCACGCGGTCCGACCTCACAGAGGAGCAAAGGACCGAAGCGCGGAGCGGCTTCGATCGCTTGCTCGAGACGGCCGAGCTCACCGTGAGTCGCCGCGCCGACGCGCGTTGGCTCTTGCGCTACCAGGCAGAGCACAGCGACGGCGCAGAACGCGTCGAAGCGCTGCTCGCGTGGGCGCGAGCCGAGGAGTCGACCGTCGGCGACGTCGAGAGCGCGCTCGCCGTCTACCGGCAGGTGCTCGAAGCGGACCCCGACCGCACCGAGGCGGCCATGGCCGTCACGCGCCTCACGCTCGCGACGGGCGACGTCGAGGGGGCCATCGCGTCACTCTTCGCCCAGCGAGAACGCGCCGAGGGCGCGGCGCGGCGCGGCGTCGACATCGAGATCGCCACCATCCTCGTAGACCGCGGGGAGCGGCTCGGCGAGGCGCTCGGCTGCCTCGAGGCGCTGCTCGCCGACGCCCCCGACGACATCGACGCGGTCACGCTCGTCACGCGGCTCTTGCGCGTGAAGGACGTGGCCACGCGCGCCCTCGAGCTCCTCGAGAACGCACGCACGCGCGCCACCGACGCGCCGGCGAAGCAGAAGATCTTGATGGCCCTGCTCGAGGGGTCGAAAGAGGGCGCGACGGCCGCCGTGCGTCGCACTTGGCACGAGGAGCTCGCGGGCATCTTGCGCGCAACGGGGAAGCGCGAGGCCGCGCTCTCGAGCCTCATGCGCGCCGTGGAGGAAGAGCCTTCCGACCCGAAGTTGTGGGACGCATGCGAAGAGCTCGCGCGAGAGCTGAAAGAGCCCGGCGGCGTCGCCGCCGTGTACATGCGCATCCTTGGCACGGCGGAGAGCGACCGTGGCCCAAGCGATCGCTGCTCGCCAGCCGAGTTGATGGAGATCGCCGAACGCGCTGTGGCGTTCCATGAAGAGTGGTTCGACGACCCGGCGCCCGTCGTGGCGATCTTGAGCCGAGTCCTCGAGGTCGACCCGGAGACGACGTGGGCCTTCGACCGCCTCAAGCTGCTCTACGACTCCCGCGAGCAGTGGGACGACCTCTTCGCGCTCTACGATCAAGCCATCGCCACGACGACCACGAAGGAGCGAAAGATCGAGCTCCTCGACGAGGCCGCGCAGACGGCGAAGGACTTTGCGAACCATTCGTCGCGCGCCATCGACTACCTGGAGCAGCTCCACGAGCTGAAGCCCACGGCCCGCGTGGCCTCGGCGTTGGAGCGCCTCTACGAGCGGCACGGACGCCATCAAGAGCTCATCGATTTGCTCGTGAGCCAGCTCCCGACGCTGGCACCACGGGAAGGTCGCGAAGCTCGCATTCGCGTTGCCAACCTCGCCATCGGGGCCCTCTCGAGCCCCGGCGACGCTCTCGCCATCCTCGAGGAAGTCCTCGCTCCCGATCCCAAGGACAGCCCCTCCTTGGCCAGCCTCGGCGACGTGTCTTCAAAGGACCGCGTGCGTGTCGTCGAGCTCTTGGAGCGCGTCATCGAGACGGCTCAACGGACCGCCGAGACGCGTCCCTCGATGCTGCCGCCGCCGCCGGTCACCGAGCCGCCGCCCGGCGCGGAGCCGCGCGTCGCGTCGGCGCCATCGATTCCACCCCCGCGGGCTCGCATCAAGCGGGTCCCCGTTCGTCAACGAGCGGCGGCCATCCTGCGCGCCCACTACGTGGAGACCGGCGACGACGCACGCCTCGCCGGCGTCCTCGAGGTCGAGCTCGAAGTCGTCAAGAGCGTGAAGGAGCGCATCCGTCGGCACGCCCACCTGGCGTCGCTTTACCTGCGCCTCTCGCGCCCCGAAGCCGCCCTCGAACATTTCGTCGCGCTCGTCATGCTCGAGCCCGACGTGCGAGAGCACCGCGACGAGCTGTCGCGACTCGCCGAAGAGGTCGGGCGTTTTGACCGCCTCGCCGAAGTCCTCGCCGCGGCCGCCGACGACTGCACGGAGGAAGGCCTCCGCGTCGAGCTGCTGATGCAAGCGGGCCTCGTCCACGAAGAGCGCCTCGGGGACACGACGCGAACCATCGAACTCTACATGCGCATCCTGGCCATCAAGGGCGCTGGACGTGAGGCGGAGCACCTGGCGGCGCGGCGCGTCGAGCCGCTGCTCCGCGCCATCGGCCGGACGGCGGAGCGCCTCGATGTGCTTGAACGTGTGGCCGCCCTTTCCGAGGACGACACCGAGTGCGCCTGGGCCCTCGCCGAGGCGGCGCTCCTGGCGGAGTCGCTCGGCGACGCAGACCGGTCGGCGCGAGCATGGGAGAAGCGCCTCGAGAAGGCGCCCGCCGACGCCCTTGCGCTCGACGGACTGGTCGCCCTGTTCGAGCGCCAAGAGCGTTGGTCGGACCTCGCCGACGCGCTGCGACGACGCGCGTCGGTTGGCGACGACGCGGCGTTGCAGCGAGCCGACCGCGTCCGCCTCGCGCGCCTCAGGAGCGATCGGCTAGACGACGCCGAGGCCGCTATCGAGGAGTGGCGGGCTATCGAGCAGGACTTCGGCCCGAGCGACGACAGCACCCACGCACTCGTCCGCCTCTTGCGAGCGACGGCGCAGTGGGAGCGTCTCTCGGCGCTGCTCGACGTGGCCGCCGAACGCGCGACGACGCCGCAGCTGCGAGCGACGATGTTGCGCGAGCTCGGTGACGTCAAGCGCAGCGAGCTCCAAGACGCAGCGGCGGCCATTCGCGCCTACGAAGCCGCACTCTTGGCGAACCCGACCGAGGCGCTCGCCACCAAAGGGCTCGTCGCCCTCGCCGACGTCGAGGAGCATCGGCCCGAAGCTCTCCGCGTCTTGCTCGCGGCTTATGCGTGGGCCGACGATTGGCAAGCAACGCTCAAGCTCACCGAGCATCGCCTCGAGGCGGCGCAGGACGACGCGCGGCGCGTCATGATCCTCGTCGAGAGCGCGCAGATCGCCGAGCAGCGGGCGCGCGACCTCACCCTCGCCATCGAACACGTGCGCCGCGCCTTCGCGCTCGCGCCCGCCGATCGAGAGCTTGAGGCGCAGCTGTTCCGACTCACGGAGCGGACCGATTCGTGGCGCGAGTACGCCGAGGTGCACCGACGCGCCATCGACGCCACCGGCGGAGACGAAGCTCGAGACCCGGTCTTGTCGGCGCGGCTGCGCCTCAGGCTCGGCGAAGCGCTCGAGAAACACCTCGATGATTCACGGGGGGCCCTCGCCGCCTATTTGAAGGCCGCGGCCGAGGCGCCCGACAACATCGACGCCTGCCTCGCGGCCGTGCGGCTCGGGGGCGCCAGCCATCGCTACGACGCGGTGGCGCGGGTGGTGCTCCAGCACGCGGCCGCCACGGGAGCCATCGCCGAGTCGCTCCTCGCCACGCTTGAAAGCGTGGCGACGTCACCGGCCGCGTGGGACGGCATGACCAGCGCCTTTGGCGCCGCCCTCGCCGAACCAACGACCCTCTCGCCGGCGATCCTGCGGGACTTCGAGTCGCGCGTCGGCGCTTGGCATCGCGACCGGCGCGGCGATCCCGACGCCGCCGAGGCGGCCTTCGCGCGGGCGCTCTCGCACGACGCCATGAACGCTGAGCTGCTCTCGTCGCTGGCGTCGATCCAGCGCCGCGCGAAGGGTCGACCGCTCGTGGAGAGCCTCCTTCGGCTCTCGCAGGCCACCGGCGGAGATCTCGAGCTCTTGCGCGAGGCCGCCGAGATCGCCACGAGCGCCATCGCCGACCGCGCTCTCGCCAAGTCGATCCTCGAGCGCTTGGCCAAGCTGGCCATCGAGCGCTGGGAGCTCGACGCTCCGACCGACACCGTCATCGACGGCACGATCCCTGGCTCCGAGTACCTCAAGTGGGCTCTCGAAGAGCTGATCCGAATTCACAACGAGGAAGGCGACCCCGAAAAGATCGTCGAGCTCCTCGTCGACATGGCCAAGTTGCCCTTTGAGCGCGATCTCCGCCGCTCGATGCGGCACCGCGCGGCCCGTGTCGCCGTCGAGCGTATCGGCGACGTAGACCGCGCCATCAAGCTCTACGAACAGCTCTACGGCGAAGACACAAGCGACATGGACGCCGAACGCTCGCTCGTCGAGCTCTTGACGTCGAGCGACCGTAAGGAGGAGCTCCTCCTCTTGAGGCGACGACAAGTGGCCCTCGCCGCTGGCACCGAGGCCCGCCTCGAGCTGCGGCTCCTGGCGGCGCGCCTCGAGCTCCTCTTGGCGCGCGTCGACGACGCGACGGCGACGTTGCACGAGAACCTGAAGGAAGATCCGAGGCACGGCGAGACCGTGGCGGAGCTCGTTGGGATCCTCGAGAGCACCGCGCGCAGCGAAGAGCTCGCGTCACTGCTCGCAGAACAAGCGGCCCTGGCAGAAGCCGAGAGCGACGCCGAATCGGCGCGACTCCTTTGGTCGCAAGCGGCGCGCGTGGCCGAGGAGCGACTCGGCGACCTCGACGCCGCGATTCGCTACCACAGCCGGGTCGTCGCGCTCTTCCCGGAGGCGACGTCTTTGGAGGCGCTGGCTCGCCTCTCGTCGTCGCGCGGCGACCATGCCGCGGAGGCGGAGCACCTGGCCCAGCTCCTCGAGTGCACGTTGCCGAGCGAACAGACGCCGGTGATCCTCCGGTTGGGCCACGCCTTGGAGCGCGCCGGCCGCGCCGCCGCCGCCCGCGACGTGCTTGAACGCGCGGTCCTGAGCGATCCTTCGAGGCACGAGGTTAGGGCCCGCCTCGCGGTGGTTTACCGAGAGGCCAACGAGCCGCTCCTGCTCGCCCGACTGCTACGAGACGGCGCGGCGCACGCGGCGACGAAGGAGGCGAAGCAGTCGCTCCTTCACGAGGCGGCCACGCTCTTCCGTGGGGCGTGCCATCAGCCGGAGGAGGCGATCCCGCTCCTCACGGAGGCAGCCTCGCTAGAGCCCGAGGATCGGGCCCTCCGCCTCTCGCTCGCCGACACGCTCGGTGAAGCGGGGCGCGCCATCGAGGCGCGGACGCTGCTGCGCGGCATCGTCGAGGAGTTCGGCGGACGGCGACCGAAGGAGCGCGCCCCGGTGCACCTGCACCTGGCTCGGCTCGATCTCGTGACCGGCGATCGGGAGCACGCGCTGGCGGAGCTCGAGGCGGCCAACCGCATCGATCCTGCGAACCCGGAGATCCTCTTGGCCCTCGCCGAGCTTGCGCGCGACGACGGCGAGCTCGAGCGTGCAGAGCGCTCGTACCGCGCGCTGCTCGCGGTCGTCCGGCGAGATACGCCAGGCAAGGGCGTCGTGATCACCAAGAGCGAGGTGCTCCTCGAGCTGAGCGAAATCGCGCGACGGCAAGGCGAAGCGGAGCGCTCAGCGGAGATCCTCGAGTCGGCCCTCGAGGCCGGCAGCGCGAGCGCCTCCGAATCGACGCGCCTCGAGCTCGCGCTCCGCGCGCGAGCGATGACCGAAGTCCTGGCGCGCGCCATTGAAGCGCGGCTCCTTCGCGTCGACGATGGGGAGGCGCGGGCGCGAGCTCTCTTCGAGCTCGCCGACGCGCTGGCCACGCTCGGGCGACACGACGAGGCCTACGGGGCAGCCCTGCGTGGCCTTGAGCTCGATCCGTCGTCGGACGCGTCGCACGCGGCGCTGTTGCTCCTGGCCCGCAAGACCGGTGGGGTCACGAAGTACGTGGAGATGCTCTCGCGCCTCGCGAAGAGCGCCGAGGACGCGGGCGACGCGGCACGCGCCCATGATCTCCTCGTTCGCCTCGCGGTCATCGCCGAAGACGATCGACGCGATCTCGACGAGGCGACGTCACTGCTAGAGCGGGCTCGCGCGCTGCGCGAGTCGACGACGGTGCTGCAAGCCCTCGAGCGCGTCTACAAGCGGCGCGGCGATCGCGAGCCGCGCGAGAACGTGGTCTTGCGGTGGCTCGAGCTTGAGCGCGCAGAAGACCCGACCAGTTCGCGCGTCGCCGACGTGCTGGTCCGCTTGGCGGAGCTCAGGTTCGCCGCGGAGGAGACGTCCGCCGACGCGTGCGCGCTGGCGGAAGAGGCGACACGCATCGACCCCGAACCCACGCGGCTCCTGGCGGTCGCGGCCCTCTTGGCGCAAGCGTCGGAGGCGCACGCCGCGAACGAGCCGATCCTCGCGGCCCTCGAAGACGTGGCCCGTCGTTCCAAGAACGAGGGCGTCCTGCTCGATGCGCTACAGCGAAAGGTCCGGTCCGCCGGCGGTGACGAGGCGCTCCGCGAGGCGGTGACGCTCGCCGAGCGGCTCGGCGAGGCCGACGTGGCGACGGGCCTCCTTCAGAGCTACGTGCGGTCGGTCCGGAAAGAGGGTGGTGACAAGCCGCACGCCGCCTGGGCCCTCGTCTCCTTGGCGCTCGACGTCGAACGGCGCGGCGACCTGTCCGGTGCCTTGTCCTTGCGTCTCGAAGCGGCGCAGCACTCGAGCGACGCCGACGGTCGACGGCTGCGCTTTGACGTGGCCAAGCGTGCCGAAGCGGAGCTCGCGAACCTCGCCCTGGCGGCGGAGGTCTACCGCGCGCTCTACGACGCCGACACGACGGACCGCGCCGCCTGGGGGCCGCTCCTCGACCTGCTACGCCGCACCGGCGCCGACGTCGACCGCGGCGAACTCTTGGCACAAGTCGTCCCGCAGCTCGACGACGTCACCGAACGCTGCGCGCTACGGCTCGAGCGCGCCGCGCTCCTCTTCCGCGCCGACCCGAGGAGCGATGAGGGCGTCGCCGAGCTCTTCCTGGTGCTCGACGACGATCCCGAGAGCGCCGAGGCGGCGCGCCTCCTGTCGGACCTCTTGCGGAGTCAGGGCCGCGGCAAAGAGCTGGCAGAACTCCTCACGCGGCAGCTCGACGGCGCCAAGGACAAGGAGAACGGGCCTCGCGTCGCCGAGCTGTCGCTCGAGCTTGCGAGCCTCGTCGAAGGGAGCGACGCCGATCGTGCAGCCGAGCTGCTGAGGGGCGGTCTCGAATGGCAGCCGGAGAATCCGCACCTCTTGCGTCGGCTCTTGTCGCTCCTCGAATTTGGTGGCGACGCGGCGGAGCGCAGCGACCTCATGGAGCGACTCCTTAGGGGAGAGACGGGGCGCGCCGCCGAGGAGCTCGCCCTCAAGCTCGTCGCGCTACGCGAAGAGGCCTGGGACGAAGGCGGCGTCGAGCGCGCCGCCGCGCTCGGGTACAAGGGGTATCCCGCGAGCCAAGTCTTGCGAGCTCGACTCGTCGCCTACTACGCGGAGAAGCAGGAGCACGCCAAGCTCGCCGACCTCTACGTTCTCGACGCCAGCTCTCGTGGCGACGCGACGGAACGGGTCGACCTCTTGAAGGCCGCGGCGAGCCTCTTTCTCGATTCGCTCGCGCAGCCGGAGCGCGCAGCGCAGCTGCTGAAGGAGGTTCGCGGTCTGGCTCCCGGCGACGAGGACGTCTTCGCCAACTATGTGGCCGCGCTTACGGCGAGCGGCAACTATCAGAGCGCGGCCGCCGAGGTCACGGCGGCCGCGGCGCACCTGCCGGAGCACGATCCGCGACGCGCCGCGCTCTTTGCAAAGCGCGCGTCGCTGCGCGCGCTCTTGGGCGATCACGGCGGGGCGCTCTACGACATCGAGCGGGCCTACGCCACCGACCCGGCCACGCACCTTGACCCGCTGTGCGCGCAGCTCGATCGCCTCGCCGAAGAGGCGCGCGGCGAGAACGACACGGCGAAGGCCACGACGCTCTCGCTCCGCGTTGTCTCGCTCTTCGCGAAGGCCGATCGCGAAGCGGAGGCGCGAGCGCGCCTCACGACGCTCCTCGCGGCACAGCCAGGCAACAAGGACGCGCTCCGCGCCCTCGCCGAACTCGAGGAGCGCGGCGCTCGCTGGCCCGAGGCCACGACGGCTTACCTTGAGCTCGCCGCCGCGGAGGAGTCACCGGAGAGCATGGCGAACTTCGCCATCCGCGCCGCCACTGCCGCCGAGAACGCCGGCGACGCGGCGAAGGCGAGGCCCGCCGTCGAACGAGCCTTCGCTGCGAATCCGACGAGCGAGCCGCTGATGGATCGGCTTCGTGCGATCTACCAGGCGGCGGGGGCCATCACGGAGCTTGCGGGTCTCGGCTTCGCCAAGGCGCAGGCCGCGCTGAACCCCGAGGACCGCTTCCGCGAGCTCGTGCGCGCCGCCGATCTGCTCCTCCAGAACGGCATCGACCTCGAGGTCGCCGGCCGCGCGCTCCACGAAGCCCACGGCTTGAAGCCCAACGACGTGGAGTGCGCCGCGCTGCTCTCCGATGCCTACGCTGCGCTCGGCGAGCGCGAGCACGCGATGACGGTCATTCACGCGACGCTGGCGCTCCACAAGGGGCGCCGAGCGCGCGAGCTCTCGCTCCTCCACCACCGCGTGGCCCGCCTCGAGCAGGAGGGCGGCAACGCGCGAGGGGCCATGATGTGGCTCTCCAGCGCCCTCGACCTCGACGGGCAGAATGGCCTCGCTGCCGCCGAGCTCGCGCACGTTTCACTCGAGCTCGGTGACCTCGACTTGGCCACCAAGGCGCTGCGCGCGGTGACCATGCTCAAGACGCCGGGGCCCCTTCCCCGGGCGCTCGCGTACCAAAGGCTCGGCGAGATCGCGCACCATCAGGGCGACACCCGCAAGGCCGTGTTGCTCCTCAAGCGTGCCGTCGACGACGACCCGACGCTCGATTCGGCGAAGCAACTCTTGAGCGACCTTCAGGCGCACTGACGCGCAGAGAGACGCGCCCTGCGCCTCAATCGAGAGGGCGCGTCGCGAGCCCGTCTTTGACGAGCACCTGCACGCCCACGTCGAGGAGCGGACGCATCTCGCGCCGAGCGACGCTCTCGTCGTCAAAGACGACCGACACGCGGGCCGCGTGGCGCCCATCGGGCAACGTTTCGCTGCCGGTGACGAGGCTCTGCAAGAGGACGATCTCCGCCGCGTCGATGCTGGCGCCCTCGTCGAGCTGCACCGTGTAGATGGCGGCGGGGCCCGGCTCCTCCGTCCGCGTGAAGCGGAGCGCCGGGCGCGCGGGCCGTTCGAGGGCGACGCCCAGCGGCGGCGGAATGGGCGGGACCCAAAGCGTGCGACGAGGACGAGCGATGCGAGCGAGCGCCGCGTTCGAGGCGAGGAGCCTGCGACGACGACGCTTCGGATCGGGCTCGAGTGCGCGGCTCACGAGGAGTCGGCCATCGTGCTCTTCCCATGAATCGAAGGCCTCGACGTAGAGCGCAACGTCGCCGTACTCACGGATGACGCTGCCCTCGTCGACGGACGAAATGAAGGCGTCACCGGCGAGCGGGGGCTTCGGGCCCGGCAACGTCGGACCGCCCTTCTCCGCGAAGCGAGCGCCGAGGAGGCGCCCTCCCTCGAGCTCCTCGCGGCTCCACGAGAGGACGCGCTCGGCGACCTCGACGGTGCCGCCGAAGCTGCGGCCGTCGACCTCGAGGACGAGCCACACGGCCGGCGGCGAGGTGTCATCGGGCGGCGTCGCGAGCTCGACCAGCAAGCGTTGACTGCCGCCACCGGGATCGGATTCGTCGCCGTCGGGCCACGCCGGATCGAGCTCGCTCGCCTCGCGCGTGGCGAGCACCAGCTCCAGGCGGTTCGCGGAAGCGAGCTCGGGCACGGGGATCGCCGACGGGCGAGAGCGTCCGTCGTCGCCGGCGGCAGCGACGACGCGATAGAAGCGACTCGCGACGGGCGCCGCGAAGAGGCGACCGAGCTGGGCGACGACGCGGATCGCTGCGTCTTCAAGCCCCGCCGACAAGATGAGCGCCTTCCACTCGAAACGCATGAGGCGGGACGATATCGCACGCGAGGCGGAGACAGAACCGCCGACGCCGCTATTTTCGAAGGTACGTGCCGACGCGGGCCAGGTGCACGCGCACGGTCACGCGCGCCGTTCCCACGGTGAGGGACGCCGTTGTCAGGGTTCCTAGCGCCACGTTGCCGCTGGCGGGCATATCGGCCATGACCGACGCTGGAGCGGTGAAGTTGTTCTTGCCGGTCACGATGCAGAGCGCCGACACGCTGCCGTCAGTCGCTGCGAACTCGACGCCGATCGATTCGGTCGGGGCGGTGCCGTTCCACACGTAGGGACCATCGCCCAGGCCTTGCGAGGTCGCGTCTACACCGAGGTCGCGGCCGGCTTGGACGTTCAGGGAGAAGGTCCCAACCTGGGCCCCGGCGGCGGTGACCTTGATCTTCGAGTTTTCGTCAAAGTAGGGCGCGCCCTGCGAGAGCGTCGGCACCGACGGCGCGTAAGTGGCGTTGGCGGCAGGACTGAGCGTCGACGACGGCGTTGTGCCGGTGATCTGAACGACGCCCGCGCTTCGAGCCCCAGCGGTGGCCGGATCGGAGAGACCGGCCGCACACTTCACGATCACACAGGCACCGTCGACGCGGCGGGTGCACCCGGGCGGCGCGTAATCGGAGAGACCGAACTGCGCTGTCACGCGCCCCGAGGCGCTCGCGCCCTCAGACCCTCCGGCGACAGACGCGAGATAACTCGACAGCGTGATGGTTCCGACGAGCGGCGAAGTTAAGGCGCTATCGCCGCCGGCGGCGTCGCTCGGGGGCGCCGGGGAGACGGCACTCGGGAACGCGTCTTCGTCATCGACACCGCCGTCGCGCACGGACGCGAGCGAGCTCGCGTCAGGTGGCGCCCCCTGAAAGGGCTCGATGCCTGCGAGCAAGCCGCACGACAGCGACGACGAGGCGAGCCCCAACGCGAGGACGAGACGAGACGTAGCGACCCCCCACGCGATGCGCATCGTTACTTGCAGTCCGCCAGACTCACCGGCGCGTCCCAGGACCAGCCAGGCGCGGTGATGCGCGGGTAGGCCATGACAAAGTGGTAGCACATCTCGTCGCTCGTCTTCTCGCCGAAGAAAACCGGCGTATCGCCCGCATTGGTCCAGGCGCAGTAGGTGTGGACCTTGTCGCCACCCTTGAGCGAGGCGGAGACGTCGTTCCATGCTTGAGCGCCGAAGTTGAACGCGGTCACTTCATCGATCGGCGTCGGCACGCCCGCGCGCTCACGCACCGAGCCGATGGACCGGCCGAGCGTGTGCATATGCGGCATCGAGCGAAAGACCGTCAACTCGGGGACGTTCGCGGGAATGTCGAGCGTGCAGTCAACGCGGTGGCTCGCGCGCGGCGGCAACTGAAACGTCGTCGAACCGAAGGCGATGACGTCGGCGTCGTTGGGGCGCAGCTCGTCGGTGGTGCAAAGCTCGATCGACGACTGGTCGCTTTGATCGGCGAGCTTCTTGAGGTTCGAGTAGTGCATCTGGACGACGAGGTGCACCGTGCCTTCGAGCGGCAAGCCGGCTTCCTTTGGGAGCTCGAAAGGCCCGCCGCCCGGCGCCCAGCCGTAGATCATGCGTTGCCCGACGGCGCCGCCGCCGCCGCACACGTGCGGCGTTCCGCTCTCCGCGTACGGCGAGAGGTAAACGATGGCGTGGTGCGTGATGACGGCGTTGTCAATCTTGGGCGTGAAGGCCGTGACGTGGCGCTTCTTCGGGAGCGCTAGGTCGACGCCGTAACAGACGTACTGATCCGGCACCGTCTCCGGCATCACGTAAGGCGCCGCCGCCTTGAGCGTCAGGTTCGGGCACCCCGGTGGAAGGTTCGTGATGGGGGGTGCTTCCCGGTCCTTCGTGCCCGCCTCCGTCAGCGGCGCGGGGCAGGCCGCGCTCGACGCTCTTGCGCCACCCGCGATCCAGCCATCGAGAACCGCGAGGTCGCTCGCGCCGAGCGGCTTCTTTGGGGGTGGCGGCATGCGCGCGTTCGCGTCGTGCGTGCGCGCCAAGACCCGCTCGTAGACCCGCTCGGCGGGCTTCGTGACCGACTTCCGATGAAAGTCGCTCGCCGCAAGCAGCGACATCGGCGCACCGTAGAGCGGCGTCGTGCCGTGGCACCCCCAGCACGCGTCTCGGACGATGCGCTCCACCTCGCAGGGCAGCCCGCCCCCCTCTACGGTCGGCGCTTCGTCGGTCAGGCCGTTGCAAGCGGCGAACGGAGTCATGACCAAGGCGAGCACGAGGCCGCTCCGAAGCGAGCGCGAAAGCATGGGCGAAGCATGTCACGAATCGGGCGCCGCGGCCCGCGTCGGCGGGAAGTTCGCTAGCGAAGCGTCGCGACCCTAGACTGCTGCCGCCATGAGCGACTCAAAGCAGGCAACGGCGCGGACCAGGCGGCGCATGGCCGGCCGCGACATTCACGAGGCTCATCGCGTCTCCACGCCGCTCGAGCTGCTCTTCGATCTCACGTTCGTCGTCGCCATCGCGGCGGCGGCGGCCCAGCTCCATCACTCGGTCGGCGCGCATCACCTGGCGCAGGGCATGCTCGGCTACGTGTCGACCTTCTTCGCTGTCTGGTGGGCGTGGATGAACTTCACGTGGTTCGCCAGCGCCTACGACACCGACGACTCCACCTACCGACTCTGCACCATCGTGCAAATGATCGGTGTCCTCATTCTCGCCGCGGGCGTCGCGAGGGCCGCGCAGGGCGACTTCGGCATGGTCACCATCGGCTACGTGGTCATGCGGAGCGGGCTCGTGGCCTTGTGGTGGCGCGCGGCGCGCGAGCACCCCGAACGGCGACAGACCTGCATGCGCTACGTCGTCGGCATCTTGTCGGTGCAGACGCTGTGGGTGGCGCGGCTCGCGCTGCCACCGACCTTGGGGTACCCGTCGTTCTTCGCCCTCGTGGTGGCGGAGCTGGCGGTCCCCATGTGGGCTGCGAAGTCGGGGCACACGCCTTGGCACGCCCACCACATCGCGGAGCGTTATGGCCTCTTCACGATCATCGTGCTGGGCGAGTGCGTGCTCGGCGCCACGACCGCCATCGGCAACATCATCGATGCGCAGGGCTGGTCGTGGAACGTCGCCTGGGTGGGCGGCGGCGCCACGTCGCTGGTGCTCGCGCTTTGGTGGGTCTACTTCCTCGTCCCCTCGGGCGAGTCGCTCCACCATCACCGAGAGCGCGCCTTCCGCTGGGGCTACGGTCACTTCACGGTCTTCGCGTCACTGGCAGCGCTCGGCGCGTTCCTGGGCGTCGTAGCCGATCAACTGAAGGCTGCGAACGTCGGCCCGAAGGCGGACCCGCACGCCGTCTCGCCGACCTTGGCCATCGCGCTCGTGGCCGGTGCCGTCGCCGTGTACCTCACCTCTGTGGCCTCCATGAGCGCGCGCGTGACGGGCGCGGGGAAACATCCGTTCGCCTGGGTCTGGCTTGCTGCGCTGCTCGTGCTCTTCGGCGTCGTGGGCGCCGTGGCCGCCGGCTTGCCGCTCGCGTGGGCCCTTCCGCTCGTGACGCTCGCGCCGGCGGTTCCCATCGCGGCCATCGAGCGAAGGCGCGCCGCGCAGCACGCTTCGCCGGCGCCCACCCCTTGACGGGAAAGGCGGCGGCGGAATGGCGACGGCGCGGAGCTTTCGTGATAGCCCGATCCGATGATGAAGACGACCGCGCGCGCCTTTGGACTGGGGCACCTGGCGTTCTCTTTGGCTCTCATCCCGACGGCCCTTGCGTGCGGCGCCTCTCCCGTTGACTCGCGGTTTCCTCCGCGCCCCGAGGGCTGCACCGTCGAGGTCTTTCACGAAATCGCGCCCACGAAGCAGACCGAGAACATCGGCCCCGTCCGTGCATCCTGCACCGAGCTCGTCTCCAAGGACGATTGCCTGCGGACACTGCAAGATCAGGTCTGCAAGCTCGGCGGTGACGTCGTTTGGGGTGTGGAGCCGGAGCCGGTCATCAAGAACGGCCGAAAGACCCTGTCGGGGCGCGCGGCGAAGGCGCGCTGAGCATGACCAAGGCCTTTCTCGGCACGGGACTCTTAGGGAGCGCCTTCGTTGAGGCGTGGCGTCGTCGAGGCGTTCCCGTGGCCGTTTGGAACCGCACGCGCTCTCGCGCCGACGCGCTGGCAGCGCTCGGCGCGTCGGTTCACGACTCGCCGGCCGACGCCGCGCGTGGCGCCACCCACGTCCACATCTGCGTGAGCGACGATGCCGCCGTCGACGCGATCCTCGACGCCATCGTGCCGGTGCTCCAGGAGGAGAACGGGGGCAGCGAGGCCGCCTTCGTCGTGGATCACACCACGACGTCACCCGAGGGCGCGCTAGCCCGCTACGAACGCGCGCGGCGAGAGGGGTTCCGCTTCGTTCACGCGCCGGTCTTCATGTCTCCGGCGGCGGCTCGCGAGCAGAAGGGCATGATGCTCATCTCGGGTCCGCGCGACGAGTCGCTCGAGGTCGAGCTCGCGGCGATGACCGGCGAGCTCTTGCACTTGGGGCCGCGGGAAGATCTTGCGGCCTGCGGCAAGCTCTTCGTCAACGCGCTCATCTTGAGCCTCGCCGGCGGCGTCGCCGATGTGCTCGCCATGGCGCGAAGCCTCGGCGTGGCGGGCGAGGAGGCCGTCACCCTCTTGTCGAAGTTTGACCCGTCGGCAGCCATCAAGCTCCGTGGAGTGCGTATGGCCAAGGGCGACTTTGCCGCGTCGTTCGAGCTCGCCATGGCCCGAAAGGACTTGCGCCTGATGCTGGACGCCGCCGATCCGCTGCCGCTCTCGGTGCTGCGCGGGCTCGCGCAGCGCATGGACACCCTGGTGGCGCGAGGCCACGGTCGCGCCGACGTCGGCGTCCTGGCCGTCGACGCCATCGCTCCCGCGAGCAGCGGAAGCCAAGCGGCATCGGGCGTCATTGAGCGCCTCCACGGCACGCATCACCGCATCAACCAGCGCATCGCCGACCTCGAGCGGGCCCTTGGCGCGGGCGAGGGCAACGCCGACGCCAGCGGGGCCCTGGCCGACGCCATCGCGTTCTCCGAACGCGGGATCGCGAGACACGAGGACGACGAAGAGCTTTCGCTCTTTCCGCGCGCCAACGAGATCGCCGCGGCGGCGCCCATCATGGCCCGGCTCGTAGGAGAACACGCCGGGCAGCGTGCGCTTTGGAAGAAGCTACGTGACGCAGAGACAGGCCCTCTCCGCCTGGCCTTCGTCCATGAGCTCGCGCGCAGCTACCGAGAGCACGCGCGCATCGAAGAGGAAGAGCTCTTCCCGCTCCTGGTCGACGCGCTGCCCGACTCCGCGTTTCGGGCCATCGACGACGAAATGGAGCGCGGGGGGCGGCGTGGCGGTGGCGGTGGCGGTGGCGGTGGCGGTGGCGGTGGCGGAAGAAGCTAGCGTCTTTACCGGATGCACTTCGTGATGGCTTCCGCCGTCTCGGCCTCCCGAACGCAGCCCATCATCGAGTCGGTCACGCGCCGGCCCACGCAGTCCTTCAGCTCGTCTTTCAGCGACGCTCGGAGCTCTTCCTGCTTCTTGGCGATGAGGCCGGGCTCGACGAGCTTCATGGCGCGCATCTGCACTTCGACGTTGCGGTCCACGATGAGCTTGCAGTCGGCCTCCGTCGCTGGCCTCCCGCAAGCCGCGGCGAGCGTAACGAGGGCGACAAGGGAGAGAACGTACGACAAGGGGCGCATCACCTTTTCTCCATAGCGAAGTACCGCGCCTTTTGGCCCGACAAAACCGGGACTGCTACACTTTTCTGCCGTGGAGAGAGGTCGTCCCGCAGCCGCTCGGAGTTCCCCCCGGAGCGCGAGCCCGGAGGAGTGCCTGCAGAAGGCCATGATGGCGACGTCTCCCGTGAGCCGCGCACGCTACGCGCGCAAGGGCCTCGCGTCCAACTCGCCTCTCGATCCGACGACGCACGCGATGCTGCTTCGCCAGCTCTACCTTGCGCACTTCGAGCACGGCCGCTTCCGCAAGGCGCACGAGATCGCGCTCCAGGCTCTCGAGCTCGACGTGCTCGCCGACGTGATCCACCAAGACGCCGCGCGTGCGGCGCTCGCCGACGGAGACCTCGAGGAAGCGGTCGTTCACCTGCGAACGGCCGCTCGCCGCTGCCCCGCGTCGCGGCGGCCCTTTCATTTGTGGACGCTCGGGGGCACGCTCTTTTTGGCAGAGCGCTACGCAGAGGCCATCGCCGCGCTTACCCGCGCGGCGCGCTGGGGAACACGCGACAAGCCGCTCTACCGCGCTCACCTCGCGCTCGCTCAGATCGCGAGCGGCGCGCGGGTCGACGAGGACGACGTGCAATCCGCCATCGACGATCTGGCTGAAGCGCCGTGCGGGCAAGGCTACGGCCGGTTCGTGCTGGGACACTTGGCCTACGCCGCCGCCGAGTGGGAGGCCGCGAAGAAGTACCTCGACGCCTTCGTGAAGCGCACCGAGTCGGGTCGCGAGGCCACGCGGGTGGCGCTCGCCGGCGAGCTCCGAATGGCGCGGGCGACGCTGGCCAAGATGCGCGCGAACTAAATGACCGAGTGCTTTGCGCACAACGCCCTACGATTCAGCTAATGGAGCGGCCGCGATCCAGAGCCCCCACGTTGCGGCCTTTCGCCCTCAAGCTCCGCGAGCAGCCCTCACGCCGCACCAGGATTTGGCGGGGTGCGACGCGCGGTCCTTGGCCGGCGCGTCCGTTGCAGCGAAGATACGGGGCCGCGGGGCCCGCCTCGTAAGAGTTCGGCGCGGCGGTAAGCCCTCTTGCCCGAGGCCCTTGTCGCGGCCCTGCCCGCAGCCCCAGAAACCGGAGTCTCGCGAATGAAGACGGCACCCAATCGATCGACGCCTTGGCGCTGCTTCCACCAAGGGACGGCGCGGGTGCACCGCGCCACTGCGCTCTTGCTGGCCGCGCTCGTCGTCGGGCTTCTCTTCGTGCCGTCGCTCGCTTGGGCGCAGGAGGTGGCGGGCTCCGACACCGGCGGCTTCGCGCGTCAAGCCGCCAAAGGCGGCGCCTTCGCCCTCGGCGCTTCGTTCTTGGCGGGGGTCGCCGCGAGCCTCACGCCGTGCGTGTTCCCCATGGTGCCGATCACGGTGGCCATCTTCGGCGCCACCGACGCGAAGTCGCGCGGGCGCGGAGCGGCCCTCTCGGCGACCTTCGTACTCGGCATCGCCTTCTTGTTCACGCCGATGGGCATGGCGTTCGCCGTCTCGGGCAAGCTCCTCGGGAGCACGCTCGCCAACCCCTTCGTGGTCACCGGCATCGCCGTGCTGTTCTTGTCGCTCGCCGCCTCGATGTTCGGGGCCTTCGAGATGACGCTGCCCGCAGGCCTCAACAACCGCCTCTCGACGGTCGGTGGCATCGGCTTCCGCGGCGCCTTCATTCTCGGCCTCGTGATGGGTCTCATCGCGGCCCCTTGCACCGGCCCGTTCTTGACGGGCATGGTGCTTTGGCTGGCGACCACGAAGGACATGGTGCTCGGCGCCGGCGCGATGTTCCTGTTTGCCGTGGGCCTAGGGCTCCCCTTCTTCATCGCGGGCTCGTTCTCGGTCAGCTTGCCCAAGGGCGGCGCCTGGATGCTCGGCATCAAGTGGGCGAGCGGCGTCGTCTTGGCGTACATGGCCCTCGCGTACCTGCGCGACGGCTTCCCACTGGTGCGCAAGGTCGTTCAGCCGACGATGCCGTTTCTCACGGTCGCGGTGATCATCATGGCTGTCGGCCTCGTCTTGGGGAGCGTGCACATCGCCGCCGAGCGGCGCCGCTCGCCCATCGCGCACCTCTCGAAGCCGATGAAGCTCGCGTCGATTGTGCCGGCCATCATCGGCATGTTCCTCACCATCTCGTGGGTCAACATGCCAAAAGCCACCGCCGGTGGCGAGGACTCGGCGGCACCGGCCATCGCGTGGCAGAGCGCGGAAGCCGCGGCCCTCGAGCAGGCGAAGCGCGAGAAGAAGCCGCTGCTCGTCGACTTCGGGGCGACCTGGTGCAAGGCCTGCGAGGAGCTCGACCACCTCACGTGGCCCGACAGCCGCGTGCGCTCCGAGGCCGCGCGCTTCGTGAGCGTGAAGGTCGACGCCACCAACGAAGACGATCCGGAGATCAAGCGCCTCTCGGAGAAGTACAAGGTCGTGGGCCTGCCGACGGTCGTGGTGGTCGATTCGAGTGGCGCCGAGAAGGTGCGCTTCACCGAGTTCGTCGCCGCGGACAAGATGGCCGCCGCCATCAAGAGCGTGAAGTAGGGTCGCCAGCACCGCCGAAGCCAGCACTCGGCATGCGGCCCCAGCCGCAGCTACTCTCGCGAATACAGGCTCGACGGTGACGGGACCGATGAGACGGTCCGTGGGGCCTTCAAGACCGGTCGACGGTCCGGTGGCCTGGGCGCGCCCCGCTCGGGTGCTCGTGCAGACGCACTGGCCGTGAGAGTCGGCTGAGTCGCGCTCGGGGCCGTCGCGACCCCCGGTGACGAAAGCGCGGGAGTAACGAAGCCGACTGCGACGTCGCCTGGGGTCGTGTTGGCGTCGACGATGGGCGCCGCGCCGTTGGGTGCGCTGGGCGACGGGGCGAACCTCGTCGCCGCGAACGCCGCGAGCATCGCCGTGCTCACGATGCCGGCCCCAAGGCCGATGAGGACGCGGCGCCGCTGCTGCGCGAGCGGGGGCATGTTCGCCAACGAGCTCGACGTCGGCACTAGAACGGAGCGGCTCCCGGTGCCAACGTCGAACGGTTCGGTGGCCGAGTAGGCGGGAATGGGCGCGACGATCGACTCGAGCGCATCCTGCGGGAGCTCCACCGGGCACGACGCGCTCTCGACATCGCGCAACATCGCCGCGCGACGCGAGAGCTCGGCGGCCCCCACGACTTGAACGAATGAGCCCACGATGCGCGGCGGCGCCACTGGCCCCGCGGCTTCGAGCGCCGCTTCCATCTCGGCGGCGGTCGCGTAGCGTTGCGCCGGATCGCGCGCGAGCGCCTTCAGCACCACCGCGTCGAGCGCTGGCGAAACGGCGGGCGCGAGATCGCTCGGTGGCGGGACCGTTCGCTCCATGACCTGACGAACGATGTCCGCCGGTGAGTCGCCGGCGAAGAGTCGCTTGCGCGTCAGCGCCTCCCAGAGGACCGCACCAGCGGCGAAGACGTCCGTGCGGCGGTCGATGGGTTCGCCGGAGACCTGCTCCGGCGACATGTACGGGAGCTTGCCCTTGACGTGACCGGTCTCCGTCGTGGCGCCATAGCCGACAGCCTTCGCGACACCGAAGTCGATCACGCGCGCGACGCCATCGATGCCGACGAGAACGTTGTGCGGGGACATGTCACGATGAACGATGCCGAGCGGTACCCCATGATCGGAACAGGCCTCGTGGGCGGCATGCAAACCGCGGAGGACGCCCATGGCGATCGCGACCGCAACGGCGACTGACAAGGGTTCGCTCGAGGCACGGACGAGATAGGCGAGCGAGAGACCCTCCACGTATTCCATAACGAGGCAGAGCTCGTTGCCAGAGCGAATGACGTCCAGCGTGGGAACAACGTTGGGGTGGCGAATGCGCGAACAAAGGCGCGCCTCGTCGATGAAGCTCGCGGCGAACTCTGGATCCTCCAGCAGGTGCGCGTGGAGTCGCTTGACGGCAACGACACGCGCGAAGCCCGCCTCGCCCTCGAGACGGCCTAAATGCACGCTGGCCATGCCGCCACGGCCAAAGGCCTGGTGAACCGCGTAGCGGCCTACGCGAAGCAACGGCAACGCCCCCTCACCCATGGCCGCTTGACAGGGTATCATCGCCCCGATGGGCGGCGGGCGATCGCGTGGCTTTGTCGGTTTTGCCCTGGCTACGGCGGTGCTTGCGCTCGTTCCCCGCGCGGCCCGCGCCACCGACGACAAGCGCGCACAGACGCTCTTCGACGAGGGCCTCAGCGCCATGGAGGCCGGCCGCTTCGAGCAAGGGTGCCCCGCGCTAGAGGAAAGCGTGCGCCTCTCGCCGTTGCCGGGGGCGCTCTTCACACTGGCGGAGTGCGAGGTTCGCTGGGGTCGCTTCGCGATGGCGCTCACGCGCTACGAGACCTACCTCGAGCGCTTCGAGCGGATGACCCCCGGCGAGCGCGCGAAGCAGCGCGGGCGTGAGAAGGTCGCCGCGTCGCAGGCGGCGGCGCTGCGTGGGCGCGTGGCGAAGTTGATCGTGCGCGTTCGAGGAGCCCCGGCGGGCGCGCGTGTGACGAACGGCGACGTCGAGATCCCGCAGAGCGAGTGGGGAGCGGAGCGCAACGCCGATCCCGGCACCGTGACGTTGACGCTTCGCTCTGCAAGTGGGACCGCGCTCGCGAGCGAGAGCGTCACGTTGTTGCCCGGTGCCCGACGTGAGCTCCTGCTCACGGCCGCGGCAACGCCGCCCGAAGCTCGTGACACCTCCCCAACAGCAACGGGACCGGCGCCCGCGAGTCGAGAGGCCGACGGTCCGCCTGCCTGGCCTTGGGTCCTGGGCGGCGTTAGCGTCGCCGCCCTCGCCGGCGGTGCGGCGACGAGCGTCGTCACGCTGTCGGCCTCAAAGGTCGTCGACGAGCGGTGCCGCGACCGCGTCTGCGACGCCGAGGGCCTCGACGCGGTCGAGCGCGCGAAGACGTGGGGCTGGGTGGCCACGGGGTTCCTCGCCGCAGGTGCCGTTGGCGTCGGCGTCTCTGGATACGTTCTGTTGACGGCGAATCGACGAACCGCCGCCACGGCGGCGCCCACCGCTGCGCTCCGCGTGAGCGGCCCCGGCCTCGAGCTAAGGGGGACCTTTTGAAGTCGCGCATCGCGCTCTTCGGCATCGTCGCGACGTCTGCGTTGCTGGGCTGCGGCATACTGCTCGGCGTCGAGGGCGACTACACGCTCCGCGCGGACGACGCGGCGACCTCGAGCGGTGACGTCACGACGGAGACGAGCGGTTTGAGCGACGCGAGCGGAGACGCCACCGCCGACGGCGGTGTGCTCCCCGATGCGGCGAGCGACGGGCCAATGCTCACGCCCGACGTCGCTGACGTCGCCGAGGGCGGTCGCCCGACCGCCGATGCGTTGGCCGACGTAGCCCCAGAGGCGGCCGCCGACGCGGGACCGCCTTTGGCTTTCGGCCCGACTCCCGGACACGTCAACCCATGCGGCTTCGCCGCAAGCGCGGGGTCGTGCACCACGCCGTCGAACCGCTGCTGTTATGGCTCCGATGGCGGCTACTGCCAACTCTCGACGGAGGCCTGCAACCTACCTCGCTCCGCCATCGTCGAGTGCGACGAGGCCGCGGACTGCTCCGGCACCGGCAGCGACATCTGTTGCCTCGATGTGCAGTCGGGCGATCGCCCCTTCGCACGCTGCAAAGCGTCATGCCCGGTGCGCATCTGCCGCGCCGACGCCGAGTGCCCCAACAGCGAGAAGTGCCTGCCATGGCCGTGCCCGAACGGGCCTGTGCGCTCGTCGTGCAACGGCGAGGGGTACAACCCCGCGCTCTGTTTCTGAGCAACGGTATCGCCGGCTACGCGCAACCGGGCGCGCGTCAGCCGCGCCCAAGCCGGTCGCCCAACCGATGCCTCCATGCGTCGTTCCGTCGCCTTCTGTCCTCACTTCCGAGTCCGGCAGCGCTGGCGGACCGGATAAGTCACGATTTTCCGCAGACGCGCCCTCGGCACACCGCGTGCTGAATGCTCCGTCATGCGGACAACGGCCTCGCTCAGCGGGTTGACGCTCGCCCTCGCGCTCTCCGCGGCCGCCTGCACCGGCGTCATTTCGGGGGATGACACCGTGCTCGGCGCGGGAGGTGGCGCCGCTGAAGGCACCGTTCGCCCTCGCGGCGCCTGCGCTCCCGTTCGCAAGACCGCCTACCGCCGGATGAACGCCCGGGAGTTCCAAGCCGCGGTACGCGACCTCTTTGAGGTACCCGCCCTGGAACTGGGCGAATATCCGCAAGACTTCTTCAGCACCCGCGGCTTCGACAACGACGACATCAACACGCGCACGAGCCCCGTCGACGCGGAGAAGGTGTTCACGGCAGCCGAGCGAGTGGCGGGCCAGGTCGCCTCCGCCCCCGGGTCGAAGTTCGGCGCCTGCAAGACGGCGACCGACCTTCGCGCCTGCCTCACCCCACTCCTGACGTCCACGCTCCGACGCGCCTACCGGGCTCCCGTCGACCCGACGGTCTTGGGCGCGCTCCTCGACGTCGCGGCGGCGGCGCCTGACAAGGGCGAGGGCATCGCCGACGCGATCGCCGCGATGCTTGCGTCGCCTCGCTTCGTTATGCACCTCGTCGACTACGAGCGAAACCTCGACAAGGACGGCACGCACGAGCTTTCACCCCACGAGCTCGCCTCGCGGCTGTCGTTCTTCTTGTGGTCCAGCGTCCCCGACGACCAGCTCCTCGACCTCGCCGACAGCACCAAGCTCCGCGATCCCGCGGTCCTCGCTTCGGAGGTTCGGCGCATGCTCGCGGATGCGCGTGCCTCACGCTTTCTCGCAACGTTCCCGAGTCAGTGGCTTGGCTACCACCGCGTTGCGACGTCGACGCGAGACGCCAAGACCTACCCGGAATTCGACGACACGCTCAAGCGCTCGATGGTGACCGAGTCGAACATGCTCTTCGACGACGTGCTCAAGAGCGGGGCGCCGGCCGACACGCTCGTCACGGCGACCCACTCGTTCGTGGACCGTTCCCTCGCGAGCCTCTACGGCGTTCCCTTTCCCGGCGACGCGAAAGATCCCTTCGCGCGCGTGAGCCTGGAAGGCACACGGCGCCGAGGCCTCATGATGCAGGCGGCGACCATGACGGCGACGGCCACTGGCAACCTCGCCATTCACCGCGGGGTCTTCGTCCTTTCGCGCGTTCTGTGCGAGCCGCTCGGTCTGCCTCCGCAAGCGGTCTCCCTGAAGCCCGGGCCAGCAGCCCGCACGGAGCGCGAGAAGCTGGCGGCTCACGCGAGCGATCCGGTGTGCAACGGATGCCACGCCCGCATCGATCCGATCGGCCTCTCCTATTCGAACTTCGATGCCATCGGGCGCTTCCGAAGGGCCGACGAAGCGGGGCCCATCGACGCCTCTGGGAAGCTCCCGGACGGCCGCGCGTTTGGCGACGCGGCCGACCTCGCGTCGTTCGTGGCCTCGGGCGACACCTTCGAGATCTGCCTCGCGAACCACCTCGCCTCCTTCGCAACAGCACGCATCGTCGAGGGCGATGAGATGTGCCTGCTCAAGGAGGTCGTCGGGCGAGGCACCGCCGATGGGACCACGTCAATCCCGCGGCTCATCAGCGAGCTGGTCGCGAGCGATCTCTTCTCTCTGAGCCGCATGGTCGAGCGCTGAACCCGGAGCATCGATGAAGAAGATCTGGCAAATCGATCGGCGTACCTTCCTGCGAGGCTTCGGCGCCGCCGTGGGGCTGCCCATGCTCGACATCATGGCGCCCTCGTTGGCCCATGCGCAGATCGCGACCCCGAAGACCCGGCGTCTCGTCTGGATCTACATCCCGCACGGGTACATCGCCTCGGCTGCGAAGCCCGACTACCTGATGAACCTCCTCGGGGACATGCGCCCCAACGTGAGCGTGGTTCACGGCCTAAGAAACGAGTACCCGGCCGTCAGCCAGAACGGGCACTTCTCCATCTGGGCACCATTTCTGAACGGCGTCCCGACCAAGAATCCCGCGGCCGTGCAGACCACTTTCGACCAGCGCATAGCCGGCGCACAACCCGCTGGCTCGAAGGTCGCGACCTTGAGCATCAACGTGGAGCCTGCCGATCAGGTTCATGACTTCAACGTCCAACAGGCGAACAACCCTTCGTTCAAGGGCCCCAACCAGCCCGTGCCCGCTTTGTCGAACCCGCTCGACGCCTACAACCGCCTCTTCGCCGGCGGCGCGCCGGTGCAGGCCGACCAACGCATGGCCGAACAACTCAAACGGCGACGCGGCATCCTCCACTACACGCTCGAAGACTCGAAGAAGCTCATGAGCAAGGGGAGCGCGAGTGATCGCATTCGCCTCGAGGAGTACTTCCAGGGTCTGTCGGAGCTCGATCAGCGGCTTCTGACTCAGCTGGGCGGCGGCGGCGGCGCAACCTGTACGCCGCCGGCGGGGGTGACGAACTCGGCCAATTACGGGACGAGGCTCCAGATGTTCTACGACATCGCGTTTTTCGCGAACCTCTGCGATCTCACGCGCGTCACCACCTTCATGCACGCGCCGGAGAACAACGCCATCGTCAACCAGGCCTTCGTGCCCGGCGTCCAGGTCGGCGCCGGGTGGCACGCTCACTCGCACTACGGACCGGAGAATGCTGGCATGAACGGCGGCGGCGGACCGGCCAACTCGACCGACGCGAACGTGAACCGGAGCGATCTCCAGAAGATCATCGTGTGGCACTACGGAAAGGCGCTCGAGTTCGCCCGGCGCCTCCGCGGCGTAAAGCTGCCGACCGGCGCCACGCTCCTCGATGAGAGCCTCGTCGCGTGGGGCTCGAGCTTCGCCGACTCGAACTCGCACGCGACCAACGGCTTACTCTGGCACCTCGCCGGCACTGGCAACGGCTCGTTCAAAGCCGGAGTCGACGTCGACGCCGGCGGCTCGAAAATCTCGAACCTGTGGTTGACGCTGATGCAGGGCTTCGGGGTAAGCGCCTCGTCACTCGGCGACGGGACGCAGCCGATCGTTGCGCTCCGTGCGTGAGGGAGCGCGAGAGCCCAAGCCTCCTTCTCCTAAGCTCGATGCGACGGTCGCCTGCTTACTTCTTCTTCTTGGGCCCCTTGCCGCCGCTCTTCTTCCCCGCTGCCGGGGGCGGCGGGGCGGCGGTGTCGCCAGACGAGGTCGGCGCGGGCTTCTTTCCTAGCCGCGCGCACGCGTCTTCGTTGCCGTCTTTGCAGTTCTTCTCCCACAGCTCTTTCGCGCGCGCCGCATCGGCCTTGGTGCCGACTCCCTTCGCGTAGAAGTCGCCGAGCTTGAGGCACATGTCGATGTCGGTCGCATCGGCGCAGCCGCGGGTCGCCATGGCGAAGGCGTCGGCGTCACTCTTCTGAGCCACAGCGATGTCGAGGGCGCCGGAGCAGACGGAGCCGTCGGCTTCGCAAGCCTTCTTCGCCAGCGCGATGGCCCGCGCCGGATCTTTCGGCACGCCGTTGTCCCCCGAGGACAACATCTCCGCCAGGTCGACGCAGATGGCGGCGCGCCAGTCGGGCGGACCGCCTTGGCACGTGCGCGCCATCAGCTCGAGGCCGCGCGCGATGTCCTTCTTGGTCCCCGCGCCCTCGATGAGGGCCAGGCTGGCGTCCTTGCACGCCAAGGCCTCGCCGAGGGCGCAGGCGCGCTCGTTGGCTCGGAAGGCGCCCTTCGCGTCGTTCTTGTTGTCGTAGGCGATCGCCATCATCGAGCACGAGAAGCCGCTTCCGAGATCGCAGCCCATTTTGGCGAAGCGAATCGCCTCCTGGGGATCGTCGCCAACGAGAAAGCCACATGCGTCGCCGACGCCGCCTTCGCAGGCCTTCTTGTGGAAGGGAACGGCCGCCTTGTCCTTCTTCAGGCCGAGCGCGAAGTTGTAGCAGGACTCGGCGTTCCCCTTTTCGCATTGGGCCTTGCACTCGTCGCGATCTTTCGGATTGCACAAGAACGCCTGCGAAGGCGTCTTGGTGCAGATGCCATCGGCGAATTGAAAGCCGGCGGGGCACGGGTTCTCAACGGCCTTCGCCTCACGCGCGGCCTCGGCCTTCTTGGTGCCCGAGGCGGGCGCCGCTGCGTCTGCCTCGATGGGCAAGAGCTCAACGCGGAGCGGCGCTCGACACTCGGCCGGTGGGGATGGCGCGTCCGGATCCGACTTACGACACGCGTCGAGAGAGCCATCGGTCGTGACGGCCTTGCGGGACGCCTCGCTCTTGGCCGACGCGCCCACGGAGAAGAGCTCGCCGACCACCGCCGCCTTCCCGGCCGAGCCGGTGGCCATGGAGAAGGCGCCGACGGATGCACTGTGCACAAAGTGCGTCGCGCCCTCGCAGTTGCCGGTAAGCGCCTTCCTTTCGACGCTCCCGACGAGCGTCGAGCGGCGCCCGACAAGGACGAGCGCGAGGTCGATGCTCCGTCCGCTCTGCACCTCGGTGCCAAGCTTTCCGCTGCTGAGCGGGAGGTTCACCGCCAGATCATCCTGGCTCTTCAGCTGGCCGACCTGCTCCTACCGACTCACGCCGGCGTAGTCGTAGGCGGTCTCGGGCATCTTGCAGGTCGAGAGGACGCGAAGGGTCT
The DNA here is from genome assembly GCA_016703425.1 of Myxococcales bacterium. NCBI lineage: Bacteria > Pseudomonadati > Myxococcota > Myxococcia > Myxococcales > Myxococcales bacterium. The sequence goes on from JADJCA010000002.1 coordinate 468,909, forward strand.
TGCAGTCGTAGCTGACCACCACGAGGCCCTTCTTCATCGTGGCTTCGAGATCCACGCGGGAATCGGGCTCGAGATCGATGATGAGGGGCTTCACGGCGCGTGGGGAACCCGTGCACGTGGGACCGGCCGCCCCCAGCGCGCCTTGGCCCGTGTAGTCGGCCGGGCGCACGGCATCGCCGACGGCTCCACCACAGCCGGACAAGCACGCGACGACGAGAGCGGAACCGAGGACACGACTGTTCATGGTGGGGGATCCTAGAGTGAAACGTTGAGGCCGCGCAAAATGGCCGCCGGCGGGGCCGCTGGGGTCGGTACGCAATGGCCATGCCCCCACCGCCACGGGGAAAGCCGCGGAACCAAAGCCCACGGGGACCGTGACCGAGGCCGCATGGTGCGTGACCGGCCGTGACCGCGAGCGTGACCGCGCAGCAAGACACTTCTTTACCCAACAGATCTTGTCCTCGGCGGCGCGTGTCTCTATTGATGAGCCGGCACTCAATAATGACCCGCCCGTCGAAAAAGCTCGCGCCCCAGTCGGTCGGCCCCGCCGCGACGCCGACCGCGACGCCTCGGAGGCGCCCCGGACGACCGCCTGTCATCTCAAGTGATGCGCTGCTGGCTTTTGCCCGCGAGGTCTTCCTTGAGAAGGGTATCCGCGCCACGACGGGCGATGTGGCCGCGCGGGCCGGCGTTGCGGAGGGCACGCTCTTTCATCGCTTTGGCTCCAAAGACGCGCTGTTTCGCGCGGCGATGCAATTCGACCCGGCGCGAACGCCGGTTGCCCTCGCGAACATCGCGGAGCGCGCCGGCAAGGGCGAGCTCCGCGCCACGTTGATCGAGGTCGGCACGGGCATGTTGGCCATCGGCCGCGTCGCGCTGCCGGTCATGATGATGTCGTGGTCGAACCCCGCGGGCGACTACTCGCTCGACAAGCTGGGCGCGCGACCCAGCGGCTACAAGCGCGCGGTCTTGAACCTCCGAGGCTTCTTCGCCCGCGAAATCGAGCTCGGCCGCCTCACGTCGCACCACGCTCCGGAGGCGCTCGCGCGCATCTTCATCGGCAGCCTCCATCACTTCTGCATGACCGAGCTCTTCTTGCCGGGCGTCTCTGGCTTCGCGCTGACCCCCGACCAGTTCGTCACGGAGCTCGTCGACGTCCTCCTGCACGGGGCCGCGCCCCGCACTTCTTCCTCTTTGTGATCGTGTCCTCGCAATTTCCACCGATTGGACTGTGGCCCATGCGGAAAGGTTTTCCTCTCTTCCTCCTCACCTTCGGCCTGATCGGCCCTCTCCGCGCAGGGCGAGCCGAGGCGCTTCAGCCGCTCGACGAGTTCCTCGCGCGCGCGCCTTCGCACGCGTTCGACACGCGCGAGGCGGCGCTCTTGGCGCAGCAACGCGAAGCGGAGGCCGACGTCGCCCTCGGTCGGCTCCTTCCGGCGCTCTCGGCGCGCGGCGTCTACACGCGCAACCAATACGAGATCGCCACGCCCACGGGGCCTGCGAGCCGGGCGCTCATCCAGCCAGAGAATCAGCTCGACGCCATCTTCGCGCTCGACGTTCCCATCGTCGATCTCCCCAACTACTACAGGCACCGCGCGACGCGGGCTCTGGCGCGCGCCGCTTCCGAGCAGAGCGAGGCGAGTCAGCTCGACGTGAACCGCGCCGTCTGTCGGGCCTATTATCAGCATCTCGGCGCTGCGGGCCTCCTGCGCTCGGCCGTGCAGAGCACCGACACGGCCCAGAGCAACCTCAAGAACGTCTCCGTCCGCCGCGGCGCCGGCGTCGCGACCGAGCTGGATCTGGAGCGGGCCCGCGCCAACGTTGAGCGCTCGAAGCAGGACGTTGCCGACGCGCAGCTCCTCGTCAACCTGTCAGCGCGCAGCCTCGAGACGCTCTCCGGCGTGACACCGACACCGGCCGTCGCCACCGACATCCCGGGCGACGACCTCGCCGAGGAGAGGCCGCTCGCCGAGTGGTTGGGCCGCGCCAGCGAGACGCCACAAGAGCGAGCGTTGCGCGAGGCTACGGCGGCGGCGGCGGAGCAAAACAAGTCGGCGAACACGACGCTCGTGCCGACGCTCTCGGGCGCGGCGCAAGAGCGCATCACCAACGCCACGGGCTTTCTCGGAAAGAACTCGACGTACGCGCTCTCGCTCACGCTCGGCTGGCGCCTCGACTACGTGGGGCTCAAGAACTCTGACGCCCAGAGCGTCGCCCGCGAGCTCGCGCGCGTCCGCGAAGAGCGCGCAAAGCGCGGCACCAAGGACGCGATCTTCGAGGCGCATCAGCGCGTCACGGCGGGCATCGCCAAGAGCCGCGCGGCCCGCGCCCAGGCCGTCGCAGCCGGCCGGGCGTCGGAGTTGGCGTCGGACCGCTACTCCGCCGGCGCCGCCACGCAGCTCGACGTCACGCAGGCGCAGCGCGACGCGTTCCTCGCGGACGCGGGGCGCGTCCAGGCGGACGCCGATCTCATGTTTGCGCGAGCGTCCCTGCGGCTCGCCGCAGGTCTCCATCCGAAGGGCTCCGCCGAGGGAAAAGGTCGATGAACTCCACGCTCCAGAAGGCGCTCGTTTGCGCCACCATCGCGGCGCTGCCGCTAACGATGTTGACGGCCGCCGGCTGCAAGAAGGCCGCGCCGCAATCGATCGCTGAAGCGGGCCCCGCGCCCATCAGCGTCGAGAGCGTCGCCGCGAGCATGGTCGACGTTCCCGCCACGCTGCGCGTCACCGGGAGCCTTCGCGGCTTCCGCGAGACCGACCTCGCGGCCAACGCCGCCGGCCGCGTCACGCAGACCGTCGTCGAGCGCGGCTCCCACGTCATCGCCGGACAGATCCTCGTGCAGCTCGACACGCGCGCCGCGTCGCTCACGGCCAGCGAGGCGCGCGCGCAAGCCGACAGCGTGAGGGCCCAAGAGACGCAGGCCAAGTCCGAGTGCGATCGCTACGAGAAGCTGCGCGCCAAGGGTGCGATCACTGACTTGGAGTTCGATCGCGTCGCGACCCAATGCCGCACGCTGCCGCTCTCGGCGGAAGCCGCCACGGCGCGCGCGCGCCTCGCCGCGCAAAACGTCGGCGACGGCGCGATTCGCGCGCCCTTCGCCGGCGTCATCACCGAGCGCACCGTGGATGTCGGCGAATACGTTCGTCAGGACACGCGCATCGCCACGCTCGTGGCGCTCGACCAGATTCGCCTCGAAATGGCCGTCCCCGAGGCCTACGTCGCGAAGCTCAAGGAGAACAGCGTCGTCGGCTTCCGCGTGGCGGCGCACCCGGAGCGACTCTTCAAAGGCACGGTCCGCTTCGTGTCCGGCGCCGTGCGGCCAACGTCTCGCGATCTCGTGGCCGAAGCGGTCGTCGACAACGCCGACAAGGCGCTGTTGCCCGGCATGTTCGCCGACGTGGAGCTCGAGGTTGGCCGTCGCCAATTGCCGGGCGTGCCGCGGGCCGCGCTCACCACGAAGGACGGGCAGAAGCACGCGTTCGTCGTCACCGGAGGGCGCATCGAGGAGCGCATCCTCGCCACGGGCCCTGAGGCCGGCGAGCTCGTCAGCGTCACCCGCGGCATCACGGCCGGTGAGCGGGTCGTCATCAAGAACATCGACACGTTGTCCAACGGGCAACCGGTCCTCTGACGAAGTAACCGGGTGCGCACCGAGACCCAGCCGACCTCACGGAGATTCCCGAGATGCAGTGGTTAGCCCGCGTTTGCGTTCAACGCCCCGTTTTTGCCAGCGTGCTGATGCTCGTCATCGTCGTCTTGGGCGTCGTGGGCTACACACGGCTCGGCGTCGACCAGTTCCCGAACGTCGACTTGCCCTTCATCATCGTCACGACGCGCCTCGACGGCGCCTCGCCCGACGAGGTCGAGACCGACATCACCGACAAGATCGAAGGAGCCATCAACACCATCGACGGCGTCGACGAGCTTCGTTCGACGTCGGCGGAAGGATTTTCGCAGGTCGCCGTCGCCTTCAAGTTGGAGAAGAACACCGACGTCGCAGCGCAAGACGTACGCGACAAGATCAACAACGTGCTTCGCGATCTCCCCAAAGGCATCGACCCGCCCATCGTGAGCAAGGTTGATCCGCAGTCGGCGCCGATCATGCTCATCGCGCTCCGGTCCCCTCGCCCCGTCCGCGAGGTGACGGAGGTCGCCGACAAGCGGGTGCGCCGCCAGATCGAGACCATCTCGGGTGTCGGCCAGGTCACCCTCGTCGGCGGGCGTTCGCGGCAAATACACATTTGGCTCGACCCGGTGGCGCTCCGCGCGCGCAACCTCTCCGCCGTCGACGTGCAGCGGGCGCTCGCGTCGCAGAACCTCTCCACCCCCGGCGGCAGCATCGAGACGGGCCCACAGACCATCACCCTTCGCATCGAAGGCCGCGTCGATTCCGTCGACGCCATCGGCCGCATCGTTGTGCGCGAGCAGCGCGGCGAATTCGTCCGCGTCAGCGACGTGGCCAGGGTGGAAGACGGTCAAGAGGAGCTTACGAGCGTCGCGTCGTACGACGGCGAGCGCACCGTCGTCTTGCAGGTCCGCAAGCAGTCGGGCACCAACACCGTCGCCACCGTCGACGCCGTCACGAAGCGACTCGACGAGGTGCGCCGAACGCTGCCGGCGGGCATGAAGCTCGAGGTCATCCGCGACAACTCGGCGAGCATCCGCACGGGCCTCGCTGCCGTCGAAGAACACTTGGTCCTTGGCGCCCTCTTGGCGGCGATGGTCGTCCTGTTCTTTCTCGGAAACGCGCGGAGCACGCTCATCGCCGCCGTGGCCATCCCGATCTCGATCATCGGGACCTTCGCGTTCATGTGGCCCCTCGGCTACTCGCTCAACATGCTGACGCTGCTGGCGCTGGCGCTCGCCGTCGGCATCGTCATCGACGACGCCATCGTCGTGCTCGAGAACATCGTTCGCTTCATCGAAGAGAAGAAGATGAAGCCCTTTCCGGCGGCGGTCCTGGCGACGCGCGAGATCGGCCTCGCCGTTTTGGCGACGACGCTCTCGCTCATGGCCGTGTTTATCCCCGTCGCCTTCGTCGGCGGCGTGCCGGGCCGCTTCCTGAAGAACTTCGGCTTCACCATGGCCATCGCCGTCGGCGTCTCGCTCGTGGTCAGCTTCTCGTTGACGCCGATGCTCAGCGCTCGCTTCCTCGGCGGAGAAGGTCACGGGACCGGCTTCTTGGCGAAGATCGTCGACTTCGGCTACCGCCCCATCGAGCGCGTCTACATGGCCATCTTGCGCTGGTCCATGAGGCATCGCTGGGTCATCGTCGCCGCGTCGGTTCTGACGCTCGGTTCGTGCGTACCGCTCGCGAAGAAGGTCCCCAAAGGCTTCTTGCCGACCGACGACCAGGCGCAGTTCGAGGTGAGCCTGCGCGCGCCGGAGGGCACCAGCGCAGAGGAGACGGCCCTCATCGCGGAGCGCGTCGCGCAAGACGTTCGAAGCCTGCCCGGCGTGGCGCACACCGTCGTGACGGTCGCCGGCGGCGATCAGAAGACCGTAAACCTCGCGACCATCTACGCAGCCATGGTGGACCCTAAGGCGAGAACGGTGACCCAGCTCCAAGTCATGGACATGGCGCGCAAGCAGGTCCTCGCGAAGCTTCCCCCAACGCTCCGCGTGAGCGTCGGTGAGGTCGCGGCCTTCTCCACGGGCGCGTCGAGCGCGGCGGTCCAATACGTGCTCGCGGGGCCTGATCTGCGGAAGCTCGAGGAGATGGCGACGCGCATGAGCGAGGCCATCAAGAAGAACCCCGCCGTCGTCGACTTCGACACGAACCTCATCGTCGGCAACCCCGAGGTTCGCGTCTCCATCGACCGCGACCGCGCCGCCGACCTCGGCGTGAACGTGGCCGACGTGGCCGAGAGCTTGCGCATGCTGGTGGCCGGCATGAAGGTCTCGACCTTCCCCGAACACGGCGAGGAGTACGACATTCGTCTTCGCGCCGACCAAGCGTTTCGCCGCGACACCGGCACGCTGACGCAAATGACGGTTCCTTCGCGCAAGTACGGCACCGTACCGCTCGCTTCCGTCGTGCGCGCGCAGGAAGGAAGCGGACCGTCCCAGATCAACCGCCTCGGTCGACAGAGGCAGGTGACCTTCATGGCCAACGTGGCGCCCGGCTCCGGCGAGAGTGACGTCGTGACGGCGATGCAGAAGGCCTTCGACGAGGCCGGCGCGGGTATCGAATACCGCCTGGTGCCAACGGGGCGCTCGAAGTCCTCGTCGGAGCTCGGCCGGGGCTTCGCTTTGGCTTTCTCGCTCTCCTTCGTCTTCATGTTCTTGATCCTCGCGGCGCAGTTCGAGTCCTGGTCGCAGCCGCTGATCATCCTCCTCTCGCTACCGCTCACGGTCCCCTTCGCGCTGATGTCACTCGTGCTCTTCGGCCAGGGATTGAACCTCTTCTCGGCGCTCGGCGTGCTGGTGCTCTTCGGCGTCGTGAAGAAGAACTCGATCTTGCAGATCGATCACACCAACCACTTGCGGTCGCTCGGCAAGCCGCGCCTCGAGGCGATCCTCGAAGCGAACCGCGACCGCTTGCGCCCCATCTTGATGACGACCATCGCCTTCGTGGCGGGCATGTTGCCGCTGGCGACGTCGCGCGGGATCGGCTCCGGCAACAACCGCAACATCGCCGGCATCGTCATCGGCGGGCAGACGTTCTCGCTCCTCTTGACGCTGCTCGCGGTGCCGGTCGCGTATTCGCTCTTCGACGACGTGGTCGCCTGGGGCCGTCGCCACCGGGCGCGCCGCGAAGTGGACCGCGGCGAAGCGGAGCTCGCGCGCATTCTCGGCCCAGCGACCCCGGAAGGAGCGACGGCCGAGGAGTAGGGGCGAGTGGGGGGCGACGACGCGAGGAATCCTTAGCGTTGGCGCATGACGCGCCGTAGCCTCGGGCGATGCGCACTCGTCGAATCGCCCTCCTGGGCGCGGTCCTCGGTCTCGGTACCTTCGCAGCATGTGGCTCCGAGTCGGGCGGAGGAACGACCGAGGACGCTGGGCTTACGATTCCTGCAGCGGACGCCAAGGCGGACTCGACCTCGGCGAGCGACGCCGGCCGCGAGGCCGCTTCCTCAAGTGACGCGTCTTCCGACGTCGCCCTCGCCGACACCTCAGTGCCCGATGCCGCCGATGCCTCGCTCGACGCAGGGCCCGCGTGCGACGCGGGGGCGACGTGTTTCGGAAACGCGGGCGCGCCGTGCCGCGTGGGCGTCACCTCCTGCGCCGACGGAGGCGCCACATGCGTCGACGGCCCGCCCGTCGACGACGGCACCGTGTGCGCAGGGCCCGACGGCGGCGCGCGACTCTGCACCGCTGGCGCATGCCTCGCACCGACCGTCGTTTCAGGAAACGTCAACCTGTCGACGGCCACGCTGACGCCGGGGCGCACGTGCGTGTCCGAAGCTCCTGCCTTCGACGTGACGGGCCTCACCGCCACCACCGCAACCGTTGCCGCGGCCCCCACCGGCGACTGCCTGGTGACCGGCGACGAGGTCCTCTTGGTGAACCTGCAGGGAGCTGGCGCGGCGCCGAACACGGGGAATTGGGAGCTGCTCAAGGTCGCAGGGGTGTCGGGCTCGACGGTGACCTTCACGGCGCCCAAGACGCGCGACTACGGCGGCGCGAGCGATGGCGGCACCGGCGACACCAACATCGGCGGTGGTGCGACGGAGCAGAAGGTCGCGCTCGTACGTCTCCCGCAGCTCGGACACCTCACGGTCAACGCGGGAACGACGCTGACGGCGGCGCCATGGAACGGAAAGACCGGCGGCATCGTCGCCCTGCGCGCCGCGAAGCTTACCGTGAATGGCACGATCAGCGCGGCCGGCCTCGGCTATCGCTCCGGTCGTTGGAGCCGGGACGACACGAACTGCTCTGACAACGTTGCAACGGAGGCGGGCGAGTCGGTGGTGGGGCCGGCGCTCGTGAGCACGGCGAACAACGGCGGCGGCGCCGGCGGCATCTCCGCGCTCAATGGTGTGTCGTTCAACGGCGACACGCCGATGTGCGCGGGCTCGAGCCACGCCACGGCGGGCCAGGCCGGGAAGAACCCTAAGGGCCGAACGCTGGGAGGGCCCGGCGCGACCTACGGCGTGAACGACGGCACGAAGCTCACGATGGGCTCGGGCAACGCGGGCAACCTCACCTGCGACGTGACCGGCGCCGGGCCCTCGCTGGTACCAGCCTTCACCACGACGGCCGGCGGCATCGTGCTCTTGCTCGTCGGTCAGCTCGACGTCGGCGCGAGCGGCGTGGTCTCGGCGAAGGCCAACGACGAGAGCCGCGACACGGCGGCCTCCGGTGGCTACATCTTCATTCGCGGCGGCGCGCTGAACCTGGGCACCAATCGGCTCACCGCGGTCGGCGCCACGGCTACGTCGGTCAACGGTCCGTTCCTCGGCCAGACCGTCAAAGCTGGCGACGGGTACATCGTTCTCAAGGGTTCTACGGTCACTGGGACCACGACCCCGACGGCGAACGTCCTGCCCTGACAAATCACGAAGGGCGCGTGCGCTCGACCCCGCCATTCGGGCGCGACGCCCTGGTCACTGTCCGATTGACACGAGGACGCGCTCCCCAGAGCATGCGGGCATGCGTCGCGCGCGTCTCACACTTCTTTGCGTTCATGTTGTTTTGGGCCTGGGTCTCGCCGCCGCTTGCGGCGACACGGACGAGCCTCCCGCCCCCCCCGGCGTGGATGCCGGCACCCTCGACGTCAACGTTCCGAAGACCGAGGGTGGCGCCGGGGATGCGACGGCCGCCTTGGACAGCGCGACGGGTAATGACGCCACGGCAAACGACGCCGCAGCGGACGCAAAGAACGACGGCACGGTGGCGGACGCGGGCAGCGACGTCACCACCGATGCGGCGACCGATGCTCTCGTGAGCGACGCTGGCGACGCGGGCTGTGCCCTACCGCCCTCGGGCATCGTCGGCTGGTGGACTGGCGACGATACGACCAACGATCGCACCGGCAACCACAACATGACGGTCGTTGGCTCCGTGCCCTACGTGGCCGGCATGGTCGGCAACGGCTTCAGCCTCACGCCGGGCAACTACCTGACGCGCCCCCATGTGGCGGCCATTGCCTTGACCTCGGCGTACACCATCGAAGCGTGGGTCAAGGTGACGGCGACCGGCGGCCGCATCGTCGACCACATCACCGCCAGCATTCCCAACGGGTACCTGCTCGACACCTACCCGCAAAACGTACGCGCGTACGCCGGGACGGTCTTCGCGGGCGGAACCACGACGCTAGCGCTCAACACGTGGCACCACCTCGCCGCAGTCTTCGACGGCGACGCCATCGATGGCGGCCCCGACGGTGGCGTGGGGACTTTGAAGGTCTACCGAAACGGCATCCTCGAAGGCACGGTCACCGCCACGAGCCCCGCCGTGACGAACACCAAGCCACTCCGCATCGGCGCAGACTCGAACGGCGCCAATTCGCTCAACGGAATCGCCGACGAAGTCACGATCTATGATCGCCCTCTGTCCGAGGCAGAGCTCAAGGCCATCTTCAACGCGGGAGCCTTGGGCAAGTGCAAGTAGACGCCCTGCGCCCGGACGTGTCGCCGCTGCTACTCCTCTTGCGGCCGCGCCTACAAGAGCGGGACATCGTCGGCATCGTCGACGAGGACGTATTGAAACTCCGGACCGACGAGCGCTGCGAAGGCGCGCATCTGGTCGGCGGGTAACACCTGGCACCCGACGGCGGGTGGAGCGTCCTCGCCCTGATGAAACAAGATCGCCGTCTGATAGTCGCCACGCGCCTCCGAGGCGGCGCGCTCCGCGGATGAATACTCTTCGTCTTGGTTCGTGTTCCGCCAAGCGGGAATCCGTTCGCCGGCCCCGGAAGCCGGCAGGAGGTGAAAGGTCGGCGCGCCCCCGATGTTGCGCGACGCCTCGCGGAGCACCGCACGGTACACGCCAGGCCGGATCATCCCGATGTCACGGCGCCCGTCGCGATCAACGTCGGGGACGCTCGCCGAGCGCTGCTCCCAGGGGTGCGTCGACGCACGAAAGGGCGTAGCGACGCCACGAGCGAGGACAACCACCACGTCGTCGTAGGCCCGCGTCGCGCGCGTGGCGTGACGGGCGCCCTCGGCGTCGCGCCCGCGGACGCCGATGACAACGACGCCGCGCCCGGGCTGTGCGCCGCGCGACTCGGCGAGCCGGCTCCAGGGTGCGAGCTCGAGCGTGGCGCCGTCCTCAGGCTCGGGACGCTCGCCGCCGCACGCCGCGACGGTGAACGAAATGACGAAGGCCAAGGCCGCTCTTACGCTCGGGCTCATGCCTGAACCGGAGCAAGCGCCGGACCACGCTGGCGCTCGGGCGGAAACGCTCGCGGAGCCGCGAGGCGGCCCGCGGTGACTGGTGCACGGGGCCAGGAGCCTTTACGCATTTCGGGACTCGCGCCCCCTTGCCGCCGCGGGCGAAAAATTGGGCGCTCGGCCTTGCGTCGCCGCAAAAGCCGACTAGTCCTCGTGCTCGCAAAGCGAATGCAGCCGGTCGACTTTTTTGCCCCTCCAGCGCCCCCTCTCCAAGGTCAGGCGCCCCTCGAGCCCCGGCTCCATGAGAAGGTCTGGCTCGTGTGCCTTCCTGGCGAAGAGCCCATCGGGCCTGTCTCCGCCGATCAGCTCGCCCGCGGTGTGCGCGCAGGCAAGGTGCCGAGCGACGCGCGCGCCAAGCACGTCGGAGACACCTTCTGGAGCGATCTTCTCGATTTGCCTGACTTCATCTTGGCTCTCAAGGCCGTGAGTGCCGAGAGCGCTCCGCCTCCCCCGCCGCCATCGCTCGCCATTTCAACGCGGCAGTTCATGGTGTGGGTCGAAGGCGCCGAGCCCGTGGGTCCCGTTTCGGCCGATCAGATCGCTCGCGGCATTCGCGCCGGCAAGGTTCCGCCGGATGCCGCCCTACAGCGCGTCGACGACCTTTTCGCCTGCGACGTGCTCGACGAGCCGGACGTCATCGCAGCGCTCAAGGCTCTTTAGGAGCGCCGCGGGGCAGACGCGCATTCTGCCCTTCGACGCGGAGACGCGGGGGCCTAAGCTTCCCTGATGGCCCTCCAAGAACGGCCCCACGCTCCCGCTCCCAAGAAGGGGAGCGCGCTGAAGGTCATCCTCGTGCTCGCAGCCGCGTTGGTCGCCATCGGGGCGGTTCTCGCGGGGGCCATCGTCTTCGGGCTCAGTCGCGGTCAGGGTGGCGACGACGTGGGCGATCTGGACGCGCTCCAAGCGGTGCAGGCGCAGCTCCGGCCCCTCGACGCGTGCGATCTGCAATACAACACGCACGCGAGCAGGCACCAGTACCTCAACAACATGATCGCGGTGCAGCCCTGCAGCGGGAACTCGTTCCTGAAGCCGCGCGTGCTCATCCCGGTTCCCGCCAACTGGCCCTACAAGAAGCTTCGCTTCGGAGGGCGCCGCTTCTCGCAACACTTTCGCTGGACCATCGAAGTCGACCGCGCGTCGGTGCCGTTCCAGGATCTCGTCGCCGCCCTCGAGAGCATGGCGCCGACGATCGTGGCCACCTACCCCGGCGAGCTCGCGCGAAAGCTCGCGGAGGAAGCCAACGCCAAGCAGAAGTACGAAGCGGATCTCGAAGAGCGGCGTCGCGCGGGAGAGAAGGCGAAGGAGACGTACCCTTCGAAGTGAGGATGGCGGCCGTCGGAGGACGCGAGCGTCACCGCGCCTCGCACCTCAGAACGTCAGCTTCGCGCCTGCGAGCACCCAGCGTGGCGCGTTGGGACGTGCGCCGAAAGGCCGCCGCGACGTAATGACCTGCTCGTCCAAGAGGTTTCGCACGTTGCCGTAAACCGAGAGCCGCTCGGTGATGTGAAAGCGCGCTCCCAAGTCGACCATGAACGAGGCGTCGGTGTGGAGGCGCTCCTCGATGGGACCTTTGCCAGCCTCTTCACGCATCTTGCCGCCGTACGTGAAGGCCACGTTGCCGGCGGCGCGAGCGTGTTCGACGCCGGCGCGCAGCGCGAGCTGATGGCGCGGCACGTAAGGCACCTCGTCGCCTGCTTGAACGCGTCCGTAGATCGGGTCCTCCGACGTAAACGTCTCCAAAAATTCGGAGCGCGTGAGCGTGTAGGACCCCGTCACGGGAAACTTCAACGGACCCACCGGCAGCTCGTGCTCCACGAACGCCTCGAGACCGTAGACGCGGGCCGCTCCCGCGTTGAACTGCGCGTCCAGGTTGGCGGCACGGCACCCGCTCGCGAGCGTGCAGACATCGGTCAGGTTCGAGTAGTCGTTGAGAAAGCCGATGACCTCCGCGCGCGCGGCGCCGCGCACGAAACGCGCCCCGCCTTCGTAGTTCACGCTGAGTTCGGGCTTTGGATCACCGCCCGGCGCCGCAGGACTGAAGCCGCGGTACGCGCCGGCGAGGAGCCCGAAGTCCCGCGTGAGCGACACGAACGCGCCGGCGCCGGGAAGGAAGACGCTCGTCAGTCGTTTGGTGGTCACCTGGGTGATCTTGTCGATGAGCGTGGGGCGCATCACCTCGAAACGAACCCCCGGCGTCAACGTGAGCGGGCCCCACGTCACGGCGTCGGCGGCGTGAACCGCGAGCACCTCCGTCGAGGCTTCATTGAAGGCGGTCACCACGGTGGCCGAGCCTTCGGGGATGAGGTCGCCGCGCACGATGCGGAACGCGTCTTCGCTATGGCGACGCTCGATGCGATCTTGATGGAGGCGAAGGCCGTACTCGAAGCGATGGGCCAAGGGGCCGCTCTTTCCTTCCCAACGCAGCACCGTCTGCACGCCTTGGCTCACGTAGTCGCGCGCGTTGGGTCCGACGAGGAGTGCCTCGCCGGGGCTCGAGCCTTCGCCTACACCTCGCAAGAGGCCCGCGTAGACGGCGTTTTGGCCCGCGTCCGGTGCGCGGAGCACGGAGAAGAGATCGGCGCCGCGGAAGCCGTTGACCTTGCGCCACGTCCTCGCGATGTCGTTCCGGTAGGCCGTCGTCGTCAAGACGAGCTTGCGCGGGATCACCGATGCCACGTGGCTTACGGCCAGCGCCGTGCGGAAGCTCCGCATGCGATCGAGCTCGCTCACCGAATAGCGCGCGTTGGGGTTGTTCCGAAAGTCCGCGTCGCTGAGGCCCAGGTAGCTCTCGTTCGAGATCTCGTCCGAGTAGGTGAACTTGACCTTGATCTCTTGGGGCGAGCGCGCCGCCGGATCCACGACGTAGTAACCCTTCGCCATCACCTCGTTCCGCGCGAAGCCGGTGTCGGCTCCGCTCGGCAGCGCCTTGAACCCCGACGAACCGAGGTGCGCGCCTTCGAGCATGAGCCCCATCTTCTCGTCGCCGGTGCCTGCGTAGGCGTGGAGCTTGTTGTACCCGTAGGCACCGGCTGCGCCGTCCAGTGAGCCTGAAGGCGTGGCGGGCACAGCTCGCGTAACAAGATCGATGGCGCCGGCGACGGTCTGCGGACCGTGCACGATCGCTGCCGGCCCCTTGACGACGCGGATGGCGGTCATGCGCATCACCAAAGGAAAGTAGTACGCGGCAGGCGCCGAATAGGGCGCGGGAGCAAAGGGCACGCCGTCTTCCAAGAGCGCGACCTTCTTGCTGCGATCGGGGTTCACGCCGCGAATGCCGATGTTGGGGCGCAGGCCCACGCCGTCCTCGCCACGCGAGTAGACGCCGGGGACCTCTGCGAGGACCGCGTGCGCGTCGTCGTAGCTTTGTCTCGCGAGCTTCTTCTCGCCGAGCACATGCGCGGAGCCGGCGGTGCGCGCCACGCGCGTGCCGACGACGGTTACCTCCTGCTCGGCTCCCTTGTCGTCGCTCGACGCTGCGGCGGGCGGACCAACGGGTGCTGCAGCGGGCGCCTTGGCAGGGCCCGGGGCCGTCGACGCGGGGGTCACCGGCTCCGTGGGCAGGACCTCTCGCGCTGCCGAGCCGGGCTCGTCGCCATGGTCGGCTCGGGCGACGCTCACCACCATCAGCGCACTCACGATGCCAAGCGAACAGAGCGCCTTCGGTGCACGGTTCTCCGAGGCCTTCACAGCGGCCTCACGTGCGGCGGCCTTTGTGCGGGCGCCGGAAGAATCCACGAAGCGATGGCGAGACCGTCATCGACCTCGCTCAAGTCGACCTCGGGGTCGACGAGGCGCGCCAAGGGCCGGCCGTTCAGCGACGCTAACGCGTCGACGTGCACGGCGACGGGCCCCACGCCGCGCGCTTCGAAGTCACGCTTGATGTGACGAGCAAGCTGGGCGATGAGATCCGGCTGCCCTGCCATCTCGCGCTCCTGGAGCGGCGTCAGGTAGCGCCCGGGGCTCACGTGCCAGATCTTGCCGGCGGGCTTGCCAGCGGCCTTGCCGTCAGCCTGGCCGTCGTCCTTGCTCGCTGCCTTCTGTTGAACGACGAACGTCACGCTACCGTTCTTTTCGCGCACCATCACGCGCCACGAGAAGCGCATGCCCTGCTCGTGCCAGCGAACGTTGCCGCCGTAGGCCAAGAAGCGGAGCGGGAGGACGAGCTGGCAGAGCGCGTACGCGGCGAGGACGGCCCATGCAGCCACGCGCCATCGCGCGCCGAGGGCGACCGGCGCCAGCCCGGCGATGGCACCATGCGCGGGCGCGAGGCATCGACGAGGCCGCGCCGCGCCGAAGCGGCGCACCCACGCGACCACGTGCCGCGGCCAATCGGGCGGGAAGAACACCAGCGCCGCGAGCACCATGATGACGGGGAACATGCCAATGGGAAACAGCGTGCGCGTGACAACGTGAAACACGACGACGACGGCGTAGGCGAACGGTCGCACGCGCTTCAAAAGGAGGAGCCAGGCGATGCTGGTGTCGAAGAGAAACCCGGCCCAGCTCATGAGGTAAGGCGCGGCGGCGTGGGAAAACAGCGGCCCCAAGAGCGGCAGGTCGGTGCGCGACGAGAGCCAGATGCGGAGCGGCTGCGCATCGAGGAGCCAATCGGCGTGCAGCTTCGCGATGCCGGCGAACGTGTACACCACGGCCACTTGAAACCGGAAGACGTAGAGCCACACGACGCGGACTCCGTCCACCGCCGTGCCCCGGGCCTCTTCCGGGGCGTGGCCACGGCGGCGCCGCGCGAGCCACGCATCCACCGAGTAGGCACGGTGCGCCGGCGACACCGCCAAGAGGAGCGCGAGCAGCGCCGCGAGGTAGTAGTGATTCAGGTACGTCGCGACGTCGAGGAGCTGCACGTAGGTGAACAGCACGACGAAGGCGAAGGCGGCGGCGCGATAGAAGAGCCCCACCGCCATCGCGAGGGCGAGGACCGCGAGGGTCCAGAAGGCGGCGTGCATGCCCCAAGGCCCGAGGGGCTTCACCCACTCGAAGCCCAGGTACGAGAAGTGGAACGTGGGCTTGACCCAGAAGTCGTCGATCCATCCGTACGCCAAGAAGCGGATTGCGCTTACGGCCATCACGACGCCAAAGAGCGCGCGAAAGGCCGCAAGCCACGCGATGTCGACGCGCTTGTCGAACATGGGCTCGAAGGAGAGACGCACTTAGTCGTTGTCCCCTTCCGAGCTCTTCGGAAGCTCGAGGTTGAGCACCGTCACGAACTCGGTCTTCAGCAGATCGGTGAGCGCTTTGATGTCGGTGTGGAGCTGCACCACGCGCTTCGCGTCGGCGCCGAGCACGTCTTCCATCGACGGCTCGAGGCTCGCCGCGGTGGCCTCGGCGGTGGCGAGGGCCACGAACATTCGATCGGCAACGCCGCCGGCGCCGGCGGCCCTGAGCCAGTCGTCGAAGCCGAAGCCGGAGCCGTCGTCGGCGCAGCCTTGAAACACCTTGCGGAAGCCGAGGAGGTTCTGCCTAAGGTGTGAGAGCGAGGCCCGCGCGTAGGGCGCTTCCAGCGCTTCGGGGCAGGTGGCCGTGAAGCAATCGACGAGGCCCACGGGCCTGCCCACTTTGAGATCCTTCACCTCGACGTCGAGGTAGAAGAGCGCGTTGCTGACGGCGTTGAGGCCGTCTTGCTCTCTCGCGTAGACGGCGCTGCCGTTGCCCGCGAGGGAGAGCTCCCGATGAAAGTTTCCGCGCGCCGGGTCCCAGGCCGTGAGCAACTCGACGGCGCGGTCGGCGATCACGTCGGCGGAAGCGGCCGCGTAGGCGACGCGGCGACCGGCGAGGACGGAAGGTGAGAGCGCGGCCCAGCTCCCCGACGCGTTGATGGTGGAGACGCTGGTGCACGCGTTGCCCGTCCCCGCCGCGAACAAGAGGTATTCGACGACGCCGACGCCGCGCGCGCTCACCACCGACGAGGAGAACGTGGGCGCCAGGTAGCTCGTGGCGACGAGCTGCTCGTCCACCATGCAGCGGTTGACGAGCGGCCAAGCGGAGAGCTCGTCGCGCAGGCCCTTGCCGCCGGGTTCGGCGGCGCGCGCCAAGGGTCCCAGCCGGTGAAGCTCGAGGAGCTGGAACGAAGCCGCCGCCTCGCGCCACGCGTCCTTGGTCTGTGCGGACTGGGCGGGGCTCGCGTCGGCGACGTGGGCGCGCGCCGCGACCTTTAGCGCTTGCGCCTTGGCCTCGAAGTCCTTCACGTGGCGGAGCGCGCAGTCGGCCGAGGCGCGCAAGAGGTTCGCCTTGCTAAACGCCTCCGCCGGCGGCGGCGGCTCGGGAGGCAATTGCGATGGTGGCGGTGACACCGTCGGGATCGTCGTCGCGACGGGCTTCGCCTGGCCCGTGAAGACGTTCTCCCGCGGCGGGGGCTTGCGACAAGAGGCGAGCCCTGACACCAGCAGAAGCGCGAGCATCGCGCGCGTGGCGCCGGCTCCGTGCTGTGGACGGAACATCAGAGGCCCGTGGGGAGGACGAGCAGCACAGCGTCGTCGTCACCGCTCACGGGGGCTCCGGCGACGCCCACCGACGCGAAGCGTTTGCCATCGGGTGCCACGGCGGTGGCCCAGAAGAAGTCCGCCGTACCGCCGAGGTCATAGAGGCGGTACCCACCGGGGCCGAAGGTTGTGTCGGGGAGCCCCGCCGGCGTGAGCATCGCGATCATGCCGTCGCTGTTGGCGGCCGTCGGGCGGCCCCCGCCAACGATCACGATTCGCCCGTCGGGAAGCACGGTGACGGCGCGCGCGTTGTCGGTCTCTCCCGCGACGTCGATGCGCGCGTGCCCCCCGTCGGCTCCGTAGGTCAGATCGCGACCACCATCGCCGAGGATGCGAAGCGAGACCCAATCCGTCGACTCCGAGGAGCCGTTGCGGCCGTACCCCGCGGTCACGAAATTGTTGCCCTGAGGCGCCGTACCGTAGACCTCCGTCACCGACTGCAACACCACCTCGTTGTAGATTCCGCCGACGCCGAAGGTGGTGTCGAGGACCCCCGCGGCCGTGAGCTTGAAGACGACGGGACTCACGATGCTGTTCGCGTCGCGCATGTAGCCGCTCATCACCACGCTGCCGTCGCCGAGCACCGTCACCGAGCGCGGACTCGCGCTCAAGTTGCCGATGTCGAGCGTTGCCACGCCGTCACCGTCGAAGGTGTTGTCGCGAGCGCCGTTGGCTTCGAGGCGCACGACGGCGAAGTCCGTGTCGGCTCGCACGCCCCCATCGACGCTGGGTCCGGTGCCGCGAACCGCGCCGCTGACGACGAGTTTGTCACCGGCGCCAAGGGCCAAGCCCCACTGGGTGTCGGCGAGGTAAGTCGACCCCGCCACTTCGCCGTCGGAGAGGTCCAAGATCACGACGCCCGTCGCCGCCGTCCCGAAGGTCGTGTCGGGCGTGCCGTTGGCGTTGAATCGCACGAGCGCGACGTCGCGATCGCGCGCGTCAGGGGCGGCGCCGTCGGCTTGCGGCGCCGTGTGTTCCACGGTGCCCGCCACGACGATCTTGCCGGTCGATTGCACGACGATGCCGCGCATGACCTCGCCGCCGCCGCCTGGCGCGACGTTGAGCACGGCGTAGCCGGAGTTTCCGAAGGTCGTGTCGAGGACGCCGGCGCCCGAGAACTTGGCGACCACGGTGCGCAGATCGTCGGCCGCGTCGGTCCCCGACGACAGGACGCCCACCGCGAAGATGTTCCCTTGCGGATCGTAGGTCACGCCGAAGAAGCGGTCGTGGGCTGTCGCGGACACGGCGACGACGGTCGGCGCGATCGCAGCCGCGTCGCCAGACGCATCCGCCGTCGCGCCCGCGTCCGAGGCGTCAGAGGACGCGTCCGTTCCGACGGAGCCGCCGTCGGCGTTGGCGCCGGCGTCCTGTGTCGGTTGGGCGGTTGAGTCGCCGACCGACGCGTCCGCGATGGCCGCGTCGCCTCCCGGCGTGGTGGTGGCCTCCTCGCTTTCGCAGGCAAAAACGAGTGAAAGGGAGAGCGTGAGGGACGTCGCGACGCGAGGCAGGAACGAGCGCATGCCGAACTTGATAATGAAAGTGACTTTCAATTGCAAGCCCTATCGTGGCGTCCTCGCGCGCCGCTTCAGGGCAGAGGCGCGTCAGAACTTCAGCGCGAGCGGCGCGGAGATGTGCGGCCCCGCGAGCACGTACGCCTGCCATGCTCCCGCGGGCTTTTCGGGCATGACGTCACGAACGTCGATGGAGAAGGTGGCGTCGACGAGGTCGCCGGGCCGCGGCGACGCTGCACCGGGCGATGACCACGGGAGCTCGATCGGCACCGAGACGGGCCTCGAGTGGTTCTTCGCAAAGAGCAGAACCTTCGCCTTCAGGGTCCCGCGGCCCGGCCCAACCATGTAGGGAGCGAGCGCAACGCGGACGTCGCCGTGGAGGACCAATCGACGCGCCTGCTGCTCGCCGAGCGAAAGAGCAGCGCCCGGGCCGCGCAGCGAAGAGACCCGACGTGCGCCGGTGAGGAGCGCATGGACGCGCTCGGCCGGCGGCGCGTCGCTGGAGCCCTTTTGCGTCGACGTCTCGACGACCACGTCGTTGGAGCGTTCATCGAACGAGAGGAGGCGAAGCACCCACCGACCGGACCGCTTCGGAATCGCCTGGCCGCGTCGGTAGTCGAGCCAGACGAGGCCCGCGCTCGCCCCTTCACCCGGCGGAGGAGGAACACTGCCCGGCGGACGCGGCGGCGGACGCGGCGCGGGAGCCGGCATCGGCTCGGACTCCACATCCCCCTCGCCGTGTTTCGACGAATCCGGCTCAAGGGCTCGCGCCACGAAGACGTCGCCGCGTTCGAGATCGGTGGCCACGAGGGTCGCGTTGCGGATGAACGGCGCGTCTTCGCGCGGGACGCCGGCGCGCACGACGAAGGCGTGGAGCGCGTCGGCGGCATCGAGGTCCACGCGCCGCGGGGCGGCGAGCATGAGCCCGCTAAAGTCGAGCTCCATGGCGGCGGCCGGCAGCGACTCGATGCGCGGATCTTCACGGCGGCGGGCGCCGAGGAAAGCTTCGTCGGGGATCGCGGCGACTCTTCGTGCAAACGGGTGGCTCATGTCGACTCGGACCTCTGGCGCGCTGCGCGGGGGAACGCTAAGGGGAGCGCTAGGGGAAAGAGGCCCAGCGCCCGCGTCGCTCGGAGACGCGGCGGACGGCGTGAGGCTCTCATGTTGAGCAGGCCCCCGAGCGCAGCCCAGCGCGCCACCCAGAACGCAGACGGCCGTCGTCAGCACGGCAGACCAGGTGCTCTGCGCGAACGAGCTCGCGTGAACGCGTGAAGGGTTCATCGGCGCGAAGGGTATCAGGTCGCGTTCGAAGCGCGCGCCAGCGGCCGATCCAGGCGACGCGCTGCGACGCCATCGCGTCACGACACCCGACGACGCGGAGGGCAGCGGTTCTGAAAACCGCCGTGGATGCAAGTCCACCGGGAGCTCGAGGCTCCGAGCTCTGGCTCGCGCAGCGAGACAGCAAGCGTAGGAGGCGGGGAGCGAAGCGGACCGCACATCTCTCCTCCTCCGCCGATCTGTTGAAGGCGTCCGAGTTTTAAGGAAGGGCCGCGGATCACTCGGCGTATGCCGGAGGACGATGAGCGACTACCAGAAGGTTACGGTCAAGGCGATCGACGCCGCGAGCAAGACGGTCACGATCGAAGTAGAAGAGAGTGGCGAGAGCCGCGCGCTCTCGAGTCTCTTCGACGAAGGTGCACGTCGTGGCATCGACGACGACAAAGAACGCGCTTCCCCGGGGGACTGGCGGAAGATCGCCGCGATGCTGCTTCTCGACGAGAAGGCGCGTGAAGGAGAGATCGAGGAGCCCGAAGACGGCCCCGATCCCGACGCCTTCGTCCAGAAGGTGGAGAAGATCGAGGCGACTCCCCTCGGGGAAGGGAGCTCGAACAACCCCATCTACCGTGCGACCCTCCGGGTGACGGTGAAGAAGGCGTCACTCGCAAAGAAGTTCAAGGTGGGAGAGTCGTTCGGCGCGGTCGCCGATCCTGGCGGCGACTTCGACGAGCTCTTCGCGTGACCTCACGCACAGCTCGTTCGCGGCGCGCAAGGCTCTCGAGCGCGACTTGCGCCCCATCGACTCGCTCCCAGTTTTAGATCGCGTTTGCGCTTGCCGAGAAGCAGGCATCACCCTCGGCAACGATCCTTCCGTGACACGGCTCTGATCCGCGAAGCGCACGCAACCCGAGTCGAGCATCACGAGCCGCTCTTCTCGACGACCCCTACGGGTTGAACTCTTCCTTCGCGGGCTTCGGCGGCTCGGGCGTCTTCGGCGCTTCGGGCTTCACTTCCGGCTTGTCCGGCGGCTTGGGCGCCTCCGCAGGTTTGACGACCTCCGGTGGCTTCACCTTCGCGGGTTCCGGCGGCTTCGTCGGCTCCGGCGGCTTGGGTTTCGCCTCGCCTCCCTTGCTCGAAGGCTCGGCGGGCTTCGCACCGGGCTTTCCTCCCTTGGGCGCCTTCGCCGACGGTCGTGCCGCCGCCTCCGCGAGGTCCGTTCCGACGGCGCGACGGAGATCCGCCACGAAGTCCTCCGCTTCCCGCGAGAGGAGACGCGCTGACTTGGCGATCTCGCCCAACGACTCGTACGACGCGGCGAGCTCCGCTTCGACCTCCTTTGAGAAGCGCGACCCGCGACGCGAGAGGTCTTCGCGCACCTGCGGCTTGAGGGCGCGCCCATCTTTCAAGAGCAGCTCTACGCGCGCGGGGACGTCGCGGAGCGCCTTGCCGCGGTCGAGCTCGGCACGCGCGCAGGTCTCGAGGGTGCCGAAGAGGTTGCGCGACGCTTCGTCGACCTTGGATGGATTCTGAGCGACGACGCGCGCCTGCCCGTCGGTGACATCCATGCGGATGGTTCCGGCTTCCCGCGCCACGCCGAGCAGTCGCTCGTGCGTCGACTGGACCAAGGTCACGTCGGCGACGTCGGGGTCGAGCTTGAGCGTGTCGACGAGAGGCCTGCGCACCTCGGCTCGTTTTGCATCCCAGCCGCCGGCCGCTTGCTGCAGCGCATAGACCTCTTTGAAATACGGATCGTACTTCGCGTGCTCCGTCTCGAAGAGCTCGCCCGCGCGCACCTTCGACTCGGGCGGAATCAAGAAGGCGCAGCCGGCGTTGGCGCCGAGGCCAAGCAGGGCGGCGCCAACCAAGACGGCGGCACGCGCTCGTGTGAGCCAAGTTCGCGACGT
Source organism: Myxococcales bacterium (assembly GCA_016703425.1). Lineage (NCBI taxonomy): Bacteria > Pseudomonadati > Myxococcota > Myxococcia > Myxococcales > Myxococcales bacterium. The sequence goes on from JADJCA010000002.1 coordinate 490,436, forward strand.
CGTCATTGCGCCCATCTTTGTGGCCCTCACGCTCGCGTCACTTCTCGCAGGTGAGCGCGATGGCGGCAAGCTCGAAGCCACGCGCACCGCTCGCCAAGAAGGCCGCCACGCCGCGCCCTTCGCCCGAGAACGCGACCTGCGCCTGACCGGCGTTCATGCCCGACGGCGAGATCGCGAAGGGTGCACCTTGTTGCCCATTTTCGTCGACGACAAGGCCTCGCACTTGGTGGCTCTGGCCTGCGCCTTCCGTCCAAACCACGAAGAATCGGCCGCCGCCGAGGGAGGCTACGCTGGGAGCAATGAACGGCGCGCCAGGGCCACCTTGCGGAGCGAAGGCCTCGGGCGCGCCAAGGGCAGCGCTCGGCGCCGCGCGCCGCATGCGAATGCCCCACGATTGCTCGGGTGTCGCGCGATCGGCCCACATGAGGAGCAGCGCGCCGCCGCTCGTGGCGATGGCCGGCGACCCAACTTGCGGCCCGAGCCCGCGCGTCTCCTGAAGGCCACCGAGCGGCTTCATGCCATTGCCAATGAGGCCGTGAAAGATCATGCCCGACTTGCGAAAGGCCACGACGAAGCCCGCGCCGTCGGGGACCACGCGCACCGCGTCGAGCGTGTCGCCGTCGTAAGGCCACAACGACGTCGCCGCGCCGCCGGCTCGCGGCGCCCACGCGATCTGGCCGGCGCGTACGCCGATCTTGAAGGGATTCGCCGCCGCCACGGTGCGTGTTCCGGCGAGCGCGTCGCCGGCCCGATCGACATCGGCCGCGGCCGCGAGGCGCGTGCGATCCCAGATCGGTGTCACGCGTTTGATGTCGGTCCCGCGGGCCTTGGCGGTCGCGAGGACCGCGAGCGATTGCGCATCGAGCTCGAGGGCGACGCCTTCCTTGGGGCCCGTCGCGAAGCCGACGCCCACGCCGCGGCCAAGGGCGACGGCCTCAACCCCTGCGCCGACGATGGCTTTTGGCGAGAGCGTCTTGGCGGCGCCAACGCTGCGACAAGAGAGCGCCTGCGCCTCGGCGACCTTCGGCGGAGCATCAACCGCGGGCACGGGCGGCGCAGCGGTCGACGCGCTCGGAACAGGTCCCGTCGCGACCGTCGTCGCGCTCGGTGCGCCCCTGACCTTCGCGCGCTTGTCGTCCTTGTCCGACGACACGAGGTTCACGCAGCCGCGGACGAGGAGCCCCAACACCAAGAAGCCCACGAGCGCGGCGAGACCTCCGGTCACGGGCAAGAAGAAGATGGGCTTGCCCTTCTGGATCGGCCGAAGCTGAGGGAAGCGCTCCAAGACCTTCACGAGCCAAGGCGGATGGGGCCGCGCGAAGGCGTCGTCGGGGTGGCTCGTGGCGCTCTCGCTTCGCGGCCGTGCCGCGATGTCGCCGCCGGCCTCCTGCACCTGACGGAGCAAGTCCGCCGGCGGCGGCCCCGGCGACGGAATGGGACTCATGCCGAAGAGCGCCGGATCCATCTCCGGCTCCCGCGACGATTGCGGAGCCGACGCGGCGGCGCGTTTCGGTGCCGTCAGCGGCAAAGGCGGCGTCGACGAGACGCTCGGCACGCGGAGCGGCGTGCCGATGAGCGTGCCAGACGCCGGCCCCGACGTGGCGGTCGCCGCCGAAGGGAGCGGCGGCGGGCGAGAGCTGCCCGTGACGATGGCCTTGAGGCCTGGCGGCGGCGGCTTCGACGGGCGCGCCTTCGAGGACGGGGCCCGCGACGAGGGCGGAAGAACGCGCGGGTCGGTCTCGTCGGAGATGACCATCGAGTCGCTCAGATCTTCGGAGGACTCTTCCTTCTTGCGCGCCACGCCGCCGGCTATTTGCACAGTACCCGTATCGACGGGAGGCGGCCGCGTGACCGCGTTCTTCTCGATGGGGCCGACGCCGGGAGCGACCAGCGGCGGCGCTGCCCCGGAGGCGCGCGGCGGGCGACTCGGCGCGCCCGGCGCGGAGCCGTCGAAGAGGAGCGTCGCGCGCGTAGGGTCGGTCTTCGTGCGATCGGCGGCCGTGGGCATCGGCGGCGTGTGCGCGATGTTGGTGGGGCCCGGCGCCTTCGGCTGCTCACCGATGCGCGGAACACCGAGCATCGTTGGCACCGTGAGGCCCTTGGCCGCGGCCGCGGAGACGGCCTGCGGCTTCGGCGGGGCCGACGCGCCGGCGGCGTCGCGTTGCGTATCGGGCGGCGTCGGGACGGGCGCCTTGGGGAGCTTCGGACTCGAAGGCACAGCGCGCTTCAAGGCCTCCGAGCCGGACATGCGTTGCGAGATCGGCCCGCGCGAGGCGCTCGGTGGGTGGCTCGCGCCCGAAGGCCTCGCGCCGATGGGAGGCAACGGCGGCGTGACGCCGGGACGCGGGGTCAGCGAGCGAGGCGTGGGCGAGCGCGGCGCCGTTGACGTGCCGCTCCCAGCGGCCGCCGGAGGACGCGCCGACGGTGGCGGACCGATGGGGCCTGGCGTCGCTACGCGCACCGGCGCGGGGACGTATTTGGGCGGGGGCGGCGGCTCGGTCCCCTTCCGAAGGGACGACGAAGCGGGCCCTTCAAACGCGCTCTGCGCGGCGACGACGAAGAGCGGCGGCGGCGGAATGTTGGGGACGATGCCGGAGGAGGCGGCGATGGCGCTCGTGGAGAGCTCGGGCACGTCGTGGGCGGGCTTCCAATCGATCCACCCGCTGCGCCACACCGGCGCGTTGGGGGCAATGATCCCGTTCGCGAGCGCTGCCAAGAGCTCGTCGCCTCGGATCGTGCGTTGCTGGCCCTGCGGGTCGGCCCAGCGCCATTCGGTGTCGCCGCTCACTCCGGCGGAGCATATCAACAAATGGGAAAACTAAGGCGTTTGCGCCACCGTCGCGAAACTGACTCGTGCGGCGCCCGCCTCCATGAGCGTCCGCCGCACCTCGTCGAGCGTGGTTCCCGTCGTCCGGACGTCGTCGACGAGCAAGATCGACGCGCCCGCGAGGGCTCGACGAGCGCGAGGTGAGCCGTTTGCGGTGAACACGCCGCGGAGGTTCTCGCGCCGCGCGGCGGCGTCGAGGGAGGCCTGCGTCTCCGTCGCCCGTCTCTTGGCGACCAGCCCCGGCGCGTAGCGCTTGCCAAGGCCCGCCGCCACGACCCGCGCCAGGAGCGCCGCCTGGTTGTAGCCGCGCGAGATGAGACGAGCCGGGTGCAGCGGCACGGGGACGACGAGCTCCGCCGATGCCGCCACGCTCGCCGCGAGGCTCGTCGAACGGAGGCGCGCGAGGACGAGGTGCCCCAGCGGCCTCGCGAGATCCACGCGGCCCCCGAACTTGAGCCGCTGAATGGCGAGGCTCAGCGGCCCGCCGTAGTAGCCAGCTGAAACGCCTGCGCCCATGCCCTCGTCGCCCGCGGGACACGGCTCGACACCGCCAGCGCAGACCCCACAAAAGACCGCCTGACGCGCGAGCGGCGCGTCGCACGCGGCGCAGGCCGGCGGCGCGAGCACCGACAAGGCCCACTCGATCGCGAGATGGAGCATGGAGGTCTCATCGACCAACAGGCTCCGCAAGTTGCGTGGCGCGGAGCGGAATCGACCGCCTCAGCGGCGCACGGTGAGGTCGGCCCAGTCCTCCGACGTCATGGCGAAGGTCACGTGGTCTTCCCAGGTCCCTGCGATCTGCAGATACCTCGCGCTGAGCCCCTCTTCGCGAAACCCCAACTTCTTCACCACGGCGATGCTGGCCGCGTTTCTTGGCATAACGCCCGCTTGCACGCGGTGGAGGCCGAGGGGGCCGAAGGCGAAGCGCAAGACGGCGCCGACGGCCTCCGTCACGAGCCCCTCCCCTTGCCGTTCGACGTCAATCCAGTAGCCCAAGAAGGCGTTCTGAAACGGCCCGCGGATCACCTTGCCCAGCGTGACGCGGCCGACGACGCGGGGCGCCTTCAGGCCCGCCTCGAAGGCGAAGAACGTGTAGCCGTCGTCGCGACGCCAGGAGCGCCGGGCCGCGGCCACGTCTCTCGCGACGAACGCCAACGTGGGCCTCCGGTCCGCGCCGGCCCGGAGCGGCGACCACGGCCTGAGGTGCGCGTCGTTGCGGCGAAGCGACGCCAAGAGCGCGCCGACATCGCTCGTCCGGGGAGGTCGCATCACGAGACGCGCGCTCGTGAGGCTTGTGGCGAGAGACACGACGGGCGCGGGCACGCGAGCGAGCGTACGAGCGGTGGGCCGACGCAAGCAACGAATTCCCGTGCGCCGTTCGCGGCTCAACGCGCTCCAAGCTAGAGCAGCTGCACCGGGTCGACGTCGACGACGGCGCGCACGTCCTTTGAGAGCGTGGAGCGCGCGGCGTCGACGGCGACGAGGACGCGCCGCAAGGCCGCGCGATCGGCGGCGCGCACCATGAGCCGAAACCGAAAGCGCAGGCGTAGGCGCGGGAGCGGCGCCGGCGCGGGCCCCAGAACGTCGACGCCCTTTTCGCCGCTCGCGACGTCGCGGGCGACCGTGGCGAGCGTCTCCGTCGCAGCGAGCGCCAGCGCTTCGTCTTCCGCGTCGACGCGCACCAGCGCGAGCCGCGAATAGGGCGGGTACCGGAGCTCGCGGCGATCGGCGAGCTCGCGTTCGACGAAGCCCTTGGTGTCGTGACGCGCCGCGAACTCGATGGCCGGATGCTCCGGCGCGTACGTTTGCACGAGCACGCGCCCCGGCTTGTCGCCGCGCCCGGCGCGGCCGGCCACTTGCACGAGCAAGTGAAAGGCGCGCTCCGCCGCGCGAAAGTCCGGGATCGACAGCGCCGCGTCGGCGTTGATCGCGCCCACCAGGGTCACGTGCGGAAGATCATGCCCTTTGGTGACCATCTGCGTGCCCACGAGGATGTCGACCTCGCGGCTCCGAACGCGCTCCAAGATGGTGTCGACCGTTCGCCCCGTGGCCACGTCGCGGTCGAGGCGCGCGATGCGCGCCGTGGGGAACGCCAGGCCCAGCGACTCCTCGAGCTTCTCCGTACCGATACCTTCGAGCGACAGGTCCTTCGCGGCGCACTTCTCGCACTGCGACGGGACAGCGCACTCGTAGTCGCAATAGTGGCAGCGGAGCCGCTCACCGCGCTTCTTGTGGAACGTGAGCGCGACCGAGCACGACGGACAAGCCGCCAGGTGACCGCACGCCGTGCAGCGCACGCTCGGGGCAAAGCCGCGCCGGTTGAGGAACAAGATGATCTGCTCGCCTTGCTCGAGGGCCTTCTCGATGGCGCGGTGCAGCGGCAAGCTGATGCGCTTGTCGCCGGTCGGCCCCGCGCCCATCCGGCGGAGATCGACGATCTCGACGGTCGGCATCGCCTGGGCCCGCGCGCGAGCCGGCAAGAGGAGCCGGCGCGCGCGCCCGCCGCGAACGAGGTGTTCGCTCTCGAGCGAAGGCGTCGCGCTCCCGAGGACGCACACGCCACCGGCGCGGTGTGCGCGCAAGATGGCCATGTCGCGCGCGTGGTAGCGAACCCCCTCTTCTTGCTTGAACGACGGATCGTGCTCTTCGTCGACGACCACGAGGCCCAAGTTGCCGACGGGCGCGAAGAGCGCGCTGCGAGCGCCGATGGCGACGTCGACTTCACCGCTCCTCAAGCGACGCCACATGTCGTGGCGCTCGCGCGGCGTGAGCGCCGAGTGCAACACGGCGACGTCATCGCCGAAGCGACCGCGAAAGCGCGCCACGAGCTGCGGCGTCAGCGCGATTTCGGGGACGAGGACGACGGTGCCGAGCTTCCGCTCACGGGCCGCGCGGATGGCTCGGAGGTAGACCTCGGTCTTTCCCGAGCCGGTGACGCCGTCGAGGAGGAAGGTCCTCGTCCCGGACGACGCGGCACCGAGCGCTTCTTCAAGCGCCTGGCCCGCATCCGCTTGCGGCGGCGTGAGCTCGGGCACCGGCTCGGGCCGCGCCTCTTCCGAGAAGAACGGATCCGACGGTGCGTCGCGGGCGTCGAGCCGCACGAGTCCAAGCTCTTCGAGCCGCTTGCACGCGGCGCGGGCGTTCGACCAAGTCTCTTCCAAGCGCGCGATGGATGATTCGCCGGCAGCGCGCAGGTGCGCGAGGATCGCCTTGCCCTGCCCTCGCGTGGCCGCGTCGCTCCCCTCACCTCCGCCGGCCGTGGGCACGACCCACAGGATCTTGCGCGAGGAGAGCCCCTTCTTGTCGGCGAAGAGCATGGGCTCGCGCAGCGCATCGGCGGTTTTTCGGTCGAGCGGTGGGAGGGCGAGCTTGAGCACCTCGCCGAGCGGCGCGAGGTAATAGCTGGCGACCTCTCGCATGAAGCTGAGGAGCTCCGGCGGAACCGTCGGCTGCGCTTTGTCGTCGAGCGTCTCGGCGACGGCGCGAACGCCGGGCGGAGGCTCCCCTTCGCGGAGTCCCAAGGCGACGCCGACGAGACGACGCGAGCCGAAGGGGCAGACGACGCGCATGCCCGAGACGATGCGCTCGGCGAGGGCGGGCGGCACCGAATAGGAGAAGATGCGCGCCAGCGGCACGGGGAGTGCGACGTCGACGAGCAGCACGAGTCAGGGCCCGCGCATGAGGGCGATGACAACGACGACCACGACGATGACGACGAGCGCGACGACGGTGCGAGAAACGCCGGGCTGCTGCTCCCTGGGCTCCGTCGGCAAGAGGCGCGAACTCGAGGTGGCCTCCGGCGGCACCGAGACGCTGGTCCCAGCGATGGATGGCGGTGCGGCGACGGCGACGGGGGCCGGCGGCGGACGGGGCAACTCGACGGGCGGCGGAGGGCGATCTTCCGCGGGCGCGGCGAGGGGCGGCGGCGCAGGGGTCGGTGCCGGTTGCGGAACTACCACCGCGGGCGCCGGCGCCGGCGTCCGCTCGATGGGCCGGAGCTCGACGAGGGGTCCGCGCTGAATGGCGGCGGCGGCGCGCTCGCGCACGCGGCGGTGCTCGAGGGCCTCCTCGCCGAAGGTTGTCGTGAGCCAATCGCCCAACTTGATGGAGCTCGCGAGCTGGCCCGTCTCGATGGCGTAGGCCTCGAGGTCCATGAGCAACGCCTGCGCCGAGGACGGTCGCTGCGCAGGATCTTTGGAGAGTGCACGCTTGCAGATGCTGTGGAGCTTGGCCTCCTCGGGGAGCCCCTTCTTCGGCAGATCGGGGATCTCGGCGCGGCGCGCTTGAGCCAAGAGATCGGCTCGGCCCCCCTCTTCGGCGCGGTACAGCTTGTGCCCTGAGAGCAGCTCCCAAAGGAGGATCCCCGCGGCGAAGACGTCGGCGCGCGCGTCGATGGGCGCGCCTTCCGCCTGCTCCGGGCTCATGTAGCCAGCCTTGCCCTTGATGGCGGCTTCGTCGAGCGATGGCGTCGACGCGAGCACGGCATCGTTGGCGTGGGCGATGCCAAAGTCGCAGACCTTGACGTCGCCGCCGAAGGACACGAGCACGTTCGACGGCGACACGTCGCGATGCACGATGCCGAGTGGCCGACCGTCGTCGTCGGTTCGTCGGTGCGCGTAGTCGAGGCCGCGCAAGGTTCCGCACACGATGGTCAGCGCGAGGTCGAGCGGCAGAGGGATCTTGCGCTTCGTGCAGCGGCGGAGGAGCGCGCCGATGTCAAAGCCCTCCACGTACTCCATCGTGATGAAGAGCCGCCCGTTCTCGCGGCCCAAGTCGAAGACCGTGACGATGTTCGCGTGCGTCAGCCGCGCGGCGAGCTTCGCCTCGTGGATGAGCATCTCGGCGAAGCGCGCGTTCTCGGAGAACTCCGGGAGGATCTCCTTGACGACGAAGAGGCGCGCCGTCCCGAGATCGTTCGTCACGCGCGCAAGGAACAGCTCGGCCATGCCGCCCTTGCCGACGAAGTCGAAGAGCGTGTAGCGGCCGAAGGTGCGCGGGAGGCGACTCAACTCGTCGGATTGCACGGCCACGTCTCGTTCAGCGCTCCGGTTGGGTCGCTACTTTTTCGCCGACGGGGCCGCACCCGGGATCGGGATCGTCGGGAAGCCGCTCGGCAAAGCCGTCGGCAGCACGGTCGGAAGCGTCGTCGGGAAGCCGCTCGGGAGCGCCGTCGGGAAGCCGCTGGGCAGCGCCGTTGGAATCGCGAAGGTCGGCGCTGTCGTGGGGGCAACGCCCGCGTCGCTAACCGCAACCACCGCAACGCCGCCGTCGGCCGTCTTCACGGTGGTTGTCGTCGGACGGACCGGCACCGGAGGCGCACCCGTCAGCGTGGGCACCGGCGTCGGCGCGACCGTGGGCGCGACCGTCACCGCGGTAGCCGGCGTCGCCGTGGTCGCGACGGCGGTGGGCTGAAGGCCCGCCGCGTCGGGCTCGCCGCCGCGCTTATCGCACGCCGGTAGCGCCGCCAGCGCGAGGCCAAAGGTCAGCGAAACACCGAGTGACCCAGAAAACCGTGCACGCGGGGGGGTAGCGCTCATGGGGCCCTACCTTATCGCAAAGACACTCCGAAGGGCTTGCCCATGAACCGCACCGCCGATGAGCGCCGAGGCGCGCCACCCGTGTTATGCCCTCTCGCGAAACGCGGGCGAGGTACGAAGCGATGAGCGGCCACGACAAGGGCAAAGGCAAGGGCGGCGCGCCCGACGTCGGGTCCGACGGCGGGTCCGGCGCCGCCCCGGCAGCTTCGCCGAAGCGCCCCGACGCTCCCCCAACATCGCGCTTCGGGCGCCTCGCGCGCCTCGGCGCACTGGCCCCGCGCGCGCTGCCGCTCGCCACGGTGGCCGTCAAGCGTGCCCTCGGCCGCGCGCCTTCGCCGGAAGAAGAAGCGCGCGATCAGGAGCGCATCCTCCGCACGGCGAAGCAGACGGCGAGCGCCATGCTCAAGACGCTCGGAGAGATGAAGGGGTTGCCGCTCAAGCTGGGCCAGATGGCCTCGTACATCGACGGGCTCGCGCCACCCGGCTACGAGGCTCGCTTCCAGGAAATCTTGTCGGAGCTTCAGTCCAAGGCGCCGCCGCTCTCGAGCGAGGCCGCGCGGCGCGTGATCACAGCCGAGCTCGACGGTTCACCGGAGGAGCTCTTCCAGTCGTTCGAAAGCGAGCCCTTCGCCGCCGCGAGCATTGGGCAGGTGCACCGCGCCAAAACGCGCGGAGGCGAGGCCGTCGCCGTCAAGGTTCAATACCCGGGCATCGACAAGGCCATCGAGAACGACCTCAAGAGTCTGTCCACGCTCGAGAGCATGGTCGCGCCCATCGGCCGCCGCTACGGCACCAAAGAGACGACGCGCGAGATCGCCAGCGTCTTTCTCTCGGAGCTCGACTACGGCCACGAAGCGGAGATGACCGATGCGTTTCGACGCATCCACGAGCGCGACGCCGACATCGTCATTCCTCGGGTTCACCATGGCCTCACGACGCGCCGCGTCCTCACCACGGATCTGATGGGCGGGACCGACTACGCGACCTTCGTCGACGAAGCGAGCCGCGCTGACAAAGACGCTGCCGGCGCGACCATCTGGCGGTTCATGTTCCGGTCTCTTTTTGGCCACGGCGTGCTCTACGCCGATCCGCACCCCGGCAACTACCGCTTCCTCGGCGGCGGGCGCGTCGCGTTCCTCGACTTCGGTTGCACCAAGCGCGTGCCCGACGAGCTCGTGCGCGGCATGAAACGCTACGTCCGCGCCGCGCAGCTCGAGGATTGGCCGGCTTTCGACAAGGCGTGTGTCGAGGTCCTCGGTTACGACCCCGATGACGCGGAGGGCTGGGCGCTCTACCGCGCGTACACGTTGCTCGTGCTTACGCCGTTTACGACCAAGGGACCGTTTCGTTTTACGAAGCCCTTCGCCCGCGAGTCGGTGGCGTTCTTGGTGAGGAACACGAAGAAGCTCGTCCACAAGGAGGGCGCGTCCTTGCCGCAGTTGCCCAAGCCGATCCACATGCCCACGGATTTCACCTTCGTGAATCGGCTCCAATGGGGCCTCTCAAGCGTGCTCGCGGGCCTCGAAGCCGAGGCCGACTACCGCGCCATCACGGATGAGTGGATGGACTGAGGGCGGTCCGGGCGACGCTTGGGACCCGGCGTGCCGCCCTAGAACGGCGTGCTACGTTACGTGTCATGGCTCGGGTCAATCTGACACTCGACGATGACACGAAGTCGTGGCTCGATAGGCACGCGAAGCCGGACCGCCGTGCCGCCCTCGCACGCACGTTGATCCGGGAGGCCATCGACCGGAGAGAAGCGCTCGCGCGGCGCAAGAAGTTGGCAGCCGACTACGCGGCAGGCCGGGCCGACAGCCGGGGGCTGCTCGAGGACTTCGAGGCTGGTTCGTTGGAGGTTCTGGGCCTTGAAGAAGACGACTAGTCGGCGTCACGAGGGCGCGCGCCCGGCGGCGATAAGGCGCGGCGACGTCATTTGGGTCGACTGCGATCCGTCCGTCGGCGTCGAGCCGAAGAAGGTGCGGACGTGTGTGGTGGTCTCGAACGACATCGCCAACGAACACGGCGCTGCGGTTACCGTCGTGCCGACCCAGCAATACACCGCGGAGCGGGCCGCGCGGGCGTACATGGTCGATCTACGCGCGCCCCGCTCCACGCTGACGGAGCCGCGCGTGGCGAACGCGTCGATGGTCATGACGTTCGATCGTCGTCGAATCGTGCGGCGCGCTGGGCGCATTGGGGTCGACGCAGCGCGGGCCCTCGATGGAGCGCTCGCGATGCATCTCGGCCTGGACGGGGCAGGAGTCGTGAAGCGGTGATGGTCTCTTCGAGCCAAGCCTTGTCGATGGTCCGTCTCCGTGCTGCGCCCGAGTGCACGTACGTCCGTTCCTCCGATCCTGGCGCGCGGGATTCGGTTTCTGGCACGCGAAGCGCCGGCCGCGTTTCGTCCCCCTGCGTCGATTCATCGGACGGATGCCTTGGCTCGCCTAGACTTCACACGTGGCCACGAGCATCCAAGAGCGGCTCTATCCGCAGCTGACCTGCTTTGGCTGTGGGCACGCGAACCCGCGCGGGTTCCACCTTCGTTCCTTCAAGGGCGAAGGAGACGTCGTCGGAGCCTTTCGACCGTGGCCCGAGCACGACAACGGCTTCGGCTTCTTGAACGGCGGCATCATCACCACCGTGCTCGATTGCCATACCGCAGCCGCTGTGTTGCTCGAGTCGCACGAACGCGGCATGCGTGACCCGGATGGCGCGCCGGCCATCTTCCTCACCGCCGGCTTCGAAGTCCGCTTTCTCAGGCCGACGCCGCGCGATGGTGAGGTCACGCTCGCCGCGCGCTTGGTCGAGGCAGGGCTACGACGCGATGACGTGCGACGCCGAGCTCTCCGCCGACGGCAAGGTTCGCGCGACGATGCGCGCGAGCTGGAAGCGGTTTCGCCGCCGCAGTTGACCCACGCTACTTCCTGGAGTGGGAAATGTGGCCGGACGCGCTCGAGCGCGACGGAGACGACGCCGTCGCCTCTATCGGCTCTGAGCGAGGCGGCGCAGGTCGGCGGCGCATAGGCCGTCCAACCCCGCGCGCTTTTCTACGGGTTGCTTCCTGCGGAAGGCGAGATCCTGAGTGGCCGTGAAGCATCCGTGCTTGGCGGCTTCAACCTGAGGCATGCACATGTAGCTCCTGAGAGCTTCGCAATTCGCAAGCGACGCGCTCACGATGGTCGGCGGTGGCGGCGTGGGCAGAGGCGTCGGCGCCGGAGGATTGGTCCCCTTCGCTTCCGTCGCCTTCGCTTCCGACGCCGCGAGGCCGCCACCTGCCCCGCCCTGCGTACTGTTCTTCTTGTGCTCCGCCTCGTCTTTCTTGTGCTCCGCCTCGTTCGTCTTGGGGTCTTGGTTCGCTTCGACGCTCTCGTTGGGGGCGACGACCACAACCTTCGTGTCCTTCTCCGCGCGCGTCGTGGTTTTCGCCGCTAGCGGCGTAGCGGCCCGGGCGGCAGGGCGCGTCTGTTTTTGCGCCATGGGGTCCGCGACGGGCAAGGGGACCGCAGGCGAAGGCTGCGTCGCCGCCGCGGTCGCGGTCGCGACGGCAGGACTCTGCTGCGGCGTGGATTGCACGGCGACGGGCGCCTCGAGGTTGGCACCGGAGCGCACGAACAGCACGAGGGCGAGGCCGCCGCTCGCGAGGAGCGTGGCGCCCGTCATGGCGCCGATGAGCATCGCCGGAAGGCGCTTTCGCTCGGTCGGCGGCGCTGGCTGAGGCGTCGCCGGAGCTGCCGAATACGGCGGGGGCTGCATCGGCGGGCCATAGCTGGGAGCGCCCGACTGCGCGTGATTCACCATCGTCGTCGGCGCGTAGGCCACGTGCGAATGCGACGGTACTGGCTCCGGCGTGACGACGTTGCGCGTCCCCGACGCGTGCACGTAGCTGGTCGCTTGGTTCGCGATGAGCTGGGCCGACTCTGGCGACATCGCCTCGATGACCGCGTGCGCAAACTCCGCGGCCGACTGCGGCCGCTCGCCGGGGCTCACCGCCAGCGCGCGCATCAGCGTAGACGAGAGCCGCGCTGGCAGAACGACGCCGCGAGCCGACGGAGGCGCCGGCTTCATGCGCTCGGTGGGATCGTCAAAGCGCAGCCAGGGCAGCGCGCCCACGAGCGTCACGTAGAGCACGACGCCAAGCTCGTAGATGTCGGTTGCGGCCGTAGCGGGGGCCCCGAAGAAGCGCTCTGGCGCCATGTACGCGGGCGTTCCTCGGATGAGGCCCGCGTGCGTCGTCGTCGAGGGCGACGCGTTCGCGTCGCGCGCGATGCCCAGGTCGAGCAGGAGGGCCTGCCGATCGCCCTCCGTCACGAAGATGTTCTCGGGCTTCACGTCGCGATGCACGAGGCCCTCGCGATGGAGCGCCTGGAGCGCCTCGGCGAGCTGCTCGAACAGATGAAGCGCGACGTCGAAGCGCATGGGCGCGCGACGGAGCCTTTCGGCCAGCGACTCGCCGCCGTAGCAAGGCATCGCGATGAAAGGGAGGCCGTTCGGAAGGACGCCCGAGTCGACCACCTCGACGAGCGCCGGGTGCCGAACGCGGCGAAGGCGGACCGCCTCCTCAAGGAAGCGACCGCGCTCCCGATCGCTGAGTGAAAGCTCGGGCCGGAGCACCTTGAGCGCCAACATGCGCCCGTGTGCGTCTTGCACCCTGTAGACAATCCCGGTGGCGCCTTCGTCGAGGCCGCCCAGCACCTGATAGGGCCCGATCATGTCGGGCAGTGGGTTGGCCGCCTGCACCACGCCGCGGATGCTACCAGCGTTTGCATTGAACGGGACCGATGCCATTGGATTGTTTGACGAACGTCCGGAACAAAGGGTTCCTTGCACTTGGCCCTTTTTCTACCCAACTCCTGACTTGGCCGTGCGACCGGGACTGCCCACGCACCACACTCCACGACGGTCGCCTGCGCTCCCCGTAAACGTGCCCGTGCCCGTGGACGACGTCCTTCTTCGCCTCTCACAGGGCCGGATGACCGTCGACGCGCAGTTGGAAGAGAAAATACGGCGGCATGCACGCGCCGCGTCCTTTGCCTCCGAACACCGACGGCGCGCCCGCGCAGATGTAGTCCTCGCGGCAGGGGTTCGCGGCGTCGCAGCCACGGACCCCGGAGGGGTTCGTGTTGGCCGCGATGCACGCCTCAAAGGGCTCGCTGCGCGCCAGACACGCGTTGAACGAAGTCAGAATGGGAATGCCCGCGCAGACTCCGTTCGGATCGCTCGCGAGCGACGAGCAGGCGACGGCGCACAGTCCACCGGGGAAACCGACGAGGTTTGACCCGCAGCCCGCACCAGGGCCACACGCCTTCCGCTCCATGGTGCCGCGATCACGCATTCCGTCGGCGTTCGGCTCCACGATCATCGACTCGCAGGGATCGCCTGCGGCCGACGTGCTTGGGAGGCACGTTCCCAAGAGGGTGTCCTCACCGCGCGCGCGATCGCCGCGCTGGCAGGTGAGGCCGTCGTCGCAGGTCCACCGCGCAAAGCCGCGATCACCGAGGCCACACCTCGCACCGTAGTGGCCCCTCTCGGCGAGACCACGCTCCGGTGAGGGATGGGCGCCAAAAGCGCGCCCCTCGGCCACTGCCTCCATCCCAGCCGCGCGGCGACCCCGCTCCGCGAGCAAGTGCGGCGATAGTGGGACCGCGATGGAGTTGGCGCCGGCCACGCGATCTTCGCCGAGCAAGTGAAAGCCAGCGACGCTCCTCGATTGGTGGCAACCGGCGCACGTGAGCTGGTCGAGGCGCCGGACGAGCGCCTCGGGTGATGCGATGTTGGCGCGGCCCGCGAGGTCGAGATCGCTCAGCCGCTTCGGGTCGAGCACCTGCCGGAAGGGGCGGTTGACCAGCCGCGCGAGGCCGCGCGGACTCACCGAAACGCTCTTCTTGGCGGCCCAAAGGTCGGGAAAGCGGACGGTTCCGAAATCAATGGCATCGAGGTTCCCCCGCACGAAGCGCTCGAGCTCGGCGACCTTCGCCGGCGTCTTGAAGAGCGAGACGTCCAGCGTGTTCTCGAGCGGGACGGGCACTAGCGCGTCGCCTTTCGTCTCAAAAACGCGCATCGCGTATTCGGCATGACCGGCCAGGTCGGGACGCGTCGTCGAAGGCCAACGCACGATCTGCACGTTTGCCTCAACGGCCTTGAATCGCGTTCGAAGGTCCGGAAGGCCGCCGAAGGGCCCTCGCTCCGACAGGAGCCACGCGGCCGTCACACCGTCGCTCGGAACACGCGCAAGCGCGGCCACCTTCGCGCAGTCGGTGGCTGTGGCTTCGATCTTCGTCGTCGCCGGCGGCCTCAGCCAATACGTCACGGCGAGCGTGGCCGGCAGGCGCGATGCGATGTCAATGGCGCCGTCCTTGGTCGCTTGCTTGGTCGCGTACGCGAGGCGGTAGATGAAGCGCGCTTCGCCGCACGTTCCCGGACGCACGTGGCCTCGGTCCAAGCGGTGCGTCACGCCCACGAGCTCGAAGCGCGCGCGCTTGGATCGAAGCGCGGCGACGTCGAGGAGGCGATGCGCCTTGGCCATGCCCACGCCCGCCGCTGGATCGCGCCGCGCGACATCACGCACATCTTCGTCAAAGACGCGCAACATCGAGGCGTAGCGAGGCTTGGCGGCGAGCTCGTCGTTGGCAAGAGCCGACGGCGCCCCCTCCAAGAGCGCCGCGAACGACGCGCCCCTCGCCTCGAGGTCGGCCATCAGCGCGGCGTCGGTGGCGAGGACGAACATCGGGCCCGGCGACGGAGCGACGACGCCGGCGTCTTTGGCCACGGCCGCGGCAGCGTTCTCGTGTGCCACGGCCTTGGAAGGCGCCGGGGGCGTCGAGGGCCCCACTCTTGGCTCTTGCGCTCCACACTGGGAAGCGAGCGATACGAGGAGCGAGGACAGGGCGAGGAGTCGCATGGCGAGGATCCTACGATCACGCGCCCGAAGTTCGTCGTACCATTCCGCCGTGTCTGCACACCCGGTCGCCCGGCTCACCCCGCTCCGTCGCGTCGCCCAGCGCGGCAATCGGAACGCGGAGAGCGCGCTCGTCTGCGGCGACAACCTCGACGTCATGGCGCGCCTCGGCCTATCGCACCGGGGTCGCTTTCGCCTCGCTTACGTCGATCCGCCTTACAACACGGGGCGCACCTTCAAGGAGTACAAGGACGCGCGGGCGCCCGAAGAGTGGCGCGCGATGATGCGCGTCCGCCTCGAGCTCCTCTCGCCGCTCATGGCGGAGGCCGGCACCGTCGTCGCTGAGATCGACGACACCGAGCTCGGGGCGCTGATCGCCCTTTTCGACGACGTCTTCGGCCGCGACAACCGCGTCAGCATCGTGACCGTCGTAAGGAGCGCCGCCACCGGCCACAAGGCCATCAATCGCGGCCCGGTGAACGTCGCCGACTACCTGCTCGTTTACGCGAAGGACAAGCGGCGCTTTCGCCCCAACGCTGGATACCGTCGCCGCGATCGCGATCCGGCCTACGGCACCGTCATCGCCGACCGCGCGGCGCCGCCCGAAACCTACACGTTTCAGCCGCTCGGCCGCGCCGTCGCCGAGGCCATGGGCTACCCCTCTCGCCTCGCGGCGACGCGGGCCCTTGGACGCGACGTCTTCGCCGCGCGCGTCGACCGGTTTTGCCTCGACGAGCCAGAGCGCGTCGTGCGATTCGCGCAGCCTCGCTACGAAGCCGTAAGCCAGGAGGCACGCGCGCTCATCGATCGTTCGCGCCTCGAGCCGAGCCGCGTCTTCGTGCTCCAGCGCGAAGGGTTCCGGCCGCTCATCTTGCGCGGAGGCAACCGGCTGCTCTTCCTCTCCGACAAGGTCAAAGACCACGAGGGCGAACGCTGCTTCGTCGAGCCGCTCACCAACGTATGGGACGACATCCCCTTCCAGGGTCTCGCGCGCGAAGGCGGCGTCACCTTCTCACGCAACAAGAAGCCAGAGCGACTCTTGGCGCGCATCGTTCAGCTCTTTAGCGATGTCGGCGACTGGGTCTTGGACCCCTTCCTTGGAAGCGGCACGACGGCTGCCGTCGCAGAGAAGCTCGGCCGCAAGTACGTGGGCATCGAGGGGTCACAAGCCGTCTTCGACGAGCTTTGCGTGCCCCGCCTGGAGCGCGTCATCGCGGGCAAGGACGCGGCCGGCATTCGAAAGGTCGTCGGCCAGGGCGAGGCCAAAAGCGCGAGAGGAGGCTTCGGCATCTATGCTTGACCGCGCGCGCCGCCGCCCTTCCGCCGGCCTATCCCTCAGCCTCGCGATCGCCCTGACCTTCGTCGCTTGCGAACAGCGTCCCGCGGCGACACCCGGCGCGGTCGACGCTCAGGTGGCCATCGCCAGCGGGCCGCTCGACGCCAGCGCGCCCCCCGCGTGGGCCGAGCTCGTGCGCCAAGAGCGCTACGCCGAGGCCGCCAAGGCCATCGATGCGTTGACAGAGGCGGCGCGACAGCAGCCGGAGCTTCGGTACCTCCGCGCGCGCGTCGCGCTCGAGCTCGGCGACGGTACGTTGGCCCATCGTCTGTTGGACGGCCTCGAGGCAGCCCTGCCTCTTCTCGCGGAAGACGTGCTCGATCGACGCGCCGATGCGGCCATGGCGAAGGGACGCTTCGCAGAGGCCGGCGAACGGTACGCGTCGAAGGCGAGCTTGTCGCAACAACTGAAGGCCTCGCGCGCCTTTGAGCGCGCGCTCGACGCGGCGCGCGCCCGCAGCGCCGCGGACCGCGTCGTCGCAGGAAAGACACCGCGACGCGACGAGGCAGAAGCGCGCGCGAGGCGCCTCCGGCTCGGCGGTCGCTCGGTCCGCGAAGACATCGACGACGCACGTTGGCTCGCCGTTGAAGGCGCCGACCTCCCGGAGGCCGAAGGCGCCTTGGCGCGCCTCGCGGCCCTTGAGCCGACCAAGCCCCTCGACATCACCGAGCAGACGCGCCGCGCCCGGGTCCTCGGCGACGCGGGGCGCGTCGACGACGCCATCAAGGCCGTGGAAGAGATGCCGCAGGCCGCGGGCCCGCTGGCGCAACTGGAACGCCTCAAGCTCCGCGCCGAGATCTTCTACAAATCGCGAAGCCACGCGCGCGAGGCCGCTCGGGCCTACGACGAGTGTGTGAAGTTCGCCGGCCCGCGGGCCGTGGAAGAGTCCTTCAAGGCGGCGCGCGCCCTCTCGCGCGCGGACCGCGACGACGAAGCCATCGAGCGCTTCCTTCATTTGGCGCGGCGGGCGCCGACGTCTCCTTGGGGAGAAGAGGCGCTCTTTCTCGCCGCGCGACTCGAGCTTCTCCATGGTCGTTCACCAAAGGCGGCGCGCCTCTTCGACGAGCACAAGAAGGCGCACGGCGACAAGCGCAAGGAGGCGACGAGACTGCGCGCGCTCTCGTACCTGTTGGCCGGGTACCACAGCCAAGCGATCCAACTGTTCGAGCAGCTCAGCGACGACGACCGCGAACCGCTTGCGGCGGCGCGTGCCCGAACGATGGCGGCGCTGGCGGCGCAACGCGCCGGCGACCGAACGCTCGCGGTCGCGCGTTGGACCGACGTGGCGCGCTCACGCCCACTCTCGTGGCCGGCCCTCGTGGCGCGGGCGCGGCTCGCCGAAATGAAGGCGGCGGTGCCCGCGTCCTTCGAGCCGGCCCCCACCGTTGACACGGCGCCTGCGGATCCGATTCGCGTCAATCTCCCGCCCCCCGTCGATCTCTTGCATCGCCTCGGGCTCGACGACGACGCGGAAGCGGCGCTGCGTGAGCGCGAGTCGGCGGTCACGGCCGCCGCGCCGGGCCGTTCGACGGAGGCGCTGTGCGCCGCGTACGGCGCGCTCGGTCGCGGGCGACGTCGCTACCAGGTGGCGCAGCAGATCCCTCAAAGCGCCCTCTTCGCAGCCCCCACGCCGCGCGCCCGCTGGACTTGGCAATGCGCGTATCCAGCGCCGTGGCTCGACGATGTGAGCGCAAACGAAGCGACCTTCAAATTGCCCGAGGGGCTCGTTCACGCCGTGATGCGGCAAGAGAGCGGGTTTGACCCCGACGCCGTCTCGCCCGCTCGCGCCGTCGGGCTCATGCAGCTCATGCCGGACACGGCACGCAGCGTTGCCGCCGCGGAGACCAACCTGTCCTTCGAAGAAAGCCAGCTCACGCAGCCGAGCCTGAACGTCAAGCTCGGGGCCCGCTACATGAAGACGTTGCTCGAACGGTTCCACGACAACGTGCCGCTCGCGGTGGCGGGATACAACGGCGGCCCCGACAACGTGGCCAAGTGGGCCGCGCGGCTTCCGACGGTACCGCTCGATGTCTTCGTGGAGCAGATCCCGTACGCCGAGACGCGAGGCTACGTGGTCCGCGTCCTCGGAAATCTCGCGCGCTATGCCTACTTGCGCGGCGGGGACGACGCGCTGCCGAAGCTCGTCCTGGCCCCCCTCGAGCCCAAGTAGGGCACTCGAAAAGGCCGTCGTCTCGCGCGCTGCGCGCCGGTCGCCCCCGTGGTAGGACCGACGGGATCTCGTGTTGGGCCTTCTTCTCGCCGCGCTCTTTATTCTGCTGAACGGATTCTTCGTCGCGGCGGAGTTTGCCTTCGTCAAGCTCCACGCGACGCAGTCGATCCTCGAAGCGCGCATCAAGCGCAAGGAGCGCTCGGCGATCCACGCCAAGATGGTCCTCGAGCGGCTCGACAGCTTCCTCTCCGTCACGCAATTCGGCATCACCCTCGCCAGCCTCGGCCTCGGCTGGGTCGGTGAGCCGGCCGTCGAGGCTTTCATTCGAAGCATCATCGGCACCCCGGCGACCGAGAGCAAAGCTCGTCACGCGATCATCGCCGTCGTGTCCTTCGGCATTCTCACCTTGGGTCACGTGCTCATCGGCGAGCTCGTCCCCAAGCTCGTCGCCATCCAGCGCTCGGAGGCGACGGCGCTCGTCTCCGCCACGCCGCTCCGCATTCTCCACATCAGCTTTCGGCCGCTCCTGTGGGTCCTTGAGACCTTGGGACGCGTGATCCTCAAATCGTTGGGGCTCCGCTCTGACGTGAGCGAAGGGGCGCTGACGGAGGAAGAGATCCTCGGGGTCCTCGCCGCGAGCACGCAGCGAACGCCCAAGGGCAAAGAGAAGGCCGAGCTCTTGGCGCGCGTCGTACGGTTCGGCCAGCGCACGGCGCGCCACGCTATGGTGCCCCGCGTCGACGTGATCTCCCTGCCCGTCGACACGACGCCCGCCGACGCGCTCCGCGTCGTCCAGAGCCAGGGCTATTCGCGCATTCCGCTGACGAAGAAGCGCGCGCTCGACGAGGTCGTGGGCTACCTGTACGCCAAAGACTTGGCCGGCAACGGCGCCGCGGCACGAGGTACGTCCCTCGAAGCGTTGCGCCGCGACGTGCTCTTTGTGCCGGAGACGCAGGGGCTCCTCGACGTGCTCCGCGCGATGCAGACGGGCCAAACGCACATCGCGGTGGTCGTCGACGAATACGGCGGCACGAGTGGCATCCTCACGCTGGAGGATCTGCTCGAAGAGATCGTCGGCGAGATTCGCGACGAGTCCGACGAAGAGCAGGCCACGGTCGTCAAGATCGACGCGGGAGTCTTTGAGATCGACCCGCGCGCCACCTTCGATGAGCTGGGACGGTTGGCGGGCCTCACCTACGAGTCTGGCGAAGGCGCCGAGCCAACGGGCGCGGCGGTGTTGGCGACCCTCGGCCGCATGCCCAAGGTCGGCGACACGGTGCCCGTCGGCCAAAACGGTCGCGCGACGATCCTGACGATGAACCGGCGGCGCGTGACGCGCCTCAAGGTCGAGATCCTTCCCGACGAGCCGGCATGAGCGACGCGCTTCGCGATGCCCCGCGAGGTAAACGAGGCGGTAAAGGAGGAGGCAACGGAGGCTCCGGGGGGCGCCGCACGCCCCCGCGCCGCGCGGGAATCCTTCATCTCGCGCTCGTTGTCGTCACGCTTTTGTCCGTGTGGTCGAGCGGCCGGCTCCGCCTGTCGAACGACCTGACCGACCTGTTCCCAACGGGCGGCGAGGCGGCGATGCTCACGCGGTTCTTGCGCGCCTTCGGCGGCGGCGACCTGGCGGTCTTTCTCGTGGAAGGGTCGCCCGAGAGCGCCGAGACCGCGGCCCGAGCCCTCGCGAGCGAGCTGGGCCACAAGGCCTCCATCGCGCGGGTGCTCGACGAGACGCCAACGATGCGCGCGCCCGATCCGACGCTCGCCTGGGCCTTCGCCGACAAGGACGCGCGAGAGCGACTCGCGAAGGCCGTCACCCAAGACGGGATGCGCGAGCGGCTGCGCGGCACCCGCGAGCTCTTGCTCGCGCCGGGCGCCACCGACGACGGCGCGCTCGCGCTCGACCCGCTCCGCCTCGCCGCCATTCCCTTCGAAGCTCGCATGGAGCTGGCGGCCGGCGTGAAGGGCTTCGCCGGGGGCGCCTTCGTCAACGAAGCGGGCACGGCGCGGCTCGTCATCGCCGAACCGAAGGGCAGCGCCTTCGAGGGCGACAACGCCGAGCGGTTCTTGCGCGACGCGGACCAGGCCATGGCCAAAGCCGCCACACCGGGCACGCGCCTCCGCGTCACGGGAGGTCACGCCATCGCCGCGGCGACGGCCAACATGCTCCGGCGCGACATGATCCTGTCGAGCGCGTTGTCATCGGTGCTTGCGGCGGCGTTTTTCCTTCTCACCTTCGGTCGATTGCGTGCCCTCGTCGCCGTTCTCCCGCCGCTCTTCTTGGGCACCGCTTGGACCATGGGCCTCGCGGCCTTCTTTCCCGGCGGCATCAGCGCCATCGCCACAGCCTTCGCCGCCGTCGTCGTCGGCGTCGGCGTCGACACCGGCGTGCACCTGTACGCGGCGCTGCTCGATGCGCGGCGCGAGGGGCTCCACGGCGCCGACGCCAAGGCCTACGCGCGCGCCGCGACGATGCGACCGACGCTCCTCGCGGCAACGGCCGCGGCCTTCGCCTTCGCCTCCTTGGCCTTGAGCGATCTGTCGGCCGTTCGTCAGCTTGGCCTTATGTGCGCGGCCGGCGAGCTGCTGACGGCCGTCGCGATCCTCGCCTTGCTACCGGAGATCGGCGTGCTCCTCGAGCGCGGCGCTCCCCCTTCGCCGAGACGTCACCGGGTCCTCGAAGGCATCGCATGGCTCACGGGTTCGCGGCGCCGGGCGGCTCTGTCGCTCCTCTTGACGCTCTCACCGCTTCCGCTGCTCGCGATGTTTGGCCTCCCGTCGGCCAACGACGTCCTCGTGGCGATCCGGCCGGCGGCCCTCGAACCGCTCGTCACGCAGCGCGACATCTACCGCCACTTCGGGAGCCGCGAGGGGCAATGGCTCGTGGTGTCGACGGGCAAGGACGTCGGCGAAGCGGCGGCGCGCAGCGACCTTGTGACCGAGCGCCTCGAAGAGCTCGTCAAGGCGGGCACGCTCGACGGCTTCGACGCCCTTGGCACCATGCTCCCAGCGGAGGCCACGCAGCGCCGCCGCCTCGACGTGCGAGACAAGCTCGACCTGCCGAGCCGGCGTGGCGCTCTCGAAGCCGCGCTTCGGGAGACGGGCTTCGACGCCGAAGCCTTCGCGCCAGCGCTAAGAGCGTGGGAGTCGCCGTCGCGCGCCGTCGTGGCGCCGGACGCGCACGGTCCCTTCGCGTGGCTCGTCACGCGGCACCTCGCCACCGATGGCGGCGGGGCGCTCGCCGTCAGCTATGTGCGTCCCCTCGGAGAACGCGCCGCCGACGAGCAAGCGCTCCGCGCGATCCAATCCGTGGGCCCTCACACGGTGGTGACCGGCTATCACCACCTCGAGAAGGCGCTAAAAGACACGCTCGTCCGCGATCTCCCGCGCGTGGCGCTGGTGGCGCTGGTGCTCGTCATCGTGGCGTTGCGCGCGCTCTTGCGTCGCTCCGTCGATGTGGGCATCGCGCTCTTGGCCATCACGCTCGAGCTCGCGTGGGTGGCGCTGGCGATGCGGTTTCTCCACGTCCGCTGGCACGTCTACGACGCGCTCGTTCTCCCGGTGCTCGTCGGCATCACGATGGACGAGTCGATGTTCCTCTTGTTTGCGGCGCGCCGCGCCGGCGCGCGCCTCGAGGACGCGATCTTGGAGCAGGGGCCCCTCGTCGCATCGACGGCCGTGACCACGGCGGCCGGCTTCGGGGCGCTGCTCGTCTGCCGCTTCGAGGGGCTGCGCGATCTCGGCACCGTCGGCGCCCTCGGCAGCGCGCTCGGGCTCGTCGTCGCGCTCATCGTCGTGCCCGCGGCGCTGCGACTCTTGGCAAAAGAAGAGGCGTCGTCGTGACCACGGACCAAGACGCGCTCGCGCTCGCGGAGCCGATCCTGCCGCCGGAAGGCGTTTCGGCGAAGACGCTCGCGGAGGCCACGCGCGAGATCATGCGCGCGCCGCGAGGCCACGTCGACGTCTCGGGCGTGACGGGCTCTGCCGGTCCGCTCCTCGCGGCACGGCTCGCGAACCGCGGGGAACAGGTCGTGTTCGTCACCGCCGACGTGGACGCGGCGCGACGCGCCGCCGCGGATCTGACGTTCCTCTTGTCCCACGCCAGCCTGTCCCGTGTGACGGGAGGAGACACCTCCCAAGGCGACGAAGCGAATGAACTCGCCGACGACGCCGACGTCGCCGAAGAGACCGGCAACGCCGAGGTTCTGTTGCTCGTGCCCAACGAGTCGTCGCCCTACGCGGACGTGAGCCCCGATCGGCGCGCGGCGATGGCGCGCCTCGCGACGTTGTTTCACCTGGCGAAGGAGCGCTGGCGCGTCCTCGTCGTGCCCGCGGCGGCGCTCGTGCGGCGGTTCGTTCCCCAAAACGTGCTCACGGCCGCCGCGGCGCGGGTCGTTGCGGAGGAGGAGGTCGACCGGGATTCGCTGGTCCGCGCACTCGCCGACGCCGGTTACCTGCGCGTACCCTTGGTGGAGGATCCGGGCTCGTTCGCCGTCCGCGGGGGCCTCATCGATGTGTGGCCTGCGTCGTCCGACGATCCCGTGCGCATCGAGCTCTACGGCGACATCGTCGTCACCATCAAACCGTTCGACGCCGTCGACCAGAAGACGAAGAAGAAGCCCAAGGACGCGGGCGGTGGAGACGTGACGCTTCCGCACATCGTCTTGCCACCGGTGCGGGAGGCCATCCTGTCGCTCGATGTTCAGGCGGCGGCAAAGAAGCGCATCGTGGACCTCTGCGACGCCATCGATTTCCCCACCACCAAGACGCGCGCCCTCACCGACGACGTCCTCTCGGGCCGCACCTTCTTCGGCGCCGACGGCTACTTGCCCGCCTACTACGGCGAGCTGGCGACGCTCTTCGACTACGTGGGCGGCGCTCGCTACGTGATCCTCGACGCCCCTTCCACCATCGCCACCGAGGCGACCGCCGAGCGCGAACGTGCCGTCGCCGACGCGGCAGCGAAAGAGGGGCACCCGCACTACGAGCCCGACGCCTTCTACCTGGCACCAGAAGACGCGGCGCAGGCCCTTTTGCAGCGGCGCGTCGTGTCGCTCCACACCACGCCCATTCGCGGCGACGGCGGCACCGGGCTCGGTCAATTTGCCACGTCAACGGGCGAGCTCGATCTCGCGTCGCGGAGCCATGACGCGCTCACACGCGCCGTTCGGGCCGCGCGAACGGGGCGCGGTCGCACGGCCACGCTCGAGCCCCTCGCGGTGCGCATTCGGGCCTTTCGCGAGCATGGTCTTCGCGTGGTCATCGCGGCGCGAGCGGCGACGCAAGCGGAGCGGCTTCGCCTCCTGCTCTCGCACCAAGGGATCACATGCCACGTGCACGGGGCGCGAGCCACCGAAGAAGCCGTCGCCGCTCCGCCGGAGGCGCAGGCGGAGATCATCGTCGGCGCGCTCGCCCACGGCGTGCTGCTACCGGCTGACGGCCTCGCGCTCATCACGGAGGAAGAGATCTTTGGTCAGCGGGCGCATCGAGCCCGCGAGCGCCGCAAGGACGATCCGTCGAAGGCGTTCCTCGAGGACCTCCGCTCGCTCGCGATGGGCGACTTCGTGGTGCACGTGGACCACGGCATCGGGCGCTACCTGGGCCTCGTCCACAAGGACGTCGGCGGCATGGCCGTCGACCTCTTGGCCATCGAATACGGCGGCGGCGACAAGCTCTACCTGCCGGTCTACCGGCTCAATCAGGTCCAAAAATACAAGGGCGGCGAGAACGCAGCGCCGAAGCTCGATCGCCTCGGCGGCTCGACCTTCGAGAAGACCAAGGCCCGCGTCCGCGTGGCCGTGCGCCAGATGGCCGACGAGCTCTTGCGCCTCTACGCGGAGCGCAAGGCCCAGCTAAGGCCGCCGCTCTCCCCCGTCGACGACGATCTCCGAACCTTCGAAGCGACGTTCCCCTTCGACGAAACGCCGGATCAGGCCCGCGCCATCGCCGCGGTCAACGCGGACCTCGAAGGGCCCGCGCCCATGGACCGACTCGTCTGCGGCGACGTGGGCTTCGGCAAGACGGAGGTGGCCATGCGCGCCGCGTTCCGTGTCGCCATGGCCGGCAAACAGGTGGCGATTATGTGCCCCACGACGGTGCTCGCGCAGCAGCACTTTCGCACCTTCGAGGCGCGCATGGAGGGCCACCCGCTCGTCATTCCGAGCCATGAGCCGCTTTCAGACGAAGCGCGAACAAGACGAGACCATGCTGATGCTCAAGGAGGGGCGTTGCGACATCGTCGTGGGCACGCACCGCCTCCTCTCCAAAGACATCCGCTTCAAAGACCTGGGGCTCCTCGTGGTCGACGAAGAGCAGCGCTTCGGCGTCGCCCACAAGGAGCGAATGAAGCAGCTCCGCGCCGTCGTCGACGTGTTGACGCTGACGGCAACGCCGATTCCACGCACCTTGCAGATGGCCGTTGGCGGCATGCGCGATCTCTCGCTCATCACGACGCCGCCCGCGGATCGTCGCGCCGTGCGCACCATCGTGACGCGGTACGACGAGCTGGTCATCAAGGAGGCCGTCGAGCGTGAGCTCGCGCGCGGCGGCCAGATCTTCTACGTCTACAACCGCGTCGAGGGCCTCTACGAGCGTGCCGCGAAGCTTCAGAGCCTCGTCCCGTCGGCGCGCATCGCGGTGGGGCACGGGCAAATGGCCCGTGGCAGGCGCAAGACCGAGGGCGGCGGGCCCGACAAGACCGAGAGCGCGCTCGAGAAGACGATGCTCGATTTCGTCGAGGGCCGCTACGACGTGCTGGCGGCGACGGCCATCATCGAGAGCGGCCTCGACATCCCGCGCGCGAACACGATCATCATTGATCGCGCCGACCTCTTCGGCCTGGCGCAGCTCTACCAGCTCCGCGGCCGCGTCGGCCGCTCCAAGGAGCGGGCCTATTGTTACCTGGTCGTTCCGCCCGAGGGCTCCATGACCGACGAGTCGCGGGCGCGCATCGAGGCGCTAGAGCGCCACACGGAGCTCGGCAGCGGCTTTCACATCGCGTCGCTCGACCTCGAGCTCCGCGGCGCCGGCGATCTCCTCGGCGCGGAGCAGTCGGGCAACGTCGCCAGCGTCGGCTTCGAGCTCTTCTGCGCGATGCTCGACGAGGCGGTCCACGAGCTGCGCGGCGAGCCCGTCGTCCACGACATCGACCCCGAGCTTTCGGTAGACGTAGAAGCGCTCTTGCCGGAGGACTACGTCGCCGAGGTCGGCGTACGGCTGTCGCTCTACAAGCGCTTCGCGAGCGCCATTGACGAGGCGCAGGTCGGTGAGCTGGCGGAAGAGATGGAGAACCGCTTCGGTCCCCCGCCCGAGGTCGCGCGTCGCCTTGTCCAGCTCATGACCATCAAGACGGAGCTCCGAAAGATGCGTGCCGTGGGCTGCGACGCCAACGCGAAGAGCGTCACGTTGCACTTGCGCGACGACACGCCGCTCGACTCGGGCAAGATCCTCGAGCTCGTCCGCGCGCCGAAGAGCCCCTACCGGCTCACGCCCGACATGAGGCTCGTGAGGCGCTTCGACGGCGTTCGGAACGGCCTCGCCAACGTCGAAGCGACGCTCGGCGAACTGGCGCGCTGCTGGAAATGAAGCCATAAGAATGACGTCGATGTTCCCCCCCGCGAGTGATGGCGCCAGCGACGGCGCTCGTGAGCGCGCTGCCGGTGGCGACGGGCCGAGAGCCCCGCTTCTTTCGCGGCTCGCGGCCCTCGCGCTCTCGCTGATGGCGTCCTGCACGTTCCTCGTTCGTTTCGAGGAGCACGAGCCGTCCGAAGACGAGGACGCCGGCGGCGAGCCGGATGCCAGAGCGCCCTTGGTCCCGACGCCCGTCGCCGACGCGACGGCACCGTCCAACGACGCACCGGCGACCACCGCGTGTGGGCCCGGTCAGCCCAACGCCCTGCTCACCGGCGGCCAGATCTGCTGCAACGGCACGACCCAGCGCATCGATGATCCGAAACACTGCGGCGGCTGCGGCATCGTCTGCGCTTCCGGGCAGACGTGCAGCAAACAGGCGAACGAGCGCTTCTACTGCTCGAACTGCGCCGCGACGGGCGGGCGCCCGTCGTGTTGGTCGGGCTGCTGCTCCGCGTCCTTCGGGCCCGCCGGCGTCTGTGCCGCCAACGACTGCGACACCGGCGATTGCATCCCCCAGGCGTGCACCGCACGCTCGATGGTTTGTGTACCAAGGACCGCGGCGGCGGCGGCGTATTGCCGCTTCCCGAACGAGCCCTAAACGTCGCTCTACAGCGCGCCGCCCTTGGCCTTGCACTCGGCCGTGAAGGCCTCGCACAAGCGCTTGGTCTTCGCGTCCGTCGTGACCTTGGGGCTCCCGCAGAACGTCCGCGCGTTCGAGCAATCGGGAAGGTCGGTGCGCGGCGCGGCGGCCGAAGGCGCGACCTTGGGGGCCACCTTCTTCACGACCGGCGGCGCCGAGGCCAAGGCGGCAACGGAAGCGTCGTCCGCGGCGACGGGGGCCGAAGGCACGGCAGCGGCGACGACCGGCTCGGCCGGTGCGCCCGCATCGAACGCCGCGGGGTCGACCTTCTTGCCGCACGCGAGCGAGAAGACCGCCAGCGTCGAGGCGACGCCGAGACCGATGAAGCGGGCGTGAACCGATTGCTTGAGGCTCAAAGTGTTCCTCCCTTTGCGAAACACGACTGCTTGTTGGTGGTGCACAGGTTCTGAATGGCCTTGTCGGTCGCGGCGGCCGGGTGATTGCAAAACTTCCGCGCCGTCTCGCACTCGGGCAGCGCCTTGTTGGGCTTCTTGGGCGCGGCCTTGTCGGCAGCCACGGGCGGGGCTTTGCCAGCAGGAGCCAGCGACGCGAGGGCGGCAGGCGCCTCCTCGACGGGCGCCGACGCGGCTGCCGAGGGCGCGAGGACCGGCGCCGCGGCGGGCGAGGCGGCGGCGCTGCCGGCGTCGAAGGCCGCGGGGTCGACCTTTTTGCTGCAACCTACAAACAATGCGGCAGGGGCAATGGCCAGGAGCAACGTGACCGGCAAGCGACGTCGACTGCGACGCTGATTCACAGGGTTCCTCCCTTGGCAAAACACGCCTGCTTGTTGGTCACGCAGAGGTTCTGGATGCTCTTGTCGGTGCCGGCGGCCGGGTGGTTGCAGAACTTTCGCGCGACATCGCACTCGGCGATCTTCGGCTTCGGCGGCGGCGGCGGCGGTGGCGTCACGGTCGTTGGTGGCGGCGGCGGTGGCGGCGTCACGGTTGTCGGCGGCGGCGGCGGCGTGGGAGGCGTCGGCGTCGACGGCGTCGTGGCCGTCGACGTCGCCGGCTTCGTGGTCTTCCCGACGGGCGTCGGCGTCTTGACCGGATCGAGCGGCTTGACGGCGGTGGTGGCCGCCGTCGGGGTCGTCTCGGTTGGCGCCGTTGGCGTCGTGGGGATCACGGTGGGCGGAGGAGCCGCGGTGGTTGTGCCACCGAAGACGTTCGGATCACCGGTCGGGGTGTTCGACTTGAAGACGCCGAGGCCCGCGAGCACGGCCACAATGGACCCGATGCCCAAGACCGCGATGGCGCCGAAGATGAGACCTCGCGGCAGCCCCTTGCTCTCGGTGCTCGCCGCCGCAAAGGCCTGGTGTCCGCTCGCGGGCGTTCCATAACCGGGAGCGGCCATCGCGGGGCCCGGCGCCGGGCCCATCGGCGTCGGCGCATGCATGGGCGCGGGCGCGTAGACGCCCGGCGGCGCTTGCATAGGCGTCGCCATCTCGGTCTTTTGACGCCCATCGGCCGGCGCCGGTGCGGGGGTCGCCGCGCCGGCCGCGACATCGGCGTCGAAGGCGTCGATGAAGCCCGTGACGTCATCGAAGCGTTCTTCCGGTTGCTTCGAGAGGGCGCGGTTGATGGCGTTGCGCATGCCCGCGGGCACGCGCGTTCCGGCCGGCAACGACTCGATGGCGACGGGCCGCGCGGTCATGTGCTGCGTGGCCCACTCCCACGCGGTGTTGCCGGAGAACGGCAACCGGCCGGTGAGCATCTCGTAGGCCATGACACCGAGCGAGTAGATGTCGCTGCGTGCGTCGATGGGCTTGCCGGTGAATTGCTCCGGGCTCATGTAGGGCGGCGTCCCGAGAACCATGCCCTGCTGCGTGAGCTTCTGCTCGTTCGGGTCGTGCTCGTTGGAGCGCTTGGCGATGCCGAAGTCGAGCACCTCGACCCAGTCCTTTTGGCCGGCGCGTTCGCAAAGAACGACGTTGTCGGGCTTCAGATCGCGGTGGACGATGCCGCGCGAGTGCGCCTCGGCCAGCGAGCCGCACACCTGGCGCATGATCTTGAGCACGCGCGGAGGATCCATCGGGCCCTCCTGCTCGAGGATCTCGGCGACGCTCCGCCCCTCGACGTACTCCATCACGATGTAGAGCGTGCCGTCGTCGGTCTTGCCGAAGTCGTGCACCTGAATCGTGTTTGGATGTTGAAGCTCGGCCACGGTGGCGCACTCGCGCTCAAACCGAGCCACAATCTTCGGGTCGTGGGACAGGTGCGCGTGCAGCGTCTTGACGGCGACCTTCTTGACCGTCGGCCCTAGGTTAAACTCGCCGAGAAAAACAGCGCCCATGCCGCCCTCGCCGAGCAGCTTGATGATCCGATATTTCCCGCCGACCACTTTGCCGACGAGGGGAGGGGCATCGCTCACGGAACGTTCCTCACTGGGGGTCACCTGTCCGTTGGGGCCTGCGGCTTTGTCTGACGGCAGAGCGCCTTCGGACCCGTAACATCGCATACTTCCGAAATTGGGGAGATCCGATTCGTTCCGCCGAGACGATGGCCCTTAGCGCCTTCCCGAGCGCCTCCGTCGGAGCATGCCGCGAATCGGCGTGCGAGGGTTGGACGGGGCAGCGGGAAAATCGATCTTGTGGCGGCCGCTTCCCCAAGGATCCCGCGGCGGCAGCGTCAAAGGCGCGAGTCCGTGGGGGGCCCCGATCGGACCCCTTCCGCGAGCGGCCAACCGAGGGGCCATCGGCGATCGGTGGCGCGATCCCAGAGCTCGAAGCGCGTTCCGCGAGCGGTACGCGGGAAAAGAACTCCGATGCGGGTCGTGAGGTTCTTGTCGATGCGAGGCGCGCCGCCGTGGCCGGCGTCGACAATGTCGCCATCGATGAGGCCAGGAAAATCGAAGCGAACGCGCTCCAAGAGCGTCGGGCCCTCAAAGAGCTCGAGCGCGAAGCGTCCCATGACGCGCGGGGTCGCGCGCGGAGCTTCGAGCTCGACTTTGTGGACGGCCGTGAGAAAGACCTCGCCCTTGACCCACCTGAGGTCGACGACCCACTGGCGCTTGTCCTCCAGCGGCGTCGGGTCCGGCGGAATCGGTGCGATGGGACCGCTGTCGCGGGAGCGCGCGTCGGAGCGCGCATCCAAGGACGCGTCGGAGCTCTTGGGGCTGCCGCTGTAGAAGCCACCGTCTTGAGCCGCCGATGCGCCCGACGCCACGAGCACGAAGAGCGGTACGACGCAGGCGCCGACCGCAACCGCGAGGCTCCGCCCGAGCGCGCCCGCCTTCGGCGGGAGCACCTCTTGCCCGACTTGCCTGCCAACCTTGGCTGCCGCGACGGCCGCGTGGTGGCACTGTGAAATACGCTCTAAAGGTCGCACTCGATGGCGGTATCCCACGCTTCAGGGCTTCCGCCAAGAGAGGCCCAGAGGCTCGTGAGCTCAGGCGCGACAGGAGCGCTAACCGAGACAACCCCACCGCGGCACGGCACGGCCACGCGAGCGCAGTGCAGGGCCACGCGAGCGAGAGCCACAACGCGCCCGCCGGCGAGCACGAGGCGCGCCGCTCCGCCGTAGTCTCGGTCGCCGAGGAGCGGCACCCCCGCATGGCTCGCGTGCACACGGAGCTGGTGCGTGCGTCCCGTTTCGGGGGCGAGCGCGAGGAGCCAACTGCGCGAGCCAGCCTCGGCGACGAAGCGCACCCGGGAACGCGCCGGCTTGGCTTCGGGACCGTTCACCGCGCGAAGCATCGCGCTCTTTCGATGACGACCGATGGCGAAGGTCCACGCGCCGTCCAACGCGTCGGCGCCAGGGGCCAACATACCGAGAGCCACGTAGCGACGGGCATGTGTCCCCGCCTCGCGCGCCTGAAGGATGCGCTGAGCCGCGGCGGGGCTCTTGGCCAAGGTCACCACGCCACTCACGAGCCGATCGAGGCGCGAGGTGACGTGGAGCGCCTTGTCTGAGAGGCCGAGCTGGCGCGCCACGACGTCGATCAGCGAACCGCGCGAGCCCTCGAGGCTGGGCACGGTGGGGATGCCGGCCGGCTTCGCGACGGCGACGTAGTCGTCGTCTTGGAAGAGGAGGGGCAGTGTGCCCGCTTCTCCTACCGGAGCAGCGACACGAATGGACTCGCCTGCAGCGAGCCGCTTTGAAGCATCGGTCAGCCGGTAGGCTCCAAGGAAGACGCGGCCTTCGTTCACTGCCGCTGGCGTTTCACCGAGCGAAGCGAGCACCTCCCAGACCTCCATAGGGCGCTCGAGCACGAAGCGCTTCACGAGATCACGTTGCGGTGGGACGAGGTGGGCATGCGAGGCGTTCGCTAACAATAGCGGGGCCGACTTCGGATGCGCTACGTTCGAAGGCCGACTCGCGGTCCGCGGTCTCGACGCGTCCGGCGGTCTCGAGGTGAGATGACACACGGCGTTTCGAAGCTTGGCGGTCGCAGTTGGGTGGGGGCGGCCGCGTTGGGCGCTTGGCTCTTTGCGTGCTCCGACCCCATCCCCGACGCCCCAAAGGATGCGGGCAGCGTCGCCGTCGATGCCCGGTCGACGGTCGATGCGGCCCCCACTCCCGTCGCCGATGCGAGCATCGACCAATACGTCGAGCCACCGTTCGATGCGGGCCGCGCCTTCGATTTCGCCGAGCCTTACATCGGCATTCCCGGCCCGTCGTCGCGCAGCGACGCCGGACACGCCACAACCAACACGCCCAAGAGCAACCCAGCAAACACGCTGTGCCTTGATTGTCACAAGGTCGGCGGCTCCGCGGCTACGAGGCCGTTCTTCGCCGGTGGCACGGTGCGCTTCCAGGTCGATGGCGGGCCGGCCCACATGGCCGAAGTGAGACTCAAGGCCTATTACACGACGGCAGCCATCTCCGCTTACACAGACGAGGATGGCAACTGGTTCGTGCCGCTCGCCGCCGCGCAAGATGCCGGCGTGAATTTCTCCGTGCGCCCGGGCGTACGGAACCAAAATGGCACCCGGACCATGGGGTCGTCTCCCGCCATCGGAAACTGCAACGCGTGTCACAGCGGGTCCGTCAAGCTCTGAGGCGGACGCACTCGGCCCTCCTCGAGCAGCACACCTAGCCATGGACGCGACCATTCCCGGAGTGAGCCCGCCCCCCGTAGCGTTTGCCGGTGACGCGTCCGACGTCAGCGTCGCCGGGTCAATCCCACCGGGGAGCAGCTCCTTTCAGGTGGGTGACGTCCTTCGCGGCATCTACGAAGTCCGCGGCGTCCTCGGCCAAGGAGGCATGGGCGAGGTCTACGACGCCTGGGATCTGAAGCTCCACCGTCGCATCGCCATCAAGACGTCGCGCCCCGGGCTGCCGCACATCGCCCTCGAGGCGCGCGCGCTCGCTGCGCTGCGCCACCCGGCCTTGGTCTCCGTGCACGCCCTCGACGAACACGAAGGTGTTCCCTTCATGGTGATGGAGCACGTGCCGGGGACGACGCTGATGAGCCACATCGACAAGCGACGCATCACCGGTGAAGGCCTCGTCGTCGAAGAGGCGCTCGATGTCCTCTTGGGCATCGCGGAAGGGCTCGCGGCGGTCCACCGCGCGGGCATTGCTCACCGCGATCTCACGCCAGCCAACGTGATGCTGGCGCCCGGCAGCCGCGTCGTCCTCACGGACTTCGGGCTTATGCAACCGGAGTCGGGCGCACCTTCCAAACCCGGCTACCTAGCGGGAACCCCCGCCTACATGGCGCCCGAGGTGTTTCGCCGCGACGTGGCGCCCGGCGCCGCGCACCTCGTCGACGTCTACGCGCTCGGGGTCATCGCCTTCGAGATGCTGACGACGCGACTGCCCTACGAGGCCACCACGCTCCTCGGCTACGAGACGCTGCATCGCGAAGCCGCCGTCCCCGAACCCATCGGCCCCGAGCCGGTGCCGCCGCGGCTGACGGCGCTCGTACGCGAGCTCCTGGGCAAGGAGCCCCGGGAGCGGCCGTCCGTCGAGAGCGTCGTGTGGCAGCTCCGCGCGATTCGAAACCAGCTGGGCCGCTTGAGCTCCAACGACGGGCCGCTCCGCGTCCTCGTCGTCGACGACGAGCGCTACACCTCGCAGCTCCTCGCCATGTACGTGAGGCACGCGGCGCCAAACGCGGAGATCCTCGTCGCGAACAACGCGAAACAAGCGCTCGATCAGGTCAAGAAGCGGCCACCGGACATCATGGTTTTAGACCTCATGATGCCGGACATGGGCGGCATCGAGCTCTTCATGTACTTGCGTGGCGAGCGACTCGCCGAGCGGTGCAACATCGTCGCCGTGAGCGTCGACGCGGACCCTGGCGACGTGGAACTGCTCTACGAGCTAGGCGTCGCCATGTTCTTGCCGAAGGACGGCGCCCTGCAGACGCAGCTCAAGGCGTTCGTGACCGAATACCTTCACTGCCGCCAGACCGGCGAGACGCCGCGCTCGATGCGGCCCTCGCGGAGGAGCTTCACGAACGAGTGAGTCGTTCGACGGTGCCTCGCTCACCGTCGACGCGCACGAGGTCCCCGGTGCGCAGCGCGCGCGTGGCTCCGGCAACGTTGACCACCGTCGGGACGCCCAGCTCGCGAGCCACGATGGCCGCGTGCGACAGCGGTCCGCCGAGCTCCGTGACAACGGCGAGGGCGATGGGAAACAGAGGCGTCCAGCCGACGTCCGTCGACCGCACCACGAGGACCTCGCCGGGCTCAAGTTCTCCCATGCGCTCAACCGACGGGATCACGCGGACTCGCCCCTCTACAACGCCGGAGCAGCCGCTGCTGCCGCGCAGGAGATCGCCGCCCGTGGGAGGCGCGACGATGGTCGGCGGCGCGCCCACGAAGGTCCCCGGCGGGTCGGGCCTCGCGACGTTGCGCGCGTATTCGGCGCGGCGCGCGCGCACGAGCGGTGCGATGTCGACGCGAGCCGTCTGCAGGACCCCGACGACCTCGTCGACGGTGAGAAAGAAGACCGACTCAATGGCGTGGGGCCCGCCGAGGTCGGGCACGAGGCGCACGAGCCGCCGCTCCGCATCGAGGAACGCCGTACGAAGCATGCCAAGGACGCGCGTGACCCAGGCGCGCATTCGCTCTCGCAAGCGCGCGGCCTTCTGCGCGCGCGCCACCAAGTGGCGCACCGTCGTCTGGCTCACGACGTTGAGACTCGAGAGGAGGCGCGAGCCTTCGAGGTCGACCTGCGAGCGCGTCCGGGCGAGCTGCGCCTCGACGTCGCGCCCCTCGCCGCGCAACGCCACGCGCAACATCGTGAGCACGACGCGCGGCTCCTCTCGCCAGCGTGGCGTCGACAGTTCGGCCTCGCGAACGGCGCGATCGCCGTAAAGCTCGAGGAAGCTCACCAAGGCGCGCCGCGTGGGCCCCTCAGGCAACTGCTCGGGCACGGTCGTCTCGACGCTCTGGATGGCGCCCAGCGCCAGCGGTTCGCGCCGCGCCAGCTCCGCGACGTGGAGGACACCGATGGCGGGCCGCGCGCTCTCGAGATCGCGGATGCCGGCGGTGAGCGCCTGCGCGAGGTATTCGGCGCGCCCCGGCGCGACCCGCGAGAGCAGCGCCTTGAGCGCCAAATGGCTCCCGAGGGCGCTCGAGGCGCACGTCAACATGACGTTGCCGGTGCGCTCGAGGAGCCCTTGGAGATCGCGGATGGTTCGGGCCAGCGCTTCGTCGGGCAAGATGGCGAGGTCGAGGGCCGCGTACGTGCGCCGCGACGACTCGGCGTCGCGTTCGAAGCGCTCGACCTCGCTGTCGAGGCGCCATTGCTCCGACAAGAGGCGTGTCGCCGTGAGCGGGAGCCGCGCCACGAAGCCCCTTCGCGAGACTTCGCCAACGTCTCGCGCGAGCTCGTCACCGCCAGCGCCGCCGCCAAGCTCGACGAGCGTTTTGGGTGACAGCCAAGGGACCTGCGCAGCGACGCGCATGAACTGCGAGAGATTCAAGTAGAAGCGACCGTAGACGTCCCCGACCAGCACCGCGCTCTTCGGGACCGTGCACCCCAGCGTGGCAAAGGCGCGGCGAAAGCCCGCGTCGCTGAAGGCGCCTGCCACCGACCACGTGAGCGGCGTGGCGACGCCGGGCAGCGCCTCCCCAACGTTCGCGTTGCTCCAGACCGTCGCCGCTTCACCGCCGGCAGGAAATCCCTGCCCCGTGACAGGCCGCGCCTGGACGAGCCAAATGCGCTCCTTGTCGATGGCGAACTCCACGTCCCACGCGACGTCTTCAAGACCCTCGAGGCGCGACGCCAAATCGGCCAACGCTCGGCAGTTCGCCTCCGTGAGGGACGCAGCGTCGGGCGACGGCGCCGGACGCAAGACCAGCTCGCCCGCGGCGACGACGAGCTCCGAGTCTTTGTGCGCGATCAGCGACTCTTTGACGGCTCCCGCCTTGTCGAGTCGCAACATGTCGGGCGTCTGCACGCCGTGCACGACGGGAGCGCCAAGGCCCCAAGATGCGTTGACGACGCGGTCTCTCGCGCCATCGCCGTCGCCGTCGGCGCGGGTGAACATCACGCCGGCGGCCTCGGCGCAGACCATCCGCTGAATCACGACGGCCATCGCCACGTCGCGGACGCCGTTGTGCGCCAGATAGGAGAGCGCACGACCGGAGGCGAGCGACGCCCAAACGTCTCGAATCGCATCGGCCAAGCGCGCGGGCCCGAAGACCGCGAGGCGAGTCTCGGCGAGGCCCGCCATGGAGGCGACGGCTCCGTCTTCGCAGGTCGCGCTGGAGCGCACCGCGAGACCCCACGGCGCGTTGTCCTTCACCGTCGCCCACAGCTCTTCGAGCTCCCCTTCGAGCCCATCGGGCAAGGTCGCGCTGAGGATCGCTTGCCGCGCCTCCGCCACCCGCAACGGGAAGCTGTGCGCGGAGACCGAGCGCAAGAGTGCCTTGGGGTCTGCCGACGCGGGGAGCAAGCGCCTCGCTTCGCTCCACACCTTGCTCGAGACGACCCACGCCTCGGGGACCGCGAAGCCCGCCTTGTGGAGCCACACGAGCCGCGCGGCTTTCCCGCCGACGACACGCGCGTCGTCGCCTTTTCGCTTCTTGGCGAGCGTCGCGAGGGAAACGATGTGAGGCATCGCCGGCGGCAATTCTACACGTCCGCGCGAGCACCGAGGCCCATCCATTTTTGCGCGTGGCGCCGGGGGCGCTCCCGACGCGCCAGCGTCCAGGAACGAAGCGCTACGGCCTCAACGACGCGTCGTGAAAGAGGAGGAGCTCGTAGGAGCCGGGGCCGCGGTTCCAGACGTAGTCGTGGGGCCCGAGGTGATCGGCGAACGTGTGCGCGACACCGGCCGCCGTGAATGCGTCGGAGAGCGCCCGATTGGACTCCTTGAAGGAGTCGTCGACGCTGGTCGCGACGCGGAGCGCGAGGGCCGGATTCTCGCGACGCGCGCGGAAGGCTTCGCGCGCAAGCGCCCCGGCGAAGCCAGGCTGAAGCGCGCACTGGAGGGTCCCGACGGCGCCGAACTCCTTGGGGTACCGAAGGCCGACCCTTAGCGCCATCGCGCCACCGAGCGAGACGCCGTCGATGCCCGTTGCCGAGGGCGTAGCTAGGACCGGCAGCTCCCGGCGTGCCCGCGCGACGACCTCATCCAGGAGAAAGCGCGCGTAGCTTCGGACGAGCTCGTCGGACGGTGCGTTCCAGTCAAAGTCCGGAAGGAACGGCGAGAGCACGGCGAGACCGCGAAAGGGGCGTTCCACAAGGCGAGCGTTGATGCTCCGGAGCCGCTCTCCCGTGATGAGACCTTCGAAGTCCGAGGTCGCGAGCGGAGGCGCGAAGACGCGGCCCATGGCGCGCGCAAGCGCGTAGTCGCGGGGCCAGCCGTCGGGACCGCGCACGGGTCCCTTCAGCGCTTCGCCGCGGCCGTGGAGCGCAACGACGACCGGGACGCGCACCGAATCATCGGCACGCGCCAGCAGCACGACCACACGACCGCGAGAGCCGAAGTCCCACTCCATGCGTTGCACCAAGGGCGTTGGACGCGATGCGCTGTCGGCGGACGCGGCCGCGTGGAGGGGCGGCGCTCTTTCCGACGAAGTCGCGTCGGTCTGAGCGCGGGGCACGTTGGCCGTGGCCGTCGGCGCGGGCGTGGGCGGCGCCTCGCGACGGGAGCACGCGCCGACCAAGGGAAGGCCCACGAGACACGCGCGCCGCGTGAGGCGAGCACGCCCCCAGTCGCCGTGCGCCGTCACTCGTCCGAGGACGCGGCCGTTGGCGCCTTGCCCGCAATGGATGTCACGAGGTCAACGAGCGCCGGATCGGTTTGCATCCGGTGGCGAAGCTCGCTCTTCACGAGCTCGAGGTCTTCGGGCCGGAGGCCCTTCAAGTGACGGGTCGCTTCTTCGACGCGAAGCTCGACGTAGCCGTCGACGTCGATCTCGCCGCGTTCGAGTCGCGCGAGGGGGCTCGCTTCCCGCGCGGCGTCGATGGGCGGAGACGCGTCGGGACGAACGACGCCTTCAACCTCGAAGGCCTTCTTTCCCGTGACCGGCGTGGCGTCGGCGGGGTTCGCCCCCGGCGCGGCCGGGCCCTTCTTGCCAATTCCATCGATGCCCATGACGAATGGAAACGTTCGCACGATGCGCCGCCCTCTGGAAGGGCGGCCGCATCAGCGAATGTTCGAGATGGCGTTCTTCACGGTGTCGTGTTGCGCCTTCAAGACGTTGGACAGCGCCGAATAGGTTCGATTTTGAGCGTTCATCGCCTCCTGAATTCGCAAAAAATACATGTTCATCTCCTGCGACTCGGTCATCGACGACTCGATGCCTCCGCCGGGCGTGACGCCCCCGCCGCCGGCCGGTGCGCTTGGGCCTTCCGCGTTGGTCGCGACCCCGCTCGCGGGGCCCACCGACGGAGCCGCGAGGCCGCGCGGCGAAAGGCTTTGGGGACCTCGAAGTGCGAGGGCGAGGAGTGGAGCGCCCGGGAGCCCGCGCATGGTGGCCTCGGCGCCGCGCACGAGCGAGCCCGCCTGCGAGGAGAGAACCTCGGCGAAGCGGATTTGCGGCGGCGTCGGTGTGGGCCTGGGGGCCGAGGCGACGAACGAGACCTCCGAAGGCTGCGGACCAATTCTCATGACGGCTCTCCTTGGAATCGCCTCGCGAGCGGGGAGCTCGTGGCGTCAACAAGGCCTATCGGCGACGCGGCGACGAAAGTTGCGCGCGTCGCGACTTTTTTTCAGCGGCCCCAATCGAGCGTGACGTGCCGTACCCGGTGCTCGGTGGCGCCGCGACCTTCCTCTGCAAACACGAGGTCGACGTCGTCGATGGCTAGCGGAAGGTCGAGCGTCGGCGGGCCGAGCGGCGAGAGGATCCAAGACGTCACGACGCGGCCCGCCGTCTCGGTCGTAAACGCGTCGAGGGCGAGCTCGCCCGCGGTGCTGCGAAGGAGCAAACCCGAGGTGCCCCCCCGCAGCGGGTCGAGGAGCACACCGACGGGCGCGCCGGCTCCCGCGCCGCGGAGCCTGAGCGCGTCGCGCGTCACGTGAAGGCGAGCGTCGAGGGTCGCCAACATCGCACCGTACGCGGCCTGCCCATCGACGTCGGAGCCGATGGGCGCTTCCTCGATCCACGCGAGGGCAGCGCCGTCACCGGCCACGGCGAGCGACGGAGAGCGTGAGTGGGCGGCCGTCGCGAGCACCTTGGCTTCCTCCCCGACCTTGCGCGCGTCCTTCGCACGCACCGTGGCGACGTAGACGTCGCCCTTTCCTTCTCGCGGGCTCTCGCGCGGGTCGGACCAAGCGAGCCAGACGACGCCGCTCGGGTGCGAGAGCATCGCGAGATCGCCGGCGTCGCCAGGCGCCGTGGTGATCCTTTGGTGCTCCGACACGCGCGCCAGGTCTTCGGTGACCTTGGCCGTGTAGACCTCCCCCTGACCGTCGCGGTTGTCGACCCAACCCACGACGAAACCGCCGGCCACGGCCACGACGCTGACGCTCGACACGTCGCCGCGGCGCGTCGTCACGAGCAGCTCGGGCCCTCGTTTGCCGTCGGCGAGGTAGCGCGCGAGCTTGATGCGCGCCGCGCCGCCGTCGTCCCGCGCGGCCCACGCGACGACGATGGCGCCGTCGGGCGCGGTCGTCATACTGACGCCCCCGGCGGCGGCGGCGCGCGACGACACGAGCACCGGCGCGGCGTCAGCGGCGCCGACGCCCAAGAGATGAAGCGTCGACAGCGCGCCCGCGCCGCCGGGCGCGCCGCTCTTTGCGAGGCCTTGCGCCTCACCGCCGCGCGAGAGAACGGCGAGCGCCAGCTTGCCGCGGGCCCGCGTGGTGGCGATCTGCGCCACGGCGTCGCTACGAAGGAGCGTGGTCGCCTGTCGCGGACGCGGGCGCCCCGGCGCGTGCAAAGGCGTGACGAGCGCGCGGCGGGTCCCGCCGCGGACGCCGAAGAGCGGAGCCGACAAGATCCGCTGGCCCGCCTCCGGCGCTTCGCGGAGGGCGCTGCCGAGCGCAAGCGCGAGGCACCCCGCGCTCGTCGACGAGGAGCCGCAGCTCAAGTTCCACGCGAGCTGAGCCGGCTCGCGCGGCTCGCCGTACTCGATACGCTCCGCGCGAGTCACGCGCAGTTGCCCATCGAGCTCGATGGCTCCCGCGGCGAAGGGCGCCGCGGCGCAGGCCTCGTCGCTCTCGTGGCGCTCGCAGACGCGGACGCGACCCAAGAGCGCCGCCCCGTCGCCAAAGGCGGCGAGCTCGGGGACGCTCGTGCCCTCAAGCTCCACGACCGTCGGGGCCTCGGCCCCTTGTGCCGTGACGCGCGCCAACATCACCCGACGCGAGGCGCGGCCTGCGCGCGAGGGCGCCGCTTCTTCGTAAGCGACGAGGGCTCCCCGCGCGAGCGGAGAGAGAGAGGAGCTTCGTACCAAAGGCCGGCGACGAGAGCGCCGGCACGGGCACCGATCGGAGGTGCTCGTCGACGAAGCGCGCCTTGACCTCCGGCTCAACACCTGTGCGATCGGTCCAGGCAGCGACGAGGCCCCCTTTGGCTCGAACCATCGTGAAGTCGGGTTGGACGCCGCGCGCCACGATCTCGGTGGCGGGCCCGACCACGGCCCCCTCCCCCGAGAGGCCCACCAGCGAGAGCGCGTAGCCCTCGCCCCCCTGCGCGAGCTTGTCGAGGCTGGCGCCACGCCCGGCCGATCGCTTGCCAGTGAGCACACCGAGGACGGCGCCTTCCCCGGCGGCGACGGCGTGCCAACCGAGCACGTTCCGCGCGATGAAGCTCGGCACGCCTCGCGGCGCGCCGCGCGCGTCGAGGGCCATCGCGAGGACGTTGGCGGTCTCGTCGCGGGTCTCTTCGGCCCAGAACAAGACGACGCCACGTCGCGTGACGACGACCTCGACCCAAACCATGTCGTCGCTCGTTTTGGCGACTTCGAGCGGTGCCGTGGGCACGCCGGTGTCGGAAACGGTGAGGATGCGCAGGTGTTCGCCGCGGTCGGCGAGCGTGGTCCAGGCCACGAGGAACCCACCGCCAACCAAGGATCTTGTGACCAGCGAGGTCACGTCGCCGGCGGCGGAAACGAGCTCGCGTGAGCCAGCGAGCGGGATGCCTGCCGGGTCCGTCAAGACGGCGCGGATGTGGCGCGCCCCCTGCTCGCCGCTCTCCACCCAGGCAACCAAGTTCCGCAGCTCGCCGCGAGCCAACATCGGCCCGATGAGCCGGTCGTTGGCGCCGGCGACCAAGAGCTCCGTGGCGCGCGGCGTCGCCGCCTTGACGCGACGAGTCTCCGCGACGTGCTCGACGCCGACGGCCGCTTGCGAGCCACCGCAAGCAGCCTGCGCGCAAGCGAAGATCGCCGTGAGCGCGAGGAGGGTCGTCGTGCGGAGACCTTGAGACACGGCCGGGGAGGATACCGCGGACGCGGCCGCGAGCGTGCGGGCGTCCGTTGGGGCGAAGACGATTGTCGGCGCCGATGCATTCCCACCGTTCGTCGCGCCGCTTCGTCGCACCGGCGCCGAGCGCAGCGCGCGTCAACCCGGACTCGGCGTTAGGCGCGGAGCATTCGCCGCAGGTTCTTCGCTTCCCAGAGCAGCGCTCGTTCGTAGTGACGAAACGTTCGCTCGCGTTCGCGAAAGTCAGCGGAATGAAGCTCGCGCCGCGCGCCGCTTCGTCGCGACGGAAACACGTGGTGCAGCATCTCGTGAAAGACGATGAACGCCACGAAGTATCGCGGGACCCAGGGCCGATCGAGCGCAGGATGGATCCGGATGAGGCGCTCGTTGTCGTCGTAGCTGCCGAGCTTGATGGTGGTGCGGGGCTTGGGCGTCTTGGTGTGACGCCCCCAGGTGAGTAGGCACGTCACGCTGCCACCGAAGTAGCGGTCGTTGACGTCCACGAAGATGGAATGAAGGTCGTGGTGTTTGCCCTGCTGCGACAGCTTGTGTCGACGCCCTCGCCGCACGAGCCGATCGCTGCGCGAATCGATGAAGCTTCCGAGAGCCATGCTCGCGTCGGCGTCGGACTCGGTCACGTAGCGAACGAGGGCCGTCTGAATGTCCGGCGGCGCGTCCAAAAACATGTGGTGCACCCGCGCGCGGAGCACGCCGCCTTCCCACGAGTGCGAGATCATCGAGTGGCGATTGTCGGTAATGGCGAGCCGGACGCTCGCGGCGCCGGCGGCGGCAAAGCGCCGCTCGAGGGCTTGCCGCGCCCCCTCGTGCACGTAGAGACGCGGCCCCGACTTGGGGATCATGGCGGCGTAGGGCGCGGCCATGCGATCAGGGATCCGGATGACGACGGCGGAGCCGTGGTTCGTCAGCGCGCGCGCGCGGGCTTCGGGCCTCGGGCCGAGCCTCTGCGGATGAATCATGAGCACGCTTCGAGCAGACATAGGTGTCACCAGCCGGGCGCGTGAAGACGCCCTCCCTTCGGACTAAAGTCGGCATCGGGGATCGTCAAGACGACCCGCGAAAGCTCTATTTTTTGGCTCGATGCTGCGTGTCAGACGCCAACCGATAGCCACTGGGTAACGGGCCCTCGTCGCACCCTTCCCCACCAAAATCGACGGAGACGGCACGGGGCATGGCGCCCTCCGTTTCCGTCACCGCGGAAGCGGTCGACGAACGACCCTGGCCCTACGAAAACGTCTTCTGGTGAAGCGTCTTGGGCTCGAGGACGAAGCGCAGCGCATGACGGCCGCGCCCACCGTCGATGCGAACCGCCACCACCATGGCCTTCTCCATATGGACGCGGTGCCCCGTCAGCGCGGCCACGAGACTCGAGAGCTCCGGCTCGTGCCCGACGAGCATGCGACCGCTCACTCGCTTCTTGATGAGGTCTTCCGCGAGCGCTCCCGCCCGCCCGGTCATGCCCAGGGACTTGTCCTCGACATACGGCGCGAGCGAGAGCTCCTGGACGACAATTTCGGCAGTCTCCCGTGCTCGAACCAAGGGGCTCGTGAGCAGCAGCGTGGGCACCTCACCGAGCCGAATGAGCTCGCGGGCCACGAGCCGCACGCGCTCCCGGCCCTTGGGCGTGAGAGCGCGGTCGGAGTCGAGGCCCGTATGCGACGCGTCCTCCGCCGGGCCGTGGCGCATGATGAAGAGGTCCATCGCCCAGCAGAGTAGAGCGGACGGGGCGGCGCGTCAGTGTTTCGCGGAGGCCTGACCGTTAGCGGGGCGCTTTGGCTCATCGCCGGCGGCCTTGGCCGCTTGTGGCTTCTTCTCGTCCGGCGCGGCAGCGGCCGGCGCGCTCGCGGTGTCCGCGGCGGCGCCGTTCCGTTGGATTCCGTGCTTTTTGAGCACGAGCTGCTCCAATTTCTCGAGCATCTCCGGGTGTTGCTCGAGGTACGTCTTCACGTTCTCGCGCCCCTGACCGATGCGTTCTCCCTGGAACGAGAACCACGAGCCGCTCTTTTCAACGATGCCAGCGTCGCTGGCGAGATCGAGCACGTCGCCGGAGCGGGAGATGCCCTGGCCGTAGAGGATGTCGAACTCGATCTCGCGGAAGGGCGGCGCCATCTTGTTCTTGACGACCTTCACGCGGGTGCGGTTGCCGATGACCGCAGGGTCTTTGCCGGCGGTGCTCGCCGAGACCTCTTTGATGGCGCCAATGCGACGGATGTCGAGGCGAACCGACGAGTAGAACTTGAGCGCGTTGCCGCCCGTCGTGGTCTCCGGCGACCCGAACATGACGCCGATCTTCATGCGGATCTGGTTGATGAAGATGAGCAGGCAGTTGGAGCGCGCCACGGTGCCGGTGAGCTTGCGGAGCGCTTGGCTCATGAGCCGCGCCTGCACGCCGACGTGGCTATCGCCCATGTCGCCTTCGATCTCGGCCTTGGGGACGAGGGCCGCTACCGAGTCGATGATGATGAGGTCGACGGCGTTGGACCGCACGAGCATGTCTGCGATCTCGAGCGCCTGCTCGCCGTAATCGGGCTGCGAGACGAGCAGCTCGTCGGTCTTCACGCCGAGCTTGCGCGCGTACGACGGGTCGAGCGCGTGCTCGGCGTCGATGAAGGCCGCGACGCCGCCAGCCCGCTGGACGCTCGCGATGGCGTGAAGCGTGAGGGTCGTCTTGCCGCTGGACTCGGGGCCGTAGATTTCGATGATGCGGCCGCGCGGATAACCGCCGATGCCGAGCGCGATGTCGAGGCCGAGGCTGCCTGACGAGATGACGTCGACCTGCTGGATGGACTGACCATCCTTGAGCCGCATGATGGCGCCCTTGCCGTATTCCTTCTCGATGCCTGCGAGGGCTAGCTCAATGGCCTTGGCGCGGTTCTTCTCATCCATGTTCGTCTCTCCCTCTTGCTTGCTCGTGCTTGCTTGCTCGTGCTCGCGTGGCGCGTGCTCTTGGCGTTTCAGTTCTTCCTGCTTATACTGTCTGGATGTTCAGTGTCAAGAAGCCTGAACGGGAGACCTGCGTAGGGGTCCTCCGTTCCCCTGTAAAGGGACGGCGGGCTTCACCTTTCAGTCGTTCTCGGCCCGCCGTGCCGCCCGCTACGCACCTGCGCAGGCCCTCTAAGTTCCTCGCGAGGGACCTAGGCGGCCGCGCCGGACTGTGGCACCCATGTCACGGCTGCGTTTCCGACGACGCGGCAGAACGGTTCGCAGACACCATGGACACCCAACGAATTCGCGCAGTTGCATCGTACTTGCCTGGGGAACGTGGCTTGCTGGGCTCTTCACGCATGAAGTCCGAACGTCCTCTTAGCGTTTCGCGCACCACTCCTCCTTCGCAACGGCCCGGTCGCCTCGGAGTCGCCGCGCGCGACTTCTCGAGCGCGCGCGATCTCGCGGAGCGCGAAGGCTGGCTCGAGCAATGGCTCGAAGCCGAGGAAGACGACGTGCACAATC
Source organism: Myxococcales bacterium (assembly GCA_016703425.1). Taxonomy (NCBI): domain Bacteria; kingdom Pseudomonadati; phylum Myxococcota; class Myxococcia; order Myxococcales; species Myxococcales bacterium. Next base: position 534,714 of record JADJCA010000002.1, read on the forward strand.
GCCCCTGCACCGACTGACGCTGCACCGACTGACGCGGGAGACGGCGCGAGCTCGAGCAGAAGCAGGCCGAGCTCGTCGGATCTTCGGCGGTGAGCAGAACCGCCTGACGAGCGTCTCGAAGACAACGCCTCGCGGCCGCGCTCAAGGCGCGACCGCGCTCGCGTCGATTCCAGCTCGCCGCTGAGTCACCCGATCATCGACCGAGACGCGCGGGTCGGCTCTTGGCAACGCGCGGCCGGCACCGCGAGGTGCGCGGCGCAGGAGTCGGGAGCGAGTCGACCTGTTCGTCGCCGCCCTCGAGGTCAGTGCTCACGGGGCGCGTCTGCGATTCGGGCACCGCCGGCAACGCTGCGTCGCTGGGCCCGTCGGGACCTTCCGCGAAGGGGCCACGGCTGCTGCCCATGAGGAAACGCTCGAGGAAGGCCACGTCGGACTCGACGACGCTGACGATGCGGGAGCGGGCGGTTCGATGGCGATGACTCATGCAGGAACGTACCGAGGGTGAAGCAGGCGATGTGCCACGAGCATTCCTCTGCGTAAGGACACCGGCAGCGCCTCAGAGTTTGGCGACAATCACGGTAGGTGCAGGGCATTTCCGCGTCTCCGCGCCACCGCGTTGTCTCTTACGCAGGACACCCCAAAGCATGACAAAGTTGTCGCGCCATGGCCGCTGGACTGGGTCTGCCGATTGCTCGCCGGCGCCACCTCTCGTGGCCCTTGATGGCGCTCGCCCTCGCGATGGCCGGCGCGGCATGCAGGACACGTAAGCCGGCCGATGTCCCTCCTGCGCCTGCCAGCGCGTCGCAGCGCCTCCCGGTCGTCGTCACGCTCGTCGTCGATCAGCTCTCGGCGTGGGCCTTCGAAGAGCGATTCCACCGGCTGCCACCGGCGGGGGGCTTCCACCGCCTCGCGCGCGAGGGCACGCGCATCGACACCTTGCGCTACGCACACGCCGTCACCGACACGGCGCCGGGCCACGCGTCGCTGTACACGGGCGCCGTCCCCCGCGAGCACGGGATCTACGGCAACGAGCTCGTCGACGATCGCGGGACCGTCGGCGCGATCATCGCCGACCCGGCGACGCGCCTCGTTTGCCCTGGCGCGACCGAAGGCACCCAGAGCGCGTCGGCGGCCCGCCTTCGCGTACCCACGATCGCCGATCAATTTCGCGAAGCCCACGAGGACGCGCTCATCGTGAGCCTTTCACTTAAGGACCGAGGCGCGCTCTTGCCGGCGGGCAAACGTCCGACCGCCGCCGTGTGGCTCGACGTCAAAGAGTTTCGCTTCGTCACGTCGACGGCGGTCGCGTCCTCTCTGCCGGCCTTCGTCGAACGGCACGGCAGTCGCGACGCACTCGCGAGAGGCCTCGCCGTGTGGACGCACGACGGCAAGGCGCGGGGCGACCTGCCCGATGATCAACCCGGCGAGGGTGACGAGTCGGGCCTCGGCCGGACCTTCCCGCATGATCCGCGGAAGGCGACCTCGCCGGGTCGCGCGTTTCGAACGACGCCGGCATCGGACCGCACGCTCTTCGCACTGGCGCTCGACGCGCTCGACGCGGAGCGCGCCGCATCCCGGCCCACGTTGCTCGCGTTGTCGCTGTCGGCGCACGACTACGTGGGCCACGTCTTCGGGCCGGACTCGTGGGAAGCCTGGGAAGAGCTGTTCGCGCTCGACGCGGCGCTCGCGGAGTTCTTTCGCGCTCTCGATGCGCGCTTCAGCGAGGCGGGGTGGGCCGCCGTGTTGAGCGGCGACCACGGCACCATGAGCATGCCCGAGGTGGTCGCTCGCCGCAGCGGCTCGTGCGCTGGCGCGGCCCCGCGCGATCGCTACGAGCGGCCCTGCGGCGTCACGCACCGCATCGATCCCGACGCCCTGACGGCGCGGCTGCGCGCATCGCTCGAGACGGCGCTGCCAGGCAAGGGCGCGCTGCTGCGGGGCGTCGGGGATCCCTACGTCTTCGTGTCGCCTGAGGTGTCAACGCTTGGGCCTCCGGACCGCGAGCGGTTTGACCAGACCGTGCGGCGCACGCTCCTCTCCACGGGCGGCGTTCGAGCCGTATTCGCCGTCGACGCGCTACCGAAAGCGTGCCCGCCGCAGGACGGCGACGACGCGCTCGACGAAGAGGCGCGCATCGCCGCCCTCGTCTGCCGCTCCGTGTTGCCCAACTCGGGCGAACACGCCGGCGCGTATTACGTGATCCCTACGCGGGGGAGCTTCTTCGATCCGCGCATCGTCCGCGGCTTCGGTACAAGCCACGGAAGTCCCTATCTCTACGACCGCACCGTGCCGATGCTCGTTCGCGCTCCGGGTCGCGCCGCCGCAGGTCTCGTCGTGCGCGAGCCCGTCGACTTCCGCGCTTTCGCCATGACCGCGAGCCGGCTCTTGGGTGTGTCCCCACCCGCCGCGGCCAAAGGCGGTCGCGACTTCGCGCGGTAGCGCTCCAACCGAGCCGCGCGAGCGGCCTTGCGCCCGCGGTCTTCGCCGCTACCCTTGCGCGGTGAAATTCAGCTTCGGCATAGCTACTTTGCTCACCTTCTCGCTCGCGTCGGGCGGCGCCCGCGGCGGTGACCCCCCGACGGCTCCCAAAGCGGCGATGCGAGATGCGCCCACCTTGGCCGCGCTCGGCACCGTCGACGTGCGCATCGACTCGACCAAAGGTAGCCCCTGCGGCGGCTCGCTCGCGCTCGAGGTCGACGTGACCAACAAGGCCAAAGTCCCGTTCAAGGGACGGCTCTTCCTGGCCGTCGACAAAGCGAAAGCCGTGACGCTTGAACTGGCCGCCGGCGCGACGAAACACGTCAAGATCGCGGGCGGGCCCGCGGTCGCCTGCGACAAGGCCCTCCCGTCGCATGAGCTCGTTGTGGAATCGACGGGCTCCGTCGCGGCCAAGAAGCTGCGCCTCGAGCCGCAGGCGCTCCGCTTCTTTCGCATGGCCAGTCCACCACCCGACGTCGCGAATCACTATTGGGTGCGAGGCGCGTCGGCGAACGCGTTCTGCGGCAAGCCGCTTTCCCTCGGGCTGACGCTCTATCGGCAGAACGGCGCCGCCGGCGCCGTCCCCGTCGCGTACGTCATGAAATACGCAGGTCAAGTCGTCGCGCAGGGTTCGTCCACGGTCACGAGCACGTCGCCCATCTCGCCGACAGCAGCGGGCCCCGTCATCGATTGCAAGACGGGCGGCCTGGCGGAGGTCGCCTTCTCCCTCACGAGCGGCCCCGGCTACCACGTGAGCGGCGGCGCCGACGACGTGATCTACGACGTTGCGCCCTGACGGGACCGCCCAGCTTCGCACCTTCCTACGCTCGGTAGGAATCGTGGCCCATGCGCCGCGCAACCTCGAGCATCGCCTCGAGGCGCGAGGCCACGTACGCCGCGTGCTCGGGCGGCGCCGACCAAACCCGCCGCTTCGACCCACGAACCACGAACGTCGGCGGCTCGAAGTCTAAGGGAACGGCAATCTCAGCGCCCGAGGCCAGGGCGACCACAAGCTCAGTGCGATTTTCGTCTTCGTTTGGGCGAGCCACGAAGCGCACGATCTCCTGGAGCGCCAGCTTCAGTGGCGAGCCGCCAAGCGGGTCAGTCCGAACGGTGAACTCCGTTGCGTTGAAGTGGACCTTGGTCGTCGCCACGAGAGCTCGCAAGAAGAGCAGGGCGAAGAGCAGCACGCCGACGCCTGCGAGAGCAGGCACAACCGGCGGCCACTTGGGATGGGAGCCAACGAGGCCCATCATGACGAACCCGCCGTTCCAAACCATGCCAGCCAGGTGCGCGACGAGCCACGAACGCTTCCACCGAAAGGTGGCGTCGACGGGTGAGGATTCGGCCCAAAGGAGCCCCGCCGGCGGGGTGCGGACCAGGCCCACTGCATCGCTCTCCATGGCCATGGAACCTAGGGGGCTTCCGGAGCGCAGGCCAACCAAACGCCCTCTCGATCTCTCGGCGTCGACGTGCAGCCATCATCCGCTCGATGGATCGACGCGCGAGGAGATACGTTCAACGGCCATGTGTTGCTTCTCGGCCGAGACTCGCGTTTTCCGGACCAACATCTTCGCTCGCGTGATTCGCCCCGGCGTCCAGTCGCTCGCGTACCAAATGACCTTTGAAGCGGAGACGCCGACGGCGATGATCCTCCCGCTGCCGGTCGCGTTGCCGGCGCGGGAAGACTCGGTGCGATTTCAGAACCTGAAGCCGTATCCGGATTTTTTCTCCGACCTGGCACGAGGCTTCCCGGAGCCGCCTCCGCCGAGCGGCTTCGCCGGCATGCGCGCGGCGACGGCGGCGGCGAGTCAACCACTGGCGGTGCACGAGGTGGGCGACTTCGTGGCTTCCTTCGTGCCGCAGCTTCGCGACTTCGAGCGCGTCGATCCCCGGTTCGTGATCTCGAAAGACGTTTGGTCGCGCCTTCCTGCTTACGCCGACTACGGCTTTGCGGTGTTTCAGTTGAAGAACCTCGCGGGCACGCCCCATCCGATGGCGTTTGAGTTCGAAAGCCGGCTCGCGGGGGCCGTGTTCTTTCCAACCGTTCACATTCACTCAGGCAAGGTCTTCGAGAAGGACGACTTCGACCACGTCCTCTACGTGCAGAACAAGAACTTCGACGCGCGCGCCGGGAGCTACCGCGGCCCCAACGCCGTCGACGACGCCACCGGCCTTGTGCGCTCGGAGCGGCCCGCAGGGACATTCATGGAAGACGGCCGCGCCGCGGGCCTCGTCGACCCGGCGTTGCTCGTGCACAAGGCCACGCTTACAGGCTCCTTGCCTAACAAGGACACGCTCTATTCGTTGAGCGCCCACGCGCCCACAAGCAGCGGCTGCGGTCGCTGCGATGTCACCCCGACATTCGGCTCCACCGCGGCCTTGCCGGTGGCAGCGCTGGCGGGCCTTTCGTGGATCATCCGGCGCCGGGCGGAGCGCGGTCGCAAGTGATCGGGCAGCGAGGCTCGTCGACGCGGCCTCCGAAGAGCCCGACGACGCTGGACCTTGTAACGCACTAGCGAGCCGAAGCTCGGCGGAGCCGGTAGCCGACCCACTCGCCTTTTGCCGCTAGCACCTCCGCGCGCGCCTCGAGGGCGCGATGCGGCGCCCCGAGCGCGGGCCCCGCGCGAACGATGGCGTAGTCGAAGAAGTCGAAGGCTCGCGAAACGTCCACGGCCTCCGGCGTCCATGGGTTCGGCGCGGGGACAGCGATTCGACCAAGCGAGCACGGCACGTGGCGCATGCCGCAATAGCGGAGCGCGACCATGCTCTTGTCGTGCGGGCGCAGCGCGACATAGAGGCTGGGCAACGACCGCGGCAAGGACTCAATGTTCATGACCGTCGAGGCGTCACTCCCGACGAGCCCGACGAGGCGCCCGCCGGGGGGAATACGCGACATCACGTGGAGGAAGTCCCCTACCTCGACGGCGTAGCTCTTGTAGTGACGCGCCACGACAGACGCGTACGTCACCGAGAGCAGCAGCGGCCCCGCCGCGACGACGCGCGCGAGGCTTCGGCCGACTCCGTTATTGGGAGTCCACGACGGGGCGATGGGCAACGCGGCGATGGCCAAGCCAACGACGAGGGGGGCGAGCCGCGGCGAGAGCGACATAGCCTCGTGAGCGTCCCAGTGATGCGGCAAGATGAGGTACGCGAAGAGCGCACCGACGACGGCCAGCACGCGAAGCCGCGATAGGGGAGCGTCGGCGGGGGCCTTCAGCCCTTTTGCACGCGACGCCAACACGAAGGCGAGCATCGTCGCCACGAGCAGGGTGCTCGCGACGAGGTTATGGCCATCCTTGAAGCCGCGCAGGAGATGCACGCGGAGCCCATCGAGCTGCCGCACAAGCTCGCGCGCCACCGTGAGGTCTCCCATTTCGGCGCGCCGCGTCGCGAGGAGATCTTGGAGGGCGCCGAAGAGCGACGGCGGAGCGCCAGCGCCCGCCGACGTACGCTGCCAGAGAAGGAAGAGCGCGACGGAAGGGCAGAGCGACGCCGCCACGGCGAGCGTTTGCGCGAGCGGCTTTCGGGCCGCGACGAGCAACAGCGCGGAAAGCGCCATGGCGAGCGCGTACGACTCGAGGTGAAGGAAAAACGAGAGCGTGGCCAAGGCGCCGAGGACCAAGAGCGCGCCGGGCCGCGACGCTGTGCCGTCGGGGCGCACAACGCGAACGAGAGCCGCCATGAGGGCGAAGAAGATCGGGAGCGACAGCGTGTACCCAAAGAAGCCGTAGTGGAGCGCGAGGCCGTAGCCGAGCGGGCCCGCCAGAAGCGCCGGCGTGACGGAAACGCGAAAGGCCCGAGCCAACGCCGCCACCGAGAGCGGGAGGCAGCCGATGGCCAACGCCAAGAGGCTCTTCAGCGCGGCGATGGGCCCGAGCCAATGACCCAAGTACGCGAGCAGGAGCCACGGCAACGAGGGGAGCGGCGGCCAGTGGCGCGGAGCGTAGAACGAGGCGTACGGCGACGATGGGTCACTCGCTTTGCCGAGCATGTCCGCGATGGCGAGGTGGAACGGAAAGTCGAGCCCGGGAACAATCGGCGTCGTGGCCAACGGCATGAGCAGCGCCGGCAGAACGATCGCGTAGCCGAAGAGGAACCGACGCCAATCTTCATCGAGGGCGCCACCGAGGGCGCTGAGCGAGGGCACGCCCGGGCGCATGAGGCTTCCTACCAGGTCATGCGCAGCCTGTGCATGCGTCGTGTGCCCTTGCTTGCGCCCTCACCGTCGCACTCTCGGCGTCGGAAGCCCGGGGCGTTCCGCCTCACTGCGAGGTCTGCCGCGCGTCGGCTTCCGCGCGGAGGCGCTTCTGCTCTTCGAGGTAGGGGCGCTGGTAGCGAACCACAAACTCCTCTTTGTAGTCTCGGTACGACTGAATGCCGCCCAAGGCGTGCACGGCGCGAATGAAGAGCCACGGCAGGTCGAGCTGATAGCCGAGGAAGCCAGAGCGCGCGCCGTTGGGATAGAGGTGGTGGTTGTTGTGCCACTCGCCGGCCACGTAGCCGGGCCACACCTGATTGATGGAGTGGTCCTTCGTGTGAAAGTCGACGCCGGGCCGCTGGCGATCCTTGCCGCCGCCGTGAGCCGCGAAGTTGAACGTCCTGATGCCCACAGCCCAAACGAAGGCCGAGCCGAAGAGCGCCGTAGCGAGCGCGTGGCCGCCCACGAGGTAAAACGCTGCGTACCAGAAGGCCCAGTTGAGGGCGTAGCTCGTGAAGGCGAACGCCGGGTGGCACAAGGAGCCCCACCTTTGGTACTGCGCGAAGCTGTTGAGCCGAATGCCGCAGTGGTCGATGAGCAACTTGAGCCGTGCGTACGCCGCTTCCGTGAGATCCGGTGCGATGCGCTGATGGTTCACGTCGGCGAAGAAGCAATAGAGCCAGCCGGCGCGTGCGTTGTAAGGGTCCCCCGCTTGCTCCGTGTACCGGTGGTGCACGTGATGTGAAATGACGTACGTCTCTTCCGTCACGATCTTGATGACAAGGTTCTTGCAGACGAACCGCCACAGCGGAGAACGAAAGCGATAGGCGCGATGCGTCGCGTAGCGATGGAGATAGAACGTCCCGTGGGAGCCAAGCAGCACCATGCTGTAGACGAAGCCCAAAAGGACGAGCCAAAAGGAGAAGTAGTGGGTCACGAAGACCACGAGCGGCACGGCAAAGGCCAGCGTCGTCGCCCACGCGAACAGCGGGATCCAGTTCTTCCGACAGCGAAGCACGTTGAGTCGATAGAAAAACTCGCTCACGATCTCGCGGTTGGTGGGGATGGCACCGAAGCCGTAGCGCGGCGGCGCGAGAACATGCTCTAGGGTCGACAATGGGCTTGGCTCGGGGGCGAAGACACTAGCATGGCCGCCTCCCCGCGGTGCGCGAAGGTCGCGCGGCGCTTGGCACCTGGCGCATCAGAGGCTCGCGAGCGCGACGCCCCCCGCGAGGCGTGCGCTTACGGATTTTCGTACGTTCGGCGGCGCGTCGCGCAAGATGCCCGGCCACTTCGCCTTCGCTTGCTTGACGGTCTCCTTGGCGACTTGAACGAGCCGCGCGGCTCGAGGCACCCCGGCCGCGTCGATGAGCGCACGAAGCCTTGGCCAGTCGAGCGACGAGAGCTCCGCATCGATGCGGCGATTGAGCGCGTATTCCTGCGGCGCGAGCTCGTCAAACCACGCCGTGACGCACACGGGATCGTAGAGCGGCGACAGCGTCGGCGTCACGCCGCCCGGATAGATGAGTGCCCAGTTCTTGAGGTGCGCGTCGGTGTTGCCCATGAGGATGAAGGCCACGAGGCGCCGCACCGCCTCCTTCACGTCGCGCGCCGGCTCGCCAGACAGTCGGTCCAAGAGGCGCAACATGGCGGGAAAGTCGAGCTCCAGACCGCGGCCGTATTTGCGGCGCGGCTCGAACTGCATCGCCTGGGCCATCTCTTCCATGTGGACGCGGCGCCCCGCTTCGCCACGGTCGAAGCGCTTGACGGCGAGCACGTGAGCGAACTCGACCTCGTCTGGGAGGTCGACCTCCCGGCGGGGCACACGCGCGACCTCTGCGCAGTCGAGGTCGAGCACACCGGCGAGCCGGTAGCCGGTGAGCTCGTTGTCGACCCAGTCAGGATGTCGGGTCGACGGGAGCTTCAGGATGTACGCCCCCGCCTGCCCGTGCCGCTTCACGACGTAGCGGCGTCCCTCTTTGATGGCCGAAAACTTCGTGACGAGCCCCGCGAGGCTCGCCGCGTCGAGGACCGGCTCCGCGACCAGCTCGGCGGCCGCAACTTCGAGCCCCATCGACGCGTGCCACGCGAGGACGGCCGGCGGAATGGCGTCGCCGGTGAGCGGCTCGAGCTCAACGGCCCCCGCGAGATCGCGTCCTGCGGCGGCGAGCAGTTCGAACTCGTCGCTCTCGGAGCAACCTCGCTCGCGCGCGAGCCGCTGCCGGTTGTGCCCTTCCGGCAGGAGGTTGGAGAACCACGTCGGAAGGTGCCCGTCGCTCCGCACGAGACGCACGTCGCGCGTCGCGCGCAAGATCGCGCGCGTGTCGGACTCGGTGGCGCCTCGGTAGGCCAACGACAGCGCGGGGCGTGCCGCGTCTTCGATGTAGCTCTCCTCAAACGACAAGCGCACGATGTCACCGAACTGCGAGAGGAACGCGACGCTGCGCCGCTCGCCGCTCGGCAGGTGCAAGAGCACCCGCAACGTGCGAATCGACGTGCTCATGCGCGTCCGCGCTTTGCCGTCCGCCGCGGAGCGACAGCGCGTCGGGTTGGCGGCGCCGCCGGCGTCGACGAGGCACCAGGCCCGCTCTTGGCGCGCGCCCCCGCGCCGGCGTCTGTGAGCCACTCGACGATCGACAACGGCGCGTCAGTCCCTGGCGGTTGGGCCACGAGCCGTCCGCCGGCGCGCAGGAAGGTTTCGACGGCCGGCGTGAGGTCGCTCGGCACGAGAACGACTTCGAGACCGAGGACGCGCATCACGACCGTCAGCGTCGAGAGCCGAGGGTCGATGTCGCCGGCCTCGAGCTTCTGAACAGTCATACGCGACAGGCCCGCACGCGACGCCAGCGCCTGCTGGCTAAGTCGAGCGCCGCGGCGCGCTTGGCGAAGTGCGACCGGGAGGCTAATGCTCATTATTCTTATCTTTTAGCTTAATTTGATAACTATGCACATCTATTTGCCCCCTCCGTGGCGAGGCCAAACCGGCGAATTCGGCCAACATTGACGCCCTCAAGCGGCCACGAGAGGCTCACGCGGGCGATGGGGGACATCAACCAGGGGCAGCTGCTGACGCCGTCAATCCGGCTCGTCCGGCCTTTCGGGAAGGGCGGCATGGGCAGCGTCTGGCTCGCCGACCACCTCGCGCTAAAGACGCAGGTCGTCGTGAAGTTCATGGCGACCGAGCTCGCGACCAACCCCGACGCCGTGAGCCGCTTCGCTCGCGAGGCCGCCGCGGCCGCGCAGGTCAAGAGCCCCCACGTGGTGCAAATGCTCGACCACGGGCTCTCCGAGACGGGCGTGCCCTACATCGTGATGGAGCTGCTCGAGGGGCGCGAGCTGTCGAAACACCTCGACGAACGCGGCACGCTGTCGCCGGCCGAGGTGTCGGCCATCGTGAGCCAACTTTGCAAGGCCCTGCGCCGCGCCCACGAGCGGCACATCGTCCACCGCGACATCAAGCCCGACAACATCTTCCTCTGCGACGTCGGTGGCAATGACCTCTTCGTCAAGCTGCTCGACTTCGGCGTCGCGAAGCTCGCCATCGGTCATGAGCTCACAGGCGAAATCGGCACGCGGACCGGGGCCATGGTGGGAACGCCCTATTACATGAGCCCCGAACAGCTGGTGGGCGCCAAGGATCTCGACCTGCGAACGGATCTTTGGTCCGTCGGCGTCGTGGCCTACCAAGCGCTCACGCGCGAGCTTCCCTTCACGGCCGAGACCATCGCTGGCCTGGCGGTCGCGATCCACAGCGGACCGACGCCGATGCCATCGGCCGTTCGGCCCGATCTGCCGGCGGGTATCGACGCGTGGTTTGCGCGCGTGTGCGCCCGCGATCCGAAGGCTCGCTTCGGCTCCGCCATGGAGATGGCCGACGCGCTCGAGGCCGTCGTCCGAGGAGTGCCGCTGCCCGCGCTCGTCGGCGCGGCGGCGGTCCCCACGTCACCAGCGAGCGATCCATCCATACCGGGCTCCGCAGCCGGCGCCGTGACGAGCCCCGTGACGGGCTCCACCGTGGGCACCTTTGGCTCCACGATGCAGCCCACCGCACAACCTTCGCGCCGACGAGGTCGCGCGGCCATCGCGGCGGCCACGGGCGTCGTGGCCATCGGTGCGACGCTGGCGCTGGCGATCCCGCGCGGGTCGCCAACGCCCTCCGGCGCGGCGATGGCGAGCTCGACGTCAGGCACCACGCCGAGTGCCTCGGCGCTCCCGACGGCCACCGTGACCCAAGCCACCGGTGCGACGCCCTCCCCTTCCGCACCGCTTTCCACGGCTGGCGTCGCGGTACCGTCGACGGGCGCGCCGTCGGCGCTCAAGGTCTCGCAACGGACCCCGCCTGCCGCCGCCGTCCGCGCCGCCGCAAGCTCGACCTCGTCGTCGGGCGCGCGGCCGCCGACGGCAGCCCAAGGCGCGCCAGTTGTAGCCGCGCCGCCCCCCGAAAGGCGCCCGGCCGCCGCAGCGTCCAAAGACTTCGACACCCAGTAATCGTAGGATCGGCCCCAATGAGAACCCGCGTCGTCGGCACGTCGCTCGTTATTGCTGCGTTGCTTTTCGTGCAGGATGCAGGTGCTCAGGGAGCCGACGCGGCCTTGGCGACCGACCTCTTCAACGCCGGGCGCGACCTCATGGCAGCCGGGAACCACGCTGCGGCCTGCCCGAAGCTCGCCGAGAGCGCTCGCCTCGACGCGAAGGTTGGAACGCTCGCGAAGAGCGGCGAGTGCGAAGAGAAGCTTGGTCGCCTGGTCAACGCACGAGCCCGCTGGCTGCAGGCGCAGAACCTCGCCCGGGCCCAGGGCGACGCACGCCTCGCGCGCGTCGAAGCCGAGTTCGCGCGCGTCGACAAGCTCGTGCCCAAGTTGAACATCGTCCTCCAAGGCGCCGCCGCGCCGGACCTGTCGCTCAAAGTCGACGACCTTCAGCTGAGCGCGGCCTCGATTGGGGTCCCGGTGCCTGTGGAGCCAGGCCGACACGTCGTCGTGGCTTCGGCTCCCGGACGTGCGCCCTGGTCCACGACCGTTGAAGCGGGCACTGACGGGGCCGCGGTGACGGTCACGATCCCCGAGTTGCCCTCGCGCCCCGAAGCGGCGGCGCCAGCGCCGCAAACGACGCCCACGCCCACGCCCACCCCCGCCCCCGCGCCGGCGACACCACCGGAACCCGCCGCGGCGCCGGCGCCTGGGCCCGAGGGCTCGACGAACCCCCTGAAGGTTGGGGGCCTCGTCACGGCCGGCATTGGCGTAGTCGCCCTCGGCGTCGGCGGCGTCTTCGCGGCCCAAGCGAAGTCGTCGTACGACGATTCACTTAACGGCGGCTGCACGAAGAACGAGTGCACCGCCGCGGGGCTTTCGCTAAGAAACGACGCCCGCAGCGCGGGCACGCTCGCGACGGTGTTCGTCGTCGCCGGCGGCGTGCTCGCCGCGGGAGGCATCACGATGTTTCTCGTGGCCCCAAGCCGCGAACGCAAAGCTGCGAGCTTGCGCCTTTCTCCGAGCGCCTCGCGCCACGACGCAACCTTGTCGCTCCAAGGAGCCTTTTGATGCGCGCTCTCGTCTTTCTCGTGATCGCGGCCGTGGCGGCCGCCGCGTGCAACGCCGTCTTGGGCATCGACGAGGGACACCTCATCGTCGACGACGCGGGGTCGTTCACTGGCGGTGAAGACGCACGGCGCACCGACGCGGACACCTCGGAAGGTGGCATCGAGGACGACGCCGCACAAGGGAAGGACGCGAGCGACGCGTCGGTGGCCGATCAGGCGGCGCCCGGCGTCGTGGTATCCATCCCCACGCTGCGCAATCCTTCCGCCGTCGGGCACCCTGTCTACGGTGCTCGCGTGACAGTAACGGGCCTTGTCGTTGGCCTCGACGACGTCGGCACCAACCGCGGCTTCTACCTCCGCGACACCTCGCAGACCGTGTGGGCAGGCGTCTACGCGTACACCGGTGGGAACGCCGTTACCGTCGCCGTTGGCGACGTGGTCACCGCCACCGGGAACTACTCCAATTACCAGGGCGCCGACCAACTTCAGGTCACGGGGAAGGGCAACTCGTACGCCAAGACCGGCTCGGGAGGCGTGCCCGCCCCGCTCAATGTCACGCTCGCCGAGCTCAGCGACTGCACCGCTACGGGACGCGCCGCGCAACTGCAGTCGATGCTCGTGAAGATGACGAACGTCGTCACGATCGTGGCAACGGTGAACACCGAGTTCACGGTGAAAGCCCAAGGCGACGCCAGCGCGGACACGCTGATCGTGTCGAGCTTCGTCGCCAACGAGGCTGGACTGTCACCGTTCCCCTCGGGGCTCAACCAGAAGTACGCGTCGATCGTGGGCTACGCCCACAAGTCAGGCAATCCTGTCGAGAAGTGCAAGCTCGCCCCGCGGAGCCCCGCCGACCTCGTGCTCCAGTAGGCCAAGGCCACGGCGCGCCCCGTCGTCCTCACGCGCCGTCGAGCGGCGCGGACGAGCTCTTGAGGCACGCCGCGAGGACCTCTTTCACCTGCCCAAGGGAGCGCGACGTGAAGAGTTCGCTGCCGGTGACGCGAAGGAGCGTGACGCGATCTTTTGCGTCGAGGTCGCAGATGGAGTGCTCGGGCCGCGTGTAGCAACGCGCATGGGACGAGTAGGCGCGGTCCTCGAGGGCATCGCACGTCGTCCGAGCTTCGAGTTCAGGCACGAGCTCGTTTTGGAGACACGAGCGGACGGCCCGTAGCCAGGTCTGCCCCGCTGGCGAAAACTCCGACGCCTGGTCGAGGTACACGCGACACATGCGCTCACCGAAGGCGAGCGCGTAGCCGTCGGCGCCGCAGGGGCGCTCGGACTCGAGACACTCGCGGTAGAACGAGCAATCGTCCACAATCGGACGTCGGCACGCTGCGGGGTCTGCGTACACGGCGCTCAGCGCCGATTGCGTCGCACCGTCGGGCACGCGAGCGTCGCCACACGCGACGAGTCCGCCAGCGACCAGCGTCGCCAGGAGGAGGTGCTTCGCGGCCATGCCCCAAGCCCTGCAGACGCCATGCCACCTCAGAAGAGCGCAAATCGCGGCCATTGGCGCGCGTCGTTGCACTGCCCCCGGATCGTGCAAGTCAGGACAACGAGGGGGCTTTTCACGCGCAGCGGGGAACGCCTTTACGTCGCCGCTCGTCGGATCGCGACCCGCCCCGAAATGGTGCCCCACTCTTCGGCCCGCGACAGCCGCTCAAACGTCAGCTCGTGCTCGCCGGGCTCCAAGAACATGACGAGCTTCGTTCCGTGCTGGCCGCCACGCCCCAGCGCCGCGCGCTCCTCGTCGCCGAGCGGCGGGCTCTCGTGACGCCACGCAGGAAAGACCCGGACGACGGAGAGCACGCCTGAAGGCACGCTCACGGACGCGGTCATCGTCGGTTTCGAACCGAACTCCGCGAGGATCACCTCGGTGAGCGTCGGCATGGCCAGCGTCACACGCCACTTGTCGACCTGCGCCGGCACCAAGTGAAGGCCCGCCGTGTCGCTCGAGAGGAGCATCACCTCGGAAGCGGGAAAGAACGAACAGACGGCGAACTTGAAGCCAGCGTCTTCGAAGGGGCGAAGTCCGGTCTTCCCGCGGCCGATCTTCTCGATGGCGAGCCGACCGCGATCCTCCGGCGAATGCGCCGCCAAGAACGCTTCGAGCTCTCCCGAATCCCCGACGAGGAACACGTGACCCGCAGCGGCCGTGAGCTTCCCCAGCAGTCGCTCGGTCTTCTGGACTTTCCCTTTTTTCTCCACGCGCTCGCCTCCCGCGATAGGGCAGCGTCGCGCGAAGGGCTTCATCGCGGCAAACACTTTCGACCGCCCCTTGCGGAAGTCCGCCCTCGGGAGCGACGCCACGACTACGATAAGTGCCCGTGAGCGACGTCGTCCTCTATCACTACTTTCGGTCGTCCTCGTCGTACCGCGTGCGCATCGCGCTGGCTTTCAAGGGGATTCGATACCGCTCCGTCTACGTGAACCTGCTCAAAAAGGAGCAGAGTTCGGACGCGCACCTCGCGCGGAGCCCCGCTGGCAACGTGCCGTGCCTCGAGATCGAAGGGCGCCCTTACGTCGAGTCGGTGGCCATCGTCGAGCTGCTCGAAGAGCTCCACCCGACGCCGCCGCTCTACCCCAAAGAGGCGTGGGATCGGGCGCGTGTGCGGGCCCTCGTCGAGCTCATCAACGCCGGCACCCAGCCGCTCCAGAACCTCCGCGTCTTGGCGCGCCATACAAGCGAGCAAGAGGAGAAGACCGCCTGGGCGAAACACTGGAACGAGCACGGGCTAGAGGCCTTCGAGCGCGCGATGGAGCAGAACGAAACGCTCGGCGTCCGCGGGCGCTTCGCCTACGGCGACACCTTCACGGCGGCCGACGTCTTCCTCGTCCCGCAGGTGTTCAGCGCCAAGCGATTCGGCGTCGACCTCTCGAAGTTTCCGCGCGTTCGCGCCGCAGCCGAACACGCGCTCTCGCTCCCCTTCGTGGCCGTCGCCGCACCGGACCGGCAAGCCGACGCCCCGAAAGCGAGGCACGACGACCTCTCGCCCGACGCGCGCGACGCGATCCTTACGCGCGCCCTCGAGGTCCTCGAGCCCATCGCGCAGCGGACGCGCTTCCTCGAGTCCATCGGCTGGTCCCGCGAGGTGGAGGAAGCGTTCTTCGCGGCCAACGCGGAGCGCCTGCCGGAGCCTTCCTACGACATCGACACGAGCTTCTGCGAGGAGTCCATCGCGAACGCCACGGCACTCCTCGGCGAGTTACAAGGCGACCACGTCCTTTTGCGGTGGCTCCGCGATCAGTGCGAGAGCTTCATCGACGCGAACCGCATGTTGCTCGCGGTCGGCACGAGGGATTTCTATGCCCACTCGGTGCGCATCTACGGCGGGGCGCGCACCACGGCCTTCGACGCCGACACGACCAACCTTCACCTCGCGAACCATCTCCACGCGCGCCTCGCGGAGCCGAGCCGCAGCGAAGACGAAGTCATGCTCGAGGCCTCGGACTTCACCGATCTCATGGAGGAGAGGCTCGACGAGCTCGGTGGCTCGCTCGAGATGAAGATCGAGCGCGACCCCGATCTAGCCGCGAAGGTCGTTTGCGGGCGCAAGCGCATGCGCGTGCGCGACGGCGCGCGCTTCGAGCGAACGGAGGCCGAGGGGCTCTTCTTCCACGAGATCGAGACCCACGCGCTCACGGCGCAAAACGGTGCCGCGCAGCGCGCGTTCCCTCTCCTCCGCGCCGGCGGTCCCCGCACCACGCGGACGCAAGAGGGCCTCGCCGTCTTCTCAGAGCTCTACAGTCACACGCTCACGCCGCGGCGCCTTGGTCGCCTCGCGGAGCGCGTTCGGCTCGTGGCCATGGCCGAAGACGGCGCGTCGTTCCTCGACCTGTTCCGTCATCTCGTGAAGCTCGGCGTGCCGGAGCGCGACGCCTTCCTCGACGCGCAGCGCGTTTGCCGCGGCGGGCTCACGACGGGCGGCGCGCCCTTCACCAAAGACGCGTCGTACCTCTCGGGCCTCCTCGACGTGTACACCTTCTTGCGCTCGAGCCTCGTGTTCCCAACGCCCGTGGTGGGCGAGATCCTCGTCTCGGGGCGCATCGCCATCGCGGATGTCGAAGCGCTCTTGTGGCTGCGCGCGGAGGGCGTGCTCGAAGCGCCGCGGCTCTTGCCGCGTTGGCTCAAGCGCCACGACACGCTGCGCTCGTATTTCGCGTTCACGTCGTTCTTGAACGAGGTCGACTTCAAGAGCGACGCCGGACCGGCGTTTCCGAAGGAGCTCGTCGAGCGCGCAGCCGCGCGCGCGCACGAGCCTCTGGCTACTGGCACGCGAGAATAACGAGACCGGGCCGATCGCTCACGCCGGCCTCGCGGACCATGCGGGCGGGCTCGCTGGGATTCGGTGGCTCGCCGTTTGCGCCCGCCAGCGTTTGCCCGCTCCCGACGAGGCCGACGGCAACGAAACCAGAGCCTCCGCCCCCTCCGCCACAGGGAGCACCACCACCCGCGGCACCCCCGCCCCCGCCGCCGAACAGCCCCGCGCCGCCGCCGCCGCCAGGGGAGACGTCGCCGTTCGGCGCGTTAGAATCGCTACCGACCCCACCGAAAAACGCGCCCCCTGCCCCGCCGGCGCCGCCGGGTGCCCCAGCGCCACTTCCGCCCCCATCCTGGGTGCCGCCCTGCCCCGCCGACGGACCGGTCCCCGCGGTGCCGGCAGCGCCGCCACCGGCGCCGCCCGCCGACGAAGCGCAAGCACCACCACCGCCGCCGGCAAGGAGCAACATCGCGCTTTTCGCTCGGAGCTCGCTGAAGCCGCCACCGCCGCCGGCCGGCGTCCCAAGCCCAGTGCCCGGGTCGCCGCCGCGGAAGGTGGCGATCGCCACGCCGCCGGCGGCGCCGACTCGCACGTCGACAGACTCGGTCTGCTGCACGGCGAACGACCCTTCCGCGTACCCGCCGGGGCCGCCGAGATCGTTGTTGCCGGAGCGCGCGCCGCCGGCCCCCCAGAGTCGTGCCACCAACGTGTTGCAGTCCGCGGCCAAGGAGACCTTGAACGAGCCCGGCACCTCGAGGAGCGTCATTTGGCCTGGCCCTAGCGCCGCGTCGGGGGGAACGACCGTGGCATCGGCGAAGGACTGGGCGTCGAGGGAGGACGATCGGGGGCCTCCGTCTCCACGGCGCCTTCACCCGACGCCGCATCCACGGGAGCTCCCGTGTCGCCCGAGGCACTGGCGTCTTGCACGAGGCCGGCGTCGACGACTCCATCGTTGGGCCCAACAAAGGCCTCGAACCCGATGAGCGCTGAACACGCCGCCGAGCCCGCCGCCAGGAATGCCAAAGTCACGCGGCTACGCACCAAGCGATGCTAGCCGACCTCGGGAGGCCCCGCGAGCCCGCCTCAGCCCGCCCGCAAGCTCTCCTGATACGTGCGCAATACAGCCACCGAGAGCGTGACCAGCACGGGCCCCAGCACGAGCCCCACGACGCCGAACACCTCGACGCCGCCGAAGAGCGCGATGAACGTGAGGACCGTCGGGACGCCGGGCTCGCGGCCCACGAGGCGCGGACGGATGACGTAGTCAGAGATGAGCCCCACCGTGAGCGCGCTGTAGATGAGCAAGGTGGCCCCGAGCACCGGGTGCCCCGTGGCGATCTTGAAGATGCCGATGGGAACCCAGACGAGCAGCGTGCCGACGGCCGGCACCAGGGACGCGAGCGCGGTAACGACGCCCCAGAAGCCAGGCTCGGGAACGCCGACGATGCGGTAGCCGACGGCCGCGAACATCCCTTGAATGATGCCCGTAAGAACGGTCCCCAAGAGCACCTGTCGGCCGGCGCGCCGAAACTGATTGAGGAGCTCGTGCGTGTGCCGTCGCTCGAACGGCAAGAGCTCCTCCATATGCCGCGCGAGATCACCCCAGTGGCGGAGCACGAAATACGTCGACAGCGTCATGAAGAAGAGCGCGAGGAGCGTCCCGAAGGTCCATGTGGCAACGTCAGCGGCCCAGCCCGCGACGCGCCCTCCCATCGAGACCGCCTCGGCTTGGAGCGTCGCGGAGACGTCGGTCACGGGGGTGTGCATGACGGTCAGCATCCGCGTCAACTCGGTCACGAAGCGCCCCAAGCTGCCCTGGGGCCCAAGCTCGTCGGGCAGCGCCGAGAGCACGCGAAGGCCCCGCGACACGAAGAGGATCATCACGCCCACAAGCGTCGCGGAGACCACAAGGGCCGCCCCGACGGCGCACAAGAGCGACGAAAAGCCTGCGCTCAAGTGCCGGCGCCGCAGCGCGCCGTAGGCCGGTTGAAGCGAAAAACCGAGCAACGCGCCGATGAAGAGGCCCACACCGAAAGGCGCTGCGATGCGGACGAGCACGAGGGCGGCGACGATGGCCAAGACGCCGAGCGCGCGATGCCTCTTCTGCCGAAGCACGTCGGGCGGCTCGCTCTGCATCGGGGGTCGCGTAGAGCTCGCCATGGGGCGCTGAGCCTACGTGAACGAGGAGCGCGCTGCCGCTACTCTGTTTCTTCGAGGACCTTCATGGGCGAAACGACGATGGCGCCGCCCTTGGCCTCGACGACGATCTCGAAGAGCGAGTTCCGACCGTTGCCATCGAGATCACCGCGGGCGCGCGCGATGGCGCGGCGGCGGTCTTGCGAGACGAACAGCTCGTATTGGTAGCGAAGCGGACCTTTGGGCGCGAAGCCGAGGGCCGTCCACGTGGCGTGCGCGAAGTCGGTGTCGAGCGGCGTGTGGAGCGCCGCGCGCGGGATCTTCTCTGGCGAGGGCGGCGGCGCTACGGGGAAGATGGGCCCGGTGACGCGCGGTTTCTCCGGCGCGTTCTTGCGCAGCGCTTCGGCCAACGCCGCGACGTTGACGCGAGCCTCTTCGGCGAGGGCCCGCGCCTCTTGCTCCCACAACGCTCGGCGCGCGCCCGTCGCCAGCGCCACGAGGTAACCCGCTTGCGCGACGCCGTCGCCCTGCGTTCCGGCGCGAACCTCGGCCGCGGTACCGCGCATCGTCACCTTGAGGGTGTCGAGCGCATCGCGAACGAACTTCGGCTCATGCGCCGCAGCCTTCTTTCCCGCGTCGACGCGCTCACCGAGCTCCTTGGCGCTCGTCGCGTCATCGAATTGCAACGTCGCCTCGGCGGCGAAGCCGGCGCCGCTCGAGCGCATCAGCACCTTGACGTCCTTGGCGACCAGCGCGGGCGAGGCTCCGCAGCCCACCAAGAAGGCCTCCGCGCCCAGGTCGAGGCACGCGGCGAGAGGACGCGCGCTGCCTACGAGCTCCACAGCTTCCGCCAGCGAAGCTTCGTCGCCGACGAGGAGCAGCTGCCCTTGGATGGTGATGAAGAGCGGCGACGCCTCTTTTCCGCGCTCGAGGCGAATCGCCGGACGCTCCTGAAAGTTCGCGTCCTTGCCGCCGAAGGTCTGCCGCATGCAGCGGAGGGCCTCATCGGCGCTCATGGCGAGCTCGGCGGCGATGAGCAGCTCGTCTTGGCCCATGGCCACGAGCACTTCGTGGAAGGCATCGATGGGCGCCACCTTGCACGCGCGCATCCACGCGCCGTACGCATCCGAGGCCTTCGTCTCGCGAGCCAGACTGGGCATCGCGTCACCGAGGGCGGTGCCTCTGAGTCGACGCAGCGCGATGCGCAAGGCGAAGGGCGTCCTCGCCGGCAGCGCGGCCAACGGCCCACGCGTCGTCGACGGCCCCTCCGCGCTCGAGACGAGCTTGCTGGGTCCGCCGCAGGCGGTGAGGCTCACGGTGGCGGCGAGCATGGCGCTGGCCCAAAGGCGCGGAGCCGAGCGCATCACGGAGTCTTCGTCTTGAGGCTGTCGACGGCGTGCACCGGCGCCATGTCGCCCGCCATCAGGTGGGCGATCGCGCCATAGACGAGCCGCTGCGAATCGACGCGGCCGAGGCCTTGAAAGGCCGCCGAGACCACCTCGATGGTGAAGTGCCCTCCGCCACCCGCCACGGTCACGCGCGCATCGGCCAACTTGGCGACGATGGCATCGCGAATCGCGTCGGGGATGGAGCCCTGGAAGTTCGTCGGGTGATCGCTCATCGAGCCTCTCTATACCGCGGAGGCGCGCCGCTCGAGATGCATTTCACGAGGCGAATGCCCCCAACAAGGCGCCCGCTCAATACGTGGCGAGCGACGGGTCGACGGTGCGGGCCCACGCGTCAACGCCACCCTCCACGTTGTAGACGCGGACAAAGCCCATGGAAAGGAAGCGCTCCGCCGCGGAGCGACTCCGACCGCCGTGGTGGCAATAGAAGACCACCGGCGTGTCGCGCGAGAGGCCCTCGAGGTGCGCGAGGCCCGCCTCGTCGAGGAACACGTCGCCGGCGATCTTCACGATGGCCCGCTCCGGCGGCGTGCGAACGTCGAAGAGGGCGAGCTTCTCGCCGCGTTCCAACATGGCCTTCAGCTCGACGACGCCGAGGGGACGGACGCGCGGAGGCTCGTTGGGGTTGTCGATGCGAAAGCCGCCATTTTCCCCAGCGACGAAGTCAATCCGGATGCCGTCGGCGCGACGCGCCGTGGCCGCGTCGACGACGAGCGTGATGCCCGCCGCGGCGACGACGAAGTCGTCGGGCTGTTTCGCGTCGAAGAAGAGGTCGACCTTGAACTGGGCGTCGACGGTCAGGCGAACGACGTCGTCGGCGCTCTCCTTGGCATCGGCGAAGGCCTTCGCAGCGGCCTCCGTGAGCGTCACGCTGGGCGCCTTTGCGGGCGCCGCCGGCGCGGCCAGGTCGCCGAGCAGCTCCTTGAGCTCACCGCTCTCGAACATCTCCGTCACGATGTCGGCGCCGCCGACGAACTTCCCTTTGACGTAGAGCTGGGGAATCGTCGGCCACTCGGAGAAGGCCTTGATGCCATCGCGAAGCGCGGGATCGCTCAGCACGTTCACGGTCTCGTAGCCGGGCAACACCTGGTCGAGGATCGATACGACGCGGCCAGAAAATCCACATTGAGGGAATCGCCGCGAACCCTTCATGAAGAGGACGACGGGGTGCGCGGCCACGAGGCCAGCGATCTTCTGATGAACTTCGGACATGACGCCTCTATAGCGTCAATCGAGCGGGACAAAAGAGGCGGCGGCCGCGCGCCAGCCAGGCCCGCAGCCAAGCGCACAGAAGGAGCCCCCTCAAGAAGGGTGGAAGATGCGACGGACGCGCTTCCGCAACCGCGACCAGAAGGAACGGGGACGCGACGACGGGACAACCTCGGCTGCGTCCACGTCGTCGACCGACAGGGAGGGCTCGGTGGCAGGGTCACGGGGAACGAAATACGGGCCAACGCGCGTTCGATAGGAAGGCGGAAACTGAACGCGTGGCGAGGGCGACGCGGCATCGCGAGGGGCGGCCTCAGGCGCTGCCGGCGCGACGAACAGATCAAGTCGCGTCGGCTCGAGGGACGGCTCACGCGGATCGAGGGTTCGGATGGCGCGCTGCGTGGAAGGGCCGAGCGGGCCGATGGCCGTGGTGCCTGACTCCGGCGGGCGCCGTTCGGGCGAGCCGTCACCGGCCAGATCGACGAGGAGATCGCCAAAGACGCGCTCGCGTTCGGCCAACGTGTCGACGAGGTCGATGCGATTCACGACCTGCTCGAGCGCCTCGCCAAACTCACCGAGCGGCGCCGCCGCGCGGAAGGCTTGCCCCCGCGGACGAGAGGACGTCGGTGTTTCGTCGGCGCTTCGCATGACGAGGCAACCTTGACGCAGTACGTGAAGGTTGCAAGTACCCTCCAAAATTATTCACCGATTTTCTCCCTGCAAATCGAAGGACTCCCGTCCCGCGGTGTCTCCCGGGGGCGACCCGCGTGACCGGCGTTCAGCAAAAAACGGTACGTT
The DNA here is from genome assembly GCA_016703425.1 of Myxococcales bacterium. Classification (NCBI taxonomy): domain Bacteria; kingdom Pseudomonadati; phylum Myxococcota; class Myxococcia; order Myxococcales; species Myxococcales bacterium. Next base: position 556,743 of record JADJCA010000002.1, read on the forward strand.
GACGCGCATGAGCGAGCCGCCGGCCATTTCCTGCCGCAGCCTCGTTAAAGTCTTCGGCTCGGTCGTAGCGGTGCGCGGCCTCGACCTCGAGGTGCGGCGCGGCGAGTGTTTCGGCCTCTTGGGCCCCAACGGTGCCGGCAAGACGACGACGCTCGAGATCCTCCTCGGCCTCACCGCTGCCACGAGCGGCGCCGTCGAATTGTTCGGCCGGACCTGGGAGACCGACGAGCGGTGGCTTCGTGAGCGCGTCGGCGTGTCGCTCCAGGAGACGCGATTCCCCGAGAAGCTCACAGTGCGTGAGCTCCTCGAGCTCTTTCGCTCGTTCTTCTCGACGGGGCGCGGCGCGGACGAGCTCCTCGACGTGGTGGCGCTCCGCGAGAAGGAGCACGCTCGCGCCGAGACCCTGTCGGGCGGCCAGCGCCAACGACTGGCTGTCGCTTGCGCGCTCGTGGGCAAGCCTCAGCTCTTGTTCCTCGATGAACCAACCACGGGACTCGATCCGCAGTCGCGCCGCTCCCTCTGGGACGTGCTTGACGCGCAAAAGGCGTCTGGCGGCACCGTCCTTCTGACCACGCACTACATGGACGAGGCCGACCGCCTCTGCGACCGCGTGGCGATCATCGACCGAGGAAAGTGCATCGCCCTTGGCTCGCCGGCAGAGCTGAAGCGAGCGCTCAACGGCGGACAGGGCGCCCACTTCGCCGACGTGACGAGCAGCGGCCCTTGGCCCGAAGGCGCCCTCGAAGCGCTGCCGGCCGTGAGCCACGTCACCCGGCGCGGCGAGGAGGCCACGCTCCGCACGAGCGATCTCCACGTGACCTTGCCGGCGCTCGTCGCACGCGCCGCCGAGCTGGGCCTCACGCTGACGAGGCTCGCCACCCACGAGGCCACGCTCGAAGACGTCTTCGTGAGCCTCACGGGGAGGCAGCTCCGTGACTGACGGCGCGGTACGTTGGGCGGCCTTGCGCGAGCTGTCACTCGCGCGGCTGCGTTTGTTCTGGCGCGAGCCGGGGACACTCTTCTGGACCTTCGTATTTCCGATTCTCATGTCCGTCGTGTTGGGCGCCGCCTTTCGCTCGCGTCCGCCTCAGCCGGCCGAGGTCGTGGTGGCGGAAGGTCCCGGCGCGCCCGCTCTCGTAGAAGCCCTTCGCGCGTCGAGCGAGGTTCGCCCCCGGCTCCTGCCGGCGCCGGAAGCGGAGCGAGCCCTGTTCTCGGGTCGCGTGTCGGTGATGGTCACCGCGTCGCACGACGACGGCTCCGCGGCGCACCTTCGCTACGATCCTTCGCGGCCCGAGAGCCGTCTCGGCCGCGCGCTCGTGGTCGATGCGCTGGAGCGTGCGCGCGGGCGCCGCGACCTCGTCGCCACGACGGAAGAGCGCGTCACCGAAGCCGGTGCACGTTACATCGATTTCTTGATCCCCGGCCTCATCGGCATGGGTCTCATGTCGAGCGGTCTCTGGGGCATTGGCTTTTCGCTCGCCGAGATGCGCTCCAAGAAGCTCCTCAAGCGACTCGTGGCGACCCCGATGCGTCGCTCAGACTTCTTGGCGTCGTTTCTCGTCGTGCGAGCCGCCCTTGTGGCCGTCGAGCTCCCTCCCCTGTTGTTGTTCGCCTCCTTCGTGTGGGGCGTGCCCGTGCGCGGCTCCTTGGCGCTCGTGGCACTGGTTGCGCTGACTGGGGCGCTGACCTTCGCGATGCTCGGCTTGCTCGTAGCATCGCGAGCCGAAAACCCACAGGTGGTCTCGGGTTTGATCAACGTCATCTCCTTTCCGATGCTCCTCTGCTCCGGCGTGTTCTTCTCGAGCGAGAACTTCCCAAGCTGGAGCCAGCCGATCATCGGGGCGTTGCCTCTGACGGCGCTCATCGACGCGCTTCGCGGCGTCATGCTCGACGGTCGCGGCATCACCTGGCTCGCGAAGCCCATGGGCGTCGTCGGTCTTTGGGGCCTCTCGGCGTTCGTCCTCGCGCTTCGATTGTTTCGTTGGCGCTAGGACGACCGGTCCCATCGTGCGCGCCTTCCGGCGCCCGTGGAATCGTCCAGCGAGAGAGGCAAGAACTCGCCCAAGGGGCGAAGAATGGCACCAGGTGGGCGCTTTGGAGAGGCCATTTTTGCGAACAATATCGAATCGATACAAATCGATCGGCGACTGAGTTTTTTCTGCATCCTCGGCCTGCGCCCTCCCCACTGAGAGAGCGATGGAGGCCCGCATGTCACGAACCAACAAGCTCCCGCGCTCGCTCTTCCTCTCCCTCGCGCTTCTGCCCGTCGGCCTTGCCGCGTGCTCGGGCGCCAATGAGGAGGCGACGAACGACAGCACCGAGCGGGAGCTGACCGGGACCATCGACGTCAAGAGCTTCGGCCTAGCGCTCGACAACGCGGTGGTCGTCGCGCAAAACCGCGCCGGTCGCACGCTCATCGCGCCCGTCGGTGCGAAGGGCGCCTTCTCCGTGAAGGTCCCGCAAGGGGATACGTACCGCCTCATGCTCGCGAACACGACGCGCGCCGGTCGCTTCGAGGTCGTCTCTCGCATCCTCTGGTCGAAGGGTCTCGCCGCAGGCGTCGTGCCGCTCTCCGGCGGCTCGGGCTCTGGCGGGGGCTCCGGCTCGGGCAAGACCGAAGCCGGTGCGTCGTCGGGCGGCGCGGTCTCGTCGTCGTCGTCGCCGTCGGAGGCGCCGGCGCTCGCGGCCGAGTGCAGTGCCTCGCGCACCAAGGCCGACCTTCCCTACGACGCGAAGATTCCCCTCGGCGGCCTCTACCGCCTCAGCGACTCCTTCCGCGAGAAGGGCGCGCTGCCCGCCGCGATCCTCGACGTCAAATCCGACGGCGGCAGCTGGCGACTCGCCGAGCTCCTCGCGAATACGCCGTTCACGACGACGCAAGCCGACTGCGATCACGACGGCAACAAGGCCACAGGCCGCGACCGCGTCTTCGTCACGTGGAAGAACGCCGACGGGTCCGTGGAGACTGATCACCTCGACATGCGCTATTGCGAAGGCGACGTTCCTCCCAGCGCGCTCGCCCAAGGCGCGGGCTCGTCCTCCTCGAGCAGCGTGCCTTGCGACAAGGACGACGCGCACGTCTGCAAGGCGGGGAGCCCCGCCGCGGCGGCAACGACGGAACACACGTGCGCAGGCGTCGAGCCCGACGACAGCCCCGACAGCGAGGTCGAGTCATGTCCGTCGAGGGGCACGAGCCCTGGCGGTGCGAGCGGCGGAGCAGCCGGCGCGGGTGGGGCGGCGAACGGTTCGACGGGAACGCCCGCGGGCGGCGCGACAGGCGGCACCGCTGGTCAAGCGGGCGGCGCCGCAGGTGCGGGCGGCTCGTCGGCAGGCGCGCCGGGAACGCCGAGCAGCGGCGGCTCCGCGGCGGGCGGCGTGGCACCGGGCGGCGCGGGAGCGGCGGGCACCGGCGGCCTCGTGGGCGGCACCGGAAACGCCATCGGTGGAATGAGCTTCTGGGCGAAGGTCTCCGGGGGCTCCGCCGCAAACCTCGGGCTCATCAAGCTCATCAACAGCTCCGTCTTCGTCGGCGTCGGTGCCAGCGGCGGCGCTGGCGCAGCGGGAGGCGCGGCGGCGAGCCCCGGCGCGCCGGCCGGTGGAGGTGCGGGCGCTGCCGGCGGCTCCGCCGACGGGACGAACGCGGGGACTCTCAGCTCCGACATCGGCGGTGCGTGCGCCGTGAGCGCCGACTGCCGCACGAGCCTCCGTTGCGTCGCCTCAACGTGTCAGATCCCTCTCTTCTGAGCACCCCCGCGCAAGCGAAAGACAGCGTCGAACCTTTGCTCGCCTTTGTTCCGGACAGCTTAAAGGGGCGCGAGATTAGCTCGCGCCCCTCGACCCATGACGAGCCGCCCCGCGGTATCCTCCCCGCCCTTATGACCGCGGAGGTCACGCCATCGCCCGATCTCAAGCTCGCCGAGAGGTGCACCCTCGGGGACCGCGCTGCGCAACGAGAGCTCTTTCAACGAGAGCGCAGGCACGTCCACGCCACCCTCTATCGCATCCTCGGCTCGAACCAACACATGGATGACCTGCTTCAGGAAACCTTCATCGCGGCCTTCCGTGCCCTGCCGACTTTCCGCGGAGAAGCCAAGCTATCCACTTGGATCGACCGCATCGCCGTTCGCGTGGCCTTCTCCCACATAAGGGCGCGCCGCGGGCAACCGTCGCTCGAAGTGGTCCCGGAGATGGCCGCCGACGACGCCGACGCCGAAGAGCGCGCGCTGGCCCGCGAAGCGGCGCGGCATCTCTACGCGGCGCTCGACAAGATGGACGAGAAGCTGCGCGTCGCATTTTCGCTCCACGTTCTCGACGGGCGACCGCTGCTCGAAGTCGCCGCCGCCATGGACGCCACCTTGGTGGCGACGAAGACCCGAGTGTTTCGTGCGAGGCGAGCGCTTGAGGCCGCGGCGCGGCGCGATCCCGTTCTTGCGGGTATGCTCGGGGATGGCGCCGCGAAGACCACCGCGCGCGCGCCGGAAGAGGACGGGGGTGCGCTGTGAGAATCCCGCCCGTTGAACCGCTGAGCGAGGCTCGATGGAATCGCATCGAGCGCGGCGTCTTTTCCGAGCTCGACGCCGAGACGGCGCCCGTCGCTCCGCCGCGAAAGAAAGCTCCACGGCGCGGCTGGCTCCTCGCCGGCTCGTTCGCCGTCGCGGCCTCCGTCGCCGCTTTCGTGGGCGTCCGCACCTTCGCGGGTGCGGAGCGCGAGATCCCCGTCTCGCACGTGCAGACCGGCGACGGCGAATCGACCCTCACCGTTGGCGACTCGGTCATCCGGGTCGCGAAGGAGAGCGCGATCGTCGTCGATGGCGACGCGAAGCGCGGCGTGCTTCTGGTGCTCGATCGCGGAACCGTCTCATGCAACGTCGCGCCGCGCAGCGGTAGACCGGCGTACGTGGTGCAGGCTGGCAACGTGCGCGTGCGCGTCGTCGGCACCGAGTTCCGAGTCACGCGCGCCGGCGCTGGTGCCAACGTCGAGGTCGAGCACGGCGTCGTAGAAGTGACCGGCGGCGGCACCTCACGCGTCCTTCGCGACGGGGAGCGCTTCACACAAAACGAAGCCGCGCTCGTGCCGGTCGCACCGTCCGCGAAAGGCGGGGGCGAGACCGAAACCGAGGCCACCGTTCCGCAACCCAAAGAGCGCGAGGCCGCGCCCGCGGCGCCTCACGGGACGGGGCGCCGCGCGCGCGCTTTGGGAAGCAAGCGAGCAAGCGACGGTGGCATCGTGCGAGAGCTCGACGACGCGCCTCTCTCGGCCCCGGCGACGCCGCGTGAACAATACGAACAGGCCGCTCGCCTCGAACGAAGCGACCCGGAAGGCGCCGCGCGCGGCTACCGCACCCTCGCCGGTGGCACGGGCCCGTGGGCGCCGAACGCCCTCTTCGCGTTGGCTCGCCTCGAGGCGAGCCGCGGGAGGAGCGGCGAGGCGCGGCGCCTCGCTGACGAGTACCTCGCCAAATATCCAACCGGCATGAACGCCGCCGACGCGCGCGAGCTCCGCGTCAAGTTGCGCTAGACCACCGAAGGCGGACGACGGATTGACTTCTCGCGTCGGCGCTCCCTTCGGTATGGTGCGTCGGTGCGGGTCTCGGCGGGTCTCCTCCTTGCGGCGATGTTCGTGGCGCGCACGGCGAGTTCCGACGGCGGGCGCCGCATCGTGCTCGTCGGCGCCGACGAGGTCTCGACGAGCGCGGTCTTCTCGGCGCTCGCGGCGTGGGACGTCGAGGTCGTGCGCTCCGTCGAGCGTGCTCCGCCGGCTGCCGATGCGGAGGCTTCGGCGCGAAAGCACGCGGCGGTCAACCACGCGGACGCCGTCTCGTGGATCAGCGTCGCAAGCGGGAATCGCGACGCTCATCGTCGTCGACATGGCGGACGGACGCGTCACCACGCGCAGCCTCGACAAGGCCCCGCCGTACGACGAGGCGACGGCCGCGGCCATCGCGCTCACCGTCAAGAGCGTCCTTCGGTCGACGACGCTGGCGCCCGCAGCGGAGCGGACGCACCGCGCGGAGGCGACGACGGGGACCGGCACGGGCGTCGAGCTCGAGGTTGGCGGCGGCGTCAGCCGCTCCAATGTCGGCACCATGGAGGGTCGCGGAGACTTGGGCATGAGCCTATGGCCGACCCGCGTGTGGGGCCTCGGCCTTCGACTCTCCGGCGGTCCCGGTGCTGAAGTCTCGACGCCTCTCCTCGACGGAACGCTCGTCAACCTTGGGGCCGCCCTCACGGCGCGCGCGCGCGTCCCTTCTGGGCGCGTATCCCTCACCTTCGAACTAGGTCCCGCGCTCCAGGCGGTTCGCCTCAGCGCGACGCTTCGCGACCTCGGCTCTCCCGTCAGCGTTCCCCGCATCGATCCGGCCGTCGAAGGCGGCGCCGCCTTCGACGTCGAACTCGGGGCGCGCACTCGCGTCGGCGTCCGCGCCCTTGGCAACGTCCTCGTGCGCTCGCAGCGCTTCTTGATCGCTGGGCGCGAGGCGCTCGTGCTCGAGCCCCTCGCCCTCCAGGGCGCCCTCCGCTTTTCCGTGAGGCTCGACTGATGCGCGCTCCGCGGTTGTGCCTCGCGCTCGCCTTGCTGAACGCCACCGCGAGCTGCGGCCGCGAAGACGTCGAGCTGCTCGTGTACGTCGCCGCCCTGCCAGACGCCGGTCTGGCGACGCCAGCGCGCGAAGACGCGAGCGATGGCGATGCCAACTGCGGGCGCGCTGCGACCTTCCATTGCTTGCCGCGCGGCGCCGATTGCGCCACGGCGAGCGACTGCTGCACCGGACGTTGCGACGCGGGCGTTTGCCTCGACGCGAGCTGCGGCCCACCGGGACAGGGTTGCACGACGCGCGCCGAGTGCTGCAGCGGCGTCTGCGAAGGGCGCATGGCCACGAGCCTCGAGCGCGTCTGCGCGCCCTATTGCCGCGGCGACGGAGCGCCTTGCGGCGCCGCGAGCGACTGCTGCGGCCGAGCGTGCAACCAGGGACGCTGCGGCGGAAGCGCGTGTCGAAAACGCGGCGACGCATGCGTCACGGCGAGCGACTGTTGCTCGGGCGCGTGCGGCGTCGACTTGCGGTGCACCGTCGAACCGCAGCTCGTCTGCCGCCCCGTCGGTGAAGACTGCTCCTCGGGTTCAGCCGCCGGCTGCTGCGGACAATGCGGCGCCGGCGGCGCCTGTGCCCTCGGCCCGGGACCATGCGCCGCGCTAGGCACGACCTGCGATGTGGGCGCCGACTGTTGCAGCGGCACGTGCAACCTCGACGCCAGCGGACGACGCCTTTGCGCGGGCCCATGCGCAAGCGAAGGAGCCGATTGCAAATTCGGTAGCGACTGCTGCTCGGGAAGCTGCTCCGCCGTGGGCTCGCGATGCGCGAAGGCGGGCGCTACAACATGCTCAAGGGCCGGCGAGTCGTGTTCCGCCTCGGAGGCCTGCTGCAGCGGCGCTTGCATCGGCGGCCGCTGCGGCACATGTTCGCTCTGATCACTCGCGGCTCTGTTCTTCGAGCGAAGGTGTCGGCTGGCCGGCGGCGCTCCGCGAGCGGCACGGTCCGAGGTCGTCCGTGCCCCACGCAGGCCACGACTGCTCGAGCACCTTGGCGTAGAGCGTGAAGTCCTTCACCGAGTCGACGCGGCGCCAGACGGGCCCCGGCGGCTCGTCACGAAACGGGTCGACGGCGCCCTTAACGAGCGCGAAGTCGTAGTAGGGGCCGTCGTCGGCGTTGCGAAACACGCAGGGATTGAGAGACCAGAAGGTGGCCGCCTTTTTCGGTGGGGCTGCCTCCCGCCGGAACTGGAGAGGCCAATGGGGCAACTCCGAGAAGGAGAACCCCGACACGCCGCCGTGAACCACGCGGTGGTACGCGCCCATGTGGATGAACGGCGGGAAGTGGGCGCGGGGCGAACGCGAAGCGAAGGGCAAGGTCACGATGCGCGCGCCCGGCGTGGTGCGCTCGAAGAGCGCCGTGACGCCCGCAACCTCCTCGTGAACGAGCGCGCGAAGCTCGACGGCGGCGTTCGCGGACGTCGCGAGGGACACGCCAAAGACGCCAACGAGCGCAGCCGTTGTGGCCCTCGAGCGTGACGTCGCGAGGGGGAGGACCGCAAAAAACGCGAGCAGCGGCGCCATGCGCACGTTGAGCATGGCCGCCGCCCCGAGGCGAAACGGCACGACAAAGTACAGGGCGAGGGTCGTGAGGACCGGCGCCATGACGACGAGGGTCTTTCGCGACGGCGCCTCGCGCCTCATCGTAAGAACAAGAAGCACCGCGAAGGCGACCCAGTAGGCGAAGGCACAAGCCTCATCGACGTGAGAGCGAAAGACGTCGTGGGTCCACAGCGAGAAGGCGCGCGCGCTGCGGAAGGCGCTCATGTGCCCGACTTCCCCTTGTTCCGTCAGCGAGGCGCCGTGAAGCGTGATGCGCCCCAAGGCCCACCACAGGGCGGCAAGGCCGGCCGCCGGGAGGAGCCAGAGGTTCAGGGCGAGCGACCGCTGCAGCGCCGCGCGGCGCGACGTGCGAGGAGCGCTGTCGTGGACGGCGGAGAAGGCGACCGAGAGAACCACGGAGACGAGCGCCAAGACGGCGAATGCGCTCGCATGCAAGTAGAAGAGCGCCACCGCGAGCGCTGCGAGTCCGGCGAACCTTCGTCGCGAGGGTTCTTTCAGGTAGCGCACCGCTTCAGCGATGGCGAAGAGCAGCACCGGTACGGACGCGACGAAGGGAAGGAACCCCACGACGAGCGCGCGATTCCAGAAGAGCGGCACCGCGAAGAGCGCGAGCCGCTCGTCACGATCAAACGCCGCGAGGAGCGACGCGAAGGCGAAGGGCTGCGCCAAGCCGGCGGCCGCGAGGAGAATGCGGTTCGCGTAGTCGACGCCGACGCCGACGGAAAGTCCGGCGCCCAAGAGATGGTAGAGCAGGTATTGGCTTCGATTCCACGCGAGCTCGTAGTGCTCGGCGATGCGATGCGACGGATTCCAATAGTTGCGAATCGACGCCATAACCGCGAGGTGCTCGGGCACGTCGGTGAAGGGCAAGACCTCCACGGCAAAGAGGGGCAACACGCTCGCGATGGCGGCGACCCAAAGGAGCCTGCGCAGAAGAGTCGGACTCATCGCGAAGGGAAGCCTCGTACCTTGCTCAACGTGGTCGATTCAGCTGAATCGCTGCGCTAACGGTGCGCGCGTCGCGACGGGTCACTCGCGTCGTGCGGGTTCAATGGAGCTGCCCCTTGTCCTTGGGGGCACCAAAGATGAGAGCCCAGTTGTCACGGTACTCGCCGCTCGCCACTTGCGCCGGGCCCTTGCGAGCCTTCGCCGGAGCCGCCTTGCGCGGGACAAGGACCTCGACGTCGCAGACGCGTTGTTGCTCGGGGCGCGGCTTGAGTCGGACGACTTCGCCGACGATGGGCTTGCCGTCCTCGAGAGGGCGCACCTCACCGACCTCGATGGAGTCGCCCTTGAGGCGGACCACGCGCGCCCCCTCGCCGTCTTCGGTGGCGCTGTGAACGACGACGACGTCCGCCGCCTCCGCTCCTTCCGGCTCATCGGCGGCCATCCCGCCCAGTGTACCAAGCCGACCCACGCCGTCACGAGCCGCGTCACCGGCGTCACGATCGAGAGAGCCACGGGCCGCGACGCGCACGTCGCACAGCGCCGGAAGGGGGCTCATTTCACCGATCTTGGGGCACGGCACGAACCGTGCTGAGCGGCCCTCATGGGCAGAGCTGGCGTGTGCGGGGCTGTGATGCTCGTGTCTTTCAGCTTCGCGTGCAGCGACGCCGACGGCCCCGCGGCTAACGCGACGCTGCTCGGAGGCGCCGGCAACGGAACGTCATCGGCGGGTAGCACCGCCGATCGTCACGAGGCCGCGTGCACCAAAGGAACGAAACGCTACGGGACCCTCGGCTACGTCGAATGCACGCCGTCGTTGCGCCATAGACAAGGCGCGCAGGACAAGCGGCCGGGTCTCGTCATCGCCATGCACGGGTACACGCAAGGCGTCGAGGGCGGCGGTGACAAAGGCGGCGACGAGCGCGCCTGGGGCTTCAAGCCCACATCGCAGTGGGCCGTCCTGGCGGAGCGCTTCAACTTCTACGTGCTCTTCCCCGACAAGGGGACCCAGGCCTTTAGCTGGTACTCGTATTTTGGAACGTCGGGCATCGGCCGGAGCGATCTCGAGCCGCAGGCGCTCGCGCAAATGACCAAAGACGCCATCCTGCGCCACGGCATCGACCCGGCGCGGGTCTTCGTGAACGGGCTCTCGGCGGGCGCGTACATGACTGTCGTGATGCTCGCCACCTACCCCGACCTGTTCGCCGCCGGCGCGACCTTCGCGGGAGGCGCCTACGGATGTTCCGTGCAGTGCGCCGCCCTCGGGCGGAAGGGCCAAGGGTGGACCTTTCCGGGCAACCACGACGCAGCGCTCGTTAAGAAGGCCTACCCGACGGTCTGGAATGACGCGGCGGCGCGAAAGCCGCGGCTCCTGGTCTTTCAAGGCGACGCCGACGGCGCCGTCACCCCCGAGAACATGGCAGACCTCACGCAGCAGTGGCTCGGCGCGTCGGGCGTGCCCTCTTCGACAGCCATGAAGAGCGCTCTCAAGGGTCACGAACTAGTGACCTATGGGTCTCCGAGCGCTCCATCGCTCGTGACGGTGCTCATGAAGGGCGCGGGGCACGGCACCCCCGTCGATCCCGGTGGCGGCAACGATCAGGGCGGTTGGGATCCGGAGCCGAGCGTGAAGATGGCGAGCGATCAGCAAGGCGGCCAAGACTGGACCAACAGCACCGGCATCTACGGCCCGTATTATGCGGCGAAGTTTTTTGGTCTGGTCGATTGACCGCGCACCAGAGGATCAGCGCGGTGCGTCGCTCGTCCAGTAGCGACGAAGCGCGCGCGGGCGGTCGAGCGCGCCTTCGATCTCCAAGAACGGACGCCCCGGCGCACCGCGCGGAAACGCAAAGCTGCCGGTGTTGGCGTAACGCTCAAAGGTGGCCTCTCGATGCGTGTGCCCGAAGACCACGAGCCGGGCGCCCGCTTCGTCGGCGACGGAGCGAGCCCCTCGCTCAAGGCGCTCGGCGACCGTCCCCGCGTAGCGATCGTGTCCGATGGCCCAGCTGGCCGCCATCATGGCGACCCCCATGGAGAGCATCGCACCGCCCTCCACTTGGCGGCCGAGCGCGAGCGCCGCGGCGCCGGCGCCGATGCCAAGCGTTGAAAAGACGCGGTCGAGGTAGAGACGCGCGAAGGTGTGCGCCATGCTGTCGAGCGTCGGCCGCGCGCGGCCCGCGAGCACGCCGCGCGCGACGTCGAGGGCGACGCCCTGGTCGGCGGCGAACGTCTTCATCCGTTCGTCGGCGAGTCGCGCCCGCGCACGTTCGTCCTTGAAGAAGGGACCGCTCGAGAAGAGCGCGGTCAGCGCCGAGTAGAAGAACCGGTAGATCACGTAGGGAGCGCGGCGGCCGTACCAGGAAAAGGAAGACAGAAAGAGCTTGAGCGGCGTGCCGTCGTTCACGTTCAAGTAAGCGAAGGCTCCCGTAGGCGCGATGAACTGCTCCACGAAGTGGACGCCAAGACTCGTCGGTGCCGACGCCAGGGGGTGCGCCGGCGCGTTGTCCGGATCGTAGAGGTGGCCGTGCTCAACGTGGAGGGCTCCAAGGCGAAAGAACCACGGCGTCGTCTTCACACGCGCGCGCGCGTCGCCGGTGAGCTGCAACGCGGAGGCGAGATCAGCGGCGCCGCCACCGACCTCGCGATCGTGATTGCCGGACACGAGCCAGAGCTCGCCGCTCTTGTCGACGTGCTCGGAGAAGGCGCGAGCAACGGCCGGGTAGCGGCGCAGGCCCTCTTCGATGCCGTGATCACGTGAGACGTGGGCCGACTCGGCGGAGAGGTCGAAGAGGTCTCCCGCGAAGACGATCCGCGTCCCGCGATGGGCCTCAACGAGGCGCACGAGATCCTCGGCGACGGCCTTGGGCGTGTGACGCGTCAGGTGAAGGTCCGCGAGGACGAGCGTGCGCAAACCGTCGGCCGATCCATGGTTCAGCATCGCCCGCGAAGGTTTAGTCCGGAGGGAAGGCCTCTGCAACGGGGGCCTATCCGGCTATCGTAAGCCCGCTCCTTTGGCCGTTCCGTTCCCTCCCCTCGAGCCACCGCCAGCGCGCGTCGAGTTTCCGTCGCCTCGCGACTTGGGCGACGAAGACGTGGCGGCCGTCGGCGGGGACTTCAGCCCGTCGACGCTCCTCTTGGCGTATCGCTCGGGCATCTTCCCATGGCCGAACGGTCGCCTCGTGGGCTGGTTCTCACCCGACCCTCGCGCGATCTTCCCGCTCGAGCGGGCGCACTTCTCGCGGAGCCTCGTCCGCACCTTGCGGCGACGCGTCCTCGGGCGAAGACCATTCGTCGTCACGGTGGACGCTGCCTTTCAAGAGGTTATGCGCTTGTCCGCCGAGACGCGGCCAGAAGGCACGTGGATCACGCCGCCGCTCTTTCGTGGATACGTGAAGCTGCACGAGATGGGCTGGGCCCACAGCGTCGAGGTCTGGCTCGAAGGCGGAGAATCGCGGGAGCTGGTGGGCGGCATCTACGGCCTCTCGATCGGCGGTCTGTTCGCCGGCGAATCCATGTTCCACCTCTGCACCGATGCCTCGAAGGTCGCCTTCGCGCATCTCGTCGCGCGACTCACGGCGGCAGGAGCGGAGCTCTTCGATGTGCAGGTGCCGAACGAGCATCTGACGTCGCTGGGCTGCGTTTCGCTCCCTCGCGACGCGTATTTGGACCGCCTCGCAAACGCGTTGGACAAGCCCTCATGCGACTGGGGCGCGCTCGCCGACGTTGATCCCTGGCGAGCCAGCGGGGCGTAAACCGCCTCTCCGCCGGCGCGCGGTGGACGGTTTGAGCCCCGCTGCTAGGAAAGCCCCACATTGACGGCCGGCCCCGCTCGCATCGTCTGCATCAGCGCGCTTGGCGCGCTCACCGCCCTTGCTTGCAGCGCCGGTGATGCGCGCAACCTCGGGTCCACGAAGCCAAGCGCCGCCCCCGGCGGCCCCATCGCCTTCGAAGACGGCGGTGCTCCCGGCAACGCCCCCGGCACCGTAGGCGCCGTCACGGCGGGGTCTGCCTGCGCGACGGCCGCCGCGGGCGCCACACGACCGCCGGCTCACCTCGTCTTCATGTACGACCGCTCCTTCAGCATGGGCTTCACCATCGGCGGTGCGGGCGGCATGAGCGTTTGGGACGCGTGCAAGGCCGGGCTAACCGGGTTCTTCGCCTCCTCGAGCTCCGCCGGGCTCCGGGCCTCGCTCGCGTTTTTCGGCCGCGACGACACGCTCGATTCGCTCACCACCTGCAGCGCGAGCTCCTACGCGAAGCCCGACGTCGCCATGACCTCGCTACCGAACGCGACGGCCTTCTCGCAGGCCATCAACGCCACCAAGCCGTTCACGGGAACGCCAACCTTGCCAGCGCTCCAAGGCGCCATCGCGCACGCCAAGGCCATCAAGGCCAAGGTCGGGGCCCACGAGAGGGTCTCCGTCGTGCTCGTGACCGATGGCGCCCCGACGGGCTGCACCGACAACACGCTCGACGCCGTCCATGACGCAGCGGCGGCAGCGGCGGCCTTGGGTATCGCCACTTACGTCGTCGGCATCGGCACCGTCCAGAACATGCAGACCATCGCCTCCGGCGGAGGCACGACGGCGATCCAAGTAAGCGCCGCCTCGCCCAGCCAAGTCGAGAGCGATCTCGAGGCGGCGCTCGGTCAGATCGGTGCGTCGGCCCTCGGCTGCGAGTTTGCGCTGCCGCCTCCGCCGGCGGGCCAGGCCCTCGACGTCAACGCGGTCAATGTAAACTACACGCCTTCCGGCGGTGCCGCGTCGACGTTGCTCTACAGCGGTGACTGCTCCGACGGCAAGGGCTGGCGCTACGACAGCGTCACGGCGCCCACGAAGATTCTCTTCTGCCCCGCCATGTGCAAGACGCTCGAGGCCGACCGCGGCGGCAAGATGGACGTCATCTTCGGCTGCACAACCGAACTCCCGGCCGGCGGCGCGCCGCCAAAATAGCTCGGACCGGCAGCGTCACGGGCGAGGCGCCAGCGCCAAGGCGCCGTTCCGGCGCGGCTCCGCAGCGCCAACCCAAGCCCGACCGTTCCACGCGATCGAAGGCGCGTCGGCGATGTGGTCGCGCTCCTTGAACTGGTGGCCGAGCGACAGGAGCGCAGCCCTGGACTCGGCCGACAGGCCGTCTTTTTCGATGGTGAGCAGGTCGGGGAGCCCCTGGTGATGAAACCGTGGTGCCGCTTGTGCGAAGGCGATATCGACGTTGTGATCGACGACGCTCGTCATCACCTGCATGACCGCCGAGATGATCGTCGGCCCGCCGGCGCCGCCGAGGACGAGCTTCAACTGCCCGTCCGGTTCGAAGACGAGCGTGGGCGCCATCGACGAGAGCATCCGCTTGCCCGGCGCGATGGCGTTGGGCTCACCTTGCACGAGGCCAAACGTGTTGGCCGTCCCGGGAATGACCGCGAAGTCGTCCATCTCATTGTTGAGCACGAAGCCGGCGCCCTCCACGGTCACGGCGTTGCCGAACCACCAGTTGACCGTCGTCGTCAGCGCCACGACGCCGCCCTTGCCATCAACGACGGAGAAGTGCGTCGTGTGAGGCCCGGCGCCGCCGCTGGCCTTCTCGCGCATGCCGAGCGACTCCGACGGCGTGCTCTTGGTCTCCGAAATGGTGGCACGCTGGGCATCGGCCCACGCCTTCGAGCGCAGTTCTTCAATGGGGTTCTTGACGAAGTCGGGATCGCCGAGCCGCGCGTTGCGGGCGAAGAAGGCGCGACGTGACGCCTCCGCCATGAGGTGAATCTCACGCGGCGAACGCCACGGCAGCGTCGGCAACGGGTACGGCTCGAGGATCGCCGCCATCATCGCAAGCGTGAGTCCGCCCGACGAAGGCGGAGGCATCGAGACGACGCGATGGCCGCGGTACGAAAACGACATGGGGGCGCGCCACTTGGCCTCGTAGCGGCGTAGATCGCCCGCCGTCATGGGCGCGTTGCCGCGAGCCATCTCCTTGACGAGGAGGTCAGCCGTTGCGCCTTCGTAGAAGCCCTTGTGACCGAATTCTTGAATGCGCTTCAGAACCGCCGCGAGGTCCGGGTTCTTAAACGTCGAGCCGACCTTAGGCGGTGCACCATCGGGCAAGAAGAGCTTCGCCGAGGCAGGAAATTTCGCCAGACGCTCGGCGACGAACGAGATCGACTTCGCGAAGTCTTCGTCGACGACGAACCCCTCTTCGGCGAGTCGAACAGAAGGCGCCACCAGCTCCGACCACTTCATCGAACCAAGCTTCTGGTGGAGCGCCACGAGCCCCGCCACGCTACCCGGGACGCCGGCCGCCCGGTGCCCAAGCCGAGAGGGCGCCGCGAAGCCGCCAGCGTTTTCGCCATACATGGTCGGCGTCGCGAGCTCCGACGCGGTCTCTCGAAAGTCGAGGGCCCAAAGATCGGCCGATGTCGAGGCCCTCTCTGGGCCACCCATTCGAGCGACGGCGAAGCCGCCGCCGCCGAGATTTCCCGCCGTGGGAAAGACCACCGCGAGCGCGAAGGCTGTGGCGACGGCGGCGTCCGCTGCGTTGCCGCCGACGCCGAGCACGCGGGCGCCGACGTCGGTAGCAAGCTTGGCGTCGGTCACGACCATGCCGCGCGGGCTCTCGGCGGTCACGGCGCGCTTGTGCGGAAATGCCGCCGGAATGGCCGCCGCTAGCTCCGTCGCCGTCGGTCCCGCGGCGACCGGCTTCGAGGGCTTTGGCTCCGACCCTGCCTTGATTCCGGCCGCAGGCGCGCACGCGAGGAGACCCAACAGGAGGGCCGCAATCCAGCGGTTTTTCAAGGCGAACATGGCGCCCCTTATACCGCGGTGTGGCGCCGCGTGAACGCGTTTGGAGTGGTGCTCACGGCTCATCATTTCGAGCACTTGGGCCCCCTCCTTGCGAGCGTGTTCGCTCATGGTAGCTTCACCTAGTCCGTCGTCGGTTTCGCTCCCTGCAGTCTTCGGGTCCCGCGTGGCTGTCGTCCGATCGCCTCCGCTCCGGTGCGGAGGCTCGCTCAGGTGGATGTGTTGCACCACGCGTTCGCTCGAGGGTTAGCTGAGGGGTGCGGGAACGATTGACCAATGGCCACCCGTCTCTATGTCGGAAATCTCTCCTATGACATGACGAGCGCTGAGCTCGGCGACGCCTTCCGTGAATTCGGCGAGGTCGTGAGCGCGACCGTCGTGATGGACCGCGAGCTTGGGCGCTCCCGCGGTTTCGGATTCGTCGAGTTTGCCACCGCGGATCAAGGTCGCGCGGCAACCGAGGCAATGGACGGCAAGATGTTCCTCGGCCGCCCCCTCAAGGTCAACGAAGCGCGCGAGCGCACAGGTGGCGGCGGCGGCGGCGGTGGCGGTGGCCGCTCCTATGGCGGCGGCGGCGGCGGCGGTGGTGGCGGCTTCCGCGGTGGTGACCGCGGCGATCGCGGGGGCGGCGGCGGCGGCGGCGGCGGCGACCGCGGCGATCGCGGCGGTGGTCGAGGCCGACGCGGCTGACCGACGTGCAGCCGATCCAAGGGGACCGGGGCCTTCCGCCTCGGTCCCTTCGGCTTTTTGTACGCCCTCCGTCTGGCTTTTTGTCTCCCGCAGTACGGGGAGGTAGCGTTCCACCGTGTCACGGCGCCTCGCTACCGCGGTCTTCTTTTCGCTCGCGAGCGCCGCCGCGAGCGGAGCCTGCGCCCAGCCGATGCCCTCAGCACCACCGGCCGCATCAACACCGGAGGCCAAGTCCCCTGCCGTCGGAGCGCCCGACGCCCGCGCTGGCGATGCCAACGCCACCAACGCCACCCCGAGCGACGCAGCCGCGCCGAGCGTGGAGCCGGATGACCCGATGGACCTACACCGTATGGCACCGGAAGAGCTCGCCTCGCTGATGACGCTCCCTCCAAAGCCCGACGGTTCGCCGGGCCTCCCGGGTCCCTTCTTGAAGTGGGTCTTCGAACCGACCCCGGGGCGCTTCAACCAAGGCAACAAGGCGCGCGCCAGGCATGAGATCGGCAAGCGCGCGTGCGAGGCGAATCTTCGGAAGAGCGGCGTCGTGATTCAGACGCCCGAGCAGCGGGCGCGCTGCGGCGCAGAGAACATGGTTCCCGTCTGGCGCGGCGGCGACCCCCAAAAGGGTGCCTTCTGCATCGACACGTTCGAGTTTCCCAACCGGCCTTGCGAGCTACCAATGGTCTGGGGTTCGCCGTCGCAAGCTGTGAAGATCTGCGCGGCCCAGGGCAAGCGCCTCTGCGCACAGGATGAGTGGAACCTCGCGTGCGGCGGCGATCCCGCCGGCGGGCCCCCGACCGTCTATGCCTACGGCAACGACCTCGATCTCGATGCGTGCAATACGCAGAAGCCTCACGACTACAAGGACGGCGGCCCCGAGTGGACCTGCCTCGTGCGGACCGCGCAGACGGCATGGGCCACGTGCGCCACCGAGACAGAGCCAGTGGGCAGCTTTCCTCGCTGTCGCTCGCGCTTCGGCGTGTTCGATCAGCACGGCAACGTGGCCGAGATGATGACCCGCAAGGCGGGGCACAGCGATCCGACCTCAGCATCGGGCACCGTCACGCAGCTCAAGGGGAGCGCGTTCTTCTACGTCGACGTGGCGAGGCAACACGATCGCCCGCACCCCAAAGATGCGAGACACGACACGTACCCCGATCACTGCAACTACGATCCGCGCTGGCACGTAGAGCCCATCGAGAACGCGTTTCACGTCAACTACCACCTCGGTTTCCGCTGCTGCAAGAGCCTGCCGTAGGCCAAGTCAGGCGCGATTTCGGCGTCGGGCCGTGGTGAAATCCGTTCTAGCCTTACGCAGCGAATGGCGATCCCCGTTGGACGACTGCTGGCTTCAAGCCTTTGGCGAGCCGGGCGCCGCGCGCTCACGGTGCAGATCGTCGTGGCGCTCCTCGTCACGGTCCTCGCAACGCTCTGGCTCGAGAGGCCTGGCCGCCACGACACGAGCGCTCTAGCCCGCGCCGAGGCCTTGCAGCAGAAGGGCAACCTCGGCGGCGCCGAACGCCTCCTGTGGACCTCGCTGTCGGAAGGCGTGACGGTACCGCTCCTCTTGGCCTTCCTCGACAATCATCATCACCAGCGGGTCCTCACGGAGAGCGGCCCCACACTCCGCAGCAACGACGCCTTCCTCGTCGCGGAGGTTGAGATCGACGGCCTCTTCTCACGCATCGACCTCACGGAGGACGTGCAGCTCATGGGGCTCTTTTGGCGAGCCGCCCTGCAGAAGCAGGTCCCTGAAACGCTTCGTCAACGGGTCGTCGCGCTGGCCGCGCGGGAGCCGCCGACCCCCTTCGCCAATCACTTGCTGGGCAACGAGGCGCGGCGCAATGGTCGCCTCATCGAGGCGGCCACGCGCCTCGAACGCGAGGGGCTTCACTTCCCTGAACGCGCGGACGACTTTCGGCTCGCGATGCGCATCCTCGTGATGGCCGAGCTCTGGGATGAGATCGGCGAGCGCATGAAGAACCCCGCCGTCGCGCCGCACATGCCGCCGGCGCTGCGCTACGGCTACGCCGTCAGGACCAAAGACGTGCGCGGCGCCGTGCGCGCCATCGTCGAGATCGCCCTCGAACGCCGCCCCCCGGCAGCGCTCGCCATGGCCGCCATCTCGGGCGCGATGTGGCTCCTCTTCCTCCTTCGCCTCGGCCGCGTCCGTGAGCAGCTCTCGTCGCGGCTCCCGCTCTTCTTGGCCGCGTTTGTCCTGGGCATCGTGAGCGTCCTGCCGACGTTGGTCGTGGTGGGTCTCGAAGAGAGCTTGTTGGGCTTTCGTGAGCGTGGCGAGCTCGTGAGCGACTTCATCTTCTTCACCGTCGGGGTCGGACTCCGCGAAGAACTCTGCAAGCTGCTCCTATTTCTGCCGCTGCTTCCGATCTTGCGTGCGCGCGGCAATCGACTCGAGGTGCTCGCCTGCGGGGCGCTCGTGGGCCTCGGCTTCGCCACGGAAGAGAACGTGCAATACCTCCAGCACGGCGGCCTCACGACGGGACTGTCGCGCTTTCTGACGGCGAATTTTCTCCACATGGCGCTGAGCGGCCTCTTGGCCCTCGCAGCCTTCGATGCGCTTCGCGATCAAAGAGGAGACGCGCCGACGTTCTCGCGCACGCTCTTGACGGTCACGGCCCTGCACGGCGCCTACGACCTCTTCCTCTCGAGCCGCGATCTCGACGGCCTCGGCTTCCTGTCGATGACGATCTTCATCATCCTGACGCGCCTCTTCCTGCGCGAGGTCACGGCGGCCGCGCGCGGACCGACACCGGGCCTCCTCAGGCAATTTGCCCGAGCCGTCGTCGTCGTCGCTTGCGCGAGCTTCGTCTACGCCTCGTCGTTCGTCGGTCCTGCTGGTGCGGCCTTGGCTTTGGCTCAGGGCATGTTGGGCCTGGTGCTCATCGTCGTGATGTTTGTGCAGGAGATGCGGGCGGCCTGACCCGGTCGTTCAGGCGCACTCGAGCGTCGGCGGCAACTCACTCGCGTGGCAAGAGGTAGTCGCCGCGCTGCTCGAGCCGCTTGTCCATCAGGGTCGCGCGAAAGAGCTCGCCTTTGAGGCGCGCGACCTCGGCGGGGTGTTTCGCGGCGATATCGACGAGCTCGGCCGGGTCGTTCTCCGTATCAAACAGCCGAAAGACGACGCCCTCGCGGGTCGGGATGTAGAGGAGCTTCCAGCGCTCGTCGCGCGCCATCCGATGGCGAGCCATGGTGGTGAGCGCGCGCGCGTCCTCACGGAGCACGATCTCGCTGTGGTGCTCGGTGTCGAGCGAGAGGAGCCGGGTGACCGGCGGAACGGGCATGCGGAGCGCCGCGGGAATGCCCGGCGTGTCGCCCATCCAAAGCTCCGACTCGGCCACGGCTACCTTGGGCTCGAGCGTCGCACCCGCGAGGAGCGGCGCGAGCGAGCGGCCGTCGAGCTCGCCTGCGGCGCGCGTGCCCGTCAGTTCGTAGAGGGTCGCGGCAAGGTCGACGTCGCGAACGACTTGCCGGGCGCGCACACCCTTGTTCGCGCGCGGGTCTACCATGACGAGCGGCACGTGAACGCCCTCGTCGCCGAAGAGGTGGTCGCCGTGTCCGTGCCAGCGACCGTGCTCGAAGAGCGTTTCGCCGTGATCGGCGGTGACGACAACGATCGTGCGCTCCGCGAGACCGCGGTCTTCGAGCTCGCGCAGGATTTGAGCGAAGGCGTCGTCGACGGAGAGCACCGCACCGTCATAGAGCGCCCGCACCTGCCGGACGTCGTCGGCGTCGAGCTCGGCCTCTCCGGCGAGGCCCACCGGCTTGTGATACTTGAACCGGCCTCGGTAGGCCGGGTCGGTGAAGCGCTTGTAGTAGGGGCTCGCCGCGGCATACGGGAAGTGGGCCGCCGAGAGGAACACGGTCGCGAAGAACGGCTCTCTCCCGCGGAGCACGGCCCTCGCCTCGTCAGCCACCACACGCGGGTCAGCGGCTGTCTGAAACTCGCGGATCGTTGGGAACGCCGCGCGACCGAGCGCCGTATCCAAGAACGGCAAGAGCGGCGTCTGCCGCTCGAGAGCCCGCTGCCGAATGAGCTCCGCGAAATCGAAGGTGGGCGTGGCGACCTCGCCAAAGCCTAGGTCGATGCGACTAAAGATGTCTCCGGCGTAGTCGCTCACGACGGCGGTGCGATAGCCGGCCTTCGCAAGATTGGCGGGCAGGGCGTCGAAGTCCCGAGCGCGCTCTCGCCAGGTCGGAAACATCGTGGTGATGCCGTGGTGGTGCGCGTAACGCCCCGTGAGCAGCGTGACCCACGAAGGAAACGTGCGAGGCAGCGAGACGTAGGCGCGCTCAAAGCGAGCGCCTCGCGCGGCGAAGGCGTCGGTCTTCGGCATCGTGCGCGCGTTCAGGCGGTCGGCGCGAAGCGAGTCGGCCGCGAGAATGAGCACGTTCATCGGCCGAGCCTCGCGCATCGCCAAGGCGCGGTCTCTTGGCGCTGCCGTTGGTGCTGGCGCCGGCGTTGGCGCCGGCGCTGGCGGCGCTGCGTGCATCGAAAGGAGCGCCGCGAGGAGGCCGAGCGCGTGCGTCCCGCGACCAAGCGCTTGCCGCAACACGACTCGATAGCGAGGCCACGCGCGCGGAAGGCCCAGACCGTAGGCGACGAAGAGCGCGGCGCCGAGGGACGCGATCAGGAAGGGACCGAAGACGTCGGTGACCAGCACCTGCGTCGTGCGCCAAATTCCTCCGTGCGCATAGAAGCGGTCTGCGTAGAGCTGCGGCCTTCGCGCCATGGCCTCGAAGAGAAACCACGCCTCGAGCGCCAAGGTGATCGCCAAGGCCCGCGCGAGGCGCCAACGCGGTCCGCCACGGCGGCCCACGCCAGAGCGCTCGAGCATCGCGTCGTGAACATCGACGAGCACGCCGGCGGCGCCGCCGAGCACGAGACCGATGCACGCGGCCGCCGCCACGATCGCCACCATCACGCGCCTGATCTCTCCGGCGAACTGCTGCTGGACGATGCGCGCGATGGCTTCGGCCTGCGCGCCAAGCGCCGCATCGTGCTCGGCGACGACGGGTTCCTTTGCCGCAAGACTCGCGAGGAGCAGCATCGTCAACGCGCCGAGCACCGGCGGTGACGCCACAAAGGGCAGTGCGCGCTGCAGGCGAAGGCGGAGCACGAAGGCCCGCGATTGTACGTTTCATGCGCAGCGGCGTCACCCCCGCCGCACGTCGTGTCGTTCGCTACCGCGTCGCCTCAGCCACCGACCGTCACCTTGCGCTTGGTGAAGATGCACTGGCCGTCCTTGGTCGAGCAGATTCCCACGCTCACCTCGGCCTCTCCGGCGGGGACGCCAAGGATCTTCGCGTTCGTAGGCGTGAGCTTCACTTTGTCTTCGCCTTTGATCACCACGGCGCCGACGGTCGCCTTCCACGGGTACTTCTCGTTGATGTGCCAGTTCCCCTTGGCCGTCGCGACGATCTCCCCCTTGCCGGCGACCACGTCGACCTTGTCCTCGTGTTCGGCGCTCGCGACAGCCGCGACAGCAAACGTTCCAAGGGCGAGGAGGGTGACGAAGACCTTGCGCATGCGCATCGAGGGGGTCCTTTCCTTTTTGCGCGACGGCGCCGCGCGGGGGAGACAGAAAGAATGGGGCGAATGGGCGCGTTCGGCAAGCGCGACCGCGCTCCGCGCCCAATGTGCGCGAAGCCCGGGTTGGCTGAATGAGGCTGCGCCCACGCGTTAGACGGCCTCCGCGGCTAACGCTTCAACGGCGGACAAACACTCTCACGAACCGCGTTTTTTACCGGTGGAAGCGAGCGGAGGTAAGCGATGATCGAGGCGACCTCGTCTTCGGGCATCGTGAGGTAGTGCTGCATCTGAGGGCAGAGCTTGAGTCCGTCCTTGTCGATGCCCTCACGAATGGCGTAGCGAAGCTGAGAGTCGGTCCACGAGCCAATGCCCGTCTCTGGGTCCGGTGTCAGGTTCGGGGCGTAGAGGTCGATGCCCGCGGGTTGCCCGCCGAGCTTGGCCGCCGAGCCGGCCATGTTGGCGCCATGACAGTCGGTACACTTCCGTGTCCCGACGGCCGTTTGCCCTGTCGCGGGAGAGGCAGGTCCGGTGGGCGCGGCGCCACCGTCTGCAGGTGGCGGCGCAGACACGGAACCGGGCGGACCGAGCGTCTCCTCGCTGGAACAGCCCAGGAGGGCCACCAGCGAGAAGAGCACGCGAACGAACTTTACTGACCGCACAGCTTGTTTTGATACTTCGTAATCGCCGCATTCACAAATGCGTCGATGCGCTGCTGCATCTCGGTGTTGATGGTGTACATCGGGTGGCTGTAGGGCCGGTCCGTTGCCGTCGCCTGTCCCTTGAGCGTGATGGCGTTCGAGGCGATCGGCGTCGTGCCGTTCAAGCCCAAGTACTTGACGATGAACTTCGTCTTCTTGGTCTCGACGAAGGTGTTCGTGTCGAGCGCGCTGCCCACCGCCATGTAGAAGTTGCCGTCGCCGCCGAGGTGGCACGTTCGACAGGGCGCGTTGTTACACCCGGTGCAGTTGTTTTCGTCCTCGTTGTTGCGCTGCTGGGTGCGAAGCTGACCGAACTGAATGGCGTCGAAGAGCGCTTGGTCGAGGCACCCGCCCATCTTCTCGAGGATGTTGACCGGCGCCGCTTGGCCGACGCGCTCCTGAGCCTCCATCGCGAGCCACTGGTTCACGAGCGTGAGTTGGTTCGCGTCCAAGGCCGGCGCACCCCCGCCGGCGTGCGAACCCTTCGTGACGAAGAGGCTGTTGGTCACGATGAGACCGCGGCCATCGAGACCCGCGTAGGAGCTGGCGGCGTCGGCCCCTAAGAACTTCGGCGCCCCGAGGTTTCCCGTTGCATGGCACGTTACGCACGCGCCGATGGCGGGGAAGACCTTGCTGATGAAGTTCTGCCGGGCCGGAGAGGCCAAGCTTCCGGGCCCCGTCGCGGGAACCGGTTGAGCCGCGCCCGTACCTGGGTTCGTGGTGCTTTGCGCACCAGCCGTCGTGGCACCCGCGCCCGGCGCCGGGCTTGCGGGAGCGCCAGGCGAGGCCGCCGGTCCGCCAGCGCCTGCACCGTCGTAGCCGTCCAGGGTCGTCGGCGACGAGCAGGCCGCGAGGGCCCCCGCGCCGATCGCCAGAACGAGGAGCGCTGTGCCTCGCATCATTGCGCCCTCTTGCTGCTGCTGCGCCGGCGACGCAGGCCCGCCACCAGCCCGAGGCCGAGCAGCGTGGCGCCGATGGCCGACGAGGCTTTCCGAGGCGAAGAAGAGCAGCCGCCGCTGCTGAGGTCCGCGCCACCGTAGTCACCGGTGACGGTCCCGCCGGGGCCGCCGGGTACCGGATTTCCGAAGGCGTCGACTCCGCCTTGGACCTGCGGCGCGGGCGCGTTGACGACCGGCAGCGGGCCCGGTTGAACGTTCTCCGTGGCAGGCCCGGGGACCGGCGTCACCTTGGGGTCCCACGTCGCCGGCACGAGCGAGACCCATAGGCTCTCGCGGTTCGCCGCAGGGAGCTCCGCGTAGCCCGGGAGCGCCGACAAGAAAAACGTCTTCACCTCGGGCATGAAGCCCGCGGCACCCTTGCCGTAGCCGGGGTTGGGCACGCCACCGATACCGTTCAGGAAGCCTGCACCTTGGTTGTTCGGGTTGCGCTTGCCGCGAGCCGGGAGGTTCGCAACGTCGGCGAACTTCGAGACTTGAAAGAGCATGGCCGGGTCGACCGTCGGCTTGCCCACGCCGTCGACGCTGACGATCTGCAGCTTGCCGTCGCCGGTTCCCGTGGAGGACCCGCCCATCACACCGATGGCCGGCTGCCCTGCGCCAGGACCGAAAGTCGTCGCAAAGCTGAAGGCGTGGCGTTGGTAGGGAGCCACCGTGCGGATCTTGTTCACGACCGACAAGTCCGACAGCTTGATGATGGCCATGATGGACTGGTTGGCGCCACCGGTGTGACCGTTGCCGCCGTTGTTCTTGCCGGCCTTCTCGCTCTCTTGGTAGCCGACCGCCGCGAGGCCGTTGCCGAGGAGGACGGCGCCCGACGGCTGCACTGTATGAATGGTCTTGTTGTTGACCTTCGACTTCTCGGCGATGAGCTTGCTCTGAATCTGCTCACCGGTGTTGGCGTTGAACTCGACCATGCGAATCGCGTCGGACGGCTGGTTGTTTCCGTCGACGCTCACGAGGTAGGCCGACGTCGAGCCGGGCGCCGGGCAGGTCACCTTGGCGCGATTGTGCGTGGCGTCTTGCACGAGCTCCTTGATGTACGGGACCGTCACGTTGACTCCGCCAGCGGCACCGGGCTCCACGACAACCTGCGCCGCAAAGGCGTCGTTGTTGTTGCGCTGCATGCCAATCAAGAACTTCGCGCCACCGGTCGGGGTGGCGCCCAAATCACAAGCGCTGTGCGGTCCCCACTGCTGGTCGTCTTGCATGTCGCCGAGCGTGATGATGTTCGTCGGCTTGTCCTTCTTGTTCTGCCGCGTCGAGTTCTCGATGGTGACGGTGGCGCCGGTCTCGTCGACGACGAAGGCGCTCGTTTGCGGGTTGCCGTTGTTGCGGCCGTTGTCCTCGGTGGCGATGAGCGCAATGCCATAGACCTTGCTGCTCATGTTGAAGAGCTTGAGCTGCGGTCGCATGAAAGCGCGCTCGCCGTTGAGCGTCGGGAACATCTTCATCGACGTCGCCGGCGACGTCACGAGCCCTTTGTCGGCCGTGAGGTCGCCGATGTAGATCCCGCCCTGCATGTAGCTGCCGGCGTTGTTCGGCTGCGCCGACGACACGGTTCCGAGAACCGCGATGCGCACGTTGCCGTTGGGCAACGGCAAGAAGGCGGGGTCGGCGTCCATCACGCCAGCACCGGTGTTCTTCCCTACCGGCTTGTTCGCGGGCCCGTTGGCCACGCGGTGCGCGAGGTAGGTCGCCGTCGGCATGAGCACGGTCGGCTGCGCGGGAGCCGCGGGCGCCGTCTGAGCGCTGACAGGAGCGCTGGTAGCGGCCGAAAATCCAAGCCCCGCCACGATCCCAAAGGCCAGTGTTGTTCCGCGCTTCTTCATGTGGAGTTTCTCCCTGTGCTTGCGTGCTTGCAGATGGGAAGTGCCGGCGGGGGCGTGCCGACCCTTCGAGGATTCATTGAGCGCTGGCCACCGAGGCCAGCCGGGTTTCTTCGGACGCGGAGACCGCGGCCGAGATGGCTTCTGAAATCGGAGTAAGAGAGCGCTGCCGCGGTTGCGTGCCGACGTGCACGAGGACCGCCGTGACGTCCGTCTCCGCTGCGGAGACCGGGGCGTCCGTCGACTGAAAGGACGGGGGCACACCAAGCTTCACACGCCCGTGCTGGTGAGGCG
Source organism: Myxococcales bacterium (assembly GCA_016703425.1). Taxonomy (NCBI): domain Bacteria; kingdom Pseudomonadati; phylum Myxococcota; class Myxococcia; order Myxococcales; species Myxococcales bacterium. The sequence continues at coordinate 582,640 of JADJCA010000002.1, forward strand.
GAAGGACGAACCTCGCTTCGGCCTCTCGCGCGATGAGCTCGCGGCCCGTGGCCCGACCGATCAGGTCATCTCCGAGGAGGACGTCGACGGAGGCGGCCTTCTCAAGGTCGACGCCATAGCTCGCCATGAGCTTGGTCAACGCGAATTGGGGCTGCCCATCTTGGGACTTGCCGACGATGAGGTCGTCACCAAGACGGCGGCGCTTCACCTGCCCAACGAGCTTGCCGTCAACGTAGACGCGCGTGCCCTTCGCGAGTTTGTCCTCCGCGTAGGGGACCTTGTCGCTGCAGCGGCCTGCCTCGAGGTAACAGGCGCGCTCTTTCGCGACGACCGGCGCCTCCTTATCGACGAAAACAAACAGCTCGCGAATCTCGTCGGAGCGGAAGAGGTTCTTGAGGCCCTGAGTGCTCCAGAAGGTCCGGGCGATCCCGGTCTCCTTGTCTTGGAAGTGGAACAGGAAGCGGTCCGGGTCCTTCGCGAGCTCGTCGGCCTCGAGGCTCGCCACGCGGAATCCGTTGCCACGAACATGGACGGCACGGAGCCGAGCCATCGGGACGCCAACGGCGGCGAGGTAGTCGTGCAATCGATAGAAGCGAACCTCGCGGTTGCTCGCAGTGCCGCGCGGCACGAGCGACGAAGGCAATTCGCCGAAGCGAAGCGTCGCGACGGGCTTGCCGTCGACGTAGACCGGAACGTCGAGTCCTTCGAGCTTGCGTGCACCATGCACGCCTCCCACGGGGGCCGGCACGTCAACCGTGGCCGCGCTCTTGGCCGCGCCACCCTTGACCGCAACCGGACCGCTCGAACGCCGGGAACATCCGGCGACGGCGACCAAAGCAGCAAGCAGGACGAGAGCGCGCATCGCCTTGTCTGCTGCGAGAGACATGCCACCGGGGCGGTTCCGCTCGCAGCGTCTTGCTTCCATCGAGGGTGAAGTGGCATCCAGGTGACACCGCGATGTTCCAGTGAGGTGATGGGTCACTTCTGATCCGGGTGGTGCACGGATGCACCAGGTGATTGGTCGAGTCCGCATCTCGGGCTTTTCGCGGGGTTGGCGCTCCTCGACGCGCCGGGGTGGATCCTTGGTGCGCTAGCGGCACCCCGCCAGGACCTGTCACCTGACACGAAGGCGCCTGCCCCCAGAAAGCGATCCGAAAATGCCTGCCTCCGAGCCCTTCGAGATACCCTCCTTGGAGCAGCCCGCCCCGCCCTTCCCCGCCCGTCCCTGATCCCGGCGGCGCATCGACCGGGCTGCCAAGGAAGGTCCCAGCATGAGTAAGCTCCCTCTCGGCCTCGCCGTGATGGCGGTTGGAACGGCGGTCGTGCTGGCCGCTTGCGGCAGCGGCAACGGTGATCCCGTTATCGAGGGCGATGGCGGCCTGGTCGACGGCGACAACCCCTTCGCCGAAACCGGGACTGGCGGCTGCGTCGCGAAGACGTGCGCCGAGATCGGGGCCGAGTGCGGGCAGCAGGGCAATGGCTGCGGGCAAGTCATCGATTGCGGCTCCTGCCAGACCGGGTTCTGCGGTGGCGGCGGGCCAAGCAAGTGCGGCGACGGCATCGGTGATGGCGGAGTCCAGTGCACGCCGAAGAGCTGCGCCGACTTGAGCGCCGGCTGCGGTCCCCAAGGCGACGGCTGCGGCGGGGTCATCCAGTGCGGCAACTGCGCCGCGCCGAAGTTCTGCGGCGGTGCCGGCCCGAGCCAGTGCGGCACCGGGCTCCCCGATGGCGGCGTTGGCGACGGCGGCGCGCTGTGCAAGCCGACTACGTGTGCAGCCCTCGGAAAGAACTGCGGCCCCGTGGCCGATGGCTGTGGGGGGCTGCTGCAGTGTGGCACGTGCCCCGGCGGCCAAGTGTGCGGTCTACAGACGCCCAACGTCTGTCGCGGCACACTGTCCGACGGCGGCATCGCCTGCACGCCGAGAACGTGCGCGTTCTACGGCGCGACATGCGGTCAATTGGGCGACGGGTGCGGCGGCCTCACGGCTCCCTGTGGCACGTGCACGTCGCCGCAATTCTGCGGCGGCGGCGGCTTCAGCAAGTGCGGTGCGGGCGACGCAGGCGTCGTCGACGCGGGGTGCACGGGTCTCTGTCCGCAGATCGCAAAGTGTGACGGCGGTGTCCAGACGACCGTGACGGGCACGGTGTGGGCTCCGGGCGGTCCAAACTCCGCCTTCGGTGCCCTCCCCGTTCCGGGTGCTGTCGTGTACGTCCCCAACGGCGCCGTAACCGCATTCCCGACCGGCGTGAGCTGTGACAAGTGCGGTGCCACAGCGAGCGGCGCGCCTCTCGTCTCGACGACCACGGGCGCCGACGGCAAGTTCACGCTGAAGAACGTTCCATCGGGCGCCAACATCCCGCTCGTGATTCAGCTCGGCAAGTGGCGGCGACAAGTGCAGATCGCAAGCGTCACGTCCTGCACGACGCAGGCGCTCGACGGTCACCTCACGCGGCTCCCGCGCACGAAGGCCGAGGGCGACATCCCGCTCATTGCCATCTCGACGGGAGACGTCGACGCCCTCGAGTGCGTCTTCCGCAAGATGGGCGTCGCTGACAGCGAATTTTCGCGTGGAAACCAAACGGGCCGCATTCGGCTCTACCGCGACAACGGCGCTCGTCCGCCGGGCGGTGGCGGCGGTGGCGGCGGCGGCGGCGGCGGCGGTGGTGGCGGCGGCGCCCCCGACGCCGACACCCTGACCGGTAGCCAGGCCGAGCTCGACAAGTACGATGCGGTCATCTTTGCTTGTGTGGGAGACCAAGAAAACAAGAGCGCGACGCGCAAGAACCGAGTCCTCGCGTATGCAAACAAGGGCGGTCGCGTCTTGGCGACCCACTACAGTTACGTGTGGCTCTACGACCTCAATCCGTGGAGCACCACGGCCGCGTGGGGCATCAACCAAGACTCTTGGAACAGCGTCACGGGCCTCGTCGACACCACCAGCAGCAAGGGGCAACAGTTCGCGACGTGGCTCGGTATCGTTGGCGCGCTCTCCAACACCAACCCGCCGCGGGTCGCCATCAGCGAAGCTCGCCACGACGTGGACGTGCCGGTCGCGGCTGGCGCGGAGCGGTGGCTCACGACCTACAACAACCAACCGGAAGCCGCACTCCAACACTACGCGTTCAACACCCCCTGGGGGACCGCGCCTGCGAGCCAGTGTGGTCGCGTGATCTTCAGCGATTTCCACGTCACCACCAACAGTGACACCGGCGGCGAGACGTTCCCTGACGAGTGCGACGACGACCCGCTCACGCCGCAGGAGAAGGTCCTCGCGTACATGATGTTCGATCTGACGACGTGCATCTCGCCGCCGAACCAAACGTCCGGGAGCTGTACGCCGCAAACCTGTCAGCAACAGGGCTTCAACTGCGGCCAAGCCGCTGACGGCTGTGGTGGCGTGCTCTCCTGCGGAACCTGCAACGTCGCCGGTCAAACCTGCGGCGGCGGCGGAACACCCTTCCAGTGCGGCGGCAGCAGCGCCGGCTGCGTCCCCAAGACCTGCGTGCAGCAAGGCTACACATGCGGCCTGGCAGGCGACGGCTGCGGTGGCGTCATCTCCTGCGGCGTGTGCACGCCGCCACAATATTGCGGTGGCGGGGGCACCAACCAGTGCGGCTCATCGGGCATCGGCAGCTGCACGCCGACCACCTGCGCCGCGAAGAGGGTGAGCTGCGGTCCCCTTGGAGACGGCTGCGGCAAGCTTCTCAGCTGCGGCACGTGCCCGCCTAACCAAGCGTGCATCGGCGGCGCTTGCGTGGCGGGCGGCTGCGTCCCGCTCACCTGCGCCGGCATCGGCGCTCAGTGCGGCCCCATCGGCGACGGATGCGGCAATTTGGTCGACTGCGGCCCCTGCTTCAACGGGCAGGTCTGCGGCGGCGGAGGAACGCCCAACCAATGCGGCGGCGGCGTTCCGAAGTGATCGAGTAGCTACCAGCGAACGAGCGCCGAGCCCCAGTGGAGGCCGGCGCCGAGGGCGAGCATCATCGTCAAGTCGCCCCTCTTGAGCGAGCCGCCGCGGGTCATCGCATCAATGAGGATCGGCAACGTGGCGGCGCTCGTATTTCCAAATCGATCGATGTTCGAAGGCATTTTGCGGGAGGCACCCCGAGCTCGTCGCGGATGTGATCGTTGATGCGCGAGTTCGCTTGGTGCGCCAAGAACCAGTCGATGGACTCGGGCCGGGTGCCGGTCTTCTCCAGCAACGCGCGCGCCGACTTGGGCAGGCGGGTCACGGCGAACTTGAACAGCTCGCGTCCGTCCATCCGCGGCACGTGCTCTTGCGCCTCGAACATCTCGGCCTTCCAGTAAGGCCTCGTGCGGAAGCCTCCGCCGGGAACGTGGAGGAGCTTCGCGTAGCGACCGTCGGTGTGAAGGTCGATGCCACAAAGACCCGCGTCACGATCGGTCGCTCGAAACACGAGGGCCCCAGCGCCATCGCCGAACAGCACAGCGAGGTTGCGGTGGGCTGTTGCGCGCGCGCGCGCCTCAGGCGTGACTTCTCGCTGACTGTCGGCGTCGAGCGCGTCCCAGTCTTCCCACGGCATGAAGCCGGCGTGCGCTTCCGCACCAACGAAGAGAATCGTCTTGGCGGCCCCTGACTTGATGAGCCCGTCGACGAGCTGCAAGCCGAAGAGCATCGCGGCGCACTGCTGTCGAAGGTCGAGCGACGGCACGCCGTCGAGTCCAAGCTTTGCGGCGAGCAACGCCCCCGAGCCGGGGAACACGTAGTCCGGCGTCATCGTGTTGCCGGATCCCCGAACGCTGGAAGATCCATTCGTCGGAGGTATCCATGACGCGCGCCAAGTCCGCGTTGGAGACGGGCTTGCCGGGCACGTAGTGGCCGGTGCCGACGATCTCGAAGCCGAGGGAACGGACTCGGTGGGGAACGGCGATGGGAAGGGGTTCGGACACGGGGCGTTTTTAGCCCACTTTGTAGGCACCGTCCCGTGCTCAAGCTCGATTTCTACAACATGCTGAAATCGCTCACCATAAGTGACGATTGCAGAGCTAAGTCGCATGACTTATTGGTAGACGATGTTCGCGCCTCCCCCCAAACGCTCGCCGTCTTTCCTTGGACTCGCGCTCGTCGCCGTCACGTTCACCCTCGCCGGGTGTCAGCGAAAGGTCCCCGACGACATCGTCAAGAAGAGCCTCGAACAGGCGCTGCGGCGCGCCCCCGCGACGGCCACCGCGATGTGCGGCGCGAACGTGCGGGGCTTCTCAAGCTCGAAGATCGAGGTCGCGGAGCGCCGCAAAGACAACACCGGTGTCGCTCACATCAAGGGCAAGCCTTGGCTCGCCGCTGGCGCCCCCAACGACTGCGAGGGCGACATCGAATACGCCTACTCGTACAAGAGCCGCACCATCGGAAAGCGCACGACGACGACGTGGACGCTGGAGCACATCAAGCTGACAGCTGTTCAGACCAAAGGCGTGTCGTTCAAGCCCGTCGATGAAGCGCCCGACGACGCCGAGGATGATCCGGCAACGACCGCGTCGGCGGCAGCGCTCGCGCCCCCCGTGACGACCGCGAGCGTCGCGCCGGCGACGCCCACGCCCGTGGCCGTCGCAGCGCCCGGCAAGGCGACGCCCGCGGCCCCGGCGAAGGGCGCCGCCGCCCCGACGCCCGCCGTCACGCCGGCGCCGGCGGCGATCACCAGCGTGAGCGTCGAAGTGAAGAACGAATGCGCGACGAAGGTCGAGTATTGCGTTGCGTCCACCGGCAGCACGCTCAACACGTCGCTCGGCAGCAACACGTCAACGAGTCATTCGCTGAGCCCGGGCGCGCGCATCCAACTGAAGAAGGGCGGCAGCTGCGGCAGCACCGTCTTCACAGTGCCCGCTTCGAAGGACGGCCAGAAGGTCGTCATCTGCAAGCGTTGACGCGCGCGGCGAGGCCGCGGTCGATCAGTACCCTAAGTTCGGGCCCAACCAGCGCTCGACTTCGTCGACGCTCATTCCCTTGCGCTTCGCGTAGTCGGCCACCTGATCGCGATCGATCTTCCCGAGGCTGAAGTAGCGCGCCGCGGGGTGCGCGAAGTACAAGCCGCTGACGCTCGAGCCGGGCCACATGGCGAAGGACTCGGTGAGCGTCATGCCGGTTTTGCTCTCCACGTCGAGGAGCCGCCAGAGCGTTCCCTTCTCCGTGTGATCGGGGCAGGCCGGGTAGCCGGCGGCGGGGCGGATGCCTCGGTACTTCTCGGCGATGAGCTCTTGCGCCGTAAGCCGTTCGTCTTTCCCGTAGCCCCACTCGTCGCGCGCGCGCTTGTGGAGGCACTCGGCGAAGGCCTCCGCAAGCCGGTCTGCGAGGGCTTCCGCCATGATGGCGTTGTAGTCGTCGTGTTTCGCGCGGAAGCCGTCGCACAGCTCCTTCAAGCCAAAGCCCGTCGAGACGGCGAAGGCGCCGATGTGATCGGGCAGCTTCGTGGACGCGGGAGCTACGAAGTCGGCGAGGCACCGATGCGCCTTCTTCGCGTCGGTCCCCTCCCCTTGCTCGGTCTGCTGCCTCAAGAAGTGGAACGTCTCGAGGGCCGTGGTGCGCGACTCATCGGTGAACAGCGCGACGTCGTCGCCGACGGAATGGGCCGGGAAGATGCCGTAGACCGCGCGGGCGCGGAGGAGCTTCTTCTGAATGATTTCGTCGAGCAGCGCGTTCGCTTCTTCGAAGAGCTTCTTGGCCTGTTCGCCGTACTTCTCGTTCTCAAAGATCCGCGGATAGACGCCCTTGAGCTCCCACGTGTGGAAGAACGGCGTCCAGTCGATGAAGTCGCGGAGCGTCGCCAACGGAAAGTCGTCGAGGACCGTGACGCCGACAGCGGCAGGCCGCGGAACGTCTTCGCTCTTCCACTCGATGGGTGCCCGCATCATGCGCGCCTCCTCGAGCGACACGAGGCTCTTCTTCGGCGCGGCGTGCGCGCGCCGAAGCATCGCGTACTCCTCACGCGTCGCCGCGACGAAGGCCGCGCGCCCGTCGTCGCTCAAGAGGCTCGTCGTCACGGGCACCGCTCGGCTCGCGTCGAGCACGTGCACCACCGGCTCTGAGTAGTGAGGTGCGATCTTGACGGCCGTGTGCGCTCGGCTTGTGGTGGCGCCGCCGACCAGCAGCGGAACCTTGAACCCCTGGCGCTCCATCTCCTTCGCCACGTGGGTCATCTCGTCGAGGGAGGGCGTGATGAGTCCGCTCAAGCCGATGACGTCGGCCTTCTCGAGCTTGGCGCGCTCCAAGATCTTCTCGCAGGGCACCATGACGCCCATGTCGATGACCTCGAAGTTGTTGCAGGCCAAGACGACGCCGACGATGTTCTTGCCGATGTCATGAACATCGCCCTTCACCGTGGCGAGGACGATCTTTCCTTGCGCCTTCACGACCTGACCGGCGCGCTCCATCTCGGCCTTCTCGGCCTCCATGAAGGGCGTCAGGTAGGCCACGGCCTTCTTCATCACGCGGGCCGACTTGACCACCTGCGGCAGGAACATCTTTCCCGCACCGAAGAGATCGCCGACGACGCCCATGCCCACCATGAGCAAACCCTCGATGACGGCTAGCGGACGGCCGAGCTGCTTGCGCGCTTCCTCCGTGTCCTCGTCGATGTGCGTGTCGATGCCTTTGACGAGCGCGTGCGACAGCCGCTCGAAGGCGGTTCCCTTGCGCCACTCCTCTTCCTTGTCCTTCTTCTCTTGGGCCGTGGCGCCGGCGCTCTGGGCCTTCAATCGCTCGCCGAAGTCGACGAGGCGCTCGGTCGCGTCGGGGCGGCGGTTCAGCAGGACGTCGAGCACCAGGTCTCGCAGCGACGGCTCGATCTCTTCGTAGACCTCGAGCATCCCAGCGTTGACGATGCCCATGTCCATCCCCGCCCCAATCGCGTGGTAGAGGAAGGCCGAGTGCATCGCCTCGCGCACGTGGTTGTTGCCGCGGAAGCTGAAGGAGATGTTGGAGACGCCGCCGCTGATCTTGGCGTGGGGCAGGTGGTGCTTCACCCAGCGCGTCGCCTCGATGAAGTCGACGGCGTAGTTGTTGTGTTCGTCGATGCCCGTCGCGACGGTGAGGACGTTGGGGTCGAAGATGATGTCTTCCGGCGGGAAGCCCACTTGGTCGACGAGGATGCGGTAAGCACGCTCACAGATCCGAATCTTGTCGTCGAGTGTCGCCGCCTGGCCCTGCTCGTCGAAGGCCATGACCACCACCGCAGCGCCGTAGCGGAGGATCGCCCTGGCTTGCTCGATGAACTTCGCCTCGCCCTCTTTGAGCGAGATCGAGTTGACGATGCCTTTGCCCTGGAGGCACTTGAGGCCGGCCTCGATCACCTCCCACTTGGAGGAGTCGATCATGAAGGGGACCTTGGCAACCTCCGGCTCGCTGGCGAGAAGGAGGAGGAAGCGCGTCATGGCGCTCACGCCGTCGATCATTCCTTCGTCCATGCAGATATCGATGACGTTGGCGCCATTTTCAACCTGCTGCCGCGCGACGGCGACGGCCTCTTCGAACTTCCCCTCTTTGATGAGCTTCGCGAATTTCGGCGAGCCGGCAACGTTGGTTCGTTCGCCGATCATCATGAAGACGCCAGGCTGCTGGGTGAACGGCTGCGACCCCGACAGGCGCAACGGCAGCGGTCCTGGCGGCACTTGCGCTTGGACCTTTCTCACGGCGCCAAGCTCGCGCGGATGGCGTCCATCGAGCGCTTTGGCGATGGCCTCAATGTGTGCGGGGGTGTTGCCGCAGCAGCCACCGGCGATGTTGATGAGGCCGCCGTCGGCGAACTCGCGAAGGAAACGTCCCATGTCTGCCGGCTTGAGATCGAAGCCGGTCTCCGAGAGCGGGTTCGGGAGCCCGGCGTTCGGGTAACACGAGATGGCCGCGCTGGAGCGCTCCGAGAGCTCTGACAAGAACGGGTACATGAGGTCCGGCCCGAGCGAGCAGTTGAGGCCGACGGAGAGCGGCTTCACGTGGCTCACAGCGTTCCAAAAGGCCTCGACCGTCTGCGCCGAGATCATCGTCTCGCCGCCGCGCCCCACGGCCGCGGAGACCATGATGGGGAGCACGGTCCCATCTTTGGCGAAGACCTCCTGGATGGCCACGAGCGCCGCCTTCGCGTTGAGCGCGTCGAAGATCGTCTCCACGAGGAGCACGTCGACGCCTCCCTTGATGAGCGCGCGCACCTGCTCTGCGTAGGCCACCTTCACCTGATCGAAGGTCACGACGCGAAAGCCCGCGTCGTCGGCGTCGGGCGAGTTCGACAGCGATACGGTCAAAGGGCCGATGGCACCCGCGACGAAGCGCTGGCGACCGTCGGCGCTTCCAACGCGGTCCGCCCACTCGCGGCACTGCCGCGCCGAGGTCTCGTTGACCTCCCACGCGAGGTCGCGGAGAAACTTGTCTTCAATGATCTTCTCGTAGAACGCCGCGTCCTTGCGACCACCGTGCTCACGTGGGTCGTCGACGAAGAACTCGCTCTGACCGATGCTCGTCGCACCGAAGGTGTTCGTCTCGACGATGTCAGCGCCGGCTTCGAGGAAGCGGCGGTGAATGTCGCCGATCATCTTCGGCTGCGTCAGCGAGAAGAGATCGCCGTTGTTGAGGAGATCCTTCTTCGCGTCCGCGAAGCGTGCACCCCGAATGTCCGCCTCCTTCATCCCGTAGGTGCGGATGGTGGTGCCCATGGCGCCGTCGATGATGGCGATGCGCTGGGTGAGGAGCTTCTCGAGGGGGTGAAGTTGCGCGGTCATGGGCGGCCTTTGGCTTTGGTCTTGGCGGGTGATTTCTCGGCGATGCCGAGGACGACTTGAAAGTGGGGCTTCTTGGCCTCGCGCGACGCCACGTCGCAGGCTGCGACGCGGAGGCGCGCGTCTCTGAGCAGCTCGCGTAGCGCCGTTGGCGAGAAGCCGGCGTGACGCTCCCCGAAGGGAACCGTGAGCGCTTGCTGCTCGTGTTCGTCGAGCGAGAGGACGACAAGCCGTCCACCGGGTCTGAGCACGCGCGCGCACTCCGACACAACGCGCGGCGGAGCCTCCGCGTACGTGAGCGTGTGGAACAAGAGCACCGCGTCGAAGGACGCTTCAGCAAACGGCAGCGCCTGGGCGTCGGCAACGAGGGCGCGGGCGTGCGCGCTTCCGGCGAGCCTACGCCGCGCGGCGTCGATCATCTTCGCGCTGGTGTCGACGCACGTGAGCGTTCGGCAGTGCGGCGCGAGGTAACTGGCGGCCGCACCATCACCGGAGCCCGCGTCGAGGACGTCACCGAGGTCGAGGAGCGCGGCCATGCCGAAGGCGAGCGACTGCCACGTTCGTCCCGGCGAGTAGTGCCGATCCATGTTGCCAGCGAAGGCGTCGGGGAATTGACCGCGCTGCTCGGCGTCAAGCGTGGCGAGCCGCTGTTTGTCGCCTTCCAACGTGGGGTCGTCGGAGCTGACAGTAGCGTCGAGCAGGGCCTGGGCAGCGCTCGGCATGGTCGCCTTGGCGAGCGCATAGAACGACTGCTGACCGTCGCGGCGGTCGCGAACGAAGCCGGCTTCGCGCAAGCGCGCGAGGTGTGTCGAAACGCGCGACTGGGATAACCCCGTGACGCGAACCAAATCCGTGACGCGAAGCTCGCGCTCCCAAAGGAGCGCGCACAGCCTCAGGCGACTTTCGTCACCGAGGAGCGTGAGGGTCCCGACGGCTTCGGCGAGATTCATCGTCATATCCGGATTGGCGGATACGATGGTGGCGGCCCTCGGCGCCGCTGTCAATCGCCGGGGTCGGCGGCGCTGGGGCGTTCGGCGGCGCGACTGCCCGCTAGAGCGTCAGGCGGGCGAGTCCTTCAACTTCTTGGCCTTGTAAGCCTCGTAGACCATCGGCATGACGCTCAGCACGATGATGCCGATGACGACGAGCTCGAAGTTCTTCTTCACGACTTCCATCTGGCCAAAGAGGATGCCTGCGCCCATCATCGAGGTGACCCAGGCCACGGCGCCGACGACGTTGTAGACGATGAAGCGGCTGTAGTTCATGGCGCCGGCGCCCGCCACGAAGGGCGCGAAGGTCCGGACGATCGGGACGAAGCGGGCCAAAATGATGGTCTTGCCGCCGTACTTTTCGAAGAACTTCCCGGTCGCTTCGAGGTGCTTCTTGTTGAGCCACCGCGAGGTTTCGCTCTTCATGACGCGGGGGCCCGCGACCTTGCCAGCGTGGTAGTTGACGGTGTCGCCGGCGATGGCGCAAACGGTGAGGATGACGCCGAGGACGAGCGGGTTCAGGCCCGACTCGTTGCGCATCGAGATGGCGCCGGCGGCGAAGAGGAGCGAGTCGCCCGGCAAGAACGGCATCACGACGAAGCCGGTCTCGATGAAAATGATCGCCCCGAGGATCGCGTAGGACCAGCCGCCGTACGTCTGCGTGACGTAGTCCAGGTACTTGTCCAGATGCCGAATGATGTCGATAAGCTTGCGGACGCCGTCCATGGCGGGTCGGGATAGTCGCAACGGGGCGACCTGTCCACTCCGGCGCACATTTCGGCCTCCGGACCAAAGTCGCGCCGGCGGGAAGGCCGGCGTATCATCCCGCAGTGGCCGAAGGCGGGGAGCAGCCGGCGAAGCCGGGGGAGATCATCGACGGGCGTTACCGCATCGAGCGTTTGCTCGGCCGCGGTGGCATGGGTGAGGTGTACGCGGCCGAACACCTCACGCTGAAGATCCCCGTCGCCGTGAAGTTCCTCGTCTCGGCGAGCAGCCCCGATTCGGTGGAACGCTTCTCGCGCGAAGCTCAGATCGCCGCACGCCTCTCGAGCCCCCACGTCACGCGCGTCTTGGACGTCGCGACACCCCCGGGACGCTCGCCCTACCTCGTGATGGAGCTCTTGTCGGGCCGAGACCTCGACAGCGTGCTCAGCGAAGATGGGCCCATGGCCCTCGAGCAGGCCGTCGGGTACGTGCTCGAGGCCTGCGACGCGCTCGCGGAGGCGCATCAGAACGGCGTCATCCACCGGGACATCAAGCCTGGAAATCTCTTCCTCGCGCGTCAAGCCGATGGAACCAACGTCGTGAAGGTCCTCGACTTCGGTCTCTCGAAGGTCGCGGTCGATCCGCTTTCGGGCGCGAGCCTTTCGACGACGACCGCGGTCATGGGCTCGCCGGGCTACATGTCCCCCGAGCAACTGCGGAGCACCAAGAAGGTCGACGCGCGAACGGACAGCTGGGCGCTCGGGGTCGTGCTCTACGAACTCTTGTCGCAAAGGCTCCCGTTCCGCTTTGAATCGGCGTCGGACCTGCTCATCGCGATCGCGAGCGATCCGCACGTTCCGCTCCGCGAATGGCGCCCCGAGCTTCCCGTCAGCTTCGCCGCGGTTGTCGACAAGTGCCTCGCCAAGAAGGCCGACGACCGCTACCGCAACGTGCTCGAGTTGGCGCAGGCGTTGGCGCCATTTTCGGCCTCAACCTCGGCCCGAATGATGGCCAGCATCGTGCGGCGCGCGAGCCCCGCGGCGCCGCTATCGAGCCCTGCGATCGCAGCGCTGCGAGACGCGGTGTCACCGGCGGCGACGACGCAGATGGCCGTCTCGAGCACGGTCCGAACGAACCGGACACGGGCCGGCGCCGCGGCCATTGTCGCCCTCGCGGTGTTCGCGGGAGCTGGCGTCGCGGCGTGGCGCATGAGCGTCACGACCACGATCCCCGAGGCGAGACCTGCCGCGGCGGATTTGCCGACGGTGGTATCCGGCGCGGCCGCGCCTCCGACCTCGACCTCGACCTCGAACATTTCTGGACGGAGTCCCGGAGGGTCGGAGGAAAGGCATGTCGACGGGTCCGCTGGGACCCTAGTCACCCCGACCCCGACCCCGACCCCGACCCCAACCTCGACCCCGCTCTCTGCGCGGACGGGTGCGCCTCCCGCAACGCCCAATCCCGGCAGCGTCGTTCGGGTTCGACCCACGGCGGAGAAGCCGCCGTCCACCAAGCCTGCGACGAGCGCGCCATCGACGGCAAAACCCAGTGTGTATTCCAAGGAGATGTGAGCCATGCGCCTTCGTCCTCGATCGGCGTGCCCCCGCATGGCGGCCTCCGTGATCGCGCTTGCTGCGGCCCTTTCTGCGGCCCCCGCTTTCGCGCAGAACGCTGCGGCCGTGTTCCAAGAGGCGCTGAAGGCATCGGAGCGCGGCGACGCAGCGGCGGCGTGTCGGCTCTTTCAAGCAAGCTACGCCTTGGAGGCCAGCGACGGGACGGCCCTGAACATCGGGGGTTGCCGAGAAACCGACGGCGATTTCGTCGGCGCCTACAACGTGTTCGCAGAGGTCTCCGTGCGCGCCGAGAAGGCCGGCCGCAAGGACCGCGTCGAAATCGCCATGCAGCGAATGAAGGCGCTCGAGACGAAGGTGGCCCTGGTGGCCGTTCGGCTCGGTGCCATGGGGCCGGATCGAACCGTGTCACTCGACAAGAAGGTGACCCCACTTTTGCTGTCGCTACCGGTCGCCGTCAGCGCCGGCCCGCACCTCGTCGAGGTCAGCGGGAAGGGCGGTCTCGTCGCGAGCCGCACGCTGAACGCGGCGGTCGGCGAAACGGCGCTCCTCGACGCCGCCCTGCCGCTCTCGGTCGAGCCTCCGCCGTCCGCGGCCCCACCGCCGGAACGGGTTTCCCCCGCGCAAAGCGACAGCGCCTCGCGGAAGACCGTCGGCTTCGTCGTCGCTGGCGTGGGCTTGGTGTCGCTCGGCGCATGCGCCGTGACGGGCATCATGGCCTTGGGCAAGAAGTCCGACGCCGACGCGGCGCAGAAGCAGTTTGACCGCGCGGCCTTCGACGCGAGCACCAACGACGGCAAGAGCCTCGCGACGCTCTCGACGGTGACCGGCATCGTCGGCGCTGTCGCCACAGGCGTCGGGGTCTACCTCGTGGTCACGTCGCCGACGAGCACGACCGTCGGTAGCGTGCGCCTTGTGCCGCTCGCGGGGCGCGTCAACGGCGCGAGCTTGTCGGCGACGTTCTGAGTTCGCACACGTCCGTCACGCGAGATCGCGGCCCTCGCCGATGAGGTGCGCCGCCAGCGAGACGAGGCCCGCCAAGTCGTCGAGCTCCGTCGTGAGATGCGGGGTGGCCACGGCGGGTTTGCCGCGCTGACGATCGCGCAACAATCCGAGCAGCTTGCGATCGCGCTCCGCGCGCGCCAACTCTTGCACCGCGAGTGGTCGCATCTTCTCGACGACACGCAGTTCGACGTCGGAGTCACCGAGGGCGCTCGGATGCTCGAGCCCGCGCGTATAAGCCCAGCTCCGGTTGAGCACAGTCCCCTCGAAGGGCAGCTCGAGCTCCCGAAGCTTCTCCTCAAAGAAGGCCGCCTCACGGAGCGCCCCCGGCTCGGGACTCGAGACGAGGACGAACGCCGTTTGATCCGAGCGAAGCAGCTCGCGCACGCTCCCGGCGTGCTGACGCATGGGATCGAACATGCTGGAAAACCGCTCGAGGAACTCCTGAAGCTCGGCCCAGAAGGACTCGCCGAGGACGCGTGTGAAGACGTTGCGAACCACCGCGGCGGCGCCGCCATAGACGAAGCCGCGCTTCTCGGCGCCGGGCAAGAAGAGCCCTAGGACACGCTCGTCCAAGAACATCGAGAGCTTCCGGGGCGCCTCCAGGAACGCGAGCGCGTTCCGCGACGGAGGCGTATCGAGCACGATGAGGTCGTATTTCCCCGAGCTCGAGAGCGAGTACAGCGCCTCGGCGGCGGTGTACTCCTGCATGCCGGCGACGACCTCCGAGAGGTGCCGATAGAGGCGGCTGGAGAGCACGACGCGAGCCCGCTCCGGATCGGGAGCGACACGCCGCACGAGCTCCTCGAAGACGACCGCCGGCGCGAGCATCCACGCGTCGACGTCGCCCACGGTGCCGCCGGGGCGGTAGGTCTCGGCGGCAGCCACGAGGCGCTCCCGTGGAACGCGAACGGGCTCGCGGCTGCCGGCGGGGATTCCCATCGCCTCCGCGAGTCGACGCGCCGGGTCGATGGTGAGCACGAGCGCGCGACGGCCGGCGAGCCCCGCCGCAAAGCCAAGCGCGGCGCTCGTCGTGGTCTTTCCGACGCCGCCGGCTCCGCAGCAGACGAGGACTTTCTTCGTGGCCACGAGTGGCGCGAGAAACGTCGAGCCCTCGGGCGCTCTCATGGTTTCCCCGCGGCGAGTTCGTCGGTGACCTTGGCCAGCACGTCCCCTTCCGGATGTTCGCTAAGCTCAATGACCCTTCGCGAGATTTTGATTCGCTCACGCGCGTCGCGGGTCTTGCGCAGACGATGCACGGAGCGATTGCCCAAGAGGGGGCGCGTCGCGAAGGACTGAACGAGCTCGAACTCGGCGTCGTCGAAGGGGTCGTCAGGCACGCGATTGAGGATAATGCCCGCCACGGCGACGCGTTTGGCCTCGAGCGCCTCAGCCAGTTCGAGCGCTTCGCTGACGGGCAAGGGCTCGGGCAGCGTGACGACCAGGGCGGCGGTCTTCTCGGCGTCACACAGCAGCGCGAGGCCAGCGCGAAGCGCTTGGCCAATGGTGCCGCCGGGCACGATTCGGAGGACTGCCTCCGGCACCTCGACGAGCGCCAGCGCGTGCCCCGTCGCGGGCAGGTCGACGATCACTTGATCGAACGGCCCCGCGCGGGTCGCCGACGCGAGGTCGACGAGCCTGTACAAGACCCCAAGTTCGGGAAACGTGGGCGCCGCGTGGAGGAAGCGACGCACCGCCTGCGACTTCATCGCGGCATCGGCCAACATCTTCACCGGCAACGTCTCGCGCAGGAACGCCTTGTGCCCCGTCGCCGGCGAGAGAGCAGCAACGTAGAGGTTGGGGGCAACCTGCAGCGGCTCTTCCGTCGTCAGAGCTCGTCCGAAGGTCGTCGCCAGGGGCGCCGCTTCTCCGACTTCGTCGATGACCTCCAAACAGAGCGTGCGCCGCCCGCGCCGCGCGGAGGCGCGCGCCAGGGCGGCCGCCACCGTGGTCTTGCCGACGCCCCCCTTTCCGGTCACGAGCACCGCGCGAAGCTTGTCGAGTGCGAGCGGCACTT
Organism: Myxococcales bacterium; assembly: GCA_016703425.1. Taxonomy (NCBI): domain Bacteria; kingdom Pseudomonadati; phylum Myxococcota; class Myxococcia; order Myxococcales; species Myxococcales bacterium. Next base: position 598,645 of record JADJCA010000002.1, read on the forward strand.
TCGCACGTTACCTCATCGTGCATCGGTTCACTTGAATCGATGGAGGCGACCCGGCCCCCGTCGCCCGGGCCCCCCGACATTGGATCAAGGGCGATCCGGCCCCGCGGGAACATCGGCGCTTTGTCGCACATGCGCGCGGTCCCGTCCTTGCACCGACGGCCGCAGGATGCGCCCCTTGCACCTCTCGCTCGCGCTGACGGCCGCCGTGGCCGTCGCATGCAGCCCGCAAGGCGCAGACGACTCCGAACAGTTCGGAGAGCCCGAGAGCGATCTCCTGGCGCGCGAGTCGGGTTTCGGGTCGGACCCCGACTACGTGGTCCGCGACCGCGTCGTCTTCGAGCAGGAGTCGGGCGACGTCGTTCGCTTCGAGCGGCAACCGTTTAGCCATCGCGCGAAGCGCTGGCACGTGTTTCCGATGAACGTCTACCCGGGAGCGCGCGTCGGCTTTCGTCTAGCGTCAGAAGACCGCAAGATGGCGCGCGTCGGAGAAGTGCGCCTCTACGGGCCAGCCTTCAGCGACGGCTCCTTTCCCAAGGCCGAGAGCGTGGTCCTCGACCAAGAGGGCCTTGCCGCTCTCCCCGAACGAAGCCTCGAGCCAGGGCGCTACGTGCTCGTCGTTGGCCCTCGCGAGAAAGCCGGCTTCGCCGCGCGCTACCCGGGAAACTTCGTCACAGCGAAGCTCGACGGTCAGCGCGAGACGACGCTGTCGCTCGCGCTGACCCCAGAAGGCTGGACCGCGTCGGCGGGCGGAAAGAGCTACCGGCTCGTGAGCCCAACGCCTGAGCAAGCGGCCAACGGCTCGGCCGCGTTGCGACTCAAGGCCCCCGGGGGTTCGCTCGCGGCGGAGACCGACGCCCGCATCGTTCGATGGGAAACCCGTGAACTCTACACGCACTCGGACGAAGCCGCAGGTAGCGCAGGCACGGCGGGCTCGCTCGACGCCGAAATCTTCTCGCTCTGGGCCGCCGCCGGCGCTCGTCGCCTCGTCGTTCACTCGGCTGCGCGCATCGGGAAGAGCGAGCCGTTCCTCCTCCAGACGCTCCCAGAAACGCTCCCGCGGACATCGGTCATCCCTGAGCCTCTCAAAGGCAGAACGGTGCGTGTGGCGAAGGCGCCCGATTGTCAAACGAGCAATTGCCTCGTCCCCGTGGCCGGCGACGAGAAGGCGAAGGCTTGCTCACCGGCCGATCCGAGTGTTTGTGCCGCCGGCGAGGGATGTTTCGAGGGCCGGTGCGCGGCGGAGCTGCCGGCCAGCGTGATTGGCGCCCTCTCGGAGAGCTACAAGCCGCTGTTCATCGACCCCGCCGAACCGTCGACCTACTCGCTCGAAGTCTCTTGCAGAGAGAACTGCGCGCC